>CAYOLF010000001.1:0-216402 GCA_964404725.1 uncultured Polyangiaceae bacterium
CTTACAAGCCGGATGTCGCAGGTTCGATCCCTGTCCCGCCCACCGGAAAAGACGCTTGTCTGCGGGGCGTGGTGTCGTACCGCGGGGCTACCGCTGGGCTCCGGCGGTTTCACGTGACGGTCGGTGTTGCGTCAGGCGGTGTCGGCGTGTGCACTCCATAGCTCAGCCCTCGAGCGCCGGATCGCCGGCGCACGCGAGCGGCTGCTGACGCTCGAACCCCGGCAGGGAGCGCGGGCGCGCCGACGCGATCAGCAACATCGCCACACAGATGGCGCTGAAGCAGACCAGCAGGTGCGTGCCGGGGGGCCAGGAGGCCGAGTAGTCGGAGAGGGCCGCGAAGGCTCGCCCGGGGCCGTCCCGCCACTGCCTGACCGCTCGGCGAACGTCTCGGTCGACGTGACGGCGGTCGGGGCCGCTCGTGGTGGGGGCCCACTCGGGGTCAGGGCGGCCGTCGGCAGCGGGCCAGGGGTAGAACGGCGCCGGGGCGGGGCTCTCGGGGCTCGGCGCCTCCTCCGGGTGGCGTGCGCGGTCGTAGGCGGCCCGTCGGGTCGCGTCGAGCAGCACGCAGGCCGCCACGTTCAGCTCCACCATGCGCTGCTCCGCCGCGCGCCCGTGCAGATCCGGGTGGCTCGTCATCGCCTGCACGCGGTAGGCGCGGCGGATCTGGTTGGCGGTGGCCGAGCGGGGGACCCCGAGC
The DNA here is from genome assembly GCA_964404725.1 of uncultured Polyangiaceae bacterium. Classification (GTDB taxonomy): domain Bacteria; phylum Myxococcota_A; class Polyangia; order Polyangiales; family Polyangiaceae; genus JAFGBI01. Next base: position 698 of record CAYOLF010000001.1, read on the forward strand.
ACGGCGTAGAGGTCCGTGGAGACGACGTCCTTACCCAGCCTCATCGGGAGCTCCTCTCGAGCATGGCGCGCAACGAGATGGCGGACAAGCGCACCCCAGCAGAGGTTCCCGGCAGCAGGAGATGCGGGTAAAATCGCACGCCGATGGGCCCCCTCTCGGCGCTGCGGCACGTCATCTGGGACCTCGGGGGGACACTGATCGACACATACCCCGTCACGGTGGAGGTCTTCCTCGATACCCTCCGTGATCTTGGAGTGGAGGCGGATTCGAGGCAGGTCCGCGCACTCTATCGCACCTCGACCGACCATGCGATCCGGGTCACCGCCGAGCGGTACGGCGTCGACCCCGTCCGGCTCCGCGAGCGGCAGCGGGCCGCGGCCGCTCGCGTCCCGCCAGCCGAGTTTCCGGCGTTTCCCGGGGCCCGGGCGGTCCTCGCTCGGGTGCGCGAGCGGGGAGGCAAGAACCTCCTCGTCACGCATCGGGGGCGCGCTGGCGCGCTCGGACTGCTCGCTGCCCACGGGCTCGACCGCTTGATCGACGATCTCGTCACCGGCGATGATCCCTGGCCGCGGAAGCCCGATCCGGCGAGCATGCTGGCTGTCATCGCGCGAAACTCCCTCGACAGAGCGGCCTGCCTCGCGGTGGGAGACCGCGCGCTCGACGTGGAGGCGGGGCGGCGGGCGGGGGTCCGGACCTGCCTCGTTGGGTACTCTTCGCCCGAGGTCGAGGCGGATCTGCACCTTGGTCGCCTCGACGAGCTCTTCGATCACCTGACCCGGTCTGGGTCAGCCTGAGGCTGGCGTTGCTTGGCGGGGCCTCGGCGCTCGTTGGGCCGCTGGTGTCCGGGCCGAGCTCGGTTGCGGGCTCCGTGCCGGGGCGGTATCAGTGCGCCGATGTCGTACGGGTTTCGTCGTGGCGGCCGCCGGCGCCTCGCGCTGCGGCTCCCCTCGTGGGAGAAGCGAGCGGCCCTCGGTCAGGACGCGTGCGGCTGCTGCTGCGGGGAGCCCGCGTCCGATCCGCGCGGGGCCGACGGGGGACATGAACCGGGTGCGGGGGAGGTGGGCCGTGCGTGCGGGAGCGGTCGGTGTCGCGACGGCGGCTGCGCGTGCGAGTCTTGCCACGAGGATGGCGGCTGCGGGTGCGCCCACGCGCGGCAGGAGCGCTCGAGCACGGCGGCGAGCGTCGTCGCCGCGCCAGATCCAAGCGACCCGACGGGGGCGGTAGCGCGAGGGTCGACGACGCGGCGGGCGCGCCGGCGCGCCGGCTCCGGCGGGGGTGCCCCCGGAGTGTGCGGCTGCGGTTGCGGCCACGACGACGATCCGTGAGCGGTCCAGCGCCGAGCGGTGCTCGCCGCTTGGCGCCCCGGTCCGGTCGTCACCGCGCGTCGGCGAGGCGGCGCGCGAGCTCCGCGAAGCTGGAGATGCCGGGCAGGTCTTCGGGCAACCCCGCCGGCGGCACGAAGCGGCGCGCGCCGTCGAGGACACGGCGGACGAGATCGCGGGCGTGCCCCAGCATGGTGCTCGCCGCGCTCGCCCCGGGAGCCGGGACCAGGCGGCGCACGTCCACGAGCCAGGGGTGGCCCCCTGCGTCGACCTCGAAGCGCCGCAGGTGCGCGTCGGGGAGGACCGCGCCGGCGCCAGCGAGGGCGGAGAGGATCGCGACTGCGGCGCCGGTGAGCGCCAGGGCTTCGGCGCGGCCGGCACCCCCGCGCTGCTCGAGGACGCCGTCGAGCCCGACGCCGATCGACGGCACCGCCAGCCAGCGCTCTCCCTCCGCGTCGCCGCTCCCTATCGGGGTGACCACGCCAGGGAGGCAGAGGTCGGCGAGGACGGCCTCCGTCTCCGCCAGCGTGGTCATGTGCTCTGGCCGCGCGAAGTAGAGCCAGACGGGTCGCATCGTCGCCAGGTCGATCCCCGGGCGGCGCCCCTCGGTGCTGCCACCCGGCGCGGGACGGTTCGACCGTCCCGCGGGTGGCCCAAGCGCAATCCGGGCGAGGCGTGGCGCCTCGAGCGCGCGAAGCCAGCGTCGCGGGGCGTCCAGCTCCGGGTGGGCCCGGGCGAGGGCGCCGAGGAGCCGGCGCGCGTCCTCGTCGCGCTCGGCCCGGATCAACGCCCGCGCCAGCGTCAGACCGAGCTCACCATGGAGGTTCCCGTCGCCTTGGAGGCTGTCGAGCAGCGCCAGGAGGGCGCGGGTGGCCGCCTCGTCCTGCCCGCCCCAGGCGTCGATCCCCGTCTCCAGCAAGCGGCGTCGAACGGGCACGGGTCGTCGGACCAGGCTCGCGACGTCGCCGTGCAGGATCAGTCGGAGCCCCTCGCGGAGCGGCGCCGCTCCGCTCGGGCTGGGACGCGCGTGGAGGACCAGGCCCTGTGCCGCGCGCAGCGGCACCACGAGCCGACCGAGCGCTGGCGGCAGATCGGGGGCCACGGCGTCGAAGGCCTGGCGAAACGCCTTGCCCTCGAGCAGCCCCAGCAGCATCGACGGCAGGGAGCGCGCGTCGAACAGCTCGACCACGAGGTCGAGCACGCGGCGCATTTGACCCGGCGATGCCTCAGCGAAGTCGATACGGGCGAGCGCCTCCGCCAGCGCCGCCACCGCCTGCTGGTGGGCGCCCGCGCGCCGCACACAGTCGAGGTAGAGCAGGACGAAATCGACGTCGGGGGCGATCGCCAGCACCCCCTCGACGAGGCGCGCTGCCTCGAGCGCATCCATGCGCTCGGCGGCGCCGAACACGCGCTTGCGATCGACCTTCCCGAGCAGATGCTGGCACACGCCGCGGTGGGTGGGCTCCCTCCGCTCGTTGAGCAGGAGATCTTCCTGAGCATTGACCTTGAGGTTCAAGACCCGCCGGTACTCGCGCAGGAACCGGAGGTGCCGCTTCATCTCGGCGACCTCGGCGACGCTCAGCGGATCGTCGGCGAGCTTGGGGGCGGCAGACGCGTCTGCTTCGAGGGTCGACTGCGTGATGGCGCGGACCGCGACGTCGACCGGCGTCGCGGGCTTGCGGCGGCGGCGGCGCTTGCGGCCAGGGCCGCGGTCCGCTTCGCCCGCCGGCCACCGCGGCGCGCCGTCTTGCCCCCTAGCGGGAGCATCTCCCGGCTCCCGCCGCCTCGGCGGCGGGGCACCGGTCGACAGATCCGTCGGACGACCTCCCATCGGGTTCAGAGGGATAGGACCGCAGGGGGCGTCGTGTCAAACGGCCCGGGCAAGTCGCGATCGGGAGGCGGTTCCCCCGAGGCTCCCGGCGTCGTCCCTCGTTCTCCCTGGCGGTTCGCTCCGGCACCCACCCCACGGGGGTCCCGTCGAGCAGGGGCCGCGCTTCCCCCCTGGCGGCACCGTGAAAAATACCGCTCTGGGACGTCAGCCAAGCGGGCGTTCGGCGAAATCTTTTCGCTCCGGAAGGGGTATTCTGGTAATTCTCGTCCTCGGAGCTCGCAGATCTCGTGCCTCGGTTCTCCGTTCGGCGTGGATCTGTCTGCTGGCCTCCGCGACGGGCGCGGGGCCGGTGTCGTCGAGCCATCCGTCCGTCGGAACCGTAGAAGCGAAAAAAGCAGCGAGGCATCGAGAACGCGATGAGCGCGAAGTTGTTTGTCGGAAACCTGTCGTACTCCACCATGGATCACCAGCTCGAGCAGGCGTTTGCTCAGTTCGGCACGGTCGTGAGCGCGAACGTCGTCGTCGATCGACAGACGGGGCGGTCTCGCGGATTCGGCTTCGTCGAGCTGACGGACGACGCGGCGGCCCAGGCCGCCATCGACGGACTCAACGAAACCGAGCTCGACGGTCGCACCATCAACGTGCGCATCGCCCACGACAGGCCTCGTGGGGGCGGCGGCGGTGGCGGCGGGTTCCGCGGTGGCGATCGCGGAGGGCCGCGCGGCGACGGGCCGCGTGGTGACGGCCCCCCCCGCGGCCGCGGCGGCTTCGGCGGTGGGGGCGGTGGGGGCGGCGGCGGCTTCGGCGGCGGTCGTGGTGGTGGTCGCGGCGGCGGCGGCCACGGCGGTCGCGGCGGCGGCGACCGCTGGTAGGGTCCGGCCCCTGCACCCCCGGGCGGGACCCGCGGCCGAGCTCGTCTCGTCCCCGTCCCGCCCAGGCCGAGGCTACGGCGCCTCTTCGGGCTGGGGAGGCTCGGTTGGCCTCGCCTTCCGGTCCGGTGTGGTGTTCCGGATCGAGGTTGCCGCCACGGGCGGTGCCCCGGGGCGCTTGCTCCGTGAGCGCCGATCGGTGCTCGCGGGCTCCTTGCGGCGCGTCGATCGCTGCGTTGGCAGCAGGCGATCATACTCTGCGTAGTCCTTCGCGAGGGCCCGGAGGGTGTCGATCGGAGGCACGGCGGCGCGCAGCACCACGCTCGCGGGGAGCGGGGTTTCGGCGAGGCTCTCGACGACCTCCTCCACGGTCCTCGCGTCCCGGGTCGACACCAGCCAATGCCCCACGACGTCCTTGAGCACCAGGCGCTCCCGCTCGGGCCACAGCAGTCCGAGCGGAGGACGCGGGCCCTCGTCCGGCGTGAAGTCTCCCGCGGCGAAGGACCAGCCGTCGTCGGGACCGAGGCGCTCGACGGTGCAGACCGCGGTGCGCGCCAGGGCTGCTCGGAAATGCTCGACGCGGGGTCGGTGCGCCTCGAAGCGCGGCGAAACCGTGTACTTCCGTGAGTGGGTCCACCGCGCGGCGAGCACGGCGAGGCGGACGCCGATGGCGTGCTCGCCGACGTTGCCGCGAAGGCGCAGGGCGTTGGCGAGCGCGAGCGTCGCCTCCAGCCCCTTGATCTCCTCAGGCGTTCCCGCGGAGGTGACGAGGCCGAGCCCGCCGAGCACGAGGTAGGCCGCGGGGGCGGGCGGGGACACGAGCGCTGGCTTCTCGTCGGCCGTGGCGGTGGCAGTGGACTGGCCCGCGGCGGTCGCCTCCTGGCGCGGCGCGCAACCGGCGGAGGAGAAGCCGCCCTCGTCCGCGTACCACTTCATCAGCGCCCCGAGCGCAGCTCGCTCATCGACGGTCAGGGCGCTCACCTCGAGCCGAGGAACGTCGCCGTCACCGACTCGCGCCGCTTGCCGCGCCACCAGCGTCGCGGCGCCGGCGAGCGCGTCGGCGCGCTTCTCGCTTGGTGGGGGGCCCTTCGCCCAGCGCTCTACCTGGGAGAAGTCGGCCGTGATGGCCGTCGCCGTGCGCGTCGGTCGAGTGAGCCAGGGGCGGACGAGGAGGAAGGTCACGGCGGTCGCGAGCACCGCCCCGGAAACCAGCGCTCCCGCCGCGCCGAGGAGGAGCCAGCGGCGGTCGGCACGGCGGTGCGCGACCGAGGAGGCCGTCGCGCCGGTCGTGATGGCGCCGCCGCCCGCTGTGGACGGCGGTGGCGCGCCGCCGTCCGCAGCGCGCGGTCCGCCGTGGTCCAGGGAGTAGCCCGTGGGGACCTGCCCCGGCGCTGCGGATCCGTCCGGCGGCGGCGCTGCGAGCCAGGGGTGCTCGGGCGTGAGCGCGCGCTCGTGCTGGCTCACGATGGCCGGCGCCGCGGTGGCGCCGCCGGTCGGCGGCAGGCCTCCAGAAGGGGTCGCCGCCCACGGCGTCGGGGCGCTCGGCTCGGCGGCTCCGTCGGGAGCCCAGGGCGCGAGGACGGGTGCTCGCGGCGTGGAAACCGCCTCGTCCTCGGTGCGTGGCGGCGCGTAGGGGCTCGGGCCCGGGGGAGGCGGCGGGAACTGCCCAGGCGGGATCATCTCGGTGGGTTCCTGGAGCGGCAATCCCTGCTGACTGCCGCGGAAGATCAACGACCTATAGCAACGAGCCAGCAGCAGAAGTCACCGAAGGCGCCCTGACGAACGTCCCCTCGCCATGCAAGGGGGGTCTTCAGGGTGCCGATGCTTTTGGTAGACTGCTCGGTGCTCTAGCATGACCCGGGGCGAATGGGAGCGATCGGCGCCCGTCAGTGCCCTCCCGCGGCGGGTGGCAGGCGCCGTCGCGGGACGATCACCGGGTCGCGGGCGCCGGGGAGGTCGATCGGCGCCGTGATGCGAAGCTCCTGCCCGACCCGAATGAGAGAGGAGTCGAGGCCGTTCAGGGTCTGGATGGTGGCCACCGTGACGCGGTGGCGCCGCGCCAGCCCGAGCAGCGTGTCGCCGGCGCCCACCACCTGACGGACCTCGCGTGTGGGCGGCTCGATCTGGCCCTGCTCCACGAGGCGGTCGTAGAGCTCCACGCCTCGCCGGCGCGAGAAGGGGCTCACGAAGCGGACGTGGAAGTGCCCGCGGTGACCGGGCGCGTGTTTGACGAGGTCGGTGCCGGGACCTCGCGATCCGTCGAACACGTCGGCAATCCACGCCGGATCCCTCCCGATGGACAGCGCGTAGGACTCGATCAGATCCTGCACTGTCTGATCGACGAGCACGAAGTCGAGGTCAGTCTCGACGATCAGCGCCTCGAGGAAGGCCCAGCAGCGAGGGAGGTCGAGGTTCTCGGCGGTCCCCGGCTCGTACCAGGAGCGGGGACGGCGGTGCAGGAGGTAGAGGTGCACGTCGGCGTCGCGCCCGGTGCGGTGGCTCTTGTGGGGCGCGAGCGGACCGCCATGCTCGGCGCTGATCGAGCCGACGATCGCGCGCGGACCGCCCGGGTGATCCGCCGCGACGCGACGGATCGCCCGGACGAGGGACTCCACGGTCTCGTCGGTGCCCCAGGCGTGATCGGGGATGCTGAGCACCCAGTCCTCACCGGGCGGCATCCGCACTCCGTTGACCAGGAAGCCCGCGTTGGGCAGCCCGACGCTGATCGACCCGAGGCGCTGCATCGGGTCGAGCGGAGCGAGGCCGTCCGCCGGTCTGGGGGCAGGGTCCGTCGCGCTCCGGCCGCTCGCCACCGACGACGCCTGGCGCAGGCTCGCCTGCGGCGCGCCAGCAGGCTCGGCCGACGAGGTGGCGGCGACCGTGCTCGCTGCCAGGGCGATCGCGATCGAGGCGGCCCGACCGAGGCAAGCTCCGTGGCGGGGGGACGCGGTGCGCGGGATCATCGGCCGATCGCCTAGCCGGCGTTCGGCAAGACGGGCAAAATTGGCGCGCTGATGGCGGGCCGGGCGAGCCCGCGGGGCCGGACCGCCGGGCCGCGGGGCCGGCATCGGTTGGCGAGAACGCCGGGATCCCGCTCGCGAAGGTGACGCGGCGCGCCCGACGGTGCCGCGCCGCGCTCACGTCGTCGCTTCGTGGCCTCGGCGCTGGCGGAAGCGGACCGTGACCGGCACCGAGCGGAAGCCGAAGGACTTGCGGATCTGGTTCTGCACGAAGCGGCGATACGAGTCGGGGACGTGCGACGGCGAACTCGCCACGGCGACGAAGACGGGAGGGGCCACTTCGGCTTGGGTCACGTAGTAGATGCGGGGGGCTCGGCCGCCGCTGGTGGGGGGAGGTTGTCGCTCCAGCACCTGCGCGAAGAAGCGATTGAGCTCCGCCGTGGGGACGCGCCGGTGGAATTCGGCGGAGGCGTCGCGGACGGCGGCGAGGAGCTGGCGCACCCCCGCCCCGGTGACCGCGCTCACGCCGACGATCGGGGTCCACCCGGTGAAGTGCAGGGCATTGGTCGCCTGCTCACGGACTCGGCGCCGGTCCGCCGCCGGGATGAGGTCCATCTTGTTCAGACCGACGACGACGGCGCGGCGCCGGTCCGTGCAGAGCCCCAGCAGGCGCGCGTCCTGCTCCATGATGCCCTCGGTGGCATCACACATTAGGATGGCCACCTCCGCCCGATCGAGGGCGCGGATGGCGCGCATCACGCTGGCCGCCTCGACGCCGCGCTCCACGCGCGAGCGGCGGCGGATCCCGGCCGTGTCGACCAACACGTAGGCGTGGCCGTCGCGCTCGATGCGGCAGTCCACCGGGTCCCGGGTCGTCCCTGGTCGGTGGTCGACCAGGGAGCGCTCAACGCCCACGAGGTGGTTGAACAGCGAGGACTTGCCCGCGTTGGGGCGCCCGATGAGCGCGATCCGGGCCGTCGCGTCGGCCGTGTCCTCGGCGGGCTTGGCCCCGACGGGTGGCGGGAGCCACGACACCAGCGCCTGCTCGAGCCTCCCCAGGCCGCGTCCGTGGAGGGCGGACACCGGGATCAGGTCGGTCAGGCCGAGCGTGTAAAGGTCCGCCGCGTCCAGGGCCCGCGCGTCGTTGTCGACCTTGTTGGCGGCGAACACCACCGGCTTGCCCCCTCGGCGCAGCAGGGCGACCGCCTCGCGATCCGCGCTCGTGGCCGGCATGCTTCCATCGAGCAGGCAGAGCACCACGTCGGCCTCCTCGATCGCCGCCAGCACGTGGCGGGCGATCCCCTGCCGCATCGGATCCTCGCTGTCGGGGTCGAACCCGCCGGTGTCGATCAGCGTGAGGTCGCGCCCCTGCAGGTGCGCGTCCGCGTAGTTGCGGTCGCGAGTGACGCCGGGCTGATCGTCGACGATGGCGGCGCGGTGCCCGACCAGACGGTTGAAGAGCGTGCTCTTGCCGACGTTGGGCCGGCCGACGACCGCCACGATGGTCGTCATCGAGCGCGACCTCGCGGTGATGCCTGGCGGCCTCGCGGCGGGCCCTTTCCGGTCCCCTTGGCGCGAGCCCTCGGCGGACGGTCCCGGCGCCCGGCGCCGGAGGCGGCCGAGCCTTCCGGCGCGGGCGACCTCGGCCGGCGCGGCGCTGGCGCGGCGCCCAAGCCGCTGCCGACGTCGTAGCCGAGCTCGGCGAGCTGCCTCGGCACGTGCTTCCAGCGTGGCGTCACGCGCACGAAGAGCTCGAGGTACACGCGGCGTCCGAGCAGGTCCTCGATCCGCTGGCGGGCGGCCGTGCCGACGTCGCGCAGGCGGGTCCCGCCGGCCCCGAGCAGGATGCCGCGCTGCCCCGCCTTCTCGACGTGGATGGTCGCCTGAACCACCAGGACCTCTCCCTGATCGGTGGCGGACTCGACGGTCACGGCGACGGCGTGGGGCACCTCTCGGGACGTCTGGCGCAGCACCTGCTCGCGGACGTACTCGCGCACGAAGAAGAGCGCGGGTCGGTCGGTGAGCGTCTCCGCATCGTAGGTGGGCGGCTGCTCGGGCAGCGTCTCGCCGAGCACACCGAGGATCCGCTGTACGTCGCGGGGGTCGAGCGCGCTCGCCGGGACGATGGCAGAGAAGTCGCGTCGCGCCGCGAAGCGCTGGATGACGCCGAGTAGGTCGCGCTTGTCGGCGCAGCGGTCGACCTTGTTGATGACCAGCACGGCGGGGGTGTCCGCCGGCAGCTGGGCCAGCACGTCGATGTCGCCCTGCGGGAGGTCGTGCGGGTTAGCGGCGGGCTCCGCTCCTGCCGGGAGTTCGCCGACGCTGGACCGCACACGGTGGGTGTCCGTCATCACCAGCACGGCGTCGGCGGCGCGGAGGGCATCGACCGCGGCGGCGTTCATGCGGCGCCCGAGCTCGGTGCGTGGGCGGTGGAGCCCCGGCGTGTCGACGAAGGCGATCTGCGCGCTCGGCAGGGTGACGACTCCGAGGAGCGCGTCACGGGTCGTCTGAGGGAGGGCGGAGGTGATGGCCAGCGGCTCGCCGAGCGCCGCGTTGAGGAACGTCGACTTCCCGACGTTCGTGCGGCCGATGATGGCGACGTTCCCGGAGCGCATGGGGACGGAAGGATAGGGGAACTCCAGCCCCGCGCCATGCGGGGCGCGTCCGGGGGGGCAAGGACCGGGGTTTTCGACCGTGGGCGGCCGCGGCCGCTACAAATTCGCGCGGGGCAGGGTATCTTCGCCGCGGACCCGCGCCTGCCCGATGCCAGCCGAGAACCTGCCCGATCGAGCGGGCCTCGCCCCCGCCGCCGCTCCCGGTGGCGTCGCCTCTCCGTCTCGCGGGGGGGCGATCCTGGCGGCCGGGCTGGTGCTCGCCAGCCTGTTCGGGCCGCTGGCGGTGGTCGGACTGTGGGATCCCTACGAGCTCCGGTTCCTCGAGCTCGCCCGCCGCATCGCCCTCAACGTGCTTGGTGCCGGCGCCTGCTACGTCGAGGGTGCCGACAACTCCATGATGACCCTCGGGCAGCTGGGGTCGGGCGAGCTGCCGTACACCTCGGCGGCCGCGGGGCTCTGGCTCTTCGGGCTCCGCGCCTGGGCCGGTCGCCTACCGCTCGCCCTTTGGGCGCTGCTCGGGGTGGTCGCGACCTATCGGCTGGTCGCAGGCTTCGAGGGACGTCGGGCCGCCGCCTACGCGGCGATCGTGCTCGCCACCACGCCCCTCTACGTCACGCAGGCGCGGACCCTGCTCGGTGACGCACCCACGCTGGCGCTCGATGCGGTGGCGTTGGCCGCCCTCGCCGTGGCCGTGTTCGGCGGTCGCGAAGGAGCGCGGGCAACCCCGGCCGGTCGCGCGCTCGCGCTGGCGTTCGGGGTCCTGGCGCTCGCGGGCGGGTACGCCTGTCGTGGGGCGATCCTGGGGGTCGCCGTGCCCGCGCTGGGCATCGGGGTCGCCTGGCTGGTTGTCGCGCCGCGGATCCGCGCGCGCCGGGATCGTCTGGGACTCGCCTCCGGCGCCCTCGTCTTGGGTGTCGGCGTCGCCGCGCTGGTGTTCGGCGTCACGGTGCTGGGGTCGGCGCTGGCGGATCCCGACCGCTTCTACCTGCCCGTCGGCGCGCGGATCGCCCCGCCCTCGCAGCTCGCCACCTTCGACCTCGTGCTCGGTCAGCTCGCCCACGGACTGTTCCCCTACGGCGGCCCCGCGCTGCTCGCGGTGGGAGCGGCGCTCTGGTGCCCGAGCGCCCAGGGGAGCCGGGCCCCCGAGGCGTCGACGTTGCGGCTCTTGCTCCTTGCGGTGACCGGCGTCGCGGTCGCCGTGCACGGAGCCCTCGCGCCGTCGCTGGGACCTATTCCTTTCGTGGCGGTCGCCGGGGTCGCGGCGCTCCTCGGCATCGCGGTCCGCGACGCTGAGCGTCGGGGAACGGCCGCCCCGGTCGCCGCGATGGGTCTGGTGGCGGCGACGGTGCTGGTGCTCTCGGACCTGGTGACGATGCCGGAGAAGGGGTTCGTCGCCTACGGGCTGAGCGTCGAGGGTGGGACCGGCGTCGCTCCGCCGCCCTGGCTCTCGGTGGCGGTCGTGGGCCTGGCGGGAGCCGCGCTCGTCTCGATCGCGGAGCCCGACGGGGTGGTCCGGCCCCGCTTCGACCCGGGGGACTACGTGCGCCCGTTGCGCGAGGCGTATCTCGCACGGCGAGGGCAGGTCGCGCTGCTGCTGCTGATTGCACAGGTCGTGCTGGTCGGGCTCGCGGCCGTGACGCTGGCGCACGGGTTGGGGCTGCGCCTGATTTCGCTCGACACCCTCGGCACCCCGATCCAGCGGATCGCCCGCTGGGGCTGGCTCGCGCTCCCGGGCCTCGTCCTCGGCCTGCCCGCCGCGGCCCTCCTGGCGCGCGACGCCGCGCGCTGGTTGCACGAGCGCACCCGGTGGCCGCGGGCGCGCCTCGCGCTCGCGGGGTTCGTCGCCAGCGCGTTGCTGTGCGGCGCCGCGTATTTCCCGACGCTCGCCGCGGGGATGTCGCCCCGGAGCGCCTTCGCGACCTTCCGAAAGCGAGCGCGCTCCGGCGAAGAGATCGCCGTGCTCGGCTTCGACGCCGCGATCTCTACCTACTACCTCGGGGCGCGCGTCGCCGCGCTGGAGTCCCCCCCCGTCGCGTTCACCTGGCTCACCGGGGGACCGACGCGGCGTTACCTCGCCGTTCGCTCCGCGCTGCTCCCGGAGCTCAACGCCCTGTACCGGGGCGGCGGTCGCCCGGGCAACCTGCCCGTCTTCGACGCGCGATCGAACGGGGTCCTCCTCGTCTCCGATCGGCCAGAGCCGGCGGTGGCGAACCGTAACCCCCTCGACGAGCTGGTGCTGGGCGAGGTGCCGCGGCCCCAGCGGCCGCTCGACGCGGTCCTCGGGAGCGAGCTGGCGGCGCTGGGCTGGGAGGTGACTGGACGGGGCGGGAGAGTCGTGGACGCCGTGGTCCCGGGGAGATCCTACGTGTTCCGCATCTACTGGCGGGTGCTTGGCCCGGTCGGCGACGAGTGGGACACGTTCATCCACATCGACGGGCAGGGTCGTCGCTTCAATGGGGACCACGCGACCCTGCGGGAGCGATACCCCATGCGGTTCTGGCGAGCGGGGGACGTGCTCCTCGACGCGCACCCGTTCACCCTGGAGCCGAACTTCGCCCCCGGGGACTACGACGTCTATTTCGGCCTCTTCCAGGGGGGCCGCCGGTTTCCGGTTCACCGCGGACTGCACGACGAGGATCGCCTGATGGCGGGAAAACTCCGCGTTCGCTGAGGCAGGGCGTTGGGGGCACGACTTTCCGTGACACCCCGCGGGATCAAGGGTAAGGCCGACCGGTGAGCGAGCCGTCGGGTCGACCAGGGCCGAAAACGGAAGACGACGAGGACGTGGGGACGAAAAACCGCCGCACTGCCGAGCGCGTCCCCGTCACCTGGTCCGTCGACTGCGTGATGGACGACACCTTCCTCTACGCGTCGATCACCAACATCTCGGAGCTCGGCATCTTCGTGCTCACGCGTGAGCCGCTCGAGATCGGCACGCGACTCCGGCTGCGCTTCGCGCCGCCGGGCCACCCGCCGTTCGTGCTGCAGGGGATCGTGCAGTGGATCAACCCGGTGCGCGTTCTCGGGGACAACCCGAACCCTGGCATGGGGATCCGCTTCGTCGACATCACCAGCGAGGATCGGGAGCGCCTCGTGGAGGTCATCCGCGTGATCGCTTACGTGCGTGGCGAGGGCGCAAACTAGAGCAGCGATCAGTGGGCCAGCCGCCCGATTGTCGCGCTGGCGGCCGTCGAACGGGTCGCCGCGCTGGCGCCCTCCGGCGGCGCGTTCGCGTCGCGGGATGGTCGGGTCAGCGGCTGGTCGTGGCGGCGGAGGTCGCGCCGCCGGCCACGGGCGCGGGCCTCGGTGGGGGCGCGGCCGCGGCCGGTCTTGCCTTCGCCGCACGTCCGGGCGTCGCGCCGTCTTGGGCGTCCTCCAGGGTGGCGAGCGCCACCTCGACCCGCTCCGCGTAGGCGGGCGCAGCCGAGAGCCGGAGGTAGTCGCGCCGGGCGAGCTCGGTCTGTCCGAGCGAGCGCCGGCATTCGGCCGCGTGCCAGATCGCCTCGTTCCCGACGCTGGTCCCGGGGTGCCGCGCGACCAGATCGTCCAGGAGCGCGGCGGCGACGGCGCAGCCGTGCGTGTGCCGCGCGCATCGCGCCGCCATCAGGGCTGCGCTCGCCGCGCGGGGGCCCCCGGTCGCGGCCAGGAGCTCGAAGGCGCGTCGCGCCTCCGCGAAGCGACCGGCCTCGAACGCGCTCTGTGCCGCCTCGTACTCCCGATCCTCGGTCGTCGCGCTCGCGGCCGGAGCGGGCTCGCCCGCGACCGGGGCATCGCGGCGGCCGAGGGCGAGCGGCGCCGAGGCGGGGGCAGCCGAGGCCTCGCTGCCGCGCCGGTCCGCGGCGGTCCCGACCGGCTCGTGCTCGATTTCCGGCACGCCGCGCTCGGTCACGCGCACCGCCTCGCGGTCGCCAGGGCGGGTGCGCACGAAGAAGACGCTAATCCCGATCATCAGAATCGCGACCGCGGCCATGGCAAGCTGCGGCCGCATCGCGTAGCCGGCGAGCACGGAGACGCCGCGCCCCAGACGCTGACCGAGCGGGAGCTCGGCGCGGGCGTTGCGTTCCGCCTCGAGGATGCGCGCAGTGAGATCGGTGCTCGGCTCCGCCCGCGGTAACACGCCGACCTCCCGGGTGGCGCGGAGCGCGGCGCCGATGGGCCCGCAGCGCGCGCAGTGATCCATGTGCCTGCGCGCCGCGGCCGCGGTCAGCTCGTCCAGCTCGTCGTAGAGCAGGTCGAGCACCACTCGATCGAACTTCTCGCAATCCACGCTAGTCCGCGTCCTGTTCGCTCGTGGTTCGCCTCACCGCAGCGCGCGCGCGTACTCCTCGAAGTCGGCGAGCGCTTCCTGGAGCCGGTCGAGGGCGTACCGCATGCGGCTCTTCACCGTGTTCTCTCCCACGCCGGTGAGTTCGGCGATCTCGCGGAAGGGAAGGCTGGCGATCTCTCGCAGGAGAAAGACCTCCCGCTGCTCGTCGGGGAGGTGGTCCACCGCCTCGACGATGCGGAGCGCCACCTCGGAACGCGCCGCCGCCCGGTCCGTCGCCGCGGCGGGGCGTGGGTCGGCGACGCGCTCGCCGAGCGGCGCCTCGCCGGCAGCGCCGGTCGCGGGCTGGTCGAGGCTGGGGTGCTGGCGGTGGGCCTGCCTGCGCTGCTGGTCGATGCAGAGGTTCCGGGCGATGGTAAAGAGCCAGGTCGAGAAGCGCGCCTCGTGCTTGAACTCCGCGGCGCGCTGCACGATCCGGAGGAAGACCTCCTGGGTGACGTCCTCCGCCAGTGGTCCCTGGCGGAGCTGGCGATAGGAGAAATTGAAGACGGGCCCCTGATAGCGTCGGACAAGCTCCGCGAACGCGCCGCGATCGCCGCGCTGGTAGCGGACCATCAACATCTCGTCGGTGGCCTCTCCCTGGACCGCCGTCATGGAACGTACCTCGACCCCGGGCGGCCCCCCCTCGCGCGGCCGGCGACGGCTGGGCTCGACGGGGGTAGCCGGCGCTGCGCGGGGTGGTCGTGAGCGGCGGCCCGCCTCGACCCCAGCGGCGCGCAGGCTGGAATTCCCGAGCCATTTTCCAACGTCGGACGTCCCTTCGGGTCTTCGCCTTCCCTTGGGGACGGTACCCGCCTGCCCCATTCGGAGCAAGGCGACCGCGGCGATCGGCGGGCCTTTCGCGGCGCGTTCCGGTCTGCTGCGCTTGGGGACCGACCCCGCCGGCGGCGTCGCCGTTCGCTCGCGCGCCCCCCCCCGTCGACCGAGCTCACCCCGCTCGGCCCGCGGGCGGCCGGCCGTGCAGAGCCGTCGCCGCGGTCCGACGCGCATTGGGGGGGCGGCCTCGGGCACGCGTCTGCTACGCTCCCGGGCACCGTAGCCGATGGAATCCATGGCGTGGACGGAAGGTGGTGGGGGTGTCCCTGGCCCGCGATGGGGGGCGCCGCTCCGATCGCTAGCTCGGTGGGTCACCCTTCTGACGTTGGTCCTGGTGGCCAGGATCTCCGTGGCGCAATCGCCCCCGGCACCGCCAAGGGGGGCTGTCGCGTCCGCGACGCCGGCCTCGTCGGCCCCAAGGTCCGGCGGGGTGACGCGAGCGGCCCCAGGGCCAGCGGGTGCCGCGGCGGAGGCCAGCTTTCCCGAGGGCGGGGCGATGTCTCCGCCACTGCCACCCGCTCCACCCCCAGGCGGCGGTCAGGGGGCGCCTGGCGGCGCGCCGGCGCCGAGCGGAGAGCCGGTGCCGGCCGGCGCCGCCGGGACCGCCGTCGGGGTTGGAGCCGGCGCGCCCCCGGCCCTCGACGGCTCCACCTACCTCGTTCGCATGCGCGACCTCTCCCAGCGCATCGACGACCTGAAAGAGCAGATCCGGCGGAGCCACACGCGGCTCAGCCTGCTCAGTGACACCATCCTCTCCGGCGGCATCGGGGGCGCGAGGGCCGAGATCCGCTTCCAGAACGACCTCTCCTCGGCCTTTCGCCTGACCAGCGCCCTCTTCGTGCTCGACGGGCAGATCCAGTACAGCAAGCAGGACGACACCGGCGCCCTCGCTGAGCAGCGCTCCATCCCCGTCTACACCGGGTCGATCCCGCCGGGGGACCACACGCTGCAGGTGCAGATCAAGCTGCAGGGCTATGGGTATGGCGTCTTCTCCTACCTCCGGGGCTATCGGTTCCAGACGGGCGCCAGCCACTCCTTCACCGTGACCGAGGGGAAGACGATCGTGCTCGAGGTCGTCGCCTGGGAGAAGGGAGGCGTGACGACGCCGCTCGAGGAGCGCCCCGCGATCCGCTTCAAGCAGACCGTCAAGGCGGGTGCGGGCGGGGGTGGTGCCACGACCGGAGCCGGCGCGCGCGGCGGCGGGAGCGCAGCGGGCGGAGCGAAGACCGGGGTGCCGTGACGGAACCCCGGTGCGCACGGGTCGGGGCGGTCGCCGCGTGCCTCGCGCTCCTGGTTTCGGTCCGACCCGCGCACGCCCTGCGACCGGACCAGGCGAAAGCCACCGCCGAAGCCGCCGTGCGCCGCGTAGAGGCGGGCGTCGGCGCGATCCAGGCGAAGGCGACGCGGCTCGCGCCGCGATCGCCCACCGTCGCCCGTCGGATTGCGGAGGGGGACATCTTTCTTCGCAACAAGGACTACGAGCGCGCGATCCAGACGTTCAGCCAGGTGGACGAGCTCTTCCGCCAGGGGAGGGTCCCCGCGGCCGCTCATGCCGACGCGCTCTTCCTGCTCGGCGAGAGTTACTTTCGGAGCGAGCAGCTCCTCTCGGCGCGGCGGCGCTACCTCGAGATCCTCGACGGGTTTCGCCAGCGCGCCTACGCGCCGTATGCGGGTCGGTCGCTCAGCAGGCTGGTCGATATCGCGCTGAGGACCGACGATCTGGCCGCGGTGGACGGGCTGGTGGCGCGGCTCGGCGAGCTGCCCGACACCGACGCGACCGGGTCGCTCCAGTACGCGCGGGGGAAGGTCGCCTTCGCCCGGCGCGACTTCGCCACTGCGCGCCGGGAGCTCTCTGCGGTCCCGACCAGCGCCCCTTACGCCCATCAGAGCCAGTACCTGCTCGGCGTGGTCTTCACCAAGGAGGCGCAACTCGAGCCCGCCGTGGAGCCTGCGGTCGACGCCGAGGGAAACGCGGTTCCGGTCGGCTCGCTCGTCCGCTTTGCCGCTGCCGTCGACCAGTTCCGGCGCGTCACGCGGCTGCCCGTCGATACCAGTGAGCACCGTCACGTCGTGGACCTCGCCTGGATGGCCATCGGGCGCCTCTGCCACGAGTCCGACAGCTACCTCGACGCGGCGGACGCCTACAGCCACGTCCGCCGTCAGTCGCCGGAGTTCTCGACGATGCTCTACGAGCTGTCGTGGGTGTACGTCCGGCTCGGTGATCACCAGCGGGCGCAGCGAGCGCTGGAGGTGCTTGCGGTCACCGATCCCGACCGCCTCGATCTGGCCGACGGTGCCCTCCTGCGCGCCGACCTGCGGCTTCGCGCGGGCGATTTCGAATCCGCGCTCGCCATCTACCAGGGGGTCCGCGAGCGCTTCGACCCGATCCGGCGCCAGGTGTCGGACTTCCTCGCCACGAACACGGATCCGGCCGCCTACTACGACCCGGTGGTGAACGACGCCTCCCTGACCCCGTCGGGGACGCGCCCGCTGCCTCCGATCGTGCTCCGCTGGGCGCGCCAGGAGGCCGAGGACGCCAACGCGTTCGCCATGATCGACGAGGTGAACCGGTCGCGTGCGCTGCTCGGCGACGCGCAGACCCTCGCCCGGCGGCTCCGGGCGGTGCTCTCGTCGACCACGCGCGTGCGGGCCTTCCCGGAGCTGCAGGCGGCGCTGGAGGAGGTGCTGGCGCCCCTCAACCAGCTCAGCCGCGCGCGTCGAACGCTGGCGCTCGGACTCGACGAGGTTGCCGGTCGCGAGGTCGGGGCTGCGCTCGCGACTGCACGCGCCGCGCGCCGGGCGCGGATGGACCGGGTGCGCCACCTGCCCGCTTCCGGGGCCGACTTTCAGCGGCGGGAGGAGTCAGGCAAACGGCAGTGGGACCAGCTGTCACAGGCCCTGCAGCGCCTCCAGCTCCAGGCTGACGCCCTGCAGGCGCTGGTCAACGGGCTGAAGCGCGTCGTGGAGGAGCCGCGCGAACTCGGGCTGACGATCGATCCGGCGACCTTGACGCGGTATCGCGCCGAGATCGAGGCCAACGAGCGCGCCGTCGCCGCCCTCGACGGTCGCATCACGGAGTATCGGGAGGCGGTAGAGTCCGGACGGGTCCAGATCGGCTTCGGCGACCAGCGCTACGTCGACGACGAGCGGGTGCGGAGCCAGTTCGCCGCGGACCTGGCGCGGGAGGTCGCGCTGGTCGCGGCGGGGGAGGACGACGCTCGCGCTCGAGACTACGCGCGGTCCATGCTGCCCCTGCTCGATCGCATCGCGCGCGCCGAGGCGCGGCTCGTGCCCGTCCGGGCGCAGCTTCTGGCGGAGGCCGAGCGGCGCGCCGGGGAGTTGATGGACGTGGTCGCGCGCGAGGTTGCCGACCTCCAGCGCTACGCGGCGGACCTCGACACCCTCGACCACGAGGCGCGCGCGCTGGTGGGCGAGGTGGCTCGGCGGAGCGTCGCGGTGGTGGGTGAACGGTTGAAGAGCATCGTGCTGCGCGCGGACGTCGGCATCGTCCAGCAGGCGTGGGAGGCGCGCGAGGAGCGACGGATGGGGGTGCGAAGCCTGCAGCGGGAGCGCGCCCTCGAGGATCGAAAGCTCGACGACGAGCTCCGCGAGGTGCTCGACGACGTGGAGGAGGCGCCGTGAGCGCGGGCCGGGGGCGCCGCTGCGCCGCCCGACGGCCGTGGTGGTGGCTCGCGGTCGGCGGGCTCGCGGTGGTGCTGGCCGCGCCGCCTGCCGCGGCCGAGGCGCCGGCGTCCTCGGCGGCCCCGGTGGGGCTGCGTCGGGCGGCTCCGCCGCCGCCCCCCCCGACCGCCGAGCAACTGCGAGCGCTCCGGACGCTCCAGGCCGCGGCCCGCGACTACGAGCAAGGCGCAGCGCGCTTCCGCGACACGCTGACGATGATCGTCCGCCATCACTACGAGTCCAAGCGGCGGCGCGTGCTGACGGCGCTCGACGCCGAGATCCGCCGACAGGACGCCTCGCTGGTGGCGGCGCGCGACGAGGCGATCCGTCGACTGGAAGAATTCCTGGCGCGATACCGGGGACCCGACGCGCATCCCACCGCGACACCCGACGCGATGTTTCGTCTGGCGGCGCTGTACGAGGAGCGAGCGCGCGGGGACTTCGAGGCGGAGCTGGAGCAGCGCCTCGAGCCCGCCATCGCCCTCTATCGCCAGCTCATCCGCGAGTATCCGGCCTACGAGGAGATCGCCGCCGTTCATTACTACCTTGGCCATGCGCTCACCGACCTGGGGCGCATCGACGAGGGGCAGCAGGCGTGGCGGGCGCTCGTGTGCAAGAACCGGTACCAGATCACCGAAGATCCGGCGGACGCGCGGCGAATCGAGGTCGAGCCGCTGGCTCAGGACCACGACACCAAATTCTGGAACGAGTGGTACAACGCCAACCCGTTGCCCCTGGACGCCAACGCCATCGGAGCCAAGCGGGTGACGGACGTGGCGCGGGCGGATCCCGCGGATGAGCTCCGGTTCCAGGATCCGTACCCGGCCTCCTGCGAGATGCAGCCGCAGGTCGTCGCGACGGGCGCCGATCCGCGGTACGTGGCCGAGGTCTGGTGGCAGCTCGGCAACTTCCACTTCGATCAGATCGATCCCGGCGCCGGGCCCTACGCCTTCAACCGGGCTGTGAGCGCGTACGGGCACTCCCTGCAGTACGAGAAGCCGCCGCTCTTCGGGGTGGCGCTGTACAAGCAGGCCTGGACCTACTTCAAGCAGCAGCGCTACCAGCAGGCGGTGGGGGAATTCGTGCGCCTGCTGCGCTACGCCGACGAGCAGGAGACACGGACGGGGGACCCGGGCGCGGATTTCCGCGCCGAGGCGTTCACATACATCGCCGGCTCGCTGACCTACGTGGACTTCGCCGGGCCGCCCGCGGATCACCCCGCGATACCGCGCAACGACGTGCTCGACACGGAGCCCGATCCGGTCGTGGCCGAGCAGCGGATGGCGGTGGCGATCGAGCGGGTCCAGGATCCGGAGATCGTGCCGCAGGACGCCAAGTGGAGCGTCGAGGTCTACAAGGCGCTTGCGCAGGAGTTCGTCGACATCACCCAGCACCGGAACGCCATCACGACGCTGGAGCTGACGCTGCAGCGGTTCCCGATGGATCGCGACGCACCACTGATGCAGAACAAGGTCGCGGACCTCTGCGAGGCGCTGTCGCGGCTGGCGCCGGAGGGGTCTGCCTCGCGGCAGGAGCAAGCCGCCGCGGCGCTGGCCGCGCGAACGCGGCTCAAGGATTACGTCGGGGTCACCGCGTGGACCGAGGCGAACAAGGACGACCCGGAGGCGCTGCAGCAGGCTGAGGAGCTGGCGAGCCAGGGGCTCCGGCGGGCGGCGGCGGACCACACCAATTATGGCAAGGGGTTCCGGGCGCGAGCCGAGGAGGTGAGCGACGAGGGGGAACGACGGGACCTGATCGAGCGCTCCATCACGGAGTATCGCCTGGCCGCCGAGGCGTGGCGTGCCTATCACGACCAGGATCCGCACGCGCTGGACGCGTATGAGAGCCGGTTCTGGCACGCCGACGCGGCGTTTCACGGAGTGGTGCTGCAGATCGGGCTCGGCCGGAGCCCGAGCCCGGACGAGGTCGCGGCCGCCACCGCGGCGGCGGAGGGGGTCCGGGACTCCAACGAGGACGACAAGTACCTCCAGCCGGCGGCGCATTACCTGGTGACCCTCGCGGATCAGGTGGTGGAGGATCAGCACCGGCTCCACGAGGAGTCGGGAGGGAGCCGCGGGATCCCGCGGCGCGCGGGGCTCGAGTTCACCGGCGAGGGAGCGGAGCGACGGGTGGTGGCCGCGCCGATCCCGGAGTCGGTGCTCGCGCGCGTGCGGGCGCGGGACGCCTACAACCAGCGGATCCCGGTCGATCGTGATCCCGAGCAGAACGGGATGCTCTACGCCTTTCAGAGCGCAGACCTCTTCTTCGTCTACGGGGACTTCGCCGAGGCGCGCCGGCGCTTCGAGCCAATCTACGCGGCGAACTGCGGCAAGAACGAGTGGGGCTACCAGGCGTGGGAGAAGCTCATCAGCATGAGCAACTACGCCAGCGATGTCCGAGAGAGCCGCCGCCTCGCTGAGGTGGCGAGCTGCGCCGTCACCGCGGAACAACGCGGGAAGGAGGCGGCGATCCGCAAGCCGGTGTCCGAGATCGCCGCGTACATGGACGCGGGGGCGCTCTTCGACGCCGCCTCGAAGCTGCCCGAGGGGGCGGAGCGGAACCAGCGCTGGCGGGAGGCCGCCGCCGCCTACCGGGTGGCGCTGGAGAAGGCCCCCGGCAACGAGAACGCCCCGGAGGCGGCGATGAACGGGGCGTTCGCGTATAAGCAGGTGGGCGAGTACGACAAGGCCATCGCGATGTACGAGCTCTTCATCTCCAAGTACGGGAGCGACGCCACGCTGCGGGCGCTGCAGAACGGCGATCCGGCGTCCCAGCCCCCCATCGCGCCGGATCGCGCGCGGTACGAGAAGCGCGTTGGCTACCTCAAGGACGCCTACGATGCCCTGGCGAGCTCCTACGTCCTGTTCTTCACCTACCCCCGAGCGGCCGAGACCTTCGAGCAGATCGCGGAGAACGAGCATTTCGACGAGGAGCCGCGACGCGAGGCGAGCCGGCAGTCCCTCGCGCTCTACGCGAGCCTCGGTGATGCGGGCGGCATGCGCCGGGCGCGCGAGCGGTTCCGCGCCCTCGCCGCGTCACCGAAGGAGATGGCCGAGGCGGATTTCGTCGTAGCCAGCTCTGAGCTGAAGCGGTGGGACCAGTACAGTCCCGACGAGGGAGCGAACCGGCAGGCGCGCGCGCGCGCCACGGCGGCGATGGACGAGTACTACCGGACGCATCAGGGCCAGGACGCCGCCGCGCCCTACGTGGTGCAGGCCGCCTACTGGAGCGCCAAGACGCGGCGAGCCGCGCGAGCGCCCGACACGCAGCGCTGGTGGGATCAAACGATCGCGGCGTTCGAGCGCTACCGGAGCGTCGCGCCGCGCCAGGACGGTCAGAGCGCCGCTCTCGGTTCGGTCGAGGCGGGGATGGCGGCCGAGGCCGAGTACACGGCGATCGATCAGCAGCTCGCTCGGGAGTTCGACTACGAAACCGGGCACCACCGGTACCAGGGGACGGTGGTGGAGGTCATCAACCAGTACAAGAAGGAGGCGGTCACCGCGAAGAGCTGGCTCGACCGGCTGCAGCACGTCATCGACGCGTACGTCTCGCCCGAGTGGACCGCGGTCGCGGTCGCGCGTCAGGGGTCGCTCTACGACTCGCTGCGCTCCGGCCTCTACAACACGAGGCCGCCGGCGCTCCGCCTGTTCGACGATGCCACCGAGCGGAAGTTGAAGCGCGCCGAAGAGAGCGGCAACCCCGATCTGATGGCCACGGCGGACGCGGTCCGCATCAGGGTCCAGCAGGCATGGCGGGACGCGCGGGAAAAGGAGATCAACGCCGCGGACGCGGTGATGGTCGCCAAGTACGGGGCCGCCGTGGTGCTGTCGCGGCGCTATCACGTGACTCACGCGGAGGTGACGCGCGCGATCCGGCGCCTGGCCTTCTTCACCGATGTCATCGGCGAAGCGGGGATGCAGGCCTACGCCGGAGCGGTGAAGGATCTCGCCTACGAGCCGGGCATGTTCGTCCGACAACGCCCGGGGATCGTGGCCCCGCCCAAGGTCGACGCGATGCCGCCGCCGGCGCCCTTGGGGGTGACGCCATGACGGGGGGGACGGGCGGCCGGGGTCAGCGGGGGCAGCTGCGATGGGTCGTAACGGCGGCGGTGATCGGGCTCGTGGGTGGCCCCGCGGCTACGGTCACGGGTTGCGCGGCCGCGGGTCGTCGCGGCGCCGACGGTCCGGAGCCGGGGAGAGGAGCGGCCGCCGCCTCGGCGGCGAGCGCGCCGGCCGCGATGGGCGGGGCGGTGGGCTCCGCCAACGGCGCCGCCGGTGTGCGCGGGGGCGCGCCCCGACCCCGGATGTCGGCGGCGGCGGCGCGGGCTTACTCGGCGGGGATGAGCGCGTTCGGCGTTGGTGATCTGGAGGGGGCGCGGACACAATTTGCGGCGGCGGTTCAGGCCGACCCGCGCGCGTTCGAGGCCGCCTATGCGCTGGGGGTGGTGCGGGAGCGCCTCGGTGACGCCGCCGGTGCGCGCGCGGCGTACCGGTCGGCGCTGGGCACGGTGCCCGACTTCGAGCCGGCGATCGCGGGGTACGCCGTCCTCACCGCGCGCACGGCCGGCGCGGACGAGGCGGAGTCGTTCCTGCGTGAGTGGCAGACGAGGGTGAAGAAGAGCGCGGCGATCGTCGCGGCGTTGGCGGAGATCCGGTCGATGCGGGGCGACTCGAGTGAGGCGCAGCGCCTGGCACAGGAGGCGCTCAAGCTGGACCCGAACTACCGACCGGCGATGGAGACGCTGGCGCGCGATCACTACCGCAGCCGGCGTCTCGACCTGGCGCTCTACGTCCTGAAAGGGATCCTGGACGGCTACGGCGCCGAGAACCCGCCGCGGGACAAGGACAACGCTCAGGCGCGGCTGCTCCGCGGCCTCATCTACGCGGAGCAGGGGCAAAGGCGGGAGGCGATCGCGGAGTTCGAGCAGGCGCTACGGCTGCGGCCGGACCTGGTCGAGGCGCGGCTCCACCTCGCCCAGCACCTGCTCCAGACCGGCAACGCGGCGGGGGCGGCCCCCCTGCTCGAGGGCGCGTTGCGTTACGACCCTGGTCACGTGGTGGCGCATCTCTATCTGGCTGACGCCTATCGCTTGCTCGGCAAGACCGCCGAGGCTAAGCGGGAATTTGCCTGGGTGCTCGCCGCGGATCCGACGCTGGTGGAGGTCCACTACGACCTCGGCCTGCTCTACCTTTTCTCGGAAGAAGTGCCGGGAGTGTCGCGCGTGCGCGCCGCGGAGCTCGCCATCGAGGCGCTGGAAACCTTCAAGGCGAGACGGCCGCGCGCTCAGCCTGGCGGCGCCGACGACACGGACGAGCTCATCACCCGCGCCAAGGCCAAGAAGGCCGTGCTCGAGGCGGAGGCGGCGGCTCCGCCCCCGCCGCCGCCCCCGCCCAAGGCGGCCGCGGTCCCCCCGGACCAGGGCGGGGCAGGTGCATCGGGGTCTGCGGGTCCAGGAGCGGAGAATCCGGCGCCCGTCGACTCCGCCTCGGACTCGAGCCAGGGGTCGTTGCCGGCTGCGCCTGGCGTGCCGGCTCCTGGCCCGGACGTCGGCAGCGGCTCGCTGCCGCCGCTCGAAGGAGGTCAGCCATGAGGTACCGGTGCTGGTGCGTGGGGCTGCTCGCGAGTGTGACCGCGCTCGGTTGGGCGCGGTTCGCGGAGGCGCAGGACAGGCGTCGCGTTATCACCATCAGCGAGGTGACCATCGTGGGTCGTATCCAGAAGCCGATCGCGGCGGTGGACGTGAGCCGGATCCAACCCAAGCTGACGCTTGCGGAGCTCAAGCAGCCGTTCCTCGATCGGATCGAGGAGGCGGTTTATCGCGACCCCTTCTGAGCGAGGGGGTCCGCTGCGCCGGCCGTGGGCGCACACCGTCCCGGGTCGGTCCCGGGGCCGAAAGCCGTCGGTGGGGTGCCGACGTCGTCGCCGCGCCAGACCGCGCTGGTCGGCGTCGGTGTCGCGCTCGGGGTGCGGGCTGGATCGGTGGGCTGCGCGGCGATATCTTCCCGGCTGCTCGGGAACGGATCGCGGCGACACCCTGTCGGCCCGACGCTCCGCGAGTCCCGAGCGTGTCCCCGCGACCGGATCCTGATGACCGATCTCCACGTTGCGCCGCCCGTTCCCTCGCAGCGGACCGGGCAGATGACCGCCATGATGCGGGCCGTCATGCCAGCGGGACCCCGGGTGCTGCGGGTCGGGCTGGTGCGGGCCGGCCGCGTGATTGCCGAGCGCGTCCTCCGGGTGCGTGACCACGTCACCGTCGGCACCAGCGAGAAGGCGCAGTTCGTCGTCGCCTCGCGGGCGATGCCCCCGGTCTTCCGTCTGTTCGAGGTCGTCGGGGACGCCTACCACCTGAACGTGCTGGAGGGGATGACGGGACGGGTGGTGTCCGCGTCGGGCACCGCGGATCTGGCGGATCTTCGCCGGCAGGTTCGGCGGACTCGCTCCGGCGCGTACCCCGTGCCGCTCGGCGAGGACTCCCGGGGAAAGGTTGCCATCGGTGACGTCACGTTCTTGTTCCAGTTCGTGGCTAATGCGCCCCCGCAGCCGCGGCCGCAGTTGCCGGCCTCGCTGACGCGAGGAGCGTCCGGACTCGACTGGCCGACGACGGTGATTGCGGCGATGTCCTTCCTCCTGCACTTCATGGCCATCGGCGCCGTCTACTCGGATTGGCTGGATCCGGTCGTGGACGACGAGCTGGTCGTGGCGAGCCTCGTGGACTCGGTCGCCGCGCTACCCGCCCCGCCGACGGTGGAGGAGCCGGACGTCGAGGCCCCGGTGGACGCCGACACCGGGAGGGAGAAGGCCGCCGCGCCGACCCCGGCGGCCGCCAAGAACCCGGGCCGCGGCGCGCCGGCTGGCCCGATGTCGGCCGTCCAGGCGGCGGCGCTCACCAACGAGCTGGCGCAGCTCGAGATGGAAACCCTCGGCGCGCTCGCCGGCACTGGGCCGGCGACCGCGGGCGTGCTGAGCGGGGGGGAGGTGCCGACCGGGGCGCTCGATCTGGCCGCTGCCAGCGGGGCCGGCGTCGGGATCGGAGGTTTCGGCGACCTGAGGCTCGGCGGGGGTGGCGGGCCCATGCGCCCCGGATCCGCCGGAATGGCGCTGGGTGGCATCGGGGTGTCCGGGCAGACGGAGGGGACCAGCGGCTCGGGGAAGCGCAAAGAGGTGAAGGGGCCCGTCGGAAATGCCTCGGTGGGTGGAGTCTCGGGGAGCGGGAACGTCAGCGACGCGAGCCGCGTCGTCGCGGGAATGCGGGCGACCTTTCGCGCCTGCTACCAGCGCGAGCTCGCTGCCAACCCGGACGCGGAGGGGTCCATCCGGCTGACGCTCCGCATCGGTCCCGGGGGTGAGGTCCAGGGCGTGTCCGCTGCCTCGACCGGGAACCTGGGCTCGGCGGTTGGGTGCGTGCAGGCGCGGGCCGCGGCCGCCCAGTTCGCCCCCCCGGAGGGGGGCAGCGCGTCCATCACCGTGCCGGTGACCTTCGTGAAGCAGTGACGCTGGCGATCTCGGCCCGCTGAACGTCTCGACCGTACGGTGCACCGAACCAGTCCCCGGCATCGCGGTCGCTCGTGAGCCCTGCCGAGCGGTGCTGCCGCGCTACAAGTACCTAAAATGAATCGCCTTGTTCGACCGTGGCCCATTTGACACCCCCGGATCGCGACCCTAGAGTTGGTGATATGTGGAGCGCGGCATGACCCGCCGTGTCGCCCGGCTGACCCGCGGGATCTGGCCGGCCACCACGATTCTGCTCGGGGCGCTGGGCGTCGCGGCCGCCCCGTCGGGCGCGGCGCCCGCAGGGGCGGTTGCGCCAGATCGAGTCGCGCCCACGACGCCCGACCTGTCGCCGCCGCAGATGGTGGCGGAGGTCACGGCGTTCCTTCCCCAGATGGAAGCGGGGGCCCTGCGGGTCCGAGAGCAGGTCGAGCAGGCCCGCGCGGCGCGCGACGTCGTCAAGCTCCTCTGTCTGCGGGACAAACTGAACCAGATCGAGGTCGCACTGGGGTCGGCGCGGGACCGTGCCGAGACGCTGCGTGGTGCGGCAGGCCGCGGCGACCGTGAGCAGGCGGCTCACGAGTACGTCGTGCTGACGGTCCTTCGCGATCACGTCGCGGCCATGGTGGCGGAAGCGAACCAGTGCATCGGGGAGGAGGAGGGGTTCATCGGGGACTCCGAGGTGACAATGGAAGTTGATCCGGATATTCCGGACGGGTCGACCGAATTCCCCGATGACCCGTTGCTCAGCGTCCCGCCACTGACGACCAGCCCCATCCAGTAGCCGGTGGCCCTAGCGGCATACGCTATCCGGGCGAGGCGAGCAGCTCCCCCATGCGTATCTTTGCCCTCCCTGCGCGCACGACCGCGCTCCTGCCGATCCTCCTTGCGGTCGGTGGTCTGTGCGGTCCCGCGGGCGCGCAGGAGCAGCCGTGGCTGAAGGATCGCCGAGTCGGGGAGGGGATCGGGATCCGTACCGGTGATCTCGAACTTCATCCCGGCGTCGCCTCGGAGATCGGGGTCGACTCCAACTATTTCCAGCGCGCCGGCGGTGGCACCGAGGAGGTAATCCCGACCCTGCGCCTGCGGCTGACGCCGAGCCTGTCCGTCGCGACCCTCGGGCCCCAGCGAGGCGCCACCGGGCAGCAGGCCGCCTCACTGCCGGACGTGAGCTTTCGCGCCACTGGGTCCGCGACCTACGGCGAGCTCTTCGCGCTGAGCGGGGGCTCAGCGGCCGTGCAGGCCGCGCGCAAGCAGCGCTATCTCAGCGGAGATCTAGGGGTGAAGGTGGATCTTCGTCCCGGCAGACCGCTCGGTGGGGATCTGCTGGCAGACGTCAGGCGGATCATGGAGCCCTCCAATAGCCCCGAGGCTGCCGTCGCGTTCGACCGTGACATCGTCCGGCTCGGGGCGGGCGTCCTCTGGCGGCCGGGCGGCGGCGTCCTCGACTGGCGGCTCGGCTATGAGCTCCGGCTGAACTTCTTCGAGGGGGGGCAGCTCCGCGACCTGACCAACCGCCACCAGTACCTGCAGACGCGCGGCCGTTGGCGCTTCTTGCCACGAAGCGCGCTCGTGTACGACGGCGAGATCGGATCCATTCACTACACCAGCCCCAACAACTGGGTCTTGAAGGACTCGCGCCCGTTGCGCACCAGAATCGGCTACCAGGGCCTGATCACCCGGCGCTTCGGCCTGCTCGCCCTGGGCGGCTGGGGAGCTAGCTTCTACCGGCCGTCGTATGCGGCGCCCGTCGAGGACTTCGACAGCTTCATCGGCCAGGGCGAGCTCAAGTGGTTCGTGCTGCCGCAGCCCAAGCTGCCGGAGGACGGCGCACCGGTCGGGCTCTCTTCAGTGGCGGTCGGCTACCTGCGCGACTTCTTCAACAGCTACCTCACCGACTTCTATCAGCGCGACCGTGGGTACGTCTCCGTCTCTTACTTCCTCGGGGGGACCGTCGTCGTCATGGCCGAGGGGGGAGTCACCCACATCAGCTATCCGCGGAGCTACTTCCCGACCGCCGTCGACCTCGACCCGGTAGATGGCGTCATGGACCCGATTGGGGTGCGGAAGGACGCCTTCGGGGAGAACCGGGTCGACGCGCTGCTCTTCGGCGAGTACCGCTTCGGCGACCGCATCGGGGTGAACACGACGCTGCGCTTCACCTCCGCGCTGGACAAGGCGTCGGGAGAGGACGACAACCGGATACCGGTGAGACGGGATGGATCCAGCGAGGATCTCTCCTTCACCCGGTTCGAGTTCTTCGTCGGAGGGCGATGGTTCCTATGAGGCATCAGGGGCAGAGGGGTCGCGGCGCCCGCGGGCTCGGCACCCTCGCGATCGTCGTCGGCCTTCTGGCTTGCGGCCCCAAGCCCGATAACTCTCAGGTGAAGCTGCCCGCGCCGGTCCAGAGCACCACCATCGGGTCGAGCGACGTCATCGTCGTCGAAATCGTCGGGGAGAAGGACCTCCCGCGCGAGTACCAGGTCGCCTCGGATGGCACCGTCGATCTGCCGTACATCCACCGCGTGGAGGTGGCGGGGCTGGAGCCACAGCAGGTGCAGGAGGTCGTTCGGCGGCGACTGATCACGGAGCGCGTGCTCACGGATCCGAGCGTCGTCGTGCGCGTCAGCGCGTACAACAGCAAGCGAGTCACCGTCCTCGGGGAGGTGCAGGACTCCGGGAGCTTTCCGTTCGAGCCCGGCCTGACGCTCGTGCAGGCCGTCTCGCTCGCCGGTGGGCTCAACGCCATCGCCGACGCCGACCGCATCAAGCTGACGCGCAAGACGGCGGACGGTTCCATGACCGTGGTGGTCAGCGTGCGCGCGATCATGGATGGTCGATCGCCCGATATCCCGCTGCAGGCTGGCGATCAGATCTACGTCGAGGATCGGGCCTTCTAGAGCCACGATCAGTGGTTCTCCGCGGCGAGCGAACTCATTGCTGCTCCAGAGGGACGGGGGGCGCGGCGGGTTGGCGGCTACGGTCCGATCCTCTGGCGGAGGGTGATCACCGCGCGAAAGCGCGGCGTGGCGACCGCTGAGCTCGGTCCCGTCGCGTCGAGCCCGGGCGGCGCGCTGGACAGCGGGATCCCGCCGCCGAGGCCCAGCATCACCGCGGGGAGCGCCGGCCCGAGGGGTTTGACGCCCACCGAGGCGAGCCACTCGGCGGGCACGACGCGCGGGGCGGGATTGGCGCCGGGCAGCGTCGGGCGTCGCACCAGCACTGGCGTCGCCACCGCCTCCGCGGCGAGCGTGAGCCGCTCCTCCGGGAGCAGCTCCCAGCCCACGCCCGCCGCGCCGACGAGGGAGGTGCCGAGTCGCGCGTCACCGACCTGCACGGCCGCGCGAAGGCGCGCGCCCGCCTCTGCCCCCGCGAAGAAGCGGCCGCGGCGCGCGGAGCAGGTCAGCGACGGGGCGCCGACGAAGCCGCGCTCCCCGCCGACGGTGCGCTCGTCCCCGAGGGGGAGGACGACGACGTAGCGGGCGGCGAGCGCCGTCTCGACGCGGCCCTCGCGGTGCAGTAGCCCCAGGGTGACCCCCCAGCGCGGATCGCGCAGCGCTCGGGGCGCGGGTGCCGGGCCGAGCGAGGTGACGCCTTCCATCCCGGCACCGCGCTGGGCCAGGGTGAACGGCACCGCCGCGTCGAGCGTCGCCCGAGATCCGAGGGCGGAGCTCGCGAGCAGCGTCAGGGTAACGACGCGATCGACGACGCGGAGCTCACGACCGTTGGGGTCGGGGCTGGGCAGCGTCAGCACGACCGGGCGCTCCAGCCAGCCGAGGGCCGCCCCGAGGTGGTGACGGCCAACGGCGAGCGGCACCGCCCCGGGCACGCCGAGGAAGGGCGCGTTCGGGGGCGCCAACCAGCGCGCGTCCGCGTCGAAGCAGGAGGAATAGGTGCTCTCGGGGGCGCAGTCCGCCGCGCTCGCGACCCTCGCCAAGGTGAACACGGCGGCGCCGGCGATGAGGCGACCGGCCCCGGCTCCGCGCTGCCATCTCGAAACCACGGCTCCACGATACCCGAGGGGCGCCGGCGCGGGCAGCAGCCGCCTCGTTTTCGTGGCGTGGTGCTCCGTGGTATGCGGGCGCGTCGCGGCGAGCCATGATCACCTCAGCTACCCCGCTGCTGCTCGGATCGGCCTCGCCGCGGCGCCGGGAATTGCTGGAAGCCGTTCGCATCCCCCTGCGAGTCGCGGCGGTCGAGGTGGACGAGTCCGTCGGCGAGGGCGAGCGGCCAGCGGCGTATCTCGAGCGGGTCGTGATGGACAAGCTCGTCGCCGTCGCCGCGGCGGGCGCGATCAAAACCTCGGCCGCGGTGCTTGTCGCCGACACCTCGGTCGTCCTCGACCGCGAGATCCTCGGCAAGCCGGCGACCGTCGACGAGGCGGAGGCGATGGTCCGTCGCCTGGCAGGCGTCACCCACTCGGTGCACACCCGCTACGCGATCGCGCGGGGGGACGCGCCGAGCACAGCGGTGGTGGCGCGCACCGTGAGCACCCGCGTGACCATGCGCCGGGCGAGCGCGAGCGAGATCCGCCGCTACGCCGAGTCGGGGGAGGGCCTCGACAAGGCGGGCGCCTACGCCGTCCAGGGGATCGGGGCGTACCTCGTCGAGCGCATCGACGGATCCTACTCGAACGTGGTCGGCCTGCCGCTCTGCGAGGTGGTCCTCGACCTGCGGCACTGCGGGCTGATCGGGGACCTGCCTTGAGCGGCCGAAGGCCCACGCGGCGCGGGGGCTCCGCGGTCGCCGCACGGGCGCCGTGGTCCGACGGCCTGGCGGTGGCCGGAGTCGGGCTCGCCGTGCGTCTGGGCGTGGTGGCCTGGGCCTGGGGACGCATCCCTCCCGTCGCGGATGGCGCCTACTACCAGGTCGTCGCCCAGCGGATCGCCGCTGGCCACGGCTACACCTGGCTCTGGCCCGACGGCGTGGTCACCCCCGCGGCGCATTACCCGGTCGGGTACCCCGCCATGGTGGGGGCGCTCTACGCCGTCTTCGGCGCTGCGCCGGGGGTGGCGATGACGCTGAACGCGGTGCTCGGGTCGCTCGGCGTCTTGGCGTGCCATCGGATCGCTGCCTCCGCCACCGGGCGCGCCGGGGCGCTGACGGGTGGGATCGTGGTGGCGCTGCACCCAGCGCTGGTGGCGTACACGCCGGCCCTGATGACGGAGGGGGTCGTGGCCGCCCTGCTCGCGAGCGCGGGTGCGCTCGCGGTCGAGGCGCGGACGGCGCGCGGGCCGAGGGAGCACGCCCTGCGCGTCGCCGCCGCGGTGGCGATCGGTGTCACCACCCTCGTCCGGCCGCAGAGCGTCCTGGTCGCCCCGTTCCTCGGCCTGGTCTCGGCGCGTCCGGGCATCGGCTGGTCCGGCGCCCTGAGAGCGGCCGCGCTGACCACGTTCCTCGCGCTTGTCACCGTGTCGCCCTGGAGCTTGCGTAACTGCTTGCGGATGGGAACGCCTCCGGGAACGCTCGCCCGACAAGGGTGCGTCTTCGTGAGCGCCAATGGCGGCTGGAACCTGCTGATCGGCGCGGTCCCGGAGGCCGCGGGGCAGTGGATCCCCATCGAGGGCCCCCGGGTTCCGCCGGACTGCCGGGAGGTCTTCGGTGAGGTGGAGAAGGATCGGTGCTTCGGACGTGCCGGGGCTCGTCACGTCCGCGAGGCCCCGTTGCGGTGGCTCGCGCTCGTGCCCGCCAAGCTGGCCAGTACCTTCGATGCCTGCGGCGCCGCCAGCTACACCCTGAATACGGCCAACGAGGGGGCCTTCGGTGACCGAGCGAGGGTGTGGCTCGACGTCGTCGAGACGATCTGGCAGCGGCTCGTGCTGCTCGCGGCCCTGGTCGCGATCGGGCGCGCGGGGTGGCGCGGCCGAGAAGGTTCTCCCGGGGTCAGGCGGTGGCTCCTCGCCGCGGTGCTCCTCGTCTCGATCGCGGCGGCGCTCGGGCGCCACGGCTGGGTTGGCTACTTGGGCCTGGTCGCGGGGGCCGGGCTGATCGGCCGGGATCTGTCCCGCCACCCTCCCGCGGCGCTGGCGGCAGCGGTCGTGGGGACGACCGCCCTGGCGCACGCCGTCTTCTTCGGCGCGGGTCGGTACTCGATGGTGACCTTCGTGATCCTGGGCGCGTTGGCGGGGACAGTCGTGGGTCGGCGTCGCTCGGCGCTCAGCGGCGCCGGGTGATGTTTTGACAGCCTCGGGCCGCACGGTGATACTGACGACCGAGCCTGGAGACCGATCGACATGCCGCTCATCGAGACTGAAGAGGCTGCCCGTCGGCTCGCTCGCGCCATCGCGAGCGACCTTTCACTCTACAACGAGGAAAAGATCGTTCGCGGGGTCGAGCACGACACGCTGTTCGAGGAGCTGGACGAGGAGATCGAGGAGGGACGAGCCCTGTTCAAGAGCCGCGTCTCGCCGGAGCTCTACGGGAAAAACTTCTACGATCGCGCCCTGGTCGACATCCTCGTGAAGTCGAAGGGCCACATCAAGAGCCGGATCTGGTAGCGCCCGCCGTCCGGGGTGGCGAGGTCCGGGCGCCATGTCCCTGCGGTTCGTGATCGAGGCGGACGCGGCTCGCGATCGGCTCGACAAGGCGCTCTCCGCCCGGTTGCCCGGGGTTTCCCGGGTGTCCATCCAGCGCTGGATCGGGGAGGGGCGGGTGCTGGTCGATGGGGCGCCGCGTCGACCTCGCGACGCGGTCGGGCCCGGCGCCGTCATCGAGGTCGAACCTGGCCCCCCGCCACCGACCCAGGCCGAGCCCGACCCAGAGGTGCGCTTCGACGTCGTCTTCGAGGACGAGCACCTGGCCGTGATCGACAAGCCAGCGGGGCTCGTGGTCCACCCGGCGCGCGGCCACGCCAGCAAGACCCTCGTGAACGGGCTGCTGGCGCGGCCGGGCTTCTTCGCCGAGCTCGCCGATCCGGACGGACGCGCGGGGATGGCGCGCCCGGGGATCGTGCACCGGCTGGACAAGGACACGAGCGGCCTCTTGGTGGTGGCGAAGGACGACCGCGCCCGCGAGGGCCTGAAGCAGCAGCTGGCCTCCCACTCCGTGGATCGGCTCTACCGCGCCCTCACCGTGGGCGTGCCGCGCGAGGGGACGATCGACACGCTGCACGGCCGGCACCCGCGATCGCGCCTGCGATTCAGCACGCTCGTCCGCGAAGGTCGGCGCGCCGTCACCGAGGTGCGCGTCGCGGAGATCCTGGCCGGTGGCCTGGGGGCCCTGGTGGAGTGCCGGCTGCAGACCGGTCGCACGCACCAGATCCGGGTCCACCTCGCCGAGCGGTCCAAGACACCGGTCCTCGGCGACGCGCTCTACGGGGGTGAGGCGAAGGGGACGCCGCTCGGCCCGCTGGCAGCGCGCCTCGGTCGCCACGCCCTGCACGCGGCGCGGCTCGGGTTCGAGCACCCCCACACGGGACGTCGTCTGCTCTTCGAGAGCCCATTTCCGCTCGCGCTCGCGCTTGCCCTGGACGAGCTAAGGACTATGTAAAATTGAGCACTTACGTCGATAGGTATGATCCGTAACCCGAGGGTTCTCGAGCGGCGCTCGGGGTTTCCTATAGCTTCAAGCCCTCGCCGAATCTCCTCTCGAGCGCGGCCCTTCCGGAGTCGCCGACGTCGTTGCCGAAAAGCTCGAGCGCCCGCACGCTCCCGAGCGACTGCGACTCTGCCAGCGCCTGGGCTCCCTCGGGTCCGACGTCGTTCGCGCTCAGATCGAGCGTGTGTAGGCTCGTCAGCACGGAGCTCGACGCCACCGCGCGGGCGCCAGGGTCGCCGATCGCGTTGCCGGAGAGCGCGAGGATCTTGAGCCGGGCAAGTGCCGGGGATCGCGCCAGCGCCGCGGCCCCGCTCGCCTCGATCCCGCACCCGAGCAGGAACAGCGCCTCGAGCCGGGTGAAGTGCGCCTCCGCCAGGGCGGTGGCCCCCTCGGGTCCGATCGGGTCCATGGTCAGGTCGAGCGAACCGAGTCCCGCCAGAGTCGCGGATCGGGCCACGGCTCGGGCCCCCTCAGGTCCGATGTCGTTGCCGCTGACGTTGAGGGCCTGGAGCTTCCCGAGGTGAGCGGAGCCGGCGAGGCTGGCCATGCCCGCGTCGCCGAGCTCGTTCCCGGCAGCGTCGAGCGCGCGGAGGTTCCCGAGGTGTGGGGACTCGGCCAGCCAATTCGCCCCCTCCGGGCCGATCTCGTTGTCGCTGATCTTGAGGACCTGCACCTGGCTCATCCCCGGGGCCGACGCGATCGCCTCCGCGAGCCGGGGGCCCCAGCCGCGCGCGCTCAGATCGAGGTGGGCCACGCCGTCGAGCGCCCCGGCGCTGAGGCGGGCCTGCAGCACTTCGACCGAGCCCACGTCGGCGAAGCGCTCCGAGCGTCCCGAGGTGGCCTGCCACCCCTGACCCCGATCGGCGTTGCCGAGGCCGGCCGCGACCGGGACCTGGTCCGTCGTGGCGGCGCGGGCCGGGGGGTGGCCTCCGCCGCAGGCCGGCAGGGCTAGTAGGGCTAGCAGGGCTCCCGTGTAGAGGGACGGGGCCCAATCGGCTCGGACCGCCCACGCCATGGACGGGAGCGTACCAGGCAACGTCGCGGGCGTCGCCGCTCAGGTGACGCCCGACGGACGGGCGCGCGGCCCCCGTGGCGGTCGGCGCCGGGCGAGCGCACGCCAGACGAGCGCGGCCGCACCCGCCGTCGCGAGCGTGACGCCGAGGGTGAGCACGACCCAAGCCGGCGCGGGCACGGCGCCCCTCGCTAGTCCGGGCGGTGGTCGCTCCACGACGATGTGCACGCCGGCGTCAGCTGCCACCACACCAGCCGACCCGCTCGGCGCCGCGGCACCGACCTCGGCCGTCGCCCCGTCCGACTCGTCCATCTCGCCAGGACCCATAGCGTCTGGGTCGGGGTCGCTGCAAGCGGGGGCGGGTGATAAGCTCCGCGGCCCCGCGCCGGGGCTCCCCTCGGCCCTGCGCCTCCTGCACCGATGACGAAGCCGAGGATCCCCGAGGGAGACGAGCAAGCGCTCGAGCTACTGGAGCGCTGCAGCGCCGCGATGTCGGCGCTCAGTGGCGAGGTGGCGCGGGTGGTGGTCGGCCAGGACGCGGTGGTCGAGGCGATGCTCATCACCCTGCTGGCGCGCGGCCACGCCCTGCTCGTGGGGGTGCCCGGTCTGGCGAAAACACTCCTCGTCTCGAGCGTCGCCCGTGCCCTCTCGCTCACCTTCGGGCGGGTGCAGTTCACGCCCGACCTGCTGCCCGCCGACATCACCGGCACCGACGTGCTTCAGGAGATCGAGGCCGGCGCCGTCGTGCGCCGCGAGACGCGCTTCATGGCCGGTCCCATCTTCCACCACCTCGTCCTCGCCGACGAGATCAACCGGACGCCGCCCAAGACGCAGGCGGCGCTGCTCCAGGCGATGCAGGAGCGCAACGTCACCGTCGGCGGGGAAACCCACGCGCTCCCCGATCCGTTCCAGGTCTTTGCCACCCGGAACCCGATCGAGCAGGAGGGGACCTACGCCCTGCCAGAGGCGCAGCTCGATCGCTTCTTGCTCGAGGTGCACGTCGACTACCCCTCCGAGGCCGAGGAGCGGGAGATCGCCAGGCGGACCACCTCGGGAGAAATGCCGCGGATCTCCCCCGTGCTCGGGGAGGACGAGGTCCGGGCGTTGGGCGCGCTCGTGCCTCGCATCCCCGTGACCGACGAGGCGGTGAGCTACGCGGTCCGCCTGGCTCGCGCCTCCCGCCCCGTCTGCCCCGAGGCCCCGAAGGAGGTGGCGCAGTACGTGCGGTTCGGTGCCGGGCCCCGCGGGAGCCAGGCGCTCGTCCTGGCGGCCAAGGCCCGCGCGGCGTTGCGCGGGGAGGCGGTGGCCGACGTCGCCGACGTTGCGGCGCTGGCGGTGCCCGCGCTGCGCCACCGGATCGTCCTCGGGTATCGCGCCGAGGCGGATGGGGTTCGGGACGCCGACGTGGTGGCCGCCATCCAGCGCAAGGTGAAGGGCTGAGCGCGCCGTGTGGCCGACCGACACGTCAGCGGAGCTCTCGGTCGTCGGAGGGCGCCCGGGTACGGAGCGGCCCGGGCCGCGTGCCGGGGCGTGGCCAGGCCGAGGTACGGCCCTGAGGCCGGTTTCTTTCGTGGGGGCGACGGGTCGTCTCCTTGCCGCTAGCCCCTGCGATCTGGCAGGTTCCCGGGGTCTGGAATGAGCCGCCCGGGAGCGGCGTTGCTCGAAACGGCCATGCGACTCGCTGCGCTTCTTCTGCCACTCCTGTTTGCCTGGGGTTGTGCCCGGACCTTCATCCCCAACACGGATGTCGAGGACAACGCCTTCAATCGCGACGTGATCGAGTTCTGCGAGCAGTATCGAAAGGCGGTGGAGCGCCGCAACACGCCCGCCCTGCTCGAGATGGCCGACCCGACCTACTACGAGGACGGGGGAAACGCCGACGCCGCCGACGACCTCGACTACGCGGGGCTGCAGGAGTACCTCGAGGGAAAGTACGCTCAGACCAAGGCGATTCGCTACGAGATCCGGTACCGGCGGGTGCTGCGGGGGCGTAACGACGAGATCTTCGTCGAGTACACCTACAGCGCGAGCTACAAGGTCCCCACGCAAAAGGGTGACGTCTGGCGCCGGGCGGTCGCGGACAATCGCCTGGAGCTTATCCCCGCGGGTGAGTCCTTCAAGATCATCGCCGGGATGTAGCAAGACGGGGTGAGCCAGGCCGTCGGCGGGTGGCTGGCGCGACGGGAGCGGCGCGCAGCGGCGTTTCGTTTCGTGCTGGGAGGGGCGTCGTGCCACCCGGCGATCCGAGCGCGCGTGCCCGGGCGGCCCCGGCGAAACTCAGCGCGTGAGGATGGTGCAGCGCTGGCCGTCAATTGTGCGGTTCAGCTTGGGATCCATCGCCGACTCCGCTTGCCACACCGCACGGCCGTGCTTCTCGCTGCTCACGTAGGTGAGCGCCGTTCGCGCGTTGGAAGGGACCCCCGACGCGACCGCCGCCCGCCAGGCGTCGTTCCCCGTGCAGGCCGGATCCGCGACGCCGCGGCTCGGGGCGGTGTCCTCACGGGTGGTCGTGCTGGTCGCGCTGCCCGTGAAGGTCACGGTGAGGCGCTCCTTGCCGACGCGCGCTCCGGGGCCGAGCTTCCCGCTCGGGATCCCGAATACGACGTCGACCTTCCCTTCGCCGCCGAGCGGCACCCGTCCAGCGACGATGGGATCGGCGCGGATCGTGACGAGAACTGCGTCGCGGTTCCACTCGAGCGCCCGGGCCTTGGCGCGGCCGAGGAGCTCCGTCGCCTCTACCGTGCGCTGGACCTCGGCGCGGGTGTCGTCGTCGTTCCGCGGAGGCGCGTCTTGCCCGTCCGTCGTGGCCGCCGCATCCGCCGGGACTTCTCCGCCGACCGCACGCGGATAGGCGAGCCACGCGATCGCGACGATGGCGGCCGCGGCGAGGACGGTACCGACGGTCACGAGCGCCCAGGGAACTGGCTTCGGGGGCGGGTGCGCGCTCGCCGGGCGCACTCGGTCCGCCGGGAAGGGTCGGGGCGGGTCACGGGGGGGGCCCCAGCTCCCGGGCGGTCCCCCGCCTGCCGCGAGGTCGAGCGATGGTGAGGGGGCCTGGCTCGGTGAGCGAGGTGGCGGACCGCCGGGCTGACCGCTCACTGGGCGCGCGAGCGAGGCAGGGGCGAGCTGCACCCCGCCGCAGCGGGGACACTGCAGGCTGCTCGGTGCGACGGGGGCGCCGCAGCGCGGGCATCGAGCCGGAGGCGGGGTGGTCATGGACTACGGGACGCGGGTTCGCTCCAGGAGCCAGGCGATCCTGTACCCGTTTGGCCCCGGCATCAAAACAAACCACATCTCGGCGCCGAAGAGGGTGGCGGTTCCGACCCGGGGGGTGGCGATGGGGACGCGCACGAGCACGGCGTCGAGCGGCACCGCCCCGGGGACCCCGGCGCGACGAGCCCCCAGCGCGACCGCCGACTCACCGCGGAAGACGCTGACGTCACCTGGCCGATAGACGACTCGGTCCGCGAGCGCGCCGTATTCGAGCCGAGCCATCCGTGCCTGCCAAACGGGCAGTGCGGGTGAGCGCGTGTCCTTCTCCAGATCACCGACCCACGCCTCGGTGCCCAGGAGCGCTCCTAGCGCGGCGGAGTCTTCGGCCACCACGGCGGCGAAGAAGCGCGCCACCAGCTCGCGTGTGAACGTGTCGTCGGGCGGTGTACGCAGCGTGACGATGCCGGACGAGGTCTCACCCCGGGGAACGGCGGACGGCCGCGCGGCCGCCGGGGTGGTGACGACCCCGGGGGCCCGGCGCGGTCCCTCCTCCAGCGACGCCGACGTCTTGGTCGGCGCCGGGGGCGCATGGACGCAGGCCCCAACCGCCGTCGCCGCGGCGGCGGCGGCGGCGAGCCACGTGCCCGCCGTCGGGGCTGGGCGTTCAGAGGGGCTCGAGGGTCGGCGGCGCTTCACGGGTCGCGGTGACGATCACCCGGGTCGGCAGGCTTGTCCAATCGGACATCGCCGGGGACACTGGCGAGGCGACCACGGTGTACCGCGCCTGGTCGATGCCCGGGACCCGGTTGGCGAGCCGCTCCTCTCCGCCCGGGAGCGCGGCGACGTCGCGCCGCCCGGCGAGCGTCCGGTACGCCATCTGTCCGCTGCGGTGGACCGCGAAGAGATGGTCGCCGTCGGTCACCATGAGGTCGAGGTCGTTGGCCGGGTGCCCCGGCTCGGCGGAGAGCCGGTCAATGACCGCGAGCGAGGCCCGCAGGGTTTCGACCACCGCCGACGGGTCGCGGAGGGGGGCGTCGAGCCCGCCTGCTTCGTGGAGATGGGACAGAAAGAGGTAGAAGCAGAGCTCCGCGTCCGTGTCACCGCGCACGTTGGGCCGGAGGAACGCGGCGACGTCCTCGCTCAGGCGCGGGCCGATTCGATCGAAGCCGTGGACCGCCCCCGCCTGCGCGAACAGCCACGAACGATAGCGAAAGGGCTGGGTGTCCTCGGTCCGCAGGGCCCCCGTCGGGGCCTCGCGCACGTGCCCGATGGCCGCGTCCGTGCGGAGCTCGATCCCCGATTCGATCGGGTCGACGAGCGGACGATCGTCGCTCGGCCGTCGTCGCAGCAGCACCTCGCCGTTCTGGTAGAAGCCCACGCCCCAGCCGACCGAGGCCCCGACCGGGGGCCGACATCGCAGCACGGCGCCGTGCGCGCGCAGCACGCCCATCGCGAGGTCAGGACTGTTGCCGATCAGGCCGAAAAGGCGAGCCATGGCTCCGGTCGTCCCGTGGGCGCGGCCCGCGAAGGACGCTCGCCCGATGCGACCGCGTGTCTCCCTAGCATAGTGCTGGCCGTGCGGCGGCGCACCTGGCCCGTCGCGCTCTGGAGCCCCGACCGGTTTGCCAACGGCGTCGGCGCCCTGATAGACGTCCCCCTGTCACCACCGCTGGTTGCCAGGGGCGAGGGGGCGTTTCCCAGGGCGCGTTTGGCGAGATTTGCTGCTCGCTCGGTGCTCTGAGTCGTTGCTTCTTCGCGGCAATCAAACCCATGGCCGCTCGAGGGCCGGATCGGCCAACGTCGCGGCGTCGATCGGCTCGCCACGCCGGAGGTGAGATCCTGCCCTCAGCGGGTCGCTCCGGCGGCTGACGAAGCGCCGGCGATCGGCTAGAACTGGGGCGCGCACATGGGCGACACCCACCCCGATCTCCACTCTGGTCCGGTGCACCTCGCGGCCGCTCGGGGGTGGCGACGTGTCCGGGTCCCGGCCGGGAGCGCGGGGGCGTCACGGCTCGCCGACGCGCTTCCGGTCCTGCTGGGCATGGCGGTCCTGATCGTTGCCGCGACCAGCGGCTGCGCGACCGTCTACCCGACCTTCGCCACGCCGATGCGGGAGGTTCCGGTGGCGAGCAGCGAGCTCGATCCGCCTCCTCCCGAGGATCTGGTCTACCTGCAGATGGGGAGCGCCAGGATCCCGAAGCGCACGCGCGATGGTCGCGATTGGGACGAGCTCGGGGGCAAGGCGCCGGATCCGTTCGCCATCGTCTTCCTGGACGGCCGGGAGATCTTCCGCACTCGCCCGCAGGCGAACACGCTCAAGCCGACCTGGCCGGGCAGTCCCGGCGGCAACTACCGGATCGGGCGGCGCACGGAGGTGCGGATCGAGCTGTTCGACAGCAACTCGGTCCAGCATCGGCCCATCTGCATGGTCGACATCACGGGCGTCGACGAGGATGCGTTCACCGGTCGTCGCGAGGTCCTTTGCGACAACGGGGCGACGGTCACGTTGCTCGTGGAGCCCGCCCACGCGGTGTGGGGGGTCGGGGTGACGCTCGAGGTCCATTTCGGAGAGGTCGTGGTCACCCGGGTGGAGCCCGAGTCGCCGGCGTCCCGCGCGGGTCTGGTGGCAGGTGCCCGGATCGTCGCCATCCAGGGCAAGCCGGTCCGGGAAATGGCCGACGGCGAGGCGCGCTCGCTCGTCAACGCGAACCTCCGCACCGGGTTCTCCCTGGCTCTGCTCGAGGCCGATGGCGCCACGCGCACGGTGAAACTCCGCGAGGGTCCCATCTTCCCCGTGCAGAGCCCCGATGGCGAGTGACCCTCGGGTGTGTCCGCGCCGAGGGACCGACGCGGGGAGGGAGGGGCGGCGCCCTCGCCCGCGCCCCGTGGCACGGGTGTACGGGGGAGAGCGGCCGAGATGAGCGACGGGTCGGCGGTGAGGGGGCCTGGCACGACACTGGTCGTGGATTGGTCCGATCGCGGGACGCTCGAGGTGCGCGGTCCCGATCGCCTCCGGTGGCTCGACGCGATCCTGACCTGTGACGTGGGGCGCCTCGGCGTTGGTAGCGGCAGCTTCGGCCTGCTGCTCAGCCGGCAGGGGAAGATCCGCTCGGACGTGTCCGTGATCGCTGCCGCGGATCGGGCTCTGGTGGCGGTCGCTTGCGGGACGGCACCGGCGCTGCGCGAGTCGCTGGACCGGATGCTCGTGATGGAGGACGCGGAGATCCTCGACGTCACCGCGTCTCACGCCTGGATCTCGGTGCACGGGCCTCGGGCGGGGGACGTCGCGGCCGCCGCGGCCGGGCACCTGTCCGACGCGGTGTCGGCGCGGATTGACTGGCTCGGCATCGGCGGCGGGGCCCTCGTCGTGCCGCCCGCTCAGGTGCCGCGGGCGCTCGAGAGCCTCGTCGGCGTGGAGCCGGGGGTCGTCGTGGCTCGAGGGGACGAGTTCGTGCGCCTGCGTCTGGAGCACGCTTGGCCCGAGTTCGGGGTCGATTTCGGCCCGGAGGACACCCCGCACCAGGCGGCGCTCGATCACCGCGCCGTCTGCTGGACCAAGGGCTGCTACGTGGGCCAGGAGGTGGTGTGCATGACGGATCAGCGCGGCAAGGTGCGGCGGCGCCTGGCGCTCGTCGTGCTCGATGGTCGGGTCGCCCCGCCTCGCGGGTCGCCGGTCTGCCAAGCAGAGGACGGGGCCCCGATCGGCGAGGTGACGACGAGCGCCGTGAGCGACGCGCGCGGTCACGCCCTGGCGCTGGTGCGCGTGCTGCGCACGGCGGTGGACGCGCGCGCCGCGGTGACCGTCGGCGGTCTCGAGGGACGCCTGGCTACGGAGCTCTGAGGGACCGAGCGCGGGCGGGGCCGGCCTTTGGGGGACAGGTCCCGTCACGAGGCGCCCTCGGGGGCCGCCATGGCCGCCCCCCGCGCGCGCTGAGGCGACGCGCCCAGCGGCGTCGTGCGTTGCCCCGGGAGTGTGGTACGGACCGCCCTCGGCGAGCCGGCGGTTCGCCGTCGCCGCCGTGTCACGCCTGGTATCTCACCGCTCGAGCCCCGCTCATGCCGCGACCGTTCCCTGTCCCCTCACCCTTGCCCCTGGCGGTCCAGTCGGGGCGGACCTTCGAACGGCTCGTCGAGTTGATGCAGCGGCTGCTCGCTGACGACGGTTGCCCGTGGGACCGGAAGCAGACGCTCGAGAGTCTGCGCCCCTTCGTGCTGGAGGAGGCCTGCGAGGTCATCGACGCCATCGACGAGGGAAATCCCCCCCACCTCTGCGAGGAGCTCGGGGATCTGCTGCTGCAGATCGTGTTCCAGGCGGAGCTCGGCCGGCGCGCGGGCGACTTCGGTCCGGACGACGTGGTCCGCGGGATCTGCGAGAAGCTAGTGCGGCGGCACCCGCACGTCTTCGGCGATGTCGCCGTCGAGGGAGCGGACGAGGTCGTCGTCAACTGGGAGGCGATCAAGGTCACCGAGCGGGGTCGGCGCGGCCTGCTCGAGGGCGTTCCTCGCGCGCTGCCCGCCCTCGAGCGGGCGCGTCGCCTGAGCGAGCGGGCCGCGCGGGTGGGGTTCGACTGGCCCGACGGGCGCGGCTCGCGCGAGAAGGTCACCGAGGAGCTCGAGGAGCTCGACGCGGCGATCGCGAGCGGGTCGCGGGAGGCGAGCGAGCAAGAGCTCGGCGACGTGCTGTTCGCGTTGGTCAACCTGGCGCGGCACCTGGGGCTCGATGCCGAGGTCGCGCTGCGCCGGACCGCGGACAAGTTCACCTCGCGGTTCTCCCACGTGGAGGCCCGCGTGCGGGAGCGGCATGGGGACTGGCCGCAGGGGGACGACGGGCGGCCCGGTCGTGGACTGGCACTGAGCGAGCTCGACGGCTACTGGGAGGAGGCCAAGCGCCGATGACCGCTGGCACGCCGCCTGCGGCGGGCGCGGCGGCGGCGCTGCGCCCCCTGGCACGGCTGCCTGCCGAATGGTCGGCGGTGCTCGCGCCACGCGGCGAGCCCGCCTACCGGGGCCGCCAGGTGTTCCGGTGGCTCCACGCCCGCGGGGTCTTCGACCCGGCCGGGATGACCGATCTCGGGCTGTCGCTGCGGGAGGCGATCGCGGCGGAGGGAGCCCTCGAGCCGGGGCACGTCGAGCAGGTCCTTCGCGCTCGCGACGGAACGCGGAAGCTGCTCGTCGCGCTCGACGGTGGCGCTCGCGTCGAGTGCGTCCTCATCCCGATGGGACCGGATCCCGCGGAGCCGGTCACCGACGCGGACGCTGCGGTCGCCGACGACGAGGACGAGGACGAGGACGGCGAGGTCGCGGCGGTCGCGGCCCGCCGCGTCACGCTGTGCGTGTCGACGCAGTACGGCTGCGCCATGGGGTGTCCGTTCTGCGCGAGCGGGAGAGGCGGTCTCGGGAGAAGCCTCGACGCTGCGGAGATCGTCTTCCAGGTGGCCGCGGCTCGCCGGGAGCTCGCGGACGGCGAGTCGCTCCGCAACCTGGTGCTCATGGGGATGGGGGAGCCGCTCCACGACTACGAGGCCACGGCGCGCTCGCTCCGGCTGCTCACCCACCCCGACGGGATGGGGCTGGGGACCCGCCGCATCACGGTCAGCACCGTCGGACTGGTGCCGGGGATCCGCCGCCTGGGGGAGGATTTCGGGGGCAAGATCGGGCTCGCCGTCTCGCTGCACGCCGCCGACGACGCCACGCGCAACCGCCTGGTTCCGGTGAACCGGAGGTACCCCATCGCGGAGCTCATCGCTGCGCTCCATGCCTATCCGCTCCCGCGTCGGCGGCGAATCACCATCGAGTACACCCTCGTCGCGGGGATCAACGACGACCTCGCGCAGGCCCGAGAGCTGAGCCGGATCCTGCGCGGTCTTCGCGTCAAGGTGAACCTCATCCCGCTGAACTCCGTGCCGGAGGCGCCGTTCGACGCCCCCTCGCCCCAGCGCGTCGAGGCGTTTCGGGATTTGCTCGTGCGCGCGGGCCTCAGCGCCTTCTTGCGTACCCGACGCGGGGACGAAGTCGGTGGTGCCTGCGGGCAGCTCGCGTTCAGGGGAGATTCGACCCGGTCGCGGCGGTTCCCGACGCGCGGCACGCCGGAGTGAACCGCGGCTCGATCGCGTCGGCTCGGCCCCACGCGGCTCCCGAGGCGGCCGTGCCGGATCGGGCTCGATCAGGCCCGAATCCCTCGGAGTCCCGCCCGCTGGCTTCTCGCCCGGGGTGGGATACAAGAGTGCTCGCTATGTCGGACGAGCCTTGCCGCGACTGGGGGCCTATCGCCAGCGCCTGGATCGACGGGGATCCGGACCCAACCACCAGGGACGAGCTGGCCGCCCTCGTCGCGGCCGGCGACCAGGAGGCGCTCGCGGAGCGGCTCGGAGCTTCGCTCGAGTTCGGCACGGCCGGGCTGCGTGGGATCGTCGGCGCCGGGCCGAACCGCATGAACCAGGCGGTCGTGACGCGCGTGGCTCGTGGGCTCGCCGAGCACCTCCTGGATCGGGTCCCCGACGCCCGTGCGCTGCCGGTGGTCGTGGCCCATGACGCGCGCCTCTCGAGCCCCGCGCTCGCCGAGGTGGTGGCGGGCGTGCTCGTCGCCGCCGGGCTCCGGGTGCGCTACTTCGAGCAAGCGGTGCCGACCCCGTTGGCCGCCTACGCGGCCAAGCAGCTCGGCGCGATCGCCGCCGTGGTCGTCACGGCGAGCCACAACCCGGCCCAGTACAACGGGATCAAGGTGTACGCCGGCAACGCCGCGCAGCTCGGCGCCCCCGAGGACGAGGAGATCGTGCGGCGGATCGGCGCGGTCGGCCCCGCCCGCGCCGTGCGCCGGCGGGAGGGGGTGCTGTCGGGCGCCGAGCCGGGCGCCGAGCCCATCTCGGAGGAGATCTTCGAGCGCTATTTGGCGGAGCTCGACCTGGTCCGAGCCGGTGCCCCGGGCGCGCGCGATCTGCGCATCGTATACACGCCCCTCCACGGAGTGGGGGCGCGATTCGTCGAGCGGGCGCTGCGCCGCGCGGGGTACGCCGCCGTCGACGTCGTCCCC
Organism: uncultured Polyangiaceae bacterium; assembly: GCA_964404725.1. GTDB lineage: Bacteria > Myxococcota_A > Polyangia > Polyangiales > Polyangiaceae > JAFGBI01. The sequence continues at coordinate 45,398 of CAYOLF010000001.1, forward strand.
GAGCAGGCCGCACCGGACGGTCGCTTCCCGACCGTGCCGCTGCCCAATCCCGAGGAGCCGGGGGTGCTCGACCTCGGTGTGCGGCGAGCCGTTGCGCTCGGGGCCGATCTCCTCCTCGCCAATGATCCGGACGCCGATCGCCTCTGCGTCTGCGTGCCGGGGCCGGGCGGGCGCTTCGTGCAGCTCACCGGGGATCAAGTGGGGATCCTGCTCGCCGATCACCTCCTGTCCTCTGCGAGTCGGACGCCGATGCCGCTGGTGGTGTCGACGATCGTTTCAAGCTCCATGCTCGAGCGGCTGGCAGTGGCTCACGGGGCTCGTTTCGAGCGGACGTTGACCGGCTTCAAGTGGATCTGTAACGCGGGGCTCGCCCTCGAGCGGACGGCGGGGGTGCGCTTCGTCTTCGGTTACGAGGAGGCGCTCGGCTACGCGGTCCCGATGGTTCGTGACAAGGACGGCATCAGCGCGGCGGTGCTCTTCGCGGACCTCGCCGCTCGTTGCCGGGCCGAGGGGTCGAGCGTCCGCCAGCGTCTGGAGCAGCTCACCGTGCGGCACGGGCTGTGGGTCAGCCGCCCCCGGTCGATCGTGCGCTCCGGGCTCGCGGGCGCGGCCGCCATCAACGCCGCGATGGCCCGGCTCCGCAGCGCGCCCCCGGAGCGACTCGGCGGCCAGCGCGTGGACCGCGTCTGGGATCTGTCCGTGGGCGCCGCGGCGCGGCCGCCGTGGCTCGGGGCGGCGAACCTGGTCGAGCTGACGCTGGACGGCGGCGGGCGGGTGCTCGTCCGTCCCAGCGGCACGGAGCCCAAGCTCAAGATCTACACCGAGCTTTCCCGCGCGGTCGCTCGCGGCGATGATTTGTCATCGTTCGAGCGGGAACTCGCCGCGATTGCCGACACGGTGTCCGCGGAGGTTGCAGAGCGCCTGGGCCTCTGCTGAAGTCGAACCGTGCTCGACGATGGCCGTGGGGCACGAATGAAACTGACGAAAGGGAGCCATGAAAAAGACCATCGCACTCGCCGTCGCTTCGACGTCCTTGCTACTCGCCGGATCCGTGTCGGCCCAGCAGTTCGCCGATCGGGGCACGCTCTCCTTCGCCGGGGACCGGCTCTTCGGCCTGTATCGCACGCATCTGGAGGTCGATCCCGATGACGATTTCGGCGGCGTCGACGTGGACGGTACCGAGATCGGCCTGCTCTGGCAGGCGAACCACCTGACGCCGTACACGGTGCCGCGGCTCAGCGTTGACTACTTCGTCATCGATCACCTGAGCGTTGGCGGGAGCATCGGCTACTCGAGCGGGAGCTGGGACGATGGGGACAACGACTACGACGGCAGCTCGTTCCTTTTCGCCCCCCGGGTTGGCGGGGCGTGGATGTTCAACGACTGGGCGGGGATCTGGCCTCGCGGCGGCCTGAGCTACTACGCCCTCACGGACGGAGCGGCGGGGCTCGGCGGCAACACCGATGCGTCCGTGCTCGCGCTGAACGTCGAGGCCGCCTTCGTCCTCTCCCCGTCGGAAGGCTTCGCGTTCACCGTCGGTCCGGCGTTCGATCTGGGCTTGGTCGGGGACTGGGATCCGCCGGGGCGCGCCGATGGCGATCTGAACATGTACGGGATCGGGTTTCTCACCATCGGGATCCTCGGGTACCTGAACCTCTGACCGCCGGTTTGCGGCGCCGCCCCGGGGCGGCGCCGCGCGGTGGCGAGCGATCGGGCGCTCCCGCCCGACCGTCGTTGGGGTCGGCTCAGAGGTCGTCGTCGAAGGGGACTGTCTCCGCGCTCTCGAGGCGCGGGATGGCCTCGCGGACGGGGCCACCGACGACCGAGTCGGTGCCGAGCACGACCACGAGCAGCCCGTCGAGATCGATGCGGCGTCGAATCGCCGCGTTGGCCGCCTCGCGGGTGACGTCGCGAACGCGCTCCCGGAACTGCTCGTAATAGCCGGGGAAGAGCCCGTGGAGCTCCTCGTCGAGGGCCAGACCGACGCGCTTGGCGGGCGTGTCGATGGCAAAGACGTGGGAACGGACGAGGTAGTTCTGCGCTCGCTCGAGTTCGTCCTGCGTGATCCCGTCCTCGCGCCAGCGCTCGAGCATGTCGATCTGGTGGTGGAGGCAGGCCGGGGCGTCAGCGGCGGCGGGGAAGGTCCAGACGGAGAATGCGTGTCGGCGCCGATCGACGGCCAGCGAGGAGTAGGCCCCGTATGACCACCCGCGCTCGACCCGGATCTCGCGGGCGAGCCGGGCGCCGAAGGTGCCGCCGAAGACCGAGTTGGCGACGAGGAGCGCCGTGTGATCCGGATCGTCCGCACGGGTCCCGAGGCAACCGACGAAGATCTGTGTCTGGGTTCGGTCTGGCTTGTCGACGAGGACCAGGTGCCGCCCCTGGCGCGGACGAGGATCGGGCGAGGCATCCGTGAAGCGGTCGCCCCGCGGCAGCGCGGCCACGAGCTGGGCGACGGCCCGCTGCGCCCGATCCTCGTCGACGTCGCCCGCCAGCGCCACGACGACGTTGTCGGCCGACACCTGGGCGCGATGGAACTCGGCCACCGCCTCGCGCGTCAGGCGCGCGAGGGAGCGCGGGGTCCCCGATACGGGGCGGCCGTAGGCGTCCTCGGGGAACAGGCGTCGCCGAAACCACCGCTGAGCCACCGTGCGATCGTCGTCCAGTGCCTCCACGAGCTCGCTCTCGCTCTCGCGGCGCAGCCGCTCGACCTCGTCGCCGGCGAAGCCCGGCCGGGCCAGGACGTCGGTGAGGAGCTCGACGAAGCGGGGGAAGGACCGGCTCAGGACGACCCCCTGGAACACCACGCAGCTGTGGGAGGCGTCGACGCCGAGCGCTCCGCCCATCCGGTCGATGTGGTTGTCGAGCTCGAGCGGGTCGCGGCCGCCGGCCGTTCGCCGCATCAACCGGGCGGTGAACCGCGCTCGCCCTGCCAGGTCGAGTGGATCGGTGATGGCACCGGCGCGGAGCGCGACGGTGACGGCGATGAGCGGAAGAGCGCGACTCGACTCGATCAGCACCCGGGGCGCGGGTGCGGGCAGGCCGTCGAGGGGGGTCACTCGTGGCCCCCGTCGTCACCGTCCGGGGCCGTCGTCGCGTCATCGCTCCCGGGGTCGAGGGGCGACGGCTTCGAGCGGCGCACCAGGACCAGGCTGCGTCGATCGCGATCGAGATAGCGCCGTGCCGCCCGCCGGAGGGCACCAGCGTCGATGCTCTGCAGCGCCGAGATCCGCTCGAACGCGAGCGCGGGCTGGCCCAGCACGGACTCGTAGAAGCCGAGGGTCGACGCCTTGCCGTCCACCGTCTCCAGGCTCGACACCAGCGCCAGCTCGAGCCGGGCACGGGCACGCTCGATCTCGGGCTCCGGGATGGGCAAGGCGATGACCCGGTCGATCTCGGCGTCGAGCGCGGCGAGGAGCTCCTCTGCGCGGCGCCCCTCGCGGGCGGAGGCGAAGACCTCGATGAGGCTCGGGTCGCGGAACTGGCCCACGGAGGCCCGGACCTCGATGGCGACCTCGCGCTCACGCACGAGGGCCTGGTGGCAGCGGCTGGCCCGGCCTCCGAAGAGGATCTCCACCAGGACCGACGCTGCCGCGTGGTCCGCGTCTCCCAGCGCGGGGCCGTGGTAGCCGACGGCGAGCTTCTCCGTCACCGTCGGCTGGTGAAGCTCGACCCGTCGCTCCTCGCGCTGTGGGGGCTCGGGCCAGAGGTCCTCGAGCACGGGGTCTGCCGGCGGGAAGGCGCCGTACGCCTCGGCGAGCAGGCGCACCAGCCGTGTTTCGGTGACGTCACCCACGACCACCACGGTCGCGTTGTTCGGCGCGTAGTGGGCGCGATAGAAGGCGACGCAGTCCTCCGTCGTGAAACCCTGGATGTCCTCCATCCAGCCAATGGTGGGCCACCGATAGGGGTGACGCTGGAAGGCGGTGGCCCAGAGCGTCTCGACCACCGTCCCCTCGACGTCGTCGTCGACGCGGAAGCGACGCTCGTTGGCGACGACGTCCTTCTCGCAGCGGACCTGGGCGTCCCGGACGACGAGGCGTCCCAGACGGTTGGCCTCCAGCTTGACCACGAGCTCGAGTTGGTCGGCGGGCGCCGCGACCGTGTACTGGGTCCAGTCGAGCCACGTCGAGGCGTTGTTCTCGGCCCCCGCCTCCTCGAGCTGGCGGTCGTACTCGCCCTGGGCGCAGCCCTCGCTCTCGTTGAACATCAGGTGCTCGAAGAGGTGCGCGAGCCCGGTCTTTCCGGGGCGCTCGTCGCGGGAGCCGACGCGGAACCAGGTCTGAAAGGCGACGACCGGCGCCGAGTGATCCTCGCAGAGCAACAAGGTCAGGCCGTTCGCGAGGCGAAACCGCTCGACCTTCAGCGAGGGGCCGAACTCGACGGTGCCGACGTGCTCGGGGCGCCCGTGGGCTGGCGCGTCCTGCGCGAGCTCGGAGAGCCAGCCCTCTCGTCCCGTCGCCTGGCCCATCGGGGCGATGAATAGGCCGAGGCGAACGGGGCCCGCAAGGGATTTCGTCGCCTCGACCCGGGCGGGATCGCGTCCCCGGGGGAGGGGATCTCTCGCGCGCTCGCCCCGGGCGCGCTCGCTCAGGTACCGAGCTTGAGGATGGCGAGGAAGGCCTCCTGAGGGATCTCGACGTTCCCCACCGCCTTCATCCTTCGCTTGCCCTCCCGCTGCTTCTCAAGCAGCTTCCGCTTGCGGGAGATGTCACCGCCGTAGCACTTGGCGGTGACGTCCTTGCGCATGGCCTTCACCGTCACGCGGCTGATGACCTTGGTCCCCAGCGCCGCCTGGATGGCCACCTCGTACTGCTGGCGCGGGACGACCTCCTTGAGCTTGGAGGCGAGCGCGCGCCCCTGGCTGTACGCCGCGGAGCGGTGCACGATCACGCTCAGCGCGTCGAGGGCCTCCCCGTTGACGAGGACGTCGAGCTTGACCAGATCATCGGCGCGATACCCGACCAGCTCGTAGTCCATGCTCGCGTACCCGCGAGAGACGCTCTTGAGTCGGTCGTAGAAGTCCAGGATCACCTCGGCGAGCGGCAGCTCGTACACGATGACGACGTGGTCCGGTGTCGGGTAGGCGATGTCGAGTTGGATCCCCCGCCGTTCCTCGCACAGCGCCACCACCGGCCCGACGTGCTCGTTCGGGACGTGGATGGTCACCTTCATGATGGGCTCCTCGACCCGCTCGATGTCGCCGGCCGGAGGCAGCTTGGCGGGGCTGTCCACGGCCACCAGCGCGCCCCGCTTCGTGTAGGCCCGGTAGGCGACGCTGGGTGCGGTCGTGATGAGATCGATGTCGTGCTCTCGCTCCAGGCGCTCCTGGATGATTTCCATGTGGAGTAGGCCGAGGAAACCGCAGCGAAAGCCGAATCCGAGCGCCTCCGAGGTGTCCGGTTCGAAGCTGAACGAGGCGTCGTTGAGGTGGAGCTTCGCCAGCGCGTCGCGTAGATCCTCGTACTGGGCCGCGTCAGTGGGGAAGAGCCCGGCGAAGACCATGGGCTTGACCTCGCGGAACCCCGGCAGCGCGGCCGGGGCGGGTCGCGCAACGTGCGTGATGGTGTCGCCGATCTTGGTGTCCTCGACGCTCTTGATGCTGGCGGCCACGAACCCGACTTCGCCGGGGCCGATCTCCTCGAGGGCGACGGGGTGGGGGCTAAAGCACCCGAGCGCCGTCACCTCGTAGGTGCTGCGGGTCGCCATCAGGAGGATCTTGTCCCCCTTGCGCAGGGTGCCGTCGATGACCCTGACGTTCACCACTGCGCCGCGGTAGCTGTCGTACCAGCTGTCGTACACCAGCGCGCGGAGGGGCGCCGCCGCATCCCCCCGGGGCGGGGGGATCTGGGCCACCACGGCCTCCAGCAACTCGGGCACGCCCGCGCCGGTCTTGCCGCTTGCCAGCACGGCCCCGCTGCACTCGATGCCGATGACCTGCTCGATGTCCTGCGCGGCGCGGTCGACGTCGGCGCTCGGCAGGTCGATCTTGTTGATCACCGGGATGATCTCGAGATCGTTCTCCAGGGCGAGGTAGACGTTGGCGACGGTCTGCGCCTGGACCCCCTGGCTGGCGTCCACGACCAGCAGCGCGCCCTCGCAGGCGCGCAGGCTGGAGGACACCTCGTAGCTGAAATCGACGTGGCCGGGGGTGTCGATGAGTTGCAGCTGGTAGGTGACTCCGTCACGCGCGCGGTACTGCAGGCGCACGGTCTGCGCCTTGATGGTGATACCGCGCTCCCGCTCGAGCTCCAGCTTGTCGAGGAACTGATCCATCCGCTCGCGCTCCGAAAGAGCTCCCGTCGCGTCGAGGATCCGGTCCGCGAGCGTGCTCTTGCCGTGATCGACGTGCGCGATGATGCTGAAGTTGCGGATGCGGGAGAGGGGGGCGGGCATGCGGAGGAATGACTCCGTGGTGGTCGCGGTCGAGGTGAGCCCCGCGGTCTAGCGCGGGCCCGCGGTCGTCACCAGGCGCGCGGCCATGCCCCGCCGCGCGTCACGGGGGGACGTGCGGCCGGGCGTCGGGGTCCGAAGCGCGCGGCTCGAGTCCGCGTTTCGCCGCGGTGCGCGATGTCAACCTGGCTTGGTGGCGTCGTCGGCGAGCGCCGTGTCGTCCTTCTTCTTCGGGGCCCTCTTCGGGACGTCGGGGAGGGTCATCTGCCCCGGGAGCGCATGCTCATAGCGTTTGAGGACGAGGTCGATCCCCTCGCGGATGTAGACTGCCACGGGCACCTGGGTGCGGGTGTGCAACAGATGCAGCCGATCGTTCTGCTCCGGCGTGATGTAGACGGTGGTCGAGATCTTCTTGCGTGACATGGGAGATCTGGTCCGGAGCGACGTGCCAGCCGTTACATTAGATTCCCATACGTGTGTTGTCAATCGGTTGGAGTCGCCCGTCTTTGCATAAAATCCAACCATTTCGAAATCTTGCGCGTAGTCCGGCCGGAGGTTCTGTCTTTCGACGACGTTCCAGCCAGCCGGCAGGTGCGGTGGCCCAGCGGCCTACTTGCGGGCCGCGCGTCCGCCGCCTCAGGATGGCGGTGTCCCCGGGTTGCGGCGGTCGGCACGGAGCGCGCATCGGGGGCTGGACCAAGCCGATGAAGAGCGCGAAGGCCGTTTCGGGATCGCCCGCGGGGGGGCCGCGCGTCGCGCGGGACTGGGCCGCGACTGCGCACGGGACGCTCCGCGCTGTCGAGGCGCTGGCGACGATGCGGGGGTGGCGACGCTCGGGTGTCTTGGCCGGCCTGCTCGGAATGCTGGTGTTCTGTCCCGGGTGTAACTCTGCTGGCCGCCGTGGCGGGCGTGGCGCCGCCGCCGCAGAGAGTCCCGCGCCGCCGCCGGCGCACGAGCCCTGTCCCGTGGAGAGCGCGACCGAACGGTTCGACGCGGACGGTGACGGGCGTGCGGAGATCGCGACCGTACGGCGCGGGGGACGACCCCTCTGCCAAGCCATCGACCTCAATCACGATGGCGTCGCCGACCTGTGGACGTACTACGACGAGAACGGCCGGATGCGTCGCCGAGAGTACGCCTACGGTCGCGACTCGGCCATCACCGAGGTGCGGCTGTACCGTGCGGGGGTGCTCACCGAGATTCGCCAGGCGACGACCCTCGCCGGTCAAATCGACACCTGGCACTACGTCGCCGGTCAGCGCGTGGCGCGCTCCGAGCGTGACTCGGACGGTGACGGACGGATCGACGAATGGTGGGAGTATCCGGACCCCGCCCGACCCGATTGTCCGACCATGCACGCCGACGCCAACGGTGACGGACGGCGCGACCAGAAGGCGGGAGTAGACCTCTGCGCCGTCGGCTATGTGCCCCCCGCGCGGGACGAGTTTCGCTATCGGTCGCCCGATTTCCAGCGCCCGGACTCGCTGCCCACCGAGGTCGACCAGCGAGCGGAGCCCGGCGAGGACGGGGGGCGGCGTGCGGAGTGATCGGGGCCGCTCCCTGGGTGCGCTCGCGCTCGCGGGCTCGCTCCTGGTCGGCGCCTGCGCACGGCGCCAGCACACCGAGGCCGACCCTCCGCCCGGCGACTGGAGATCGTCGCCGGAGGTGGCCGCTGACGACCGGTCGCGCTGCGCCTACGAGGGTCGAGCGGACCGGGAGGTCGAGGAGACGGCCAGCGCTCGTGCGGTCAAGCCCAACATCCGCCGGGTCTACGCCGTCGTCGGCCAGGGGGACGATGCGCACCGTGTCCTCCGGTGTCGGGAGGTGGACCAGAACCTCGACGGCGTGAAGGACGTGGTGCGCGTGTACGACGACGGAGGGGACCCGCTGCGGGAGCTGGCAGACACCGACTACGACGGGCGGATCGACACCTGGACGACCTTCTCGTCGGGGCGGGTTGCGGAGATCAAGGTCGATCGAAACCGTGACGGTCGGCCCGACGAGAAGCGCTTCTACGTTCGTGGCCAGAAGGTCCGGGGCGAGCTGGACGAGGACTACGACGGTCGGACTGACGTGTGGGAGGTCTATGCGGACGGGACCCTGCAGCGGCGGGGGGTGGACGTCGACGGAGACGGCAAGGTGGACCGTTGGGACCGCGACGAGCTGGCGTACCGCGACGCCGAGCGGCGCGAGCGCGAGCAGGAGGAGCAGCAGCAGGCTCGACGCGAGGCGGAGCGCGTCGCGAGCGACGCGGGGGCGCCGGATGCTGAGGTTGCGCCGGGCGCCCGATGACGGCGCCGCCGCGTGGTCGAGCGGCCCGATGACGGGCGCGGCCGGCCCTGGAGCCGGACGATGACCGGCCTGCGTCTGCAACGCGTGATCGCCCGCGCTGGGATCGCCTCACGGCGCAGCGCGGAGGACCTCATCCTTCAGGGCCGGGTCAGGGTCGACGGCCGGGTGGTGACTGAGCTTGGCACGGTCGTGGACGCGGTGCACGGCCGTGTCGAGGTCGACGGAGTGCTCGTCGAGCCCGAGCCGTTCGTCTACCTGGTGCTCCACAAGCCGCGTGGCACGGTGACCACGCTGCGTGATCCGGAGGGGCGGCCCACGGTCGCCTCCCTGGTGCGCGACGTCGGGGTCCGCGTGGTGCCGGTCGGGCGCCTCGACTTCGCCACCAGCGGGGTCCTGCTGCTGACGAACGACGGCGACTTCGCCGCCCGGATCGGCCACCCGAGCGCGGGCGCTGCCAAGGAGTACCGGGCGCTGGTCCGGGGTGCCGTCGGTCCCCGCGAGCTCGAGCGCTGGCGACGGCCCATCCTGATCGATGGACGCTGGACCCGGCCGGCGACGGTGGGTGTGGCGCAGCAGGCGGGGGAATCCACCTGGCTGACCGTCACCCTGCACGAGGGCCGTAACCGCCAGGTGCGACGCCTCGGCGACGCCGCGGGGCAGCCCGTGTTGCGCCTCGAACGGGTCGCCTTCGCCGGAATCCGCTGCGCTGATCTCCGACCGGGACGGTGGCGTTCGCTCACCCGGGCCGAACTCGACGGCCTCCGCCGGCGCTTCGGTGTTCCGGCGCCGGGGCCCCGCGGGGGGGGCAGGGGGCGCCCGAGGTGACTCGCGCGCTCACTTCTGTCCGTGCACCAGCGTCCGCGGCCCGTCGCGGAAAAGGATCGACACCTTGCGTCCCTCGAGCAGCTCGGTCACGTACCCTTCGCCGAACTTCTTGTGGAGCACCAGGTCGCCCACGGCGAACGTCCGCTCCACGGAGAAGCGCGCGAACGCCGTCGCCGCCTGCCCGAGCACCCTAGCTTCCCACTCGTTGCGTCGCGTCGCCTCCGCCTTGGTGCGGTGGGACGCGGTGCTCGCCGCGCTGCGCGCACCGGTCGTCGCGCGCGTTCGCGCGCGGGGCGCTGCGCTGGGCGCCTTGGCGGCGCGGTAATTGTGCTGGGAGTTGCAGGTCTGGCACTCGACCCGCTTGGGGCGTCCGTCCAGCATCGCCACCACTCGGTGGCCGAGATCCATCCGGCACTTGGTGCACCAGGCGTCGATTTCGCTACCCGCTTCGAGTGGTTTCGCCAAACTCGTCGTCCTTGTCTGATCGTGGCGCCGCGGGGGGGGGCTCGCTGGGGACCCGACGCATTCGGATCTCCGTCGAAGCCTGCGGCTTGGGCCCCGCTTCGTTGGGTACGAAGCGGATCTCCGTCTTGACCTCCAGCGATAGGCGGCTGAGCGCCGTGGCGAGCTGCTCGCTGAGGTTGGTGTGCTCGAGGAACTCACGGACCTCCCGGGCCACCGCGCTGGACATCCCGGTCTTGGTTTCCTCGAGCTGAGCGACGAGGAGGCCGAGGACCTCTTTCGGGAGCTTCAGCTCCTGGACGAAGGCGCGCACGTTCTCGGGCCCCTCCGCCAGCTTTCCGACCCCGACCTCGAGTGCGCGCTTGATCAGCTCGGGCAGGATGCGCTCCGAGCGACCTCTCTCACGGTCCCTGTCGTCACCGTAGGGAGGCTCGCTGTCCACGGCGTGGCTCTACCGTGGGGGCCCGAGGTCGTCAAACGCTGCGCGCGGAGCGCGGGGCGCCGCCGGCCGGGGTGGCCCAACGGCGGGAGTTGGAGCGCCGGCGGCGCTCCCGGGCGCCGCCCGCCGTGGTAGGTATGCCGGACTGACCATGGGACCGATGCAAGCGGAGTTCGCCGCCCGTCGTGCCGCCGTCCTCGCCGCGATCGAGCCGGGCGTGATGGTGGTGCCAGCGCGCCGTGAAGGCGCCTACGCCGGCGTCGGCGAGCCGTTCCGTCAGGATTCGGACTTCTTGTATCTCACCGGGTTCGAGGAGCCCGACGCGGTGCTCGTGCTGCGGTCTGGTGCGGAGGCGCCCTACGTGCTCTTCGTGCGTCCGCGCGACCCCGAGCGGGAGCGTTGGACCGGCCCCCGCGCGGGTCCGGAGGGAGCGACGGAGCGCTACGGAGCCGACCGGGCGGGGGTCCTGGGCGACCTGGACGCGGAGCTGTCTCGCCTCCTGGAGAACACGCCCCGCCTGTTCTACCGCCTGGGGCGAGATCGACGGTTCGACGATCGCGTGCTCGATGCGCTCGATCGCGCGCGCGCCCGGGCGCGGCAGGGGATCTACGCCCCGGGATCCATCGAGGACCCCGCGCAGGTGCTGGCGCCGCTGCGCGCGGTGAAGTCTGCCGCCGAGCTCGAACGGATGGCGCGCGCCGCGGCGATCACCTGCGCCGCGCACCTCCACGCGATGCGGCTGGCTCGCGCCGGCCTCGGCGAGCAGGATCTCGATGCGCTCCTGCTCCGCGAGTTCCGCGCCGGGGGCGCGCGCCCCGCCTACCCCCCCATCGTGGCCGCGGGCGCCAACGCCACCATTCTGCATTACGATCGAAACGACGGCCCCCTCGCCGCCGGGGGGCTGGTCCTCATCGACGCGGGCTGCGAGTACGACCACTACGCGGCGGACGTCACGCGCACGTTCCCCGTCAGTGGACGGTTCACGGCGCCGCAGGCAGAGGTCTACCGGCTCGTGCTGGCGGCCCAGGCGGCCGCCGTAGGCGCGGCTCGCCCCGGGGTCACGCTGGAGGCCGTGCACGCGGCGGCGGTGGAAGTGCTCACGCGTGGGCTGGTCGAGATGGGGCTCGTCGAGGGGCCCGTAACGGCCGCGGTGGAGGCGGGGCGCTACAAGCCATTCTACATGCACCGGACCAGCCACTTCCTCGGGCTCGACGTCCACGACGCGGGCGTCTACTGCGACGCCTCCGGGCCACGCCGGCTCGAGCCGGGGATGGTCGTCACCGTCGAACCGGGGCTCTACTTCGCGCCCGAGGCGGCGCCAGAGCCGTACCGAGGCATTGGCGTGCGTATCGAGGACGATGTACTGGTGACCACGGATGACGCGGTGGTGCTCACGTCGGCGGCGCCGAGTTCCTTGGAGTCGGTCGAGGCCGCCTGCGCGCGCTGATCGGTGCCCGGCCCGGCTCCTCGCGCTCGGGATCGCCCTCGGCGCCGGCGACGCACTGGCCGAGGATCCCGGCGCGGTCCCGCCGACCGGGTCGGCGTGGCACGGCGCCGGCGGCGGTGCGGCGTCGGGAGCCACCCCGCTCGCCGCCCCGCGCGGGGCGAGCCGGTGGCTGGCGAGCGCGACCCTGGGACGGGCGCTCCGACTCGACAACCCGTACCGATTGGCGACCCCCCTCGGCCGCACCGCGGAGTCCGTCTCGCTGACGGCGCCCTACGCCGACTTCGCGATCGGTTGGAGCCGGGGGGGCGTCTCCCGGGTCCAACACGGCGTCGCGCTCGTGGGGTCGGTCGCGCTCGCGGGCGTGCGGCAGAGCGCGCTCGCTCCGAGCTACCTCGCGGTCCTGCGTCCCGACGCGCGCTGGCACCTGCGGTCGCGGCTCGGGCCGTCCGCCGTGCTCGCGCCCGATCCGACCGCGGGTCTGGAGGCTGCCATCGGCGTCGCGGGGTACCTGCGGGCCGGGATGGCGTTGACCGTCGAGTTCTCCGGTAGCGTGTTCTACGGAGCTGCCACGCGGGAGCACGAGCGGACTACCATTCCGCTCGTCGGATTGTCCGTCGGCGGGCTCGTCGACTATGAGGTCTGGCGATGAGCGCGGCGGAGTTGCCAGGCGCGGGCCGGGTGCAGCCGCGCCTCGTCGCCATCGCGCTCGTCCTCCTTGGCGGGCTGGGCGCGGTGCCGGGGGACGTTGGGGGCTGTGGTCAGGCGGCGGAGGAGCTCGATCCGACGATCTTCTACGGGCGGGTGCGCGTGGTCGAGTGCGAGCAGTGCACCCGTTGCGCGATCCAGACGCTCCCCTGTCGCGAGGCGTGCGCCGGGACCGCGTTCGTGCCGACGGAGTTCGAGCCCGGCTGCGTCCCGCTGGTTCACGACGGCGAAGTCTGCCTCCGGGCCCTCGAGGCGGCGAGTTGCCGGGTGTTCCGCGACACCGTGGACGAGCGAGCGCCGCGGATGCCCTCGGAGTGTGACTTCTGCCCGCCACGGGGGGAGGGATGAGGCGTCCGGCGCTGCTGCTGCTCGGGCTCGCGCTCGCCGGGTGCACGGGGCTGAGGCGGGTGACGGCCCCCCCGGCCGAGTACGCGACCTACCGTACGGCGCGCACCGCACCGACGCTCGAGGAGCGGCTCGCGGCGGCGGACGCCTACCTGCACGATTTTCCCGACGGCGCCTGGGCCGCCGAGGTCGAGCGCTGGTTCTACGCGGAGGAGGCGCGATACTGGGCGCGCTCGTTCGATCGACTGCCGCTGCTGCGGGCCTACCTCGTCGCGCTCCCTGCGGGGCCACACCATGTCGAGGTCGCGCGCCGGATCCGGGAGCTCGAGCTCGCCGCGGAGTACGCGCGGCAGCGAGAGGCTCGCTTCGAGCGCCGGGCGCGGGCGATCACGGCGGAGCTCGACGCGGCCGCCTCCGGTCGCCGTCGCGTGATCGAGGAGGTTTCGCGGTTCGCGCGGCTGCTGGTCGGGATTCGGACCTGGGGTCGGCCCACGTCAGCGCTCGACTCGGAGCTCCTGCACCGCTGGCGCATCCTACCGCCCATGGCTCGCTGCGCGGGCGGGCGCTGCGTCAAGGCCGTGGCGCTCGACTATGCCGTGCCCGCGGCGAGCGCGCTCTCGGCGCGTCAGGCGCTGTTCGACGTCGTGATCGATCTCGAGCGCGGACGGGTGGCGGGGGCGGAGCTGACGGGCCCCGAGCTCTGGAGCCGCGTCTCGGAGGCGGTGACCCTGAGGCCCGTCCCGATCGGCGATGCGTTGGCGCGGCTCGACGCCGTCGCCGTGGCCCTGCAGGTGGTCGAGAACGCCCTCGAGCCGGTGGTGCCGGCGGCGCGATGCGCCGCCGCCGCGACGAGCCCAGCGGTGCTCGTGCGCGTGTGCGACGGGGTCCGGGTGGTCATGATCGCGGCGCCGGTCAGCGAGGAGGAGGACCGGGTCGTGGTGGAACCCGTCATCCCCCTGGGGTGAGCTCAGCGGCGCCGGATCGTGGGGGCGGCGCTGGTGCCGCCGCGGGGGCGTGGTAAGAGCCTCGCCCCGTGCTCTCGGCTCCGCTGATCCCGTACATCCCGACCGAGCGTCTCGTGCTGACGCTGTTGCCGGAGGGGGCGCTTGGCGGCGGGTGGCCGTCCGCGCCGATCGCCATCCAGCCGTTCGGGGTCCTGGTGGCGACGGGCGTGTACGTCGGGGCCTGGCTGGCGATCCGCCAGGCGCGCCGGGTCGGGCTGAGCGAGCCCGCCATGACGTCCTTCATCACCTGGGTGGTCGGGATCGGGTTCCTGTCGGCCCACGTGCTCGAGGTCGTCCTCTATCGTCCGGGGGAGCTGCTCGAGGATCCGCTGGTCCTCTTTCGGCTGTGGGAGGGGTTGAGCAGCTTCGGCGGGTTCATCGGCGGGGCAGTGGGTGCGTTCGTGTGGCGCGCGCGTCACCGCCAGCCAATGTTGCCCTATGCCGACGTGGTGGCGAGCGCGCTGCCCGTGGGATGGTCCTTCGGGCGGGCAGGGTGCTCGGTCGCGCACGACCACCCGGGTCTCGCGAGCGATGCCTGGTTCGCGGTGCAGTTTCCGAGCGGGGGCCGCTACGATCTCGGTCTCTACGAGCTCGTCCTCACCATCCCGCTCGCGCTCGCCTTCCTCGGGTGGAGGCGGCAACCGCGCCCGTCGGGCTTCTACCTCGCGATCATGGCGCTCTACTACGCGCCGGTCCGGTTCGCGCTGGACTTCCTGCGCGTGCGAGACGCTCGTTACTTCGGCCTGACGCCGGCCCAGTGGTGCTGCATCGTGCTCCTGGGGGTGGGGATTGGCTTCCTCCTCCACGTCCGGCGGGCTCCGCCGTTGGCGACCGAGGCGGGGCCAGCCGTGCGGGACGAGCCCTCGGTGAGCGGCTTCGGGGGGACGGGCGCCTCGGCGTCGCCGGCGGCGCGGCGCGCCGCCCGTCGGGCGGCACGCGCCGCCCGCGGGTGATCGTTCACCGTCTCGGCTCGTCGCGAGGGGCTCGGTCGGGCACGGGTCGTGGCGCGGGGCGGGAGAGGACGGGGTGTCCGCTCAGATGCGCACGGTCAGCGCCTCTGGCGCCACGCGGGCCGTCAGCGGGAGGCGGCCCGGGGTTTCTCCGTCGAGATCGATCAGCACCTCCACGTCGTCGCGGACGGGGACGGCGCGGACCTCACGACCTCTCGCGACCCGGACTCCCGGTGAGCCGGGGTGGGTCCCGCGGTAGATCTTGACCGCGAGGCCGAGCCCCTGGGCACGGGTCAGGTCGTGGAGCGCCACCACGTCGAACAACCCGTCGCTCGGGTCGGCCTCGGGCGCGATCTTCATGCCGGCGCCAAAGTACCGACCGTTGGCGATCGCCACGTTAAGGACGGGGGCCTCGAGGCAAGGGCGCCCGTCGACGCTGACGATGACGGGCAGGTTCCGGTAGGCGATCAGGGCGCGCAGCGCCCCCGAAAAGAACGCAGCCCGCCCGCCCAGCCACTTGGGGCTACGGGTGACGATGCGATCCGTCAGCCCCCCGAGGCCGAAACTGAGGATGTTGACGAAAGCGCGGCGCACCGGGGCGCCGTCGTGACCGGTCAGCTCGGCGATCCCGAGATCGATGCGGCGCCCGGGTGACGCGAGGATTCGCGCGACGGCCGCCGGCGCTCCCGGGCCGACGCCGAAGGTTTTCACGAAATCGGCGCCCGTGCCGGCAGGCACCACCGCGAGCTGGGGTCCCGGGATCACCCCGCCGGCGTCGTCCAGGTAGGCCTGACAGGCCTCGTTCAGGGTGCCGTCGCCGCCGACCACCACCACGCAGTCGACGCCTTGTTCGCGCGCCTCCCGGACCACGCGCGCGGCGTCTCCGGGACCTCGCGTCGGTTCGACGTCGACCGTCTCGCCGTGCTCGCGGAGCCCGCGCTCGACGAGCGGCACGGTCGCGGTCGCGGCGCCGCTTCCGGCCCGCGGATTGACGAGGATCCGGGTCTTCATCGGGGCGGAGGGGCCGCAGGATACACGGGCCGGCCGCGCAGGGAAGCGGAGCGAGCTGCCTGGGCAGGGAGCCCCTCCCGCCGCGTCCCGGGCTCTCCCGCCACCTGCGCGCGCCGCGTCGAGGCTAGGGCGCTCGCCCTCCGTCGCGCCTGCGGTCAGCGCTGCCGTCCCGGACGCGGCGCCGTCAAAGGTGACTTGACGGCGTTCTTCCGCCACGTATCGTCGGATCCCGGCTCCGATGATCCGAGCGCCGCGGGGCATGGCTCGCCGCGGCAGGGGATCGGGATAGTCTCGCAGCAATGGCCAACGAGGATGAACGGAAGCTCTTCGTAGCCGGTTTGCCGGATTCCGTCACCGAGGACGTGCTCCGGCAGGTCTTCGAGGCGACGGGCGGCACCGTCACGGACGTGAGCCTGCCCCGCGATCGGATGACGGGGCGCCCGCGAGGCTTCGGCTTCGTGACGCTCGGTACCGCGGAGCAGGCCGAACAGGCCCGGCGCGCCCTCGACGGGTCGATGCAGGCAGGCCGCTCTATCTCCGTACGGACGTTCCAGTCCGAGGCGCCGCGACGCGATGGCCCGCCGCGCGGGCAGGATCGTGGCGACGCGCGCGGCGAGGGGTTCCCACGCGTCCACGATCAAGGTGAGGGACGTGGACCGGAGCGGAGCGACGGAGCGTCGCGGGGTTTCTCGGGCGAGCGCGCCGGCTTCGGGGGCGGCGCCGACCGTGGCGCGGATCGGACACTCTACGTCGGCAACCTCCCGTACGACTGTTCGGTGGCGGACATCGAGGCGCTGTTCGAGGCGCGCGGAGCGGGACGCCCAGCACGGGTTCATCTGCCGGCGGGGCCCGACGGGCGACCGCGCGGGTTCGGGTTCGTCGCGATGTCGACCCCAGAGGCGGCCAACGAGGCCATCCTGGCGCTGCGCGACGCGGATATGGGCGGGCGGCGTCTGATGATCAACCTCGCTCACCCCCGAGGCGAGAGGCCGGAGCGGGCGGAGCGGCCCGACCGCGAGTACCGTCCCCCGCGGGAGCCGGGCTCGCTGCCGCCGCGGGCCCCGTCGCCGTCGATGCCGCCGCCCGGGGCGCCGCCGTTCGTCGACCCGGCCAAGGCCGAGGGCCGGCGGCGCGGCGACCGGCCCGACAAGAAGAAGAAGCGGGGCACCGGGGGCGGCGAGGGTGACGCGGCGCGACCCAAGCGCGGCCGCGAGAAGAACCGGGACTGGAACGACTGGGACAAGGAGTGAGCGCCCCAGGGACCGCCCCTTGCCCCCGACGTGTCGGAGCTGAACGCGCTAGCAGGGGTTTCGCCGGCGGTCGATTGCATGGCGCGCGCGCCGCGTGCTAGGAACCGGCCCAAGAGGCGCTCGCCACTCCGCTCGCATCTTTCGGGGCTCCGGGTTTCCGGGATCTATCGTGCCCCGTTCGCCCGCAGGATCGCCCAGAGAAATCGATGATATTCGACTGGCTCTACGGCCTGTTCTCGAACGACCTCGCCATCGACCTGGGGACGGCGACGACCCTCATCTACGTGAAGGGCAAGGGCATCGTCAGCTGCGAGCCCTCCGTCGTAGCCGTCCAGCGGGACGCCCGGGGCGACAAGAAGGTGCTCGCGGTCGGCCGCGAGGCGAAGGAAATGCTCGGCCGGACCCCGGGCAACATCCAGGCAATCCGGCCGCTCCGCGACGGGGTGATCGCGGATTTCGAGATCACGGAGGCGATGCTCCGCTACTTCATCGCGCGCGCCCACAACCGACGTACCCTGGTGAAGCCACGGATCATCATCTGTGTCCCGTTCGGGATCACGGAAGTCGAGAAGCGCGCGGTCAAGGAGAGCGCCGAGAGCGCCGGGGCGCGGGAGGTCTACCTCATCGAGGAGCCCATGGCCGCCGCCATCGGCGCTGGCCTGCCCATCACCGAGCCGAGCGGTAACATGGTGGTGGACATCGGAGGCGGAACCACCGAGGTGGCGGTGATCTCTCTCGCCGGCATCGTGTACTCGCAGTCGGTTCGCGTGGGCGGCGACAAGATGGACGAGGCGATCGTCGCCTACATGAAGCGCAAGTATAACCTGGCGATCGGAGAGCAGACCGCGGAGCGGATCAAGACGACCATCGGGAACGCCTACCCGCTCGAGCAGCAGCTCACCATGGAGGTCAAGGGGCGAGACATGGTGGCGGGCATTCCCAAGACCGTCGTCGTCAACTCCGACGAGGTGCGTGAGGCGCTCTCCGAGCCAATCAACGCCATCGTGGAGGCCGTCCTCCTCGCGCTCGAACGAACCCCGCCCGAGTTGGCCGCGGACATCGTGGACAAGGGGGTGGTGCTCACCGGGGGCGGCGCGCTCCTCAAGCAGATTGACGTGCTCCTCCGCGAGGAAACCGGCCTGCCCGTCATGGTCAGTGACGATCCGATCAGCGCCGTGGTCCTGGGCAGCGGGAAGACGCTGGACCATATCGAGCTGCTGAAGGAAGTCACGATCGGCTGATGAACGGAGTGGCCGAGCGTGGGGTCCTTCAAGCGCTATCGTGACATCGCCATCGTGGTGCTGCTGCTAGCAGTGCCGTTCTTCTTCCTGCGGGCGAGCGTTCGCCGGCCGGAGGACATGAACGCGGTCGATCGTGCGCTGATGGCGGTCGCGGCCCCACTCGAGTACGTCGCCGCCGTGATGGCGCGCGGCGTCTCCCGTATCGTATCGGGCTACGTCTACCTGCTCGACGTCAAGGAGGACAACAACCGGCTGGTCTTCGAGAACGCGCGGCTGCGTAGCAAGCTTCGGGAGCTCGAGTCGGAGGAGGCGGAGAACCGCCGGCTCCGCCGGCTCCTCGGGCTCCGTGAGGCGATCCCGGAGGAAACGGTGAGCGCGGTCGTGGTCGCCAAGGACACCACGGAGTACTTCCGCGTGGCGCACGTGGTCCTGGACAGCTCCGCGGCCGGTCTGCGCGACAACTTGCCGGTGGTGACGCTCGACGGAACGGTGGGCACGGTGCTCCGCGTGGCGGGCGACAAGGTCGACGTGCAGCTCACGGTGGACAGCGGGTTCGGGGTCGACGTCGTGGTGGAGCGGACGGGGACGCGCGGCTTCGTGCGCGGGACCGGAAACCGCAAGCGGTACGAGGTCCGCGTCGAGTATGTCCAACGGACGGACGAGGTCGACGTCGGCGATCTGCTGCTGACGAGCGGCGTCGGCTGCCGCTTCCCGAAGGGCATCCCCGTGGCCCGGGTGACGCGGGTGGTGGAGCGCGAGTTCGGCATCTACCAGGAGGTCGAGGCCGAGCCGACGGTCGACTACTCGCGCCTCGAGGAGGTGCTCATCGTCCTCACGGACATCAAGGAGTGCACCGCGACCCACGAGCGCGGGCGCGCCGCACGCTAGGTTGGCGGATGAGGAACCTGGCCCTCCTCGCCCTCGGCCTGCTCCTGATTCTGGCGCAGGCGAACGCCTTCCGGGTGCTGGCGGCAATCGATGGAGTCTTGCCCGCCGTGGTGGTGCCGTACCTACACGGTGCCACGCCCAACCTCGTGCTGCCGATCGTGGTCTTCCTCGGCGTCCAGGAGCCCAGCCTGGCGCGCGGCGCCGTGTTGGCGTTCTGTCTCGGGTATGCCCTGGACGTCCTGGCGACTGCCCCCATCGGGCTCTTCGCCTTCACCTACGTCGCGATCTGGTGGCTGGCGCGCCTGGCGGGCGTGCGCCTGACGGCCCAGACGTTGTTGCCGCGCATGTCGCTGGCGTTCGCCTTCGCCCTGGTGGAGGGGCTGCTGGTGCTGGTGCTGCTCGCCGTCTTCGGGTCCGACACGCGACGTCCGCTCGAGATGTCGACCGTGGTCCTGCCGCGAGCGCTCGCCACGGCGCTGCTGGCGCCGATCGTGTTCCGCTGGGTGCAGCGGCTCCACCAGGGGGGCACGGCGCCCGCGCGTGGGCAGGTCGAGGCGCGAAGCTAGGGAGGCCGACGATGGACTTTCTGGTACAGCGGTCCGACGTGGGCGAGTTTCGTCGTCGCTACCACTGGATGGTGGTGGCGGTGCTGGCGACGTTCGCGGTGCTGACCGGGCGCCTGATCGAGCTCCAGGTGATCGAGGGGGAGCTCCACCGGCACGAGGCGCGCAAGAACATCGTCCGTCGTGTCCCGCTGGCCACGTCGCGGGGGGTTATCCGGGACGCCAACGGGGCCGTGCTGGCGGCGAACCGCCCCTCGTACAACGTCTTCGTGACGCCCGGGATCATCGACCTGGAGAACACCTGGCCGCGCGTCGTCCAGCTGATGGGGCTCGACACCGAGGCGCGCGCCACGCTCGAGGCGTACATCCGCGAGGCGCGCCAGGGGCCGCGGCGGATGCAGCAGACGCTGCTCCAGGTGGACGTTAGCCGTGACGTCGTCGCCGCGCTCAAGACCCACGAGGTGCGCGGCCGGAGGGCGCGCCCCGGCGAGGGCCTGGCGGGCGTGGAGGTGGCACCGGTTCCGGTCCGGTACTACCCGCATGGAGAGCTCGGGGCGCACGCGCTCGGCTACATGCGCGAGGTGGACGCAGAGATCCTCGCGCGGCCCGGCGACCATGGTTACCGGTCCGGCGACCGCGTCGGTGCGGTGGGGGTCGAGCGGCGCTGGGAGAGCTACCTGCGCGGCCAGCGTGGCTGGAAGAAGGTCGTGCGCGGGATGAGCCGGCCCAACCTCAACCCGGAGCAGATCGAGGCCAAGTACCTGGACGAACCGCGGCAGCTGGATCCGGTCCCCGGGCGCGACGTGTCGCTCACCATCGACATCGATCTGATGCGCGCCGTCGATGCGGCGATGCGTATTCACCTCGCGGGCGCGGTCGTGGTGGTGGACGTTCGCACGGGCCGCCTCCTGGCCGCCTATTCGAAGCCCAGCTTCGACCCTAACGTCGTGTCGGGCGGGAGCGGCACCAAGGCTGTGCGCGACACGTTCCGGCGGCTGTACGCCGACCCCCTCCGGCCGACCCTGGATAAGACCATCTCGGCCGCCTACCCGCCCGGGTCGACGTACAAGCCCTTCAGTGCCTTGGCGGGTCTCGGGGATCGCCTGATCGACTCGCGCACGCAGGTCGCCTGCCGGGGAGGATACTGGTACGGCAAGCGCTACTTCCGGTGCACGGGCGTGCACGGGCACGACAACCTGCACGAGGCCATCGTCGAGTCGTGCAACACGTACTTCTACGCGCTCGGCGAGGCGCTCCAGAACGCGCCGGGAAAGACCGGTATCGATCGCCTGGCCAAGATCGGGCGGGACTTCGGCTTCGGCACCAAGACGGGCATCGGTATCAATCCCGAGGCCCCGGGACGCATGCCGACGCGCAGCTGGTACACGCGGCGGTACAAGGGTGCGTTCATGGGCGGGTACACCCTGCTCGCGTCCATCGGGCAGGGCGCCTCGACGGTGACCGTCCTGCAGGAGGCGCTCGCCTACGCCGCCCTCGCCAACGGCGGTACGCTGTACCAGCCGCAGGTGATTCGGAGCATCGAGACCAGCGATGGGACCGTGGTCCAGGAGTTCCCGCCGCGGGTTCGGCGGGTCATCGACCTCGACCCGGACCACCGCGCCCTCGTCATGAGCGCGCTCGCGGGGGTCGTCTCCGACGGGAGCGGTACCGCCAACGCCGAGCGCATCGAGGGGGTCGACATGGGAGGCAAGACCGGCACGGCCCAGGTGAGTCGGGCGACGCCGCGCGGCGTCGATCCGGACAAGGTCTGGTATTTTAACCGGGACCACGCCTGGTTCGCCGGCTTCGCGCCCGCGACGTCGCCGGAGATCGCGATCGTCGTGCTGGTGGAGCACGGCGGCGGCGGCGGCAAGAACGCGGTGCCGGTCGCCATGCGCGTCGTCGCGGAGTGGCAACGACTCAAGGCGAAGCGCCTCGCGGCGCGTCGTAAAACGGTCGACGAGGAGCTCTGATGGCGCGGGCCGGTGACCGAGTTTCGTTTCGCTCGGGGGTGCAGGTCGATTGGTACCTGATGACGGGGATCGTCGCGGTCGCGACGATGGGCGTGGTCAACCTGTACAGCGCGACGAGCCCCTACATCGGCGCCGGGGCCCGGGCTGGGTTGGCCGACGTCTACGTCTCCCAGATCTACTGGCTGGTGGTCGGCATGCTGGCGGGGATCCTGGTGGCGGCCATCGACTATCGCCAGTACGAGCGCCTAGCGTACCCGATGTACGCCTTCGGCATCCTCACGCTCTGTCTCGTCTTCGTGCTCGGCGCGGACACCCGAGGAGCACGGCGCTGGATCGAGCTGGGGTGGTTCAACTACCAGCCCAGCGAGTTCATGAAGATGTTCCTCGTGGTCGTGCTGGCAAAACACCTCCACGACGATCCGAAGACGGAGCCTCGCAGCTTGATCGACCTGCTCCCGGCGCTCGCCCTCACCGTGCTCCCGGTGGGGCTGGTGATGGTGCAGCCGGATCTGGGCACGGCGCTCGTGTACCTGTTCACGGCCGGGACCATGCTCGCCATGATGCGGATCCGGCCGCGGACGGTGGTCACCTTGGGGGCGACGCTGGTGGCGGCTGCGTCCCTGCTCTGGAGCTACGGGATGCGCGAGTATCAGCGCGACCGGATCACGAGCTTCCTCGATCCGGAGGCCGACAAGACGGGGACGGGCTGGCACGCACTCCAGTCGCGCATCGCGATCGGGAACGGCGGCTTCTGGGGCGAGGGGTTCATGCAGGGGACGCAGAACCAGTTCGGGTTCCTGCCCGATCAGTTCAGCGACTTCCCACTGGCCGTGTTCGCGGAGGACTGGGGCCTGATCGGCGGGCTAGTGCTGATGGGGAACTACGCGTTCCTGTGCATCTGGTCCATCCACGTGGCGTCTCAGGCCAAGGATCGCTTCGGCGCCGCGGTGGCTATCGGGGTGGGGGCGGTGGTCTTCTGGCACACGCTGGCCAACGCGGGGATGGCGATGGGGCTGCTCCCGGTGGTGGGGATCACGCTCCCCCTGTTCTCATACGGCGGCTCGAGCCTGGTCACGTCGCTGATCGGCTTCGGGCTGCTGATGGGCGTCTCGATGCGCCGGTGACCGGGCGCAGTGTTCCCGGCATCGAGGCCACCCGGCGCTGCGCGGTCGCGGGCGCCTACTCGAGCCGGAACAGCTCGTCCAGATCGTCGCGGGTGAGCTTCTTCCCCGCCGGGGAGTCCTCACTCAGCACGGATGCCACCAGCTCCTTCTTCTTCTGCTTCAGCTCGAGGATCTTCTCTTCGATGGTCCCGGCGGCCACCAGCCGGTACACGGTCACCACCTTGGTCTGACCGATCCGGTGGGCGCGGTCGGAGGCCTGGTCCTCCACGGCCGGGTTCCACCAGGGATCGAAGTGAATCACCGTGTCCGCCGCCGTGAGGTTGAGGCCGGTCCCGCCCGCCTTGAGGCTGATCAAGAAGACCGGGATGGTCGGGTCGGTCTGGAACCGTTCGATGCGCTCAGGCCGATCGGTAGTGCTCCCGTCGAGGTACTCGTACTTGATTCGATCCTCTTCGAGGGCATCACGAACCAGCCGAAGCATCGAGACGAACTGGCTGAACACCAGCACCTTGTGGCCGCCCGACTCGACCTCGTCGATGAGCTCTCGGAGCGCGCTGAGCTTGCCGCTGTCGTCGTGGCTGAACTCGCGCGGCAACCCGAGCAGGCGCGGGTCGCAGGCGGCCTGGCGGAGCTTGGTCAGCCCAGCCAGGATGTGAAGCTGGCTCTTCGCCATGCCAGCACGCTCGACCTCGCCCAGGACCTGGGCTCGCACCTCGCGCAGGACCTGGGTGTAGATAGCGCGCTGATCCGGGGCGAGATCGACGATCTTGTCGACCTCGATCTTGGCCGGCAGGTCCTTGGCGACCTCGAGCTTGGTTCGGCGCAGAATGAAGGGGTGGATCACCGCGCGGAGGCGGGCCGCCGCGCGCGAGTCCCCCTGATCGATCGGGCGCGCGTACTTCTCCTCGAACTTCGGCAGCGCGGGCAGCAGGCCCGGGCTCACGAACTCAAAGATCGACCAGATCTCGCTGAGGCGGTTCTCGATGGGCGTCCCGGTGAGCGCCAGGCGGTGCTCGGCGAGGAGCTCGCGAGCCGCCTGGGCGGTGGCGCTGAGCGGGTTCTTGATGTTCTGCGCCTCATCGAGGATGGCGTAGTCGAGCTTGATCTTCTTCAGGAGATCGATGTCTCGGCGGAGCAGGGCGTAGCTGGTGATGATGACGTTGACGTTGCCGAGGTCCTTCTTCTGTTCCCGGCGCCCGGCCCCGTGCCAGAGCGCGGTCGTCAGCGTCGGGGCGAAGCGCTCTATCTCGCGCACCCAGTTGGTCACCACGCTGGTCGGCGCCACGATCAGGGCGCGCAGGGCCTTCCTCTCCTGCTTCAGTGCCATGAACAGCGCGATGGTCTGGACCGTCTTGCCGAGCCCCATGTCGTCAGCCAGGACGCCGCCCGAGCCGAGGTCATCGATGAACTTGAGCCAGGAGAGCCCCTGCTCCTGGTACGGCCGCAGGACGGCCTTGAGCCCGCGGGGACGCTTGGCCGGCGCGATTTCCGCGATATTGCCGATCTTCTCGAAGAGTGCGCGCGTCGAGGCCGCGACGCTGGCGGACTCGGCGTGCTGGAGGAGCTCCTGCACGCGGCCGACCTGGGACAGCGCGAGCTTGCCGGACTTACCGGAGGAGGCCATGAGCTCCACTTCGCGGTCCATCATCGCCCGGACCTTGTCCGGGTCGAACTGCGCGAAGGAGTCGTCGCTGAGCTTGACGAACTTGCGGCCCTCGCGCAGGCATCTCTCGAGCTCTGCGCGGTCCACCCCGATCCCTTCGCTCTCGTAGGTCACCTTGACGGCGAGCCAGTCGACCCCGCTCGAGACGCGCGCGTTCATGGCGACGAAGCTACGGCGCACCTGGGCGCCGACGAGGTCCTCGGGGACGTAGAGGTCCCACTCTTCCGGTAGCGAGCCGACACCCTCGGCCCAGAACTGGATGGCGCGGTCACCATCGGCCGCGAAGAGCGCCCCCGACTCGTCGGCGGACAAGCCCAGGGAGGCGAGCTCGCCGGACGCCTGTTGCTGGGCGACGATGTCGAAGCGGATCACCTTGGCGCGCTTCTGGCCCTCCCGCGGGGGGATGATGCGGACGGGAGGTGACATCCCATCGGCGCGGATCTCGACCTCCTCGTCGCCGTAGCACGCGGTCAGGCTCGCTCGCACCTCGGTGAGGGAGCCGGTGGCTCGGAGCCGGAAGGTCGGCTCGAGATCCGTCACGTCCGCGACCTGGGAGAGGTCGGGCAGTTCGGCGCCCATTTCGAGCGCCACGCGCGGCAACCCGTCGGTGATGAGGGCGATGAGCTCGGAGGCGGGCTCGGCGATGGTGGAGCTGCGGAGCAATCGGGTGAGCGCCGCGGGGGCGACGCGCCGATCGAGCGGTCGGGCGGTTCCTTCGCTGGTATCGATGTGCCAGCCCGGGGCGCCCTCGAACCAGCCGCCCGAGGCGAGGTGGAAGCGACGCCCGTCGCCGTTGCGCTCGAAGGTCGCCTTGCAGACGATGGTGTCAGCGCCGACCATCTCGAGGTCGAAGCGGGGCCGGATCGCCTCGTCGACGAACCGGAGCTGCATCAACGCCGGCTCGAGGAGCACGCGCAGCCCAACGAGGTGGGGGAGCAATTCAGCGGCGTCCTCGCCCCGAATGTCGACGGCGGGGTGACGGGGGTTACCGCTCTCGAAGCGGGCGAGCACTCGCAGCGCCTCGCGCTCGGGGGTGGGCGCGTGCGCCTGCCACGAGAGCGCCACGCTCGGCAGGAGCGGCACCCGAGCGTCGGTGTCGAGGACCGTCACCGTCAGCCCGCCCTGACGGACGTGGACGCGAAACTCGAGGGGGCGGCTCCGGACGAGCCCCTGCGGCGCGAGCCAGGCGCCGAGCCCCGTCGCGCGCGCGCTCGCGCTCACGGTCGGCGGGAGCTGCATCCCCGGCGGGACGGCGTGCTGCTGCGACTGCACGCGACGGCGGCGGTCACGGCGGCGGCTCGCCTTGCTCTGGTCCTGGTTGGCGGCGGGCGTCGGAGCCGCCGCCGTCGCCGGTGCGGGTGGCGCTTGCGGCGGCTGGCGCGGCATCTGCGCGCGCGCCTGGTTGCGCACCGTGATGAGCAGCGCGGCGACGTGCTTGCAGTGCTGGCTCGTCTTCTGGAAGGCCGGGCAGGTGCAAAAGGAGGTGATGCCGTCGCCGCCGAGGCGGATGGTCGTCTCGTAGGGATCGGGATCGGAGCCGCGCACACGGCCGTGCGCGCTGGCCTCGGTGACCTCGACCTCCTCGACGACCTTGCGCTTCTCGTAGTCGAGGCCGCGGAGGAAGGTGCGGGCGCCGAGCAGCCTGCGCAGGCCTCGGTCGGAGAGGGTGGAGAGCGTCTCAGAGATGGAGGACAATCGCCGATCCTTGGGTTAGGGAAGCGTGAGGGAGTCAGCCGAGGGCCGGGACGAGGACGAGAGCGGCGACGGCGACGACCTTGACCAGCAGCATCGCCGTCGGTCCGACCGTCGTCGCCATCACCTCACCCAGCGCGCTGGGGGTGGACGTGGACTCCTCCCAACTCGCGGGGCGCCGAGGCGCGCGACGGGGCCCGAGGAGCAGAACGCTGGCGCCCGTCGCGGTGAGCGCGGCCCCGAGCCCCGTGACGGTGCCGACGAGCGAGAGCGCTGTCAGCGCCTGCGTCGGCAGGCGCTGGCCCGCGGCCGATGGGTCTGCCCACCCGGCTACGAGCGCGACGATCGCGACGAGCAGGGGCACGATCAGCGCGAGGGCGGTCGGCCAGGCTCCGCGCGCGGCGACGGTGGCGGCGAGGTCGGTGCAGGCCCGGTAGCTGGGGGTGAAATCGGTGGGGATCTGCGCGACGCCACGCTCCCGCGGGAACCGGCGGAGCTGGCGGTCGATCTCCGCCGACAGCTCGACCGCCCCGCGCCCGGTTGCCCGGGCCGCGCCGCCGATCCGCGCCAGGACCATGACGCCACCGAGGGCGCCGCTCCAGACCACACCGGGGAGCACGACGCTGGCCGTGAAGGCGGTGACGCGGGTGGGCTCGCCGTGGGAACCGCCCAGCGCCCAGGCGGCGCCGACGGCGACCACGGCGCCGAGCAGGACGAGATAGGGCTGGGCGAGGTGCCCGGCGGCGAACCCCGCCTCGTCGAGCTCGCGGACGCGGCTCGACGTCGCGTCGGTGTCGTCGTCATGGGTCAGCGCGAGCACGCCCCGCGCGTCACTGGCCGACGGGTCGAACGCCGACAGCGCCAGGGTGAACGGCGCGGCGCTGAGCAGGAGCGCGGTCGCCGTCGCGAGCGCGATCACGCCGCCGTCCGCGATGCCCGTGCTCTGACCTAGGTGCCAGCTGACGACCAGTCCGAGCCCCGCGACCGCCACCGGGATGACGGTCGACTCGAGCCCGATGCCCACGCCAGCGGCGAGCGCAGGGACGGCGCTCGCGCGCGATCCAGGGCCGATCTCCCGGGCGCGTCCGGCGCGGGTGCGGTGGTGCACGCTCGCGATGCGCGAGGCGATGAGGAGCGCCGCTAGCGCCGCCAGACCGCTCGCGAACAGGCGCAGCCAATGCTCGCCGACCAGCCACAGCGAGGCGGCGGCGAGCCCGCCCGTCGCCACCGCGACGGTCGCCGCGAGGCTGCGGAAGGGGGCAACGGTGGCCGTCTCGCGCGGCCCCACGCGCACGACCAGGAGCCCCACCACGCTCGCGATTGCGGCGAAAGCGTGGACCACCACTGGGAGGAGCGCGAGCCCCACCGAGCCGGTGGCGGCGTGGATCGCCACGCCGAGCTGTGCCTGGATGGCCCCGGCGACCGCCACCGCGACGTGCAGGTCGAGCACCCGCACCGCGGTTCGACCCAGGTGGCTCCCCACCAGCTCGGCGATCAGCGCGGGGTTGCGCGCGTCGTCGTGTCCAATCGCGCCGGTGGCTTCCCCGGCGATCTCCGTCGCCACGGCGGCGGCGGCCCGGTAGACCGAGCCCGTGCGCTCGATCAGGAGCGCCGCCGCGCCGGAGCCGAACGCCGTGGGCGCGACCAGCAGCGCGCCGCGGGAGGCGGCGCGCGCCGCGTCGCCGGTCGACGAGAAGCCGCCCTCGATGGCGAAGGCCAGGACGAACAGGCCGAGGTTCGCCAGCACCGCGGTGGTGGAGGCGAAGAGGGCAGCGGCCCCCGTCGAGCGCAGGAGCACGGTGATCGCGCTCCCGGTGTCTCGACGCGCCGCGGCGACCGCGCGCACCGTGCCCGCGCGGGCGAGCTGAGCGCCAATCTGCGCGGTGAGGCACGCCATCACGACGCCCACCGCAAAGCCGAGGGCGGTGAGCAGCGAGTTCGCCAGGCTCGGCGCCGGCGCCGCGCCGAAGAGGCGCAGCCCCGATCCGGCGAGCGCGACCGAGAGCCCCACGGCGGCGACGGCGCCGGCACTCCGGAACGAGCGCCAGAGCTGGACGTCGACCGCGCGCCGCACCGCGCCGTCGAGGCGACGAAGTCCGGCCGACCCGGCGTCGGCGGTGAGGATCCAGCGCGCCAACGCGACGGCGAACGCCAAGCCGAGCAGGTTGGTGACGACGGTGAGCCCGATCTCGGTCACGATGGGAAAATCTGCGGGCGAAGCGACGGCCCCGCCGCTTTCCAGCGGGGAACCGATCCGAGACATGGCTCGAGGACCGAGGGCTGATTCGGGTGGCGCGATGCGACCATTCCGAGCCGAGCTTGATCCGAGCGATTCCTACCGACAGCCCAGACCAAACCGAGATCCGGAGCCGCCGCTCGGGACGCTCCCCCCGCGGGAGCGACACATCAACGACGGTTGTGCCCCTAGCACGAGCCCCTGGGGCGGGGCAAGCCCGGGCGCCACAGAATCAGCATGGGAAGGGACCGGCCCCCGGCGCGGGGGTCCCGATCAGGCGGGGCGCGGGCCAGGGGCTGGGTGGACGGGGCCGGGTGGAGGGGGGCCGGGTGCCGCGCGCGGACGTGCGCTCAGTCCGGGCCGCCCGACTGCGCTTGCATCACCATCAGGTGGTAGCGGCCGAACTCGTTCTGACCCAGCGTGTGCAGCACCTCGAGCAGCAGCCGATAGGGGGTCGACCCATCGGCGATGACGATCGCTTCGGACATCGAAGGGTCCTGCCCCTTCGCCTGGCGGATGAGCTTGTCGGTGCGCCGCGCGGACTGGAGCGCGTTGCCGAGCGGCACGATGTAAAGGTCCTGGGCCCCGCTGCGCTTGTTGTTCGCGCCGGCGCCCGTCTGCACCATGGAATGCCGGCTCGGCAGCGACACGACCTTGTCGTCCCCGACCAGGATCTGGCTCTTGGACACGGTCACCACCACCCCCTCCGTGGGCGGCTGGGTGCGGACGATCGAGGTCGGCAGCCGCAGGTCGTCGCTCTGCGGCACGGAGGCCGTGGTCACCCCCAGGTTCATCAGCATGAAGACGAGGATGATGGTCATGATGTCGAGCATCGCGGTGATGTTCAGGAAGGTCACCTCGGGCTCGGCCGCGTTGCGGCGGATCGCCTTGCGGAGCTCCGCTCGCACTCGGGACACCGGCGCGGAAGGGGCGCGGGGCACGGAGCTCGGCCCGGAGTCGGACGGCCCCGTCATCTAGACACCTTGAAGTTGATCTCGTCGAAGAGGACCTCGCCCGACGGGCTGGCGCGCAGCGCGTCGGCGACGTGGATCACCTCCTGGTACGGTGTGCCGGGGTTGGCGTTGATGAACGCCTGCCGCTCGGTCGCAAAATCGGCGTTGGAGTGCTTGAGGCGGGTCACGCAGGCGTTGAGGCCTGCGTAGTCGTGCTCGCCGCCCCGTCGGGGGATCGCCAGCCCTGGCCCGACCCCGTTGCAGCCGGGGGCGACGTTGCCGCCCGAAGCTTTGATGCTGAACCCATCGTTGACGATGATCACGGTGAGGTTGAGCGCGGCGCTCTCGATCTCCTTGCGGACGCCCCCGCTCGCCGGGGGCGACGTGGTGATGGTCGCCGTGAAGGTGACGGCCACCGTCGCGAGGACGAAGATGAGGATGTTGACGATGATGTCGAGGAACGGGACGATGTTTAGCTCGCTGCCCTCCTCGTCCGGAGCGAGCTCGCGCGGCTGGCTCCGTCGGCGCACCTTCGCCCGCTGGGCAGCGCTGAGGGCCGGAGGGGATTCCATGGCGGTCCGCACGAACGCCGCGCGCGGGGCGGGATCAGCCGGGTCGCTGCGTGAGCGTCAGGAGGTTGAAGGTGCGCTCCATCGTCGACTCGAGGTCGTGCTGGATCGCCTTCGCCCGGGTGTGGAGCAGGACGTGCGTGATCATGCAGAAGACCGCGATCCCGAGGCCGAGCGCGGTGTTGTACATCGCCTCCGCGATCCCGTTGGAGAGCATCCGCTGTTTGTCGGACTGGGAGAGGCCCGGCGCGGCGATCGCCGCGAATGTGGTGATGAGGCCGGAAACCGTGCCGAGCAGCCCGATGAGGGTCGCGATGTTGGCCAGGGACCAGAGCGCCCCGACGCGCTTCTCTGCTTCCGGCTTCAGCTCCGAGAGCTTCTCGGACAGCGCGGCGTCGATGTCGTCCGGCCCCTTGTTCGAGTGGGTCAGGCCGGCCCGGACCAGCTGGAGGATCGGGTAGTCGCCCGCCTCGCAGAGCCTGATCGCGCGGTCGACGTTGCCCGCCACCACGAGCTTCCGGATCTGAGCGAAGAACTCCTTCGAGTTGACCTTGTAGCGGGTCAGCTGGAAGAGGAAGCGCTCCACCACGATCGTCAGCACGACGGCCAGGGTGATCATGTTCAGGACCATGAAGGTCGGGTTGTGCTTGAAGGCGTCCACCAGCTGGCTGAAGAACCCGACCCCTTCGGCAGCGAACATGAGATCCATGCACAAACCCTTTCCCGGGATGCCGAAGGTTGCGGCCGCGTCTTTCCTGCGCGACGCCCGCCACGAATCGGCGGCGGTTATATAGCTTTGGGCCGAGACCCCGCGCAACCCGCGACAGGCCTGCCCGGCCCGACACCCGATTCGATCGAAGAGGGCGTCAGCGGGCGAAGGTCCTGCAGCCGTCGGCACGAGCAGCGGCCGCCATCACGGCGCGTGGTCACGGGCCCGGCGAGGGTGGCGCGGGCTTCAAGGGAGGCTGCGGCCCGGTCCGGAGGGCTTGCCGGCGCCGTCGTCGCCGTCCCGTCGAGGCGCCCCGCCGGGTCGGACCCGCTGGCCACGAGCGGCGTGCCGCGACCCCCACCGCGCTCGCCGCTCGGGCCCCGGCGGGTCGGAGAGCAGGGCCAATGCCCGTGAAAAGTTCCCGTACTGAACGAACATCGGGGGGGGACCCAAACACTCTTGACGGGTTCGGGTTCACTTCAGCAAGATAGCGCCGTCCCGGACTCCAGTATTCATGGATTGGGGCAGTAGTGAACTCGTCGGTCGCCGAGGGTGACGCACCCTCTGCCTCCGTCGCCGGGCAACACGGACGCAACGAAAGCAACAGGCGGAAGGTACTCCATGGCAGGACTCTGGCGGCACTATCAAGAGGGCGGTTGGGCGATGTGGATCATCCTCTTCTGGTTGGTCTGCGCGGTCGCCGTTATCGCAGAGCGCGCGGTCTACCTCTTTGGCGCGTCGATCAACAAGGACGTCTTCCTCGCTACGATGCAGAAGTGCATCCTCGCGGGCGACGTGGCGAAGGCCGTCAAGATGGCGTCGGCGGCGAACGCCCCGCTCGCGCGCATCGTGCAGGCCGGGCTCGTCAAGGTGAACCGGCCGGACGAGGAGGTCCAGGCTGCGATGGACGAAGCGGCGCTCAAGGAGATGCCCAAGATCAACAAGCGCACGGGCCTCCTGGCGCTGTTCTCGAACCTCGCGATGCTGTCGGGATTGTTCGGCACCATCGTCGGTCTGATCAAGGCGTTCGGCGCGGTCGGCGGCGAGTCGGTCGATCCGAGCCAGAAGGCACGCATCCTCGCGGAGGGGATCTCCGAGGCGATGAACTGCACCGCCTTCGGGCTCATCGCGGCGATCACCTCGCTGACCGGCTTCGCGGTGATGCAGACCAAGACGCAGAGCCTCGAGGACGACATCAACGAGGCCTCCGTCACCGTCCTGAACCTCGTCGTCGCCAACCGGCAGAAGGTCAACCTCCAGGGACTCGAGAACGCGTGAGCTGACCGATCGTCACCGGGCGAGCCGAGCATCGCGTCACGCGGTCGCTGGCTCGCCCGTGGTCGTGCCGGCCAGCGCGCCCCGATCGCAGCGAATGACGTGAGAGGCCCTCAGCGGGCACGAATGGGCGAACCAGGGAGCAAGCACCAATGGCATCCATCGACACTGGCAGCGGACACGGCGGCAAGCGGTCGGTCAACTTCGAGCTGCCGCTGATCCCGTTCATCGACTTCCTGCTCTGCCTCGTCTCCTTCCTGCTGATCACCGCGGTGTGGTCACAGATGGCCCGGATCAACGCGGATGCTCGGGTGCCCGGCCCGCCGCGCCCGGAGGAGGACATCGACAAGCAGGAGAAGCCGAAGGAGCTCCACGTCGAGATGCGGGGCGAGCGGAAGTTCCAGCTGGTCTGGAAGGAAGGCAGCACCGTCATCAACACCATCGACGTGGATCGCAAGGCGGTGCCGATCGGGAACCAGGAAGACGTCCAGTACCCGGACCTCGCCAAGAAGATCGAGGCGGAGTGGAAGCAGAACGGCTCGCACCGCAACCCGAGCGACAAGAAGTTCGATCGGGCCGTGCTCCACGTGGACAACGCCACGGCGTTCCAGGACGTGATCGCCGTCATCGACGCCATCAACTCCCCGAAGCGGGAGTACACGGTGGGCGGCGCCTCCGAGACGGTGCCGGCGTTCATGGTGACCTTCGCAGCCAACTGAGCGCGCCCCGCGCGAACCTACCGTTCAGAGCCAACCGCGACAGCGACGTCACGAGGCGAACCGAAAGGCATCTGCAGTGTCACAGAAAGCACTGAGCCGTTTCCGCCAGCCGATTTCGGTGCCGGGCCCGGTCCTCAAGCACCACATCAATCTCCGGTTCGTCCGCAACAAGGTGGCGGGCGGCGGTCAGCGAGGGGTCAACTTCGAACTGCCGCTCATCCCGTTCATCGACTTCCTCCTGTGCATCGTCCTCTTCCTGCTGGCGAGCTTCTCCGCCTCGGGCGAGCTTCCGGTGGACAAGAACGTGCGGCTACCGAACGCCAATAACGTGCTCGACATGGTCGAGGCACCGATGGTGGCGATCACCGGGACGCAGATCCTGGTAGACGGCGTGCCGGCGGGGAACGTCAACGCGATCGTCGAGGCTAACCGCCTGGCCAAGGTCGACGAGCTCTTCAGCGTGCTGAAGAACAAGCGTGAGCTCTGGAAGCAGATCAACCCGGGCAAGGAGTTCCCGGGGGTGGCGATCCTCCAGGTGGACCGGAAGGTCCCGGCTCTGGTCGTCAAGAGCGTCTTCCAGACCTCGGCGTTCGCTGGCTATCCGAACATCAGCTTCATGGTCGGTCGGCTCGGCGGTGGGGACGAGGGCGGCGGCGGGGAGTGATTCTCCGGCGTGGGGCCCCGGGCGGCTCCTCGACGCGAAGCACGGTGCCATGAGAGCCCCGGACGGGCAGTGCCCAGTGACGAAGGGGCGCTGCCCGTTGGGTTTTGTCCGGGCGGGTGCGGGTTGGTTTGGAGGGGCGGGGAGGCGGGCTGAAGCTGCTTGGCGCTCTGGGCGCTCGGGGCGGGCGTAGGCATGGCGGAAGCGCGGAGCGGAACGAGAGAGCGGGGGCTCCCCTCGCTGAACCGGTCTCGGGCGGAGCGGAGGAGCTCGCAGCGGAGGGGCACCTATCGCCTGCAGGGGCAGGGGACGCTGCGCTTCTGGCTCTGGGCCGCGGTGATCCTCTCCACCTTCGGCGTGGCTTACTGGAAGGTGGCGCAGGGGAAGCTCGAGAGTCAGAAGGCGGTGTTGATGGCGAAGCAGCGCGCCGTGGCGCAGGTGCTCAGCCCGACCGTCGTGCCCCACACGGACCGAATCGAGCAGTGGGTCGGGGAGCTCGCCGGGGAATGGACTGGTGATCTCGTCGCCCCGGGTCTGGTGCTGGAGGAGCTGCAGGAGCGTCCGGGGATCTACCTTCGTGTCCACACGGACGCGACGCGATCGCCCGCGGAGCTCCGGCGGGCCGCGGGCGAATCGATGCTGGACGGCTTCGTTTCGTGCCTGTTCATCCGACGGGGAGAGCCGGATCCGAGGGTGGGACCGGCGTGCGACACCTCGCCGGACTGCGAGCCCGGGCTGTTGTGCAACGAGTTCCGCGTCTGCGTTCGCCCGCCGCGTCCGTACAACCTGAGGCTCGGGTACGCGGCGCTCAGGGTGCTGACCACCGAGTGGACCGACGAGCTCCACGAGGCAGCGAACGAGCTGAAGCTGCGGGCCTTCGAGCGCGAGCTGGAGCGCGTGAGCAAGCACGACGTGCCGCTGGCCGTGCAGATGATGCAGAAGGCGGAGACGTTCACCGCAGTGCTCGACGAAACCCCCGGCGAGGGGTTGCCGGAGAAGCTCGACGGCTACGAGACGGTGGAGGAGCGCGCGCAGCGGGTGCCGCATTGGGCGAGGATTGGGGTCTGGGAGATCGCGAGCGGCCAGCAAATCGTGCGGCTCCGGGCCCGGGCCGACGGCCGCTTCGTGCCGGTGGGTGAGCAGCAGGGCGTGAGGGAGCCTGCGGCCGGCCGTACCGAGGACCAGCAGCGCAACCTGGCGGCGCAGCAGCGGCAAGCGAACGGTTGCGCGCTCGCGTTGGCGGTGAAATCGGCCGTGCAGCGTGCGGCGCCGTCTCCGCAACCCCCGGGGTCGGCGGCACGGCCGGCGACAGGGCCGACCGGAACTCCGCCACCGGCCGCCAGCGCGTCGGGCCAGTGAGTCACGGCATCACTGCCCCGGGGCGCGCCCACGGCACGATCTGGCACAGGTCGGGCGTCAGCGGCGACGGCACGCCGGCCCCCAGGGCGCTCTAGCGCCTCATGACCGTGGTGGGGGGGCCGACCCCGGAGGCGGCGAGGAGCGCGCCGGTCGAGAGGAGCACGAGCAAGCCGATGGCGAAGCCGCCGAGTGCGGCCCGGAGCAGGCCCGTTGGGGGCGAGGGAGTCATGGCCCGTTCATAGCGAGAACCGTGCCAGGCGGGGCTGGCACAGCCTGCTGGCGCCCGGGGAGGTGCGGCGGGGTTCGGCGTCCGCGTCGATGAGGCCGCTACTCGGTCGGAGGGCGCGCCGTCTCGGTGCCGCTCGACGGCTCGCGCTCCCGGGTGCAGCGCAGGGCGAAGTCGCCGTCCTCGACGACGACCCGGACGTGGCCGCCCGTCGCGAGCTCGCCGAAGAGGAGCTGGTCGCCCAGGGGGCGTTTGATGACGTCCTGGATCAGCCGCGCGAGCGGGCGCGCGCCGTTGTCGGGATCGTAGCCGCGCTCGGCCAGGAGCCGGCGAGCGGCCTCGTCGACCGTGATCGTCACGGCCCGCTCGGCGAGCTGGGCGGAGAGCTCGGTGACGAACTTGTCGACGACGTGCAGCATGGTGGCGGGGGTGAGCGAGTCGAAGCGGATCCGCGCGTCGAGGCGGTTGCGAAACTCCGGGCTGAAGGTGCTGCGGTACGCGATCTCGTCGTTACCGGACTTGTCGCGGAGCCCGAACCCGACTGGGCTGCGAGCCAGATCGGCGGCGCCGACATTGCTGGTCATGATCAGGATCGCGTTCCTGAAGTCGGCCTTCTTCCCGTTGTTGTCGGTGAGCGTGCCGTGATCCATCACCTGTAGGAGGACGTTGAAGACGTCCGGGTGCGCCTTCTCCACCTCGTCGAGGAGCAGGACCGCGTGTGGCGTCTTCGCCATCGCCTCAGTGAGCAGGCCGCCCCGGTCGTAGCCGACGTATCCGGGTGGTGCGCCGATGAGTCGCGAGACGGTGTGCCGCTCCATGTACTCGCTCATGTCGAACCGGATGAGCTCGATGCCCAGCGTCTTGGCGAGCTGGCGCGCCACCTCGGTCTTGCCGACCCCCGTCGGGCCGGTGAACAGGTAGGAGCCGATGGGCTTCTCCGGGGGGCGGAGCCCCGCCCGCGCCAGCTTGATCGCGGTGGCAAGCTCTCCGATCGCGCGGTCTTGACCGAAGACGACGCGCCCGAGATCCTGCTCGAGTTCGCGGAGCGCGGCACGGTCGCCCGCGCTCACCTGTCGGGGCGGGATCTGCGCCATGCGCGCGACGACAGCCTCGACGCGCTCGACGTCGACGGTGGCGCCCTCGCCTCGCTCGAGCTTCGCGTCGGCGCCGGCTTCGTCCACGACGTCGATCGCCTTGTCGGGTAGACGTCGGTCGGTGAGGTGGCGGGCGGCGAGCCGTGCCGAGGCCTCCAGGGCCTCGTCGGTGTAGCGCACGCCGTGGAACTCCTCATACCGGGTGCGGAGCCCCCGGAGGATGAGCGCGGTCTCCTCGGCGCTCGGCTCGAGGACCTCGATCTTCTGGAAGCGGCGCGCGAGCGCGCGATCGCGCTCCAGGTGGCTGCGATACTCCTCGAACGTGGTGGCGCCGATGCAGCGCAGCTTGCCGCCCGCGAGGGCCGGCTTCAGGAGGTTGGCGGCGTCCATCGTGCTGCCGGTCGTCGACCCGGCACCGACCACGGTGTGCAGCTCGTCCACGAAGAGGATGGCCCCGGGCCGGCTCTCGAGCGACTTGAGCACGGCCTTGACCCGGTTCTCGAAGTCGCCGCGGTACTTGGTGCCAGCGAGCAGGGCGCCGAGGTCGAGCGCGAAGATGGTGGAGCCCTGCAGGGAAGCCGGGACCTCGCCCGCCTCGAGCCGGGCCGCCAGGCCTTCGACGATGGCCGTCTTGCCCACCCCGGCGTCGCCGACGAACAGGGGGTTGTTCTTGCGGCGCCGCGCCAGGATCTGGATCGCGCGACGGAGTTCGCTCTCGCGACCCACCAGCGGCTCGACCTCCCCCGCGGCAGCCCGCTCGTTGAGGTTCTGGGCGAAGCGGGTGAGGGGGTCGGCGGACGCCGCCTCCTGGCCGGGGTCGTCCGGCGCTGGCGAGTCGTCAACGTCGCGGTCGGCCGCGTCGTCCGGGTCGCCATCGGGCTCGTCGCGTCGGGTCACGCCGTGGCTGAGGTACGCCACGACGTCGTAGCGGGTGATGCCGACGTCGGTGAGCGCCTTGACGGCGGCCGAGTCGGGTTCCGAGAAGATGGCCACCAGGACGTGCTCGCCGCCGAGCTCCTCTCGCCCGCTCGACTGGACGTGGAAGGCGGCTCGCTGCAGCACGCGACGGAACCCCCGCGACGGCACGGGCGTGAAGGGCTGCTCGTCGGGGACCGCGGCGACGCCGCGAGTCAGGAAGCGATCCAGCGCCCGCTTCACCGCGTTCACG
This sequence comes from uncultured Polyangiaceae bacterium, assembly GCA_964404725.1. GTDB lineage: Bacteria > Myxococcota_A > Polyangia > Polyangiales > Polyangiaceae > JAFGBI01. The sequence goes on from CAYOLF010000001.1 coordinate 82,634, forward strand.
TCGCCGCCCGTGTTGGCCACGATCCGCGCCGTTCCGGCGTCGTGGAGCAGCGCGAGCAGGAGGTGCTCCACCGTCATCAGCTCGTGTCGCCGTCGCTGCGCCTCGTGAGTGGCCAGCGACAGGGCAATCTCGAGGTCGGTGCTCACCTTCATGGGGGCGAGTCCCTCCCGTCGTCGCCGCCCTCGGTCGGCTCGGCGGTGCAGCGCAGCGGGTGCCCGCTCTCGCGCGCGAAATCCATGACCTGCTCGGCCTTGGTTTCCGCCACGTCACGGGAAAAATCCCCGACGATCCCGCGGCCGCGGTGGTGAACCTCGAGCATGATGCGGGTCGCCTCGGTTTCGCCGAGGTGGAAGAAGCGGGTCAGCACGAGCACGACGAACTCCATCGTCGTGTAGTCGTCGTTATGCAAGACGACGTGGTAGCGACGGGGGCTCCGCGAGGCCGTCCGTTCGACGACGTCGACGTCGCCCTGGTGCTCGGGCCGGGATGACGGTCGCTGGGTTGCCATGGATCCGATGAGCCGTCGCAAGTCTTGGCCGGGTCGGGCGTGCTGTCGAGGGCGCGACGCCCGGGGGCGGTCGTCGTGCGCCCGCGCGGCGGCTCAGCGCAGCAGGCCGCGGAGATAGCCGAGGAGCGCCTGGGCGGCCTCCGCCAGGCCGTCGACGAGGTCTGCTTCGGAGGGATTGGCGCTCGCCCCCGAGATGGCCCCGACCGACGAGGGACCCGCCGTCATGGCGCGCCTCCCCGCGAGTCGCTCCGCCTCGCGCTGCCGGGATTCGGCGCGCTCAAGGCCTCCGCCCGCGACGAACGCCAGGACTCGCGGCAGCTCTCCCCGGTCGAACCAGAGCCCGTGCCCCGTGCAGACGTCAACGATGACGCCGCTGGTGCGGCCGAAATTGCGGCGGTGCATCAGCGCGCGACATTGGGGGCAGGGGAGGTAACGCACCGGACCCTCGAGGGGGGGGCGCGCCGACGGCGGTCCGGCGACGCCGCTCGGGACGACGCGCTGCCGCTCGAGGAGATCCCGGAGCAGGGCGTTCTCCACGAACTGCCCCCCGCAGGTCGGGCAGTCGAAGAGCGCCCCAGGGCCCTGCGGGATCGAGTCGAGCGGACAGGCGCAGCGCGGACAGGTCAGCGTCGACGCCTCGCCGACCGGCTCGAGGCCGAGGTCGCGTCCACACCCGGAGCAATGCGCGGCCTCGGCCACGTTCATGTGGAAGCAAGCGGCACACCGGACGGTAGCCAGCGGTGCCCGGCAGAAGGGACACGCTCGAGCCGCCTCATCGACCTCGCCGCCACACGCAGGGCAACGGAACAACCGCGCGACACCCATTGGACGCCTCCATCTATCACGGGTCCGCCCGGCGTCGTAGGCGCCCGGCCGACGTCACCCCGGCAGGAGGACCCTCGTCGCGGCGGCCGAGTCGCGACGGGGCGCCCGGCGCTCCGGGGCTCAGGTGGCCGTCTTGGGCGGAGCCTTCGGCTTCGCGGCCTCGGCGTTCTCGGCGGCGCGCTTCGCCTCCCAGGCCGCATTCTTGCGAGCGCGGCGCTGGCGTTGCTTCCTCTTCGCTGGCGGATCCTGCGGGGTGCCCATGGTGCGCGGGGTGATAGCGCAGGATTTAGCCCCTGTCCCGAGAAATGGGCGGCAGGCTCAGCGGAGGTACCGAGGGGCCTCGCCAGGGCCGGAGAGGTCGACCCAGTAGGACTTCTGCTCGCGAACGTCGAGGTGGATGAAGCTCGAGTTTGGATAATACCCGACGCCGACGTTCGGGAACGTCAGGACGTAGTCGCGCAGGACCGAGTTGGGAACGCCCGGGATCGAGAAATCCAGGGCCTGGCTGCGTCGGTGGCGGGAATTCAGCGAGTAGGACTCGTTCCGGTAGCCACTAACGACCCGGATCGGACGACCGCCGAAGGTGTCGCTCACCTTGACGATGAGCTGAACCAGGCGCTGATCGACGCGGGGGTGGTCGCCGTCGGCGCCCATCAGGCGGCAGAAGGCCATGCGGGCCGCCGGGAGGACGCGCCCGTCGGGACCGATGGCGTAGCCCTTCCAGGTCTGCTCGTAGCTGACGAGGGTGACGTAGCCCATTCTCCAGGGGGGCTTGCGGTAGGCGTGCCAGGAGGGCCGCCCCTTGCTGGTGCCAGACCGTTCGGAGTCATCGGATCGCGCCGTGGCGGGCCGGCTAGGGCGTTGCTCCAGGGACAGGGACGAGCGAGCGCGCGCGGCCAACCTGCCATCCGAGTCTCCCGGCCCCGGCACCAGGAGCACCTGACCGGGCTTGAGCTTGTCGCTGCGGGCCATCCCGTTCGCGGTGCACAGCGCGTCGATGCTGACGTGGTAGCGGGCGGCGATCTTGCCCAGGGTGTGGCCGCTCGCGACCACGTGGCGGCGGGGCGTCGTCGAGGCGGCGGGGCCTTTCACGGTGCCGTTCGGCGAGGGGGCTGCTGGGGTCGGCGGGAGCGCCGCTGGAGCCGTGGCGGGGGCCTCGGCCGTTCGGCTGGCCGCGGGCGCTTCGGCGGCGGACGCGCCGTCGGCGGGGATCACGAGCACCTGGCCCGGCCGGATGGGATCGGCCTCACTGATGCCGTTGGCCCGGCAGAGATCCGACACGGACACCTGGTACCTGCTGGCGATCTTCCCGAGCGTGTGGCCCGCGTAGACGACGTGGGTGCGCTGTGCGCCTCGACCGGCGCTCGGGCGCGTCGACGCGGGCGTCCTCGCGGCCGCGCCGCTGGTGGGCCCTCGGTGCTGCTCGCGCCAGCGCCTCGCCTCGTCGCCGGTTTCGTCGTCAGGGCGGGGGATCAGGAGTTGCTGGCCGGGGCGGATCGGATCGGACGGGCGGATGCCGTTCGCGTTGCAGAGGGCCTCGACGGTGACGTTGTAGCGCTTGGCGATCGAGCCGAGTCGCTGCCCGGAATACACGGTGTGGACGCGGGGCTCCTCCCCCGCCGCTGCCACGTGGGGCACGACGAGGACGGACCCGGCGAGCGCGATCGCCAGGAGGAGCATCCGGGGGCGTAGCCGCATCCTGCGGGGAGGCATACCGCGAGCGAACCGGCTGTAAAGGCGGGAGGCGTCGTGCTCGAGAGCGCGCCCGGGCGACAACGGGGGCAAGGCCTCGGCAAGGCAGGCTCTTCGGCCGGTTCCCCGTCCCGTCCGGAGCCAGCTTTCAGGACGAGAGGTGCCGTTCGAGCAACCGACCAAGCCGAGGCGCCGCGGCCTCGACGTGCCTCTTCGCGGTGGGCCGCAGGCGGTCGTAGGCCGCCTTGATGGCGCGGTTCTTCGCGTTCTGGGCCCGACGGTCGGTGATCGAAAGGAGGGCGTCCGCGACGCGGTCGCGGTTCGCCTCGAGGTAGCTGCTCGGCTTCTCTCCCTTTTCCGTGGCCTCCGCCGCGATGGGCTCCAGGGCGTCCACGAAGTCGTCGAGCAGGTGGTCCACGACCTCGCGGATGAAGCCTGGTTTCACCCCCTTGACCATTCCAAAGGCCGCCTTGATAGCCATGCCGGTGAGCCCGGACTTCTCCGCGACTTCCTCGTCGAGCACCCGGAGGGCGTCGTCGATCACTTCCGTTCGCTTGTTTCCGGAGCTGAGTCTTTCGCGCAGCGTGGGCATCGGTGTTTCCTCGGCTGGGGTGTGGGTCCGGTCGGGGGTGTCGAGTAGCACCCCTGCGCGGGGGAACCAAGGGCCCCCTAGCGTGCCGCGGTTCGCCGCCGGCTCGGGATTCGGGTTACCGTAGGGCCCCGCCCCCGGTCGGGCGGAGCCCCCCTGAAACGATGCCTCGCGACCTCGACCGCGGAGAACGGCTCGGCCGCTACGACCTGCTCTTGAAGATCGGGCGGGGAGGCATGGCGAGCGTCTGGGTCGCGCACGAGCACGCGCCGCGGTCGGAGGACTCGCGCATCGTTGCCATCAAGGCGATCCACTCGAACCTCGCCGAGGAGCCCGAGTTCGTCGCGATGTTCCTGGACGAAGGGCGCCTGGTGCAGCACATTCGCCACCCGAACGTCGTCGACCTGTACGAGGTCGGTGAGGCCGACGGGGTGATGTACCTGGCGATGGAGTGGGTCGAGGGAGACTCCCTCCACACGCTCATCGCGGAGGCCGGAAGGCGCCGGCCGATCCCGCCCGAGATGGCTGTCCGGATCATCGCCGACGCGGCGGCGGGGCTCCACGCGGCGCACGAGCTGCGCGACGAGGCCGGCAATCTCCTCGGGGTCGTGCACCGCGACGTCTCCCCGCAGAACATCCTGATCGGAACCAGCGGTCGCGTGAAGCTCGTCGACTTCGGCGTGGCGAAGGCTCGCTCGCGGATCGGCGAGGCGACCGAGATCGGGCACGTGAAGGGGAAGTTCGGGTACATGGCGCCGGAGCAGGCCCTCGCCCGCCCGCTCGACCGTCGGAGCGACGTGTTCGCGCTGGGGATCGTCCTGTACGAGCTCACGACGGGGCGCCGGCTCTTCCGCGGTGACAGCGACGCGGACACGCTCGCGCTGGTCGTGCAGGGTGAGATCCCGCCGCTGTCGCGGGTCGTTCCCGGCTACCCGCCTGCGCTCGAGGGGATCGTGATGAAGGCGCTCTCGCGCAGTCGACGGGAGCGCTTCCAGACCGCTCGTGATCTCCAGCGCGCGCTGGAGAAGTACCTCAAGGACGAGCGGATCGTGGTGCCTCGGGCAGGCATCGCGGGTCTGCTCCGCAAGGTGCTGGGGGAGCGCATCGAGGCGCGGCGTCAGGCCGTTCGGGCGGCCCTTCGGTCCGTCGCCGCTGCGCGGGATGGTCTGGTCCCGGAGGACTCGGCGTTCCGGCCTGTGGACCCGGACACCGACGCCATCCCCAGCGGCCTGTCCGACCTCAGCAACGTGGACGCGCTGGGCCTCTCGCCGAGCCGCGTGGGCCAGCCCACCGAGCTCACGGGGTCCTTCGTCGGTCCACTTCCCGAGGCGGTGCGCGTCGAGGCACGCCGCAGCCGCGCGATCGCCATCGGTGGCATCGCCGTGGGGGTCCTCGGGATGCTGGTAGCGGGCGTCGCACTCGGCGTCGTGGCCGCCGGTCGCTCGCGGGGCGGCGGCCCCGCCAGCTCCGCGGAGCGCCCTGCGACGGCGGCCCGGGCGGTCCCCTCGACGGCTGCGAGCGCCGCGCCGAGCGCCAGCTCGTCTGCCAACGAGGCCACGGACGACGAGGCGGTCGCCGTGGACTCGCTCGCCCCCGAGGCCCCGGATCCGCCGAAGCGCCGCGGTCGCCGCTAGAGCGGCAATCGGTTTGATTGCCGCGAAGAATCAACGACCTAGAGCAGCAATCAGGTTGATTGCTGCGAAAAATCAACGACCTGGAGCACCGAATTGGGAGCAGACTTCGGCGAAGGAGGCCTGGAAAATGTCTCCTCGCCCTGCACGGAGGCATTCTCCGGGCCTCCCTCGCTGTCGGCAACCTGTTCGGTGCTCTAGAGCACCGAGCACGCAGCCGATCCCGCCTCAGGCGCCGGCACGGCTGGCGAGTGGGGCGGTGGTCTAGCCCCGCTGGCGACGGGCCGCTAGATTGCTGCTGGCAGCAGCGATGGCCCCGTCGGATCCCCTGACCGCGGCGTTCGAACTCGCGCCGACGTTGCAGGCCCTGCTCGACCCCGACGGGGTCGTGGTGCTGGCCAGCCGGCGTTTCGTCGGTGCGTTCGGCGCGGACTCGGTCGGTCGCCGAGCGGACGAGCTGCTCGTCGGGTCCTCGGAGGGACTGGTGAGCTTCGTCCGGCGCCTGATCGCCAGGCGGTCGAGCTTCCGCATCGACGATCTGCTGTTGCGGACCGCTGCCGCCGGCGAGCTCCGCGTCGAGGCGCACGGGCTCCCCCTGCAGGACGGGCGCGCGTTCCTGCTTGCGCTGCTCGATCAGACCGAGCACGTGACGGCGGTGACGGCGCGGGCCCAGCGTGAGCGCGGCGAAACCATCGCGCGATTCTCCGGTGGTCTCAGCCACGACGTGAACAACATGCTCTCGACCATCGCCGCCACCGCTCAGGCCGGCTTGCAGGACGCCATCGAGGGCGAGGGTGACCCCAGGCGCGACTTCCGGGCGATCATCGACTTCGCCGAGCGTGGCGCTACTCTGGCCCGCTCCCTCCGCTCCATCGCGTTCGAGGAGACCGGGAGCTGGCGCCCCGTCGACCTCGCCGAGGAGATCCGCTCCATCGCCGCCGTGCTCAGCCGCGGGTCCTCCGGCGTGCCCATCGTCCTCGATCTGCAGCCGGAGGTCGGGGAAGTGGTCGGTGATCGCGCGAGGCTGCACCAGCTGGTTCTCAACCTCATGGTGAACGCGCGCGACGCGACCCGCGTGTGCGGGGGGGGGATCGAGGTGGAGCTCAGGTGCGGCTCCACCGGGGGCGTGCGTCTCGGGGTCGCGGACTCTGGTCGCGGCGTCCCCGAGGAGCTCCGTTCGCGGATCTTCGAGCCCTATTTCACGACGAAGGGGGGCGAGGAGGCGGCGGGGGGCGAGGGGCTCGGCACTGGGCTGGGGCTCGCGATCGTGGACGCCGTGGCACGGTCGACGGGCGCGTCGGTCACAGTCGGGAGCAGTCGGTTCGGCGGCGCGCGGTTCCTCGTCGAGTGGCCCGCGACAGCGGTGGTCCGCGCGGAGCCGGCGCTGGTCGCCCCCGACGACACCGGCGTCGCCGCGGTCACGCTGCTCCTGGCGGACGACGAGGCCGCGCTCGTCGGGGCGGTGGCGCGGCAGCTTCGACGGGCCGGTCATACGGTATTCTCGGCGCTCAGCGCGGCCGAGTCGCGCGACCTGTTCGCCCGCTTCGGCGCCGAGCTCGACGTCGCGGTCATCGACGTTCGGCTCGGCGACGGCGACGGGCGGCAACTCGCGGAGGAGTTCCGAGCGGCACGTCCCGAGCTGGGAATCGTGCTCATCTCCGCGAGCGGCTCGCGCACGGTGCCGGACCTCGGGCAGCGGGCGCTGCTGCTCGAGAAACCCTTCGACTTCAAGGAGCTGAGGGCCGCGATTGAGCAGGCCCGAAGTCGGCCGGCCAGGTGAAGCTGGCGGGCGACGGAATTCGGCAATAGCCTAGGTGCGATCGGCACCCGCCGTGAATTGCCGCGGTTGCTGGCCGCTTCAACGACGATGTCTTCAAGCACGAACAGAGGCGACAGGGGTGGGCAGGGCGCCGCGGGCAAGTCCCCGCAGGAGCCGCAGCTCGGCGAGAAGATCCTCGTCGTCGACGATCAGCGCAACATGCGCACAACCCTCGCCATGCTGCTGCGCGGGGCGGGGTACGAGGTCGACGAGGCCAGCGACGGGCGTGAGGGCCGAGAGAAGGGCGCCACCGGAGCCTACGATCTGGTCATCACCGACCTTCGCATGGGTGACCATGACGGCATCGACGTACTGCGGTCGATCAAGGAGGCCCAGCCGATGACGGAGGTCATCGTGATGACGGCCTACGGGACCATCGAGAGCGCCGTCGAAGCGATGCGCCTCGGGGCCTTCGACTACATCCAGAAGCCGTTCGGCGAGCAGGAGCTCCTGGTCAAGGTGACCAAGGCCATCGAGAGCCGGCGCCTGCACGGCCAGGTGCGCCTGTTCGCGCAGGAGTTCAAGGAGCGATACCACTTCGAGAACATCATCGGGCGCTCCCAGTCCATTCGTGACGTCCTCTCCAAGGTCGTCAAGATCGCCCCGACCGACGCCATCGTCCTCATCACCGGGGACAGCGGGACCGGGAAGGAGCTCGTGGCGCGTGCCGTGCACGTCAACAGCAAGCGCGCGGAACGCCCGTTCGTGACCGTGAACTGTGCCGCGATCGCCGAGACCCTGCTCGAGAGCGAGCTCTTCGGACATGCGCGGGGGGCGTTCACGGGGGCGGTCAGCGCTCGCAAGGGCCTGTTCGAGGAGGCGGACGGTGGCACGTTCTTCTTCGACGAGATCGCCGAGACGACGCTGTCGTTCCAGGCCAAGCTGCTCCGCGCGATCCAGGATGGCGAGATCCGGCGGGTGGGGGAGAACCGCCCGATCAAGGTCAACATCCGCGTCGTGGCGGCCACCAACGTCGATCTCGTCGCCGCGGTCGAGGAGCGGCGCTTCCGGCAGGACCTGTACTACCGCCTGAACGTGGCGCGCTTCCACCTGCCGCCGCTGCGGGATCGACGGGAGGACATCCCGCTCTTGGCGGACTTCTTCCTCGAGAAGTACAACCGCAAGATGGGCACCCGGGCGCGCTTCTCCGACGAGGTGATGGAGCGACTGCTGGTGCACGAGTACCCCGGCAACGTTCGCGAAATGGAGAACATGGTCGAGCAGGCGGTGGCGCTCTGCTCCGGTGGGGTCATCACGGTCGACGACATCCTCCCCCAGGCGCCGCCGCGGGCAGCGCGGTCGACGGGCAAGACGCTGGCGGACATCGTGGATGAGGCGGAGCGTGAGGCGGTCGAGGCGGCGCTGAAGGCGTTCGATGGCAGCCGGGAGCGGGCGGCGGAGGCGCTCGACATCAGTCCGACCACCCTCTGGCGCAAGATGACTCGCCTCGGCATCACCTACGAGTCCCGGTGAGCCAAGGGTGGTGGCTTGCGGACTGACCTGTTCGACTACGCGCTGCCGGAGGAGCGCATCGCCCAGCGCCCGCCGGCGGTGCGAGACGGTGGGCGGCTGCTCGTGCTCCGCGCGGACGGGATCGAGCACCGGAGGGTGGCCGAGCTCCCGAGCTTGATCCCCTCGGGATCAGTCGTGGTGGTTAACGACAGCCGCGTGATCCGGGCCCGGCTCCTGGGGCGGAAGGCGGGCACCGGTGGCAGGGTGGAGGTCCTGCTCCTGGAGCCAGCGCAGGAGGAGCGGTTCGACGCGGCGTCAAGGTGGATCGCGCTCGGGCGCTCCAGCCGTCCGCTGCAGCCGGGCACGGTGATCGACGTGGGGCGGCTGCGCGTCGTGGTGGAGGAGCGGGGCGAAGGCGGTACGCTGAGGGTGGCCCTCCAGAGCCCCGAGCCACTCTGGGAGGCGATCTCACGAGAGGGCGCGGTCCCGCTCCCCCCGTACATCCGTCGTCCCGCGGACGCAGCCGACGGGGAACGATACCAGACCGTCTACGCGCAACACCCGGGATCGGTCGCGGCCCCCACGGCGGGGCTCCACCTCACCGCGGCCCTGCGGGAGAGCCTCATCGCGCGCGGGGTTCGGTGGGGGAGCGTGACGCTCCACGTCGGACTCGGCACCTTTCGGCCCGTGGCGGCGGAGGACCTCGACGAGCATCCCATGCACGAGGAGGCCTTCGTGGTGCAGCCCGCGCTCGCCGAGGCCATCGCAGTCACCCGCGCCGCGGGCGGGAAGGTCATCGCCGTCGGGACGACCGTGGTGCGGGCGCTCGAGTCGGCCCGCGACCCCGCTCGTCCGGGGCACGTCCTCGCGGGGAGGGGGCGCTCTCGGTTGCTGATCCAGCCGGGGTACGACTTCTCCGTCGTCGACGGGCTACTCACCAACTTCCACCAGCCGCGCAGCACGCTCCTCGCGCTCGTCGCGGCGTTCGCCGGGCTCACGCGCGTCCGCGCGGCCTACTCCGCCGCGCTGGACTCGGGCTACCGGTTCCTGTCATACGGGGACGCGATGTGGATCCCCGAGCGGGCATGCTGACGTTCGCGACCGTCGCGACCGCCGGCGCGGCGCGCGCCGGACTCCTGACGACGCGACGCGGCGTGGTGGAGACGCCTGCCTTCATGCCGGTCGCGACCCGCGCGACCGTGAAGGCGGCCGGTCCGGAGGAGGTGGCGGCGACGGGCGCGCGGATGGTGATCATGAACACCTACCACCTCTGGCTGCGCCCCGGGTCGGAGGTCGTGGCTGGGGCGGGGGGCCTCCACGAGTTCTCGCGCTGGCCGTTCAGCATCGCGACCGACTCCGGGGGGTTCCAGGCCTTCTCGCTGGCGGCGCGCACGCGGGTGTCCGAGGCGGGGTTCGAGTTCGCCTCTCACCTGGACGGGCGGCGCATGCTCCTGTCACCGGAGGAGTCGATGCGCGTCCAGGCGGAGCTCGGCTCGGACGTCGCGCTCCAGCTCGACGTCTGTCCGCCCGGGGGGGCGGCGCGTCCCGTGCTGGTGGACGCCGTCGAGCGCACGACCCGCTGGGCGGAGCGGTGCCTGCTGGCGCGGCGGTCCGGACAGGCCCTCTTCGGGATCGTGCAGGGCGGGACCGACGTGGAGCTCCGACTCGCGCACGCGGAGGCGCTCGGCGCGCTCCCGCTCGACGGGCTCGCGCTCGGGGGCTTCAGCGTCGGCGAACCCCGAGCTATGATGCTGGAGACGCTGGCAGTCGTCGCCCCGCGCCTCGACCCCGCGCGGCCCCGCTACCTCATGGGGGTCGGGACGCCGCTCGACCTGGTTGACGCGATCGCGTGCGGCGTGGATCTCTTCGACTGCGTGCTGCCGACGCGGAACGCGCGTAACGGTCAGGCGTTCGTGGCGTCGGGCAAGCTCTCCCTTCGCAACGCACGGTATCGGACGGATCCGCTGCCGCTGGAGCCCGGGTGTCACTGCCCGGCCTGCGAGGCTGGCTTCAGTCGCGCCTACCTGCGCCACCTCTTCCTGGCGGGGGAGATCCTCGCCCATCGCCTGGTGACCCTGCACAACCTCACCCATTATCAGCGGGTCGTGCGCGCGGCGCGGGCTGCCGTGATGGGGGGCGAGTTCGCCGCTTGGGCGGCCAGCTTCCGAGCGACGCTGCGCGCGAGCGAGAACGGCGATCCGGACGCTCCCCCCGCGGCAGGCGCAAATCCTCGGCGCGGGGGCGGAATCGTGGAATAATCGTCCGCCATGGGTGAAGGCGACAATCGGAGGTTCGGCCGTGGTCCCGCGCCGCGAGGGGTCCCGCGTCCGGGCGCCACCGCACCCGCACCGCCGGTGACGGGGGAGGGGCCGGGCGGCTCGCGGTCGGGTCGGCAGGGGGGCGCCTCGGACATCGATGCGCTGAAGGCGCTCAGCGAGCAGTACGGGATCCCGGGCATCGACCTGAGCCAGATCTGCCTGCGCGTCTCCGACCTGGAGCTGCTCCCCGAGGAGATCGCCGAGAAGCACCTCATCCTGCCAGTGCTCAGCCGCGATGACCGCCTCTTCGTGGCCATGGCGGATCCGCGGGAAAAGAAGGTCATCGACGAGCTCGAATTCGTCACCGGGAAACGCGTCTTCCCCTACGTCGCTATCGAGACCGTGCTGGCGCAGGTCATCCAGGCTGCTTACGCCGTGAAGGCGCGCGGGGAGGCCTACTACGTCGGGCCGAGCTGTCCGGCGGAGGTCCTCCGCCGGGTCGGGATCGAGCCCGACGGGACCCCATCGATCCCGCCCCCGGCCGAGGTGTCGGGTCCGCCCAGCACGAACCTGCAGTCAACGGCGATGGTGGTCGATGACGCAGTGGGGCGCGTCTCGGGCGCGGACGAGGTGGAGGACGACGATTTCGGCGACGTCTCCCCCGAGCTCAGCGTCGTCTCCGACCTGATCGAGCCAGCGCCGGCCGGTGCGTCCGGTCAGAAGACCATCCTCGTCGTCGACGACGAGCCGGACATTCGCTCGATGCTCACCCGCCTGCTCCGCTCGCGCGGCTATCACGTCCTGGAGGCCGAGCGGGGCATGCAGGCGTTGCGCGTCGTCAAGGAGCACACCCTCGATCTCATCGTCCTGGACGCGATGTTGCCGGAGGTGCACGGGTTCGACATCGCTCGCCGCATCAAGGGAAGCCGTCGCTACGGCCACATCCCGATCATCATGGTGAGCGCGGTCTACCGCGGGTGGAGGTACGCGGAGGACCTGAAGGCAAGCTACGGCGTCGACGTCTTCATCGAGAAGCCGTTTCGGATCGCGGACGTCCTGCGCGCGGTCGAGCAGTCCCTCGCGACCGGCAAGCCAGCGGCCGAGGCGGCGGCGCCGCGGGAGATCTCGGCTGAGGCCGAAGCGGCGCTCACCGCGGGCGTGGCGGCGTACAAGGCGGGTCGGATCGAGGAGGCGATCGACCATCTGCAGCGCGGGATCACCATTGACCCCCTGGCGTACCGGCTGCACTTTCACCTGGGGCTGCTCTACGGCAAGCAGAACAAGACCTACGAGGCGATCAGCGAGCTCGAGACAGCCCTCGAGATCAACCCGCGCCACTTCCCGGCCGTGAAGAACCTCGCGGTGCTCTATCAGAAGGCAGGATTCCGCAACAAGGCCGCCGAGATGTGGCAGCGCTCGCTCCTTCTGGCACCGGACGAGGACACGCGGCAATCGATCAAGCAGCACCTCCTTCAGCTCCTGTGAGGGCGGTGTCCTCTGGGACGTGCGGCCGCAGCGCTCTCGACCCCAGCTCCTGCCCACGCGCTGGTCCGCATGAAGTTTGCCTGTCCCCACTGCATGACGCTCCATCAGGTCGCCGATGACCGCGTCGGCGGGGGCTCGGTGCAGGTGAGATGTCGAACGTGCGGTGAGCTCATCCGGATCGGGGAGGGCGACGGTTTGGGCGAGGCAGCGGCCTCACTGCCGCCCGGCGCGGTCGCGTTGGCCTCGAGCGCACCGCCGCCGTCGCGCGGCCCGCCGCGGCTGCCGCGCTCGTCGCCCCCGATCCCGCGCGCTCCCCGGGTGCCCTCGATAGGCCAGGGGCACGAGCAGCGGGCGGCGGGGGAGCGCGCACCGGGCCCTGGCGCGGCCGGGCGAGGGGCCTTGGCGGACGCCTTCCGCAAGGAGGCGGAGGGTCGCGTGGCCCCGTCCCTGGCGGCGCTGGCGACGCCAGCGGAGGGTTGGTTCGTCGGTATGGGTGAGGTCGTCGTGGGGCCGATGACCCTGGCCGACCTCCGGAGCCGGGCGGAGCGCGGCGCCGTCGTGCCGGCGTCGCTCGTCTGGCGTGACGGGTTCGAGGACTGGCGACCGCTCGGTACCTACCCGGAGTTGCTCGCGATGGTCGAGGGCCTCCGCTCGGAACCGGGAGACTCGGGGTGGCGCCCTGCTCCGGACGCGCGGAGCTCGGTTCCGGCGCCCGGCGAGGTTGGCTCGCTCCTCGGCGCGGCGCCGCTCTGGGGCGGGGGGTCGGTGAGTGAGATCCCCGGCGTTCCGCGTAGCCCCGCGCGAGGTGTGCTCCTTGCCGCGGCGATCGTCGTGTCGCTCCTGCTCGGGCTCGGGACGGGCTTCGTCGTGTTCGGTCGCCGACCAGCGACGGCGGCGACCGAGCAGCGCGCGAGCGTCGTGCCCGCATCTGCCGCGTCGGTCGCGGGTGCGGCAGTCGCGCTCGGTGACGAGGGCGGCGCGCGCGCGCCGAGCGATTCCGTCGACCCGTCGCCCGCTCCGAGCGGTTCGCTCGCGCCGGTGCCGGGGCACGTCCGCGCTACCCGGCGCGGGCTCGAGAGCCTCTCGGGGCCGCCCCTCCCGACGTCGCTGACCTCCGTGGTCGGCGCCACGGACCCGCCACCCGCGGTCGGCGGCCCTCTGGACGCGGGTCAGGTACAGCGCACGGTGAGTCGGCAGGCGGGCGCCGTGAGGAGGAGTTGCTGGCAGCCGGCCCTGGACCGAAGCCAGGTCGGCGCTCCCTCGGCGGCGAGGGTGGTCGCGACCATCGACGTCCTGCCGAGCGGGAACGTCTCGCGGGTGGCCACGACCCCGGACCCGCCGGGGTATCCCGGGCTCTCCGCGTGCATCGCCGGGCGGGTGCGAAGCTGGAAGTTCCCCCCGTCCGGCGGCGCCACCGTCCAAGTCCCGTTTGTCTTTGCCGCTCAGTGATCGGTGGCGCCCTGGGCGCTGGCGCGCCCCGCTGCCAGTGGACAAAAAAAGACACGCCGACGCGAGGTCGGCGTGGTCGAGGTGGTCAATAAGCCGGGTTCTGTTCGCGAAGCCGGTCACCCGGCGTCACGCGGCGATCATTCCTCTGGGACTCGCGTCGCCGCGAGCCTCGAGCAGCCAACCCTGGGACTCGGACGGGCCGTCCTCGAGCGTCCCTATACGCGGCCTTGCTCCAGGTGGGGTTTGCACGACCTCGCTCGTCACCGAGCGAGTGGTGGTCTCTTACACCGCCGTTTCACCCTTACCCGCGTCCCTGGAGGGAGGCGGGCGGTCTGTTCTCTGTTGCACTGTCCTCGGGGTCACCCCCACCGGGCGTTACCCGGCACCTTGCCCTGTGGAGCCCGGACTTTCCTCCCGGACCCGAAGATCCGAGCGAACGCCTTGACTACCTCGACGGCGCGCATACTACCACGGGAGGGCTCGGCCGCCAGAGCAGCGCGCGCCCGCGCGGCGAAACGGCGGGCGCGCAGGCTCAGGTCAAGCGGCCTCGACCTCGTCGAGCCACCCGCCGCCACGGGCGCGGTAGAGCTCCGTGATCCGAGCGCGGAGCTTGCGCTTGGCTCGCGCTTCGAGCTGCCGTGCGCGCTCCCGGGAAACCCCTAGGCGGCGCCCGATCTCGGCCAGAGAGAGCTCATCCTCGCCGTCCGCCATCATCCGATTGACCACGATGTAGCGCTCGCGGGGGTCGAGGACGCCGATGGCGCAGCGCACCGCGTCGGTGACCTGCTCGCGGACCTCGCCGTCCAGGTAGGCCAGCTCCTGGTCGGAGTGCGCCGATGGCAGCGTGTCCACCAGCGCGGTCATCGAGTCGTCGAACACCTTGGTGTCGAGCGACACGTCGCGGGCTTCGAGGCGATGCACCATCCGGAGCACCTGCGCGCGGTTCATGTCGAACCGCTGCGCGAGCAGCTCGTCCGCCTCCTCTCCTTCGCCGACGAGGTTGGTGATGCGCACCCGCTCGCGCCTGAGCTTGAAGAACATCTTGGAGCGCAAGGCCCCCGACCCCACCCCAACCAAGCTCCAGGAGCGGATGATGTAGTTCAGGATGTAGGCGCGGATCCAGTACGCCGCGTAGGTGACGAAGCGGTTGCCCCGCTCGGGATCGAACTTCTTGAGGGCGTGGACGACGCCGAAGTTGCCCTCCGCGATGAGCTCGGAGAGTGGCAGGCCGTAGCGGCGGTACTTGAGGGCGATCGCCACCACGTAGCGCAGGTGCCCGCGCACGAGAGCATCGGCTGATTGGGCGTCCTGCTCGCGACACCACCGACGGGTCAGCTCGAGCTCCGCCTCGCGCGTGAGCTGAGGCGCCTGCTGCGTCATCGTGATGTATCGAGACAGTGCCGGGTCGATTTCGCGTGCCATATGTACCTTACGTAACGGAACTATTTATTGTGCGGGTTTCACCTCTGCAGCCCGGCGTGCCGGATCGCTCTCATCCGTTCACGAGCCAGACTGTCGGGACTCCGGAGGACCCGAAGGGCTCAGGTCGAGCCAGCCGAATGGGCTGGGCCCTCCTGGGCGCTCAGTCGAACCTTGTACCGACAGGTTACGTCCCGTTACGGAAGGTAACAAGAGGGAGCGCAGCAACAGTAACAAAACGGCCATTCGGCCGCTCCGTTCCTACAATGGTCCCGGGCGGGACGGCGCCCGCCTGCCCCCTCCGACGAGCTCAAGCGTTGAACGAGCTTCCGCAGCCGCAGCTGCCGGAGACGTTCGGGTTGTTGAACTTGAACCCTGCCCCGTGCGCGCTCTCGACGTAGTCGATCTCAGTCCCGTCCAGGTACTGGAAGCTGAGCGGGTCGACGAAGAGCTTCACGCCGAAGGACTCGAACGCCTCGTCCATCGCGGTGGTCTGCTCCTCAAAGTAGAGATCGTACTGGAACCCGGCGCAGCCACCGCCGATGACGCGGAGTCGGAGGCCCTGACCCTCGAGGCCCTCCGACGTCGCGATTTCCTTGACCTTGTCTGCTGCCAGCGGCGTAAGCGATATCATCGACCTTCTCCGGCCTCGTCCGGGCCCGGCCCGTCGAGGCGTGGGGAGTATAGTGGTCGAGCCGTCAGTTGCCAGGCCCCACGCGCGGCGAAGGCGGGTCGCCCAGGCGGGAAACCACTCCGGACGCGCAGACCAGGGCCACCGTGTGGTCGGGCATCGGCAGGAGCGCGATGGTCCGCTCGCAGCTGACGTCGTCGGCCGATACGACGCGCCCGTCGGGGTCGATCAGTACTGGCCCCCGGTCGGGCCAGGCCACGGCCACGCGACCGTCGGCGCCGACGAGGGGTGCGGGAGGCTCCGATCGGAGGGTGGGGCGCGCGCGCGCCCCACCGCCGGGAGCGGCACCATCGATGGACCACCGCATCAGCTCGCGTCCGTGCCGATCGTGGGCCAGGACCTGGCCGGTCGAGGTGAGCACCCGCGTCTCGGCATCCCTCGTGAGCGCAGGGGGCGCTGGCAGGGTGAACCCGGTCACCACCAGGCGGATCCGCAGGGTGCCGTCGCGGGGGTCGAGCGAGACGAGCCGGGTCCGGTCGACGACGGCGACGAGCTCTCCATCCGGCGCGAGGGCGACGGCCCCGTTGACGGGTCCGCCGAAGGAACCGAGCCGGCGCGGAGGGTCGGTGACCCGCCACTGTAGGACGTCTCCCGTCGTGGTCACCACGAGGCGTCGATCGCCGAGTTCGAGCAACGAGACGGGCGCGGAGGGTAGGCTGATCCGGGCCAGGACGTCGCCTTCCAGCGTGACCTCGAGGACGCTGTCGGAAGCGCCGACCAGGAGGGTGCCGGCCCCGGTGACGACCAGGGTCGGCATCACCGTCGTCGCATCGACCGGGAGGCGACGCCCGGCGCGCAAGGCGCCGGAAGGCGTGAGGAGCACGAGCTCTGCGCGCGAGGTGACCACCATCCGGGAGCCGTCCGGGGCGATGGCAGGGCTGGTGACCGGGGCGGCGGGGCCGAACGCTCGCGCGTAGACCCGGGCGCCGTCGGGGTCGATCTCGGTGACACCGGCCGTCGAGGCGACGACGAGGGAGCCCTCGGCCGTCACGATCGGCGGATGCCCGATGGTGCCCGGCACGCGAGCCTGCCAGAGGAGCTCGAGCCCGTCGGGGAGCTCGTCGTCGCGCGCACCGCGGCGGTCCGGTGCCGCCCGAACACCCTTGGCGAAGAGCACGTGGGTCGTCGTCGGGTCCCGAGGGCGGGCAACGGTATCGGGGGCGAGGGTGGCTGAGAACCCCGCGATCACGACGGCGGCTGCCCCGCGCCGCGCGATGACGGCGCGCCGGGGTCGGCGCAGCGGCGGCAGGGGAACGGGCCTCATGGGGCAGGGGGGGGCAGGAGCAAGTCGGCCTCGATCTCCGGGATCGCGGGGGAAGCCGGCGGTCCCGCGACGGTCCGTTCGACGCGACCGTAGACGCGCCAGACCTCGCCTCGGATTGGATTCGACCGCGCACCATGGACTACCGCCACCAGGCACGGCGGCGCGGCGCAACCCTCGCCGATCGCCGCCAGCAGCGTCGTGCGGTGGCCAGTGACTCGCGCCTCCACGATGGTGGCGTCGAGCCCCACCGCTACGCTCCGCTTGGCCGCGAGGCGCTCGAGGATCTCGGAGTAGGAGCGCGTGACCTGCGCATCCAGCCGCGCCGCCTCCGCGCGGAGGTTGCCCACGCGGCGCACGCGGAGCGGCACCAGGCGGGGAGCGTGGCCCGGCGCGTCGGCGCGGATGAAGATGGTCGTCTCCCCCTCGGCCGACACGCTCATGAGCTGCGCGAAGCCCCCCGACTCGTCGACCGTGATCGGTCGTCCGCTCACCGAGACAACCCCGCCGGGTTGGGTGCGTCCGGCGAGCCAAAAGTGGGGCCCCTCGAGCACCACGCTGGCCCCCGGCGACTCGACGACCAGCGTGGCGATGGGGGTACGGACCAGGAGCTCGCCGCTGGCGGGTGCGGCGCGCTTGGGCGTGACCAGGTACGGAATGCTCTTGTCGAGGGTCGCGGGGCTCGGGGAGGGGCCGGTGAGCTCCGATAGGACGCTGACGTCCGCCACCCCGCGGCCGTCGGGACCGATTGCAACCGACGCCCCATTGACGACCACCGCCGCGCCCGCGGCGGCCGCGACCTTCACTCGCAGCACGGGCGGCGAGGCGGCGAGCCCGGAGGCGTCGGGGTCGAGGCGGAAATCGACGGGGACGACCAGCTTGACGTCCTCCGAGGTCCCGTCGGGTCGGGTGAAGCTCAGCCCAAGCTCGTTCTCCCCTACCTCGAGCCGATCGGGCAGGGCGATGCTGGCGCGGTGCGCGGTGAAGGTGCCGCTCGCGGCGCCGAGGCGCACGGCGGTGCCATCGACGCAGCGCGCGCAATCCAACAGGAGCGCCTCCGTGCCGTCGGGATCCACCGCCACGGTGGCGCGCACCGCTTGGCGGCCGAGAATCCAGAGGGTCAGCGCCACGCCAGCGACGGACAGCACGAGCAGCGCTGCGCCGATCATCCCCCCGAGCCACCACCCTCGTCGGCGCCGGGACCGTGCGCCCGTGTCGGCGCTGACCAGGGTGGGCGCCTGGCTCGGGAATCTCCCCACCGGGAGCGAGGGCTCGGCGGCTCGCAGCGACCCCACGACGCCTCCGCGGGCCATGGGCGCGCGAGGCGCGTCGGAGCCGTCCCACGGGCGCGGCCAGAACCCGAGGTGGCCGTCTTGGAGTGCTGCATCCCGCGGGGAGGGGGGCGGCGGGGTCGGGTAGTTCGGCGGCGGGGCGGCGGGGTCGGGCGCGGGGAGGGGATCCGAGATCACCGGCCAGGGTATCGCTGCTGCTGGTGCATCGCGGGTGGCGTCCCTGGTTTCGGGCGGTGGCACGCTGGTTCCGGAGGGCATCGTCACCCGCGGGATCGCGCCCTCGGGGGGGGGGGCCTCGACGGGTCCGACCGCCCCTCCGACCGCGACGGGGCGGGGGTGAGCGGGGGCTTCTGCCAGCGGGATCGGCAAGGTGGCGCCCGGTGAGGCGATCCGGGTCGGTGCCTCGGAGTCCGACGGCAAGCGCGCCGTCGAAGTCCCCGGTGGGCCCTCGGCTCCGGGTCGCGGAGGCGCGGGGGCGTTGGGGGCCGGAGCGACGCCAAGCATGGTCCTGCGGGCTTGCAGCGCGGAGGGACGAACGGCGGCTCCGGGTCGCGGAGGCGCGGGGGCGTTGGGGGCCGGGGCGACGCCAAGCATCGTCTGCTTCATCGGGTTTGGGCGGGCCCTTGGCCCCGCGTCCGCCGCGGCCTCCGGACCCGTTCCTCCCACCCGGACCAGCGGTGGCGCGGGTGGCGGCTGGCTCGGTGGTCGCGGCGACGACGGGGGAGGGCTCAGGGAGCCCGCGACGGCCGTTCTCGAGCCGAGCGTGGAGAGCTCGTTGCCACAGGCCGAGCAGTCCGCGCTCCCGTCTCGATTCCGCGTCCCGCAGGTCGGGCAGGTGAGCATCGCGGCGCACTATACCGCGCTCCGCAGGGTCGCGAGAGCGGATCGAGCGCCTGGGAGCGGCCACGCCCGCTGCCGGGCGACGTTCCACGCCAGGTGTTTGTCCCGTGCGTCCCGCCTCCGGTATGCAAGCCACTGGAGGCGAATGACGGTCACTCTGCTCGATGTGCTGGCAGCCGGGCGGGCGCGGCAGGCTTCGGTCGTGGCCGAAACCGCGGGATCCGTGGTCCTGGCGCTCGCCGACCAGGTCGCGCACCTCCCGCGCCGCCTGAGCGCGGCCGCGATCGAGCTGCTCCCCGAGGGCGGGCTCCGCCTGGATGGCAGCGAGGCGACCAGTGAGGCAGCGAGCGAGCTGGCGTTGCGACGGCTGCTCCGCTGCTTGCTGGACCTGACTCGGGGAACGGCGCCGAGCCTCTCGCGCGTCGGCGCGCGCCCGGCACGAGGAAACCTCCCGGCGCTCGTCCACGAACTCGAGGTCGCCCTGGTGCCGGTCAACCGAGCTGCCGGACGCCGGGCGCTGGCGCGCCTCCACCGGGAAACCCTCCGCGCGCTCACGGGGGGGATCCCGGCGTCGGCGGCCCAATGGGCACAGTCCGTCGCGGAGGCGGTGCGGACCGCGGTCCCGGACGCTGTCGACCCCGGCGCCGTGACCGGGCCGTCGCCGGTGTTGCCCCGGCGGACCCCGATCGCCAGCGACGTCGGGGCGGACTTGGCGGTCGTCGAGCGGCGAGAGCCCACCCCGACGGCGCCGCCCTCCCGGGTGCGGCTCGACCCGCCCGAGGACCCCTCGGCGCTCCCGCAGTTGGACGACGTCACGGATCGAGTCCCGATGGTGCTCCTCGACGAGGAGGGAGACGCGAGGCTCCAGCACACGGTCGCCCTCTCCTTGCCCGGGTCGGCGCCGTCGGGTCATCGCCTCGTCACCGGGCTGGACCAACCGGCGACCGAAACCCGGAGCCCGAACGAGCTCACCGCCCCCTTGTTGGGGCAGCCGCCGGACGCTTCGCGGCGCGATGGGGGGTCGAGCGCGCCCGCCGTCGTCGAGGACTCCCCGGTCTTGCGGTCCGAAGAGATCACCGTGCCGCTGCCGAGCCGAGCCCGTCGGCGGGCAGCGCGGGCGGCCGGTCGCGGGGAGATCGCCGCCGTGGGCGATCTCGAGCCGAGCTTGCCGGCGCCCCCGGTCGTCGTCGCGGGCGAGCTGTCGGGTCGCGGGCTTCCCGGCGAGCCGATCGAGGTCGCCGCGCCGGACGGTGGCCCAATCGAGGCAGCTCCCGCCGAGGGGGGGGCTTCGGTTGGCGACGCCAGCACCGAGATCGGTCCGGACCGGAGCGCGCGGCCTGGCGATGCGTCCGTCGCGGGGAGCGCCGCCGGCCCCGTCGTAGATCGACTGGCGACCGCGGGGGAAACGCCCCGCTCGTTCGGAGTTGGCTCCGATCGGCGCCAGGACGGGAGCGGTGCGGCTTCGACCGTGTCGCCCTGGGGGACGAGCGGGGGCGAGATCGAGGATTGGCTCTCCGCGCTGGACGGGCGCTGGGACGACTCGAGGGCTCCGGAGGCGGCCCCGCACCTTGCCTCGGGCTGTCCCGTTCCGCCGCACGGCGAGGAGGATTCGGGGATCGGCCGGCCGTCGCCCGCGCTCCTGCTCACGCGCCAGCTCCTGCAGGGTGAGTGGTCGGTGGAGGAGGAGTCCGTCAGCTGGGTTGCTCCTCGCGTGTCGGCGCCGTTCCCCGGCGTGGTGACGGCCGAGCTCGAAACCCCGGTGCCCGCGGCCGCGTCCTCGGATCTGCTGGACCTTGCCGAGCCGAGCCCCCGGGCGACCCGGAGCCGACCGCCCTGGAGGGTGCGCCCCACCGCGGGGGTCTTCGCGCCCGTGGCGAGCGACGTCGATGACCTGGTCGCTCGGTTCGCGACCGGGGGCTCCGGAGACAGTGCGGTCGCTGACGGTCTGGCCGCCTTCGTCGACACGAATCACAGCCCGGTTCCGGGTCCCGTTCAGCCTTGGCCGTCGGCGCTCTCCGCGCGACGCTCTGGCGCGGAGCCAAAGCCGTCACGCGGAGCGCTGCGCCGAGGCGGTGCTATCGAGCGAGCGCCGACCGCGGCCGCCGGACGCAGCCGCTGAACCGGCGGGGGCACGGCGCCGGCGCGGTGCGCGCGGCGGACGAGCTCGTTGACGCGGGCCGGCGGTGTGCGATTCTCCCGGCCATGCACGATCAGAACCTGGCTATCTTGAAGGGGCTGGTGAGCGTCGCTTGGGCGGACGGGCGCGTGGCCGAAGAAGAAGCCGAGGTGATCGAAGCGCTCCTGGGGGCGTTCGAGGCGACGCCCAGCGAGCGGGTCGAGATCCGCAGCTTCGCGCGGACGCCCAAGACGCTCGAGGACATCCCCATCACCGATCTGAGCTTCGACGATCGGCGCCTGCTCTACCAGCACGCGGTGTTGCTCACCTTCATCGACGGTGAGCAGGCCCCGCAGGAGCGCGCCCTGCTCGCCGAGCTGTGCCAGCGCCTGAACATCCCCGAGACGGAGGCGCGTGCCCTCGCGGCCGCTGCCGAGGAGCGCGCCCAGGAGCTTCTCCGGCAACTGGAGAGCATTGCCGAGCCTGCCGCTCCGGCTTCCTGAGCGGCGTTCGCGGCTGGCGTGGGGAACGCGCCGGCGGTTCGGGGGCGGCGACGCGCCGCTGCGCGCGCGACTCAGCCGGCGCTGCGTCCGGGTGCGGGCCGGCCCGAACGCGACTTGAGATTCTCGATCTCCTTGAGCAGCGCGATGGGGCTGAACGGCTTGGTGTAGTACGCCGTCGCTCCGGCGGCGGTGGCTCGAGCGCGGCTCTCCTCGTCATCGAGCGCCGTGATGACGATCACCGGGATGGTCTTGGTGGACGGATCCGCGCGGAGGCGACGGCAGACCTCGAAGCCGTCGTACTGGCCGGGGAGCATCAGGTCGAGCAGGACGAGGTCCGGCGGCTGCGTCATCGACACGTCGATGGCCTTCGCGCCCGACGGGACCGCCACGACCTCGAACCCGCGCGCCTGGACCAGCGCTTCGATCATGCGGCGGATGGAGTCCTGATCCTCGACCACGAGAATACGCACGAGCACCATGGTAGCCCACAAGGCCGCTCGGCCCAATATCCGCGCGATCCCGGCGCTTCCATGGGGGGAGGCCGGACGGGGACCGTCCGCCCCGCCTCCGTCGGCGCCGGCGCGTCGGGGCAACGTCTAGGCGGGAGCGGGCACCGTGACCGCGACGGCGAGGCCACCGGCGGGGTCGTCCTCGAGCGAAACCGTGGCGCCGAGTATGGTCGCGACGGCGTCGATCACCAGGAGAGCGACGCCAGCGGGGCGCCCCAACGACGTCGGGTCCACCCGATGCAGCAGCAGGTCCGCGCGCGCGCGCGCGGGCACCGACGGGCCCGCGTCCCGGCAGCGAAGGAGGAGGCCGCGCGGGGTGGACGCGGCCTCCAGCCAGACCGTGGCTTCACGGGGGGTCGCGGCGATGGCGTGGTCGACGAGCGACCGGACGAGCAGGGTGAAGATGGCGACGGGGGCGTCGATCGTCCCGGCCATCGCCGCCGCGACCCTCACCTCTACCCCGTCTCGGGCAGCGTGCTCGTCCGCCTCGGCCGCGACGGCGCGGCAGAGGGGGCCGACGTCGATGGTCGCGCGGACCGTCTCCGGGGGGCAGGTCGCCACCCGGTCTAGCTCCGCGGCGAGCTCTCGGATGCTCGAGGCGCGCTGGGCGAGCGAGCGAGGGAGTGCCGAGTTCGGATCGAGCTCGCGACGGAGCTCCGCGACGTCGGCGTTGAGCCCGTCCAGGACGGGACGAACGCGGCGGACGATCGCGGCGCACACGTGGCGCAAGCCCTCGAGCTTCGCGCTGCCAGCGGGGAGCGCGGCGGGGTCGTCGCTCGGGGGAGACGCCACGCTGGAAGCGAAGACCTCGGCGAGCTCGCGCGCGTAGGCCTCACCGAGCAGCCTGGCCTGCTCGAGCTCTCGTCGGAGCGCGTCGACCTCCTGCTGCGCGCTGGCGCCGCCCGTCGGCAGGTAGAGGACCCGCTCCCCGCACCCCAGCTCGAACCTGCCTCCGAGCCGGAACGCCATCCGGCGCAACCAGCGTCGCTCGATCTCCGCAGTCGCGGACTGGTCCGGACCGAAGGGGACACTGATGCGCACGAAGTCACCCTCGCCGCGGATCTCGAGATCGAGCGCCTCGCCCGGGAGCGCGTCCGCGACGCCGCTGGTCGGCGATAGCAGCACCTGGAACATGCGCTTCAGGTCGTTTTCGTCGGCGAAGACCTCCGTGCCGTGCCCCGGCGCGAACGCCATTCGCGCCTGGGGTGCCAGGGTCCCGAGCAGGGAGGCGACGTCGATTCGGCTGCGGCGGCTCGAGGGGCCCTGCCGCTGGAGCGCAGAGATCGCGTTGATCGCGTCGTCGAGCGCGTCCAGGCTCCCGGCGATGGCCGGCCCCCGCACCTCCACGATCGCGCTCGGTGCCGGCGCCGTGAGCTGCGTCACCTCCTCGCGGAGGACCCGCGCCGCCCCGCGCGCCTCCTGGGCGAGCAGCCAGGCGAGCTCGGCGCGGGTGAGGCGATCCTCCGTCACGCACCGAGCATGCCACGGACCTCGAGCGGAGCGCGAGGCAGGACACCCGCCTGGCCCCGGAGGGAGCGCGGTTCCGATGGAGGTCGGTGCGGTTCGGCCGTAGGATTCTTGGCATGAAGTGGGCCGAACCCCCCACCTGGTTCGCGCTCGTCGCGCTCCTCGTCGCCTGCGGCCCGGCAGGGGTGAAGGGCACTCTGCTCGGGGATCGTGGCGATGGGGCCGACGGTGGGTCGGTGGGGAGCGGGCCGGTCGCGGGAACCGGCGGCATGAGGGCGGCCGGCGACGGCGTCGAGCCGGATCCGACCATCGGCGTTCCGTGCACGAGCGACGCGCAGTGTGACGACGAGATCGATTGCACCCAGGACCGGTGCGACGCGACGCTCGGGCGTTGCCGCCACGAGCCGGATGACGGCGCCTGCGACGACGGTGGGTACTGCGACGGCGTCGAGCGGTGCGCGCCGCGCCTTGGCTGCCTGAACGGGGAGCCCGTCGCCTGCAGCGACGGCGACGCCTGCACTGTGGACGCCTGCGACGAGCCGACGCGGGGTTGTCGCCACGCCCCGCGGGACGCCGACGGCGACGGCGATCCCGACGGCAACTGTGTCCCGGGAGCGGACTGCGACGATCGGGACGCCGCGGTTTCCAGTCGAGTCCCCGAGGTCTGCGCGAACGGCGTCGACGACGACTGCGATGGGACCGTCGATGAGCCCGACTGCAGTCAGGCCGAGCACGACACGTGCGCCGACGCGCTCGAGATCGACGCTGGTGGCACCTACCAGCTCACCCTGAGCGGCGCGGCCTCCGACTACGCGGCGAGCTGCGCGGGAAACGGCTGGCGTGACGTGGTGGTGGCCCTGGTCCTGGAGGAGGCCCGCGCCGTGGATCTTCGCCTCGAGGGAGTGGGGGCCATGGCGCTCGTCACTGCGGAGCTCTGCGGGGACGCCGCCGGGGAGCTGCTCTGCGTGGCTGGAGTGACCTCACTGGCGGGGGGGACCCTGGCACGAGCCCGACTCCACGACGTGGGGCCCGGCGCGGTGCCGATCACGGTATTTGGCGCCGGGGTCGAGCCCCTGTCGCTCCAGATCGACCTGGGGGATCCGGAGCCCGCACCGGAGAACGAAACTTGCGGCACCGCCCGGGAGATCACCCTCGGCGTCCCGGTCACGGTGCCGCTGGTTGGCGTGGCGCCGGATCTGGCCAGCGACTGTGACGGTTGGGGGCCCGATCTCGTGTATGCGTTCGAGCTGAGCAGTGTGAGCGACGTCGAGGCGTTCGCGGTCGCGGAGGACGGGTTGGCGGAGCCCCTGGTGGCCATCGTCGCCGAGCCGTGTGCGGGCCTCGAGGACGAGGTCGCGTGCGCGCGCGGCGTGCCGGCGATCGCCCGGGCGCGATCGTTGCCGCCGGGGCGCCACCTCGTCGCCGTCTCGGCCAGCGCCCCCGCCGATCTCTCGCTGCTGGTCGAGGCGCGATCACCGGCTCCGCCGTTGGCGGGGGACACCTGCGCGGACCCGACGCCGCTCTCGCCGGGCATTCGCCGGCAGGTCGAGCTCCTCGAGGCGGGCGATGATGTTACGTTGCCTTGCGGTGAGGCGTCGGCCGATGCCGTCTTCGAGATTGACGCCGCGGAGCCGATCGATCTGCTCGCTGTGCTCCGCCTGTCGGCGGGGGAGGTCGGGACCCTGGGGGTGCTCCCCGCCGGTTGCGCGGGGGATGCGGCGGGTTGCGTCAACGGTTCGCGATCGCCGCTGCGGTCGCTCATCCGCGGGCTCGGCGTCGGCCGCCATGCGCTGGTGGTGGAGAGTCGGCGCGCGCACCCCGTCGAGGTGACGGCGGTGACCCGCCCCATCGCGACCCCCCTCCTGGTCGCGTTCGCCGAGACCTGCGAGGACGCCGTGGCCATCCCCCCCGGGGGGGGCTCGTTACTCGGCAGCACCGCGGGGGGGAACGACGACTACGGCGCCAGCTGCGACGTCGCCGGCGCCGAGGGCGCTCCGGAGCAGATGTTGGCGCTGTCGATCCCGGAGCGGAGTCGGGTCCTCCTCGAGGCCCGTGACAGCGCGTACCCCACGCTGATCGCGGTGCGTCGGGGCCCTGACTGCCCCGGAGACGAGGTGCCGCTGGCGTGCTCCGCCGGGTACGCCGACGGGCGAAGCTTCCTCGACCTGGTCCTCGAGGCCGGCGAGTACTTCGTGCAGGTGGACGGATACTCCGGGGCCTCCGGCGCGTGGCGTCTGGACGTGTTTTTGGCCCCCCCGTGACCGCGTTGCCTCGCCGCCCGGCCTCGCCCGGGGGCGGCGGCGGCGAGGCGCCCGCCGCGGAGGTTTTCGCGCCGGTCGGCTTGGGCTAATTACCCCCAACATGGTGCGCCGGGTCCTGGTGATCGCCCTGAACACGTACCGCGAGGCGGTCCGCGCGCGGATCCTCCTGGGCCTTTTCGCCGCGGCGATCGCCACCGGGGGCTACTCCCTGGTGGTGGGGGCCTACGCGCTTCGCAACAACGTGCGCGTGGTGAGCGATCTCGGGGCGCTGTTCATCTCGGTCTTCAGCGTGGTCACGGCGGTGGTGCTCGCCTCGAGCTCGCTCTATCGGGAGCTCGATCTCAAGACGCTCTTCCCCATCCTCACCCGCCCGATCCGGCGCACGGAGTACCTGTGCGGCAAATTCCTGGGGACCGTGCTCACCCTCGGCGTCTTCATCGCCGCCAACGCCGGCTGCCTGCTGGTTTCGATGGGGGCGATCTCGGGGCGAACGCTGGAGGTTGTCCTGGGCGGGGCGGCCGTAGTGACCGCCGGGTTCGCCGTCGTGGGCGCCGCCGTCCCACGCGCGCGCAGCTACGTGCCGATACCCTGGGCCGTGGCCATGCTCGCGCTCGGGTGGGTGATGGCGAGCGGCGCGCCGGACGATCGTCGCGTGCTCCTGGGGCTCGCCTTCCTGACCCTCTGTGAGGTGTGCATCGTCACCGCGATCGCGACCGTGTTCGCGTCCTTCTCCTCGCCGTTCCTGACCGCGGTCTTCACCTTCGGCGTGTTCCTGGTGGGACGCTCGGCGGACACGCTGGCCAGGCTCCCCGCCAAGGTGTTCGGGGAGGTCATCCACGACGCGGGGGTCGCGCTCGCCAAGGTGGTGCCGAACCTGATGATCTACGTGCCCAACCGGCCGCTGCTCATCGGGCAGATCCGGGACGTGCCGCTGGGGACCTACCTCGGGACCGCCGCGCTCCACGCGGCGCTCTGGACCATCACGCTCCTGGCCGTCTCGAGCCTCATCTTCCGGCGTCGCGACTTCCTATGACCCTTGCCCGGTGGCTGCGTCGCGTCGCGCTCGGGCTCGTCATGATGCTCCTGTTCGCGGCGGTGCTGACCGCGCGCCTGGTGGTCGACGGAGAGCGGGCGCTCGCCGCGAGCGAGCGGGCGTTCGATCAGGGTGACGTTCGGGCGGCGACGCTCCACGCCCGCGCCGCCGCGATCGCCTACGTGCCGGGCGCGCCGCACGTGGACGCGGCCTACGCGCGACTGGTCGCGATCGCCACCGGCGCCGAGGCGGTTGGGGATCGGGACGTCGCGGCGGCTGCCTGGCGTGCGGTGCGTGCGGCGGGGGTGGAGACGCGCCATCTCTGGCTGGGGCGGGCCACGGAGGTCGCGCGGGCCAACCGAAGCCTCGCCCGGCTCGAAGCGCTGGCGACCGAGCCCCCAGCCGTCGCGGCCGCGGAGCCCGTCGCCGAGCGCCTCGCTCGCCTCGAGGCGGAGGCCTCGGCAGCGCTCGACCGCGAGGCCACCCCCCGCGCTCCGTGGCTCGTCGTCCTGAGCCTCGCCTTCGCGCTGGCGATCGGGGGCTGCGTCGTGATCGCAGCGCGCGGGGTGGCTCCCGACGGCGCCCTGGTCCCCTCCGGGTTTCGGTGGGGGCTCGTCGCCTTTGCGATCGGCGCCGCTTGCTGGACCCTGGCGGCCCTCGCCGCGTAGCCTCTCGAGGGTGACCGCGGAGCCGCCCGATGCCTTCACCGCCACGACCGAGCGGTTCCTCGCGCACCTCGCGGCCGAGCGGCGGGTGTCCCCGAACACCCTGCTGGCATACCGGCGGGATCTCGGTCAGCTCGACGCCTACGCGCGCGAAAAGCTCGGTCGTCCGCCCCTGCTCGGGGACCTGACGAGGGTCCTGCTCCGCGGCTGGCTCGCTCGCCTGGCGCGGGATCGCGCGCCGGTGACCCTGGCCCGTAAGATCGCCGCCGTGCGCACCTGGTGCCGCTTCCTGGTGCGCCGAGGCGAGGTGGCGGACGACCCCACCGCCCTGCTCGGAACCCCTCGGATCCACCGGAAGTTCCCCGTCTTCCTGGCCGCGGAGCCCGCCGGCCAGATGGTCGAGGCGCCGACGAACGACGGAGCCACCGTCACGCCGGGGGAGACGCGCGCGGCCTTGCTCCGCGATCGGGCCATGTTCGAGCTCCTCTACGGCTCCGGGCTGCGGGTGGGCGAGCTGATGGCACTCGACCTCGGTGACCTCTCGGCGGATCTGGCCGAGGTGCGTGTCTTTGGCAAGGGTCGGAAGGAACGGGTGGTGCCGGTGGGCTCGGCCGCCGCCCGTGCGCTCGAAGAGTACCTCCCCGTTCGCGCCGAGCTCGCTCACCCGACGCAGGGGCTCATCGACGCGGAGGCGGTGTTCGTCAGCCGGCGCGGCGTTCGCCTCGGGGTGCGTCGGGTGCAGGTCCTGGTGCAGCGCTACGGCGCCTTCGCCGTCAACAGGCCCGACCTGCACCCGCACGCGCTGCGGCACAGCTGCGCGACGCACCTGCTCGAGGGGGGCGCGGATCTGCGCGCGATACAGGAGCTGCTCGGCCACCAGAGCCTCTCCACGACGCAGCGATACACGCACCTCTCCCTCGAACGGTTGCTCGAAGCCTACGACGCGGCCCACCCGCTCGCGCGCCGCCGTCGAGCCGCCGGGTGACGGGCCGTGGTCGCCTCTGGCGCCGGCGGGGGCCCCGGGCGCTTGCCCTGGCCAGCGGCGCCGCCTAGATCGAGCTCCGTGGCTGTCGATCCCAAGCATGCCGCCGACGTCGCCGGATCGTCGCTCGCGGCGGACCCACCCGCCGAGGTCGGTGCCGGGACCGAGCCCTCCGCGCCGGCGGCGTGGCTGCGGTTGCTGGCGGGCGGGATCGCCGGGGCGGCGGTCGCGGGGCTCCTCGGCGCCGGGCTGGAGGCGAGCTGGGCGCGCGCTCCGAGCGTCCCGATGCCGGCGTGGGGCGCGGTGTGGCTGGCGGTCTGGGGGCTCCTGGCGCCGGTCGCGCTGATCGTCGGGGCCGCCACGGCCGCCATCGTCCGTTTCCTCCACGGCTCGTCGCTCCCCTCGCTCGGGGGACTGCGCGGGGCGCTCGCCGCGGGTTCGATCGAGCAACGGGCGCGCCGGAGCGGGTTGGTCCTCCTCGGGCCGCTCGCCGGGGTCCTGTTCCTCGTGCTCCTCGGGCGGATCTCACTCGCGGCGCTCGTCGGACCGGAGCCGGCGCCCGCGGCGGGAGCGCTGGTGGCGATCGGCGCCGCCCTCGGCTCGCTCGCGCTCGGGAGCCTGACGCTAGCTGCCGCCCCCTGGGCAGGGGCGCGGCTCGTCCGCCTCGGCGTCGGACCGACGGGGGCGGCGCTCGCGGGGCTCCTGCTCGCGGCCAGCCCGTTGATCTACGGCGTGACGGCGGGTGACGTCGGCGGAGCTGGCGGGCCCCTCGCCCTGTTCGGCGTGCTGCGGCGCGAGGAGCTCGATCTGCGCGCGCCGGGGCTCCTGCTCGGGATGGTCGTCGCCGCCTATCTGGCCGCCGCCTGGCTCGGGCGGGTGTCGCCGCTGGTCGGGTTGCTCGTCGGGACGCTCCCCCTGCTCGTCACCGTCCGTGCGAGCGGCCCCGGCCTCGCCGAGCGTTCGGTAGCGCTCGCCGTCGAGCGCTCGGCGCCGATGGCTCGGGTTTCTCTCGCCCTGGCGCGCCGATGGACCGACCGCGACGGGGACGGAGCCTCGCCGTGGTTCGGTGGCGGCGACTGTGACGACACCAACCCCGCCGTGGGCCCCGGCGCCGACGACATCCCCGCGAACGGGATCGACGAGGACTGCTCGGGGGCGGACGCGGTGGCCGTGAAGCTGGTCGCCGCGGCGGCCCCGGCGCCGCCCACCGAGGCCGAGTGGATCGACGCGCACCTCCCGCGTGATCTCAACGTCATCGTCCTTTCCATCGATGCCCTGCGGTGGGACGCGGTCGGCTTCCTGGGCTACCCGCGGGGAACGACGCCAAACCTGGATCGACTGGCCCAGGAGAGTGTCGTCTTCGAGCGGACCTACGCACTCGCCTCGTACACGGGCAAGAGCATCCCGCCGATGATGATCGGCAAGTACACCAGCGAGACTCACCGGGGCTGGGCCCACTTCAACCGCATCGACGAGCGGGACACGCTGGTCTGGGAGCGACTCCAGCGCGCGGGGGTGCGCACCTTGAGCGTGCAGGGGTACTGGTACTTCTTCCGGAAGGGAATCGGCTTCGAGCGCGGGTGGGACGTGCTCGACGGGAGCGTGGCGCCCAGCATGGGCTACTCGGAGGAGGATCGGTCCAGCACCAGCGACGCGCTCGCGGATCGCACCATCTCGGTCCTCGAGGGGGCGGCGCGTGACGGGCGCCGGTTCTTCTTCTGGACGCACTACGTCGACACCCACGCGGACTACGTGCCGCACGAGGGCTTCGATTTCGGCCGCTCGCAGCGCGACCGATACGACGGAGAGGTCGCGTTCGTCGATCACCACGTCGGGCGGGTGATCGACCACGTCCGGCGGGGCCCGCTCGGGGCGCGAACGGCGATCGTGGTCACCTCCGACCACGGGGAGGCCTTCGGCGAGCACGGAATGATCCGCCACGGCTTCGAGGTCTGGGAGCCGCTCGTCCGGGTTCCGATGCTGGTCTACCTTCCCGGCGCCTCGCCGCGTCGGGTCACCGTAGCACGGAGCCTGATCGACCTAACCCCCACGCTCCTCGCGCTCTTTCGGGTTCCGGCGCCGACGGGAGAGGGCGAAGACTTCCTGAGCGGGCAGTCGCTCGTCGCGGACGTTCTCGCGCCGCCTGGGCACGTCCCCCAGGAGCGGATCGTCTTCGTCGACATGGCGGCGGGCCCCAACAACGCGGACCGTCAGGCGTTCATCGAGCGCGGGCTGAAGCTGGTGGCGAGCAACGGACGCCCGCTCGGGCTCTTCGATCTGGGCACCGATCCGGGCGAGGCGCACGACCTGCTCGACGATCCGGCACTTCGCGAGGCCGTGATGGCACGCTTCCAGGCGTTTCGGCGCGGGCTGCGCGTGGTCGAGGTGAAGCCGGCGCCGCGCTGAGCGCTGGTCGGCACGCCCAAGCGGTCCGAGCCGGCGCGGCGTCCGGTCCGGGACCGGGACGGTGGCAACGGCGCGCGGGCGCGGCGACCGCGGAGGGTTCTCCGGGTGCGATGGGTCGGCTAGAGTCTCCGCACAGTGGAGGTCTTCTACCTCGAGTGGCGCGGCGTGCGGGTGCGCATCCGCGAAGGCGACACGGTGATCGGCCGCGGCTCGGACTGCGAGCTGCACGTCGACGATCCGACGGCGTCGCGGCGTCACACGCTCGTTCATCGCACGGGCGATCGGATCACGGTCACCGATCTGGGCAGCCGCAACGGGACCTTCGTCGACGCCGACCGTTTGCTGGCGGCGCGGGAGCTACGCGGCGGCGAGCGGCTGCTGGTCGGGGAGACGCTCTTCGAGGTGCTCGTGGTGCCGGAGAAGCAGGGGCTGCCACGCAGCGAGCTCTCACTGGGCATTGGCCCCGGCGTCGCGCCTTCACTCGCCGTCGTCGAACGAGAGCCGCACCCGTTCGAGCGGGAGCATGACGTGACCGCACCCCACCTCGGCACCATCGAGGTGCTGGAGGCGCTGATCAGGGGCCCGCACGCGCGGGAGGAGCCGCAGGCGCTGGCGGCGATGGTGGAAAATTCGGTCGAGCGGCTCCTGGCCGCGGTCGGGCGGCGCGACGAAGCGCTGGACGCCGGGGCAAAGCGGCGGCTCGCTGCGGTCCTCGACGAGGTGGAGGGGTGGTTCGCCGACGGTTCGTTCGGACCCATCGCTCGGGCGCTGCGTCGCCGGATCGGCTGAAGGGCTCCCCGGCCGCGGCGCAGCGGCCGGGCGGGGCTCGGTCAGAGCGTCGGCGAGTCCATCTCGGCTGCCTGTGCCAGCAGGCCGGGCAGGCCGCCCGTGTGCAGGAAGAGCACGCGCCGCGGCCTCGGCTCCAGGCGGGCGAGCCCGAAGAGGGCCTTGCCGGTGTAGACCGGATCGAGCACGAGCCCCGTGCGGCGGGCCACCAGCAGGATGAACCGGCGCTGCTCCTCGCTCGCGACCCCGTACTCCGGACCCCGCGCGTCCTCGCAGACGCGCCACGGCGCGGGGGCGCCGAGGTCGGGCGCGAGGGTGCGGGTCTCGTCGATGACCCGGCCGATGATGGTCTCGAACGTCGGCCGATCGCTACCGACGGCCATCGCGATGACCTCCCCGGCGACGTCGTGGGCGTGCGCGCCGAGCGCCACGCCGGCGGCCGTGCCCCCCGAGCCGCAGGCGTGCACCACGGCGTCGAACCGGGTCACCCCCCCGGCGAGGCCGTGATCGAGCTGCTCGCGGACCTCGCGCATGGCCAGCACGTACCCCATCGCGCCCCGGCCGTTCGAGCCGCCCTCCGGGATCACGTAGGGACGCTGACCGGCCGCGCTCAGCGCGTCCGCCGCCGCCCGCATCACGCGGTCACGATAGGCGTACTGCGCCGGGGTGATGAAGCGAACCTCGGCCCCCGCCATCCGCTCGAGGAGCAGGTTCCCGGTCGTGGGGGGCGGCGCGGCCGGATCGGGAGTGCGCAGGAAGAGGAGCGAGCGCAGGCCCAGCTCGGCGGCGAGCAGCGCGGTGGCGCGCGTGTGGTTCGACTGCTCGCCGCCGCAGGTCAGGATCGTCGTGGCCCCCTCCCGCTGGGCGTCGGCGAGGAGCCACTCGAGCTTCCTTATCTTGTTCCCGGCGGCGGCGCCGCTGGTCATGTCGTCGCGCTTGACCCACACCTCGGCGCCGACGATTCGGTCGAGCTCCGGGTGGTGGGTCAAGGGAGTGGGGAGGTGGGCGAGGTGGAGGCGAGGGAGGGTCACGGCACCGGCAACGTACCTCGAGTCTCCCTCGGCCGCAGCGCGCCTGGCCCCCTTCACGGCGCGGCCGGGAAGAAGGGGCAGCTGAGGTCCTCGAGGCAGTGGTGCGAGGCGGGGTGCGAGAGCGGGTACGGATCCTGGCCGCCGGTAGCCAAGAAACGGGCGATCAGGTGCAGGAGGTACTGGTCCGTGTCGAACGCCGCGCAGTCGTCGCGCACGCGCACGCGGTCGCGGCCCTGGGCGGCCAGGTACGGGAACAAGAGCGTCAAGGTCGGCTTGTCCGTTGCCCAGGCCCCGAAGTCTTCCGCGTGGGGAGCCCCCACCAGGCGTGGCTCCCACGCCGCTTCGACGCCCTCCTGAGCTGCCGACGCCGAGAGGCGAGCGAGGCGCAGGGGGGGGGCGCCCTCGAGCGCGCCGTCGCGTGCGCGCCCCTCGTCCAGGGCGTCCGGATCGGCGAGCGAACGGGCACAGTCGGCCTCGGCGAGATCGGGGAGGCGGCACGTGCCGCCGACGCCGAGGTCGCAAATACGATCCGCCGAGCAGTCGTCGTCCGTGGCGCACGGCGGATGACACTCCGCCGCCTCCGCGACCGAGAGCTCGCCGTTGCCACAGGGGCCGGTGGGCGGGGTGCGCACGAGCCGTGGCAGCCCCTCCAGGACCCCGCTCGCCACCAGTCGCTGGTGCGGCGTCGTGTCCCCCAGCGCGGCGTGGAGCGCCTCGGGCGTGGCGTGGTCGGCGAGCTCGGGCAGCATCTCTGCCGCCGTCGGCTCGAGGAACGGGACCACGCCGGCGGCGCGTGCGATCGCCACCTGCACGTCGACCGGGACCTCGAGGGAGCCGACCGGCGCGAGGAGCAGGGTCGCCGTGGAAGCGCGCATGTCCGGGCTCGTGCGCGACAGCGGCGAGAGCCCGAGGTGGGGCGCGAACGCCGCCGGGTCTCCCGCCGCCGTGACGTGTCGGGCCAGATCCATCCAGCGCCGGAAGCGCGGCGACTGCCGCACGAGCCCGGCGCCCGCGGTGAGCGCGCGCAGCGGGTCGCCCGCGGGGATGAGGCGGCCCCTGAACGCCGTGCAGCCCTGCCGAGCGTTGCAGAGCACGACGCCCTGGCCATCGGTCGTCCCGCTCGCGATCGGGCCGGCGCCCCATTCGTACACGGCGGCGATGCGGGGCGCGTCCGCCGCCACCTCGCAGCCCGCGTCGGGATCGAAGGTGGCGACCGCGTCCGGCCGATCGTAGAGCGCGACGTGCAGTCGATCGTCCACGTCGGTGGGGATCCCGAGCCGGAAGCGACCGGACGGG
The DNA here is from genome assembly GCA_964404725.1 of uncultured Polyangiaceae bacterium. Classification (GTDB taxonomy): domain Bacteria; phylum Myxococcota_A; class Polyangia; order Polyangiales; family Polyangiaceae; genus JAFGBI01. The sequence goes on from CAYOLF010000001.1 coordinate 116,900, forward strand.
GCAATCCGCGCGCAGCGGCGCTCGAGCGTCTCGACGTTGGTGACGACGACCGTGCCGCCCGCCTTCGCCACTGAGGTGCCGCCGAGATCCACGCAGGCGAACTCGAGGTCGAGTTCCCGATCCTCGTCGACGGCGGTGAGGCGCAAGGAGAGCTCGGCGGGGTTGCATGCGGTCGCGTCCGGGTCGAGCCCCGTGGCGGGGACGCCGAGGACGGCCGGGCCGAGCCAGCCCCCGGTGAACGCGAGGAACGCGGCCGGATCCCCGGTGCGCAGCCAGGGGTCGACGAGCGTGCCGGGGGCGCCCATCGCCGCGAGCGCCGGGACCTCCGGGGTCAGGGGGCCCGCGAGCACGGCCGCTGCGCCGCCGAGGGAGCGCCCGAGCACGGAAACCTGCGCCGCCGGGCCGCCGACGTCACGGGTGCCGTCCGCGTCGAAGTCAGCGGACGTCGGGTCGACGTCGGGGTCGCTCGCGCGAAGCGCGCGGACGAGCGCGACGAGATCGAGCGCGGTCTGGCGGACGACGTCTCGCCCATGGGCGGCGTGGCCGTTGCGAGCGTCGCGGCCGACGTCATCGGTGCGGTCACCGTCTCGATCGAGGTCGCGCGTCCGGGTCGCGAGCGCGGCGGTGAGCCCGCGGGCGTGGCACGTCGGCAGCAGGAGCGCCTGGAGGAGCGCCGCCGCGGTGGGGTCGGGGCCGTGCCCGGTGGCGGTGAAGGCCACGGTCGCGAGCCCCTGCGCGGCCAGGGCGCCGGCGAGCGGGAGCGCCTCCAGCGCGGAGCCACCGTACCCGTGCGCGTACACCACCGCGTCGAAGGGCTGCGAGGTCACGCCCTCGACCGCTCGCGGGACATAGATCCAGGCGGTGACGCGGTCGTGGTACGGCGGGAGATCGCCCTTGACCCGGTCCGGGTCGAAGGCGGCTCCGGCCGCGGTGCCGTCGGGGCCGCCGGCGAGCAGGTACGGCGCGTCGAGCTCGACGATAGCGACGTGCGAAACCCAAGCCAGCGACGCTGCCAGCGCGGCCCGCTGCTCCTGGGTCTGCACGCCGAGCAGGACGGGTGCGACGATCCTGACGCGCTCCCGGAGCACGTCGCCGTCGATGGCGTTCGGGCGAGCCACGTGGGGGGCGCAGGCGGGATCATCCGCCCAGTCGGCGGGATCCGGCTCGCCGCCCTGCAGGTCCGCCTGTGGCACGGGCCCCACCAGGGCGGCCGGGGTCAGCAAGGGCGGGAACCGTTGGGCCAGCTCGCGGAGTTCGCCGCGACCGGCGAGGCCCTCCGCTAGCCGAGTGAGGTCGTCGAGTATCGGTGCCGTGGTGAACGACCAGGTGAACGCGACGCGCGCGAGCCCGGTCCCGGCGAGATCGCCGAAGCGGTCGGTCGCCGCGGGATCCGCGAGCAGCGCGGCGACCGCCTTGGCGGTGGAGCGCTGGGCGGGGTGGAAGACGGTTTCGAATGGCGACCGCACGGGGCTCCCGCCGGGATCGACGAGGCGATCCGTCACCACGACCGCGTAGCGGCCGCCGCCGCGCAGGGGCACCAGCGGACGGATCACGAGGGTGTCACCGTCGCGCTCGTAGAAGGGGACGAGGTTGTCGGCGAGGCAGCGATCGCGGGCGTCGTCCTCTGGCGTGCCGGGCTCGCCAGGGGCGAGCTGCTGGCACGCCTGGGGGTCGAACAGGTTGGGGACGTCCAGTAGCCCATCGGCATCGCCGTCGATGGCGGGCGCGTAGGTGGTGCGGGTGAGGTCAGGGAGGCCGGAGACGGGATCGACGCGCTCGTCGACGGTTTCGAGCTCGAGGCTCGGCTCGCGGCGTCGCGGATCGGCGCCCGCGAACACCCGCTCGTCGCGGACCAGCACCCCGCTGGCGCCAGCGCCGAGGTCGAGCGGCAGCGGCACTCCGCGCGCCAGATCCAGCAGATAGACGGCGTCGTCGGCGAAGTCGAAGGTGTCGCCGTGGCGAGCGAGCAGGGCGTCCAGATCGAGCGCGGCCTCGCCGGGGTCGGCGCTCGTTCGGGTGAACGGCACCGTGATCGGCGCGGTGACTCCGAACCCCGGGAGGCGGTTCAGGTCTTCGAGCAGCTCGCGCTGCAGGGTGGTGGGAGCGGGGAGGGTGACGTTGAGACGCAGCCCGGTCGGGCTGGCGGGGTCCGGCACGGTGCAGAGGTCGTTGGGGAAGGGGACGTGGCCGGGACCTCGGACGAGGTCGTGGAGCAGGCGGGGGCCGTCGCCGGGCGGCGTCGTCCCGAAGCCGCCCGGGGTGTGTTCGTCCGTGCAGCCACCCAGCAGGGACGCGCCGAGCGCGCCGCGCGCCGCGAGCGACAGCAACCGACCGGGGAGGCACCAGGTGGACATCTAGTACTGGACTCCAAATCGCGCCAGGGCTGAGGCCAGGGTGGGGTTGCGGCGACCGGTCGCGTCGGCGAAGGCGTAACCCGGCAGCAGCGCGGCACCCTCGGCGCCGAGCTGGAGACACAGCCCGGTCGACAGCGGAATGCGAAGCTCGACCCCGGCGTCGAGCTCCAGTCCGAGGTCGCGAGCCTCGGATGCGCCGCCGTCGAAGTTCACGGGGCGTCCATCTCGGTAGAGTTGCACTGGGTCGACGACGTCGGCGGTGGATTGCGCGATCACGGCGCCAACCTCGAGGTCGAGATCGCGGAGCGGCCGCACCACGACGACGGGGGCGAGGTAGGTGGCGCCGGCGACGCTGCCGTCGGTGGCGAGGTCCCGCCCCTCGGGGCGCGGGCTCGGCCCGAGGCTCCCGTCCCCAGCGATGGTCGCCGACCGGGCCGTCTTCCAGGCCAGGACCTCGCTGAAGATCAGCGACCCGACGCGGTGCCCGGGCGCGAAGCGAAAGCGGCGGTCGACGCCGTCGTAGGGGTCGGCGTCACCCGAGGCGCGCCCCCACTCGAGCTCCGCCACAAAGCGTCCAAAGGTCGCGTCGGGCTCGCCGTCCAGGACCACGGCGCCCGCGCGGACGGCGATGCCGTGCGCGCGGACGTCCATCGAGTCGATGCCGCGGCCCTCGCCGCCCGGCATGTCGAGCGCCCACGCGCCGTGGTTCAGCGCCACCTCGAGCTCGGCGAAGAGCATCCCGAGGTCCCCCGCGAGCGGCGCGGCGGCGCGCGCCGTGGCGTCGGCGGTGAGCAGAGTGAGCTCCCGGTTCGCGTCCGGGTCGAGGGCGTCCTCGAGCGGAGAGCGCTGCCGGCGTCCGACGAGCCGGATGCCGAAGCCCGTGTCGCGGTCGACACCGTGCTCGACCGCGATCGCGCCGCGCCAGGCCACGTCGCGGTCGCGGAGGTCGGCGAGCGGGTCCATCATCACCAGCTCACCGGCGGCCTCGACCGCCCAGGCGGAGCGTTGCCCGCCGGGGCGGAGGGCGATCGACACTCGCTCGACGCGGGTGCCCGCGACGGTGTCGCCGAAGCGGGGAGGGTGGTCGCCGTCGTGATCCACGAGCCCGAGCCCCCAGTGCACCGGCTGCTGTCCGGCGCGCAGCGCCAGGGTCGGGCTCGACCAGGCGAGGAAGAGCCAGCGCAGCTCCGCCCGCAGCGGCTGCAGATCGTTCCATGGCTCGCGGGCGGCATCTACGAACCGGTTCGGTGGACCGGCGATCATCCCGTGGGGCACGTCGGCCTGCGCGACCAAGCGGAAGCCCGTCCCCCCCTGGAGCACGGGCGTCAGGCGCAACCAGTGCGTGAGGCGTACTCCCTGGTCCAGCCGCTGCGTCGAGGCGTCCTCGCCGTGGCGGGGCAGCACGACCTGCGTCTGGGAGCGGAGCCGGACCTGGTACTCGCCGTGGGCGGCGAGGCGCAGGACACCTGGCTCCGGTGCCGCTTCGGGCACGCGCCCCGTCTCGAGGATCCAGGACGGCTCGAGCCGGCGTCGCGGCGCGAGCGCCAGCGGCGAGGCGGCGGGTCGTGGCGCCGCCTCGCCGAGCGCGGTGGGAGCCGGAGCGGTCGGCGGGGTCGGCGCCGCCTGCGCCGGCGCGGGGTCGTCTCCGGCGGCCACGGCGGGCCCCGGCGCCAGCGCGAGCAGCGCCGCGGTCCACGGCGCCGCGGCGCTGGCCGCACTCCATCGCGGGGCGGTGGCGGGTGGCACGGCGCGGCCGCGCCGCCCGCAGCCGCCAAGCCCCGCGCGCCCTCGTGTGACGGCCGCCTGCACGAGCCCAGTCTAGCGGCTGCCGCGCTCCTGCTCCACGGCGGCGGGCGCCGGAGAGCGGCGACGCCAGCGATCCCGGCGGTGGGACCCGGGGGCAGAACCCCGGAGCACCGAGGGAGGGAGGGGTGGGCGCAGCAGGGATCGAACCTGCGACTTCATCCGTGTGAAGGATGCACTCTACCGCTGAGTTATGCGCCCGCTCGCGCTCGGTCGGTCCGATGTGGCCGTGGCGCGGGGCGCCTCCGAGCGAAGCTCGGGCGGCTTCTAGCGCGGGCCTGCTCGCCACGCAAGCCTCGGCAGCCTCGGCTCGCCCGCGGATGCGGGGGTGCTATACGCTCCCCTCGTCATGGCGGTTTCGGAACCTGGGCACTCGCCCGACGACGCGGGCAGCGCCCACCGGCGCGATCACGTCGCGGGCATCCTCATCCTGTCGGTGGCGTTTCTCGCGGCGCTGTCCATCTCCTGGTGGGCCAAGGTCGAATCGACGCCCCAGGTGAGCGTGCCGCCGGACCCGCCGACGACCGCTGGGGTGCTGGGCTTCCCGGACCGCGTCGAGCCGGTCGCCAACCTCGGCGCCGCTCGCCGGCTGACCTCGCGCCGCCTGCTCCGCGGCATCGTCGCGGACGGGGTGCGATCGGACGGGACCGTCGACGTGACGACCCGGGGGCGAGTCCGCTACTCGTTCCAGAGTGCTCCGGGCGAGGGCGCCCAGCCGCCGCGCGAGCCAGACACCCTGCCCCGGCGGCTCTACTGCGGGAAGCAGTCGGTCGAGATTGGCGCTAACGGGATCGGGGCCGAGCCCGATCAGACCATGGTTTCCTGCACGTCCGCCCCGGACGAGGGCCTGCCGGAGCCCCGGTGCACGCCCCAGCAGGTTTGGGCGCAGGCCGTTCAGCGCGGCGTTCCCACCGAAGAGCCGGCTCGAATCGAGTACTTCCTGGCTCGCGGGGGCCCCGCCTGGCGCTTCGTGTACGCGGGGCAGAACCCAGTGCACCGGTTCGTGCTGGACGGCGACTGCGCGCGTGTGCTCCGGGACGAGGAGGCGATCGGCGCTCGGCGCTGAGCCCGCGGCGCCGGTGGGTCCGCTCAGGCGCCGTCGGAGGTGGGTGGGACCGACAGCCCCACCGCGGAGTAGAGCCGCGCCCAGACCGCGGCGACGAGCGCCGGGTCGCGCACGGACACGCCGAGCACGGGCCGCCCGAGGGCGCGTCGGAGGCGGTCGATGGCGAGCCGGCGCTGGCTCGCCGGGAGCTTGTCGAGCTTGGTCGCCACGGCCAGCACCGTCAGCGGGCGTCGCGACACACGCGGCGGCTCCCCGAGCAGCGCGATCAGTCCTTGCTCCTCCGGCTCGGCGTCGCGGCGCGCGTCCACCAGCACCGTCACCGCGCAGAGCGTCGGGCGCTCGCCGAGGTAGCCCTCGACGAGCCCCGCCCACGCGGAGCGCTCCGTCTTGGAGCGGCGGGCGAAGCCGTACCCGGGCAGGTCGACGAGCTTGACCACGGCGCCACCGGCGAGCTTGACCTCGAAGAACGAGATCAGTCGCGTGCAGCCGGGGGTGCGGCTGGTGCGGGCGAGGCCATGGCGGCCCATGAGCGCGTTGAGCAGGCTGCTCTTGCCGACGTTGGAGCGGCCCGCGAAGGCGATCTCGATCCCGACCGGGGGCGGGAGCTGGCTCACGGTGGAGGCGCTGGCGACGTAGCGTGCCTCGACGATGCGGGGCGCGGCGGGGGAGGGTTTCGACATGGGGCGCGGGGGCGACTCCGACGGTGGACGGCGAAGCCCGGTCAGCGGCGCCCGCGGAGGCGACGGAGCAAGGGCTCGGTGAGGGTGAATAGCTCAGCGCTCCCGAGCAGGCGAGCGGTCAGGACGAAGCCGAGGCCGAAGGCGGCAGTCGCCGCCAGCCCGGGGGCCAGTCGGGCGAGTCCGCTGCCGGCGAGCCACGGCCTCATCGCCCCGGCGAGCAGCAGCGCGAGCGCGAGCGCCACCCCGGATGCGATCACGGTCCGGAGCAGCGACGGAAGGATCTCCCGGAGCCCCCGGTGGGGCAGGTGGCGTCGGACCAGCCACCACAGCAGGACGAGCTGTACCGCGCTCGCGCCGGTGATCGCCGCGCTGACGCCGACGTGGCCCCAGGGTCCGCGCAGCGCGAGCGCGAGCGTCACGAAGGCGCCGAGATCGACCGCGGACACGATGACCGGGGACCGGGTGTCGCCCACCGCGTAGAAGACGCCGACCAGCTGACGGACGCCGGCGACGAGCCAGATGCCGAGCCCCTGGGCGAAGAGCGCCCGCGCCGTCTCGGTCGCGTCGGTGGTCGAGAAGTGTCCGCGCTGGAAGATCGCGACCACGAGCGGCTCGGCGAGCCCCACGAACAGCGCCGTCGCGGGGACGGCGACGAACAACGCCATGCGCATCCCGAACGCGAAGGTCTTGGCGAGCTCCTCCCGCTCCCCGCGGGCGGCGAGCAGGGCGAGGCTGGGGAGGGTCGCGCTCTGCAGCGCCATCACGAAGATCCCTTGCGGGAAGTCGCAGAGCCGCAGGGCGAAGGTGAAGTAGCTCTGCGCGCCCACCCCGAGCTCCGACAGGAAGCGCCGCGCGAGGATGACGTCGACGTAGTAGACGCCGAGGCCGATCAACACCGGGCCCATGCGGAACAGCACCTGGCGCACCCCGGGGTGGAGCAGCTCGAGCGACGGGCGCTCGAGGTAGCCGATGGCCCGGAGGCTGGGCCACTGAGCGACGACCTGCAGCACGCCGCCGAGCAGCACGCCGGCCGCGAGCGCCAGGGTGCGCTCCTGGCCGCGGGCGCCGAGCCACCCCGGCAACAGCAGGGCGCAGGCGATGAACGCGACGTTGAGCAGCCCCGGCGCGAACGAGGTGACGACGAACCGCCGGTGGGAGTTGAGGGCCGCGACCCCGAGCGCCGCCGTCCCCATGAAGAAGATGTAGGGGAACACCCAGCGCGTGAGCGTGACCGTCCGCTCGAACTGACCGGGATGCGCGCGGTAGCCGGCGGCGAAGAGCTCGACCAGCCACGGCGCGCCCAGGATCCCGAGCCCCGTGACGATCAGCAGCATGCCGACGGAGAGCCCGCGCACCGCGCGGAAAAAGCGCCGGGCCTCGGCCTCGCCTTGCCGCTCCCGGATCTCGGTGAGCACGGGGAGCACGGCGGTCTGAACGGCCCCCTCCGCGAGCAGCTGGCGGAGGACGTTGGGGATGGTGAAGGCGACGAAGAAGGCGTCGGTGGCGGCTCGCGAGAACGCTGCCGCGAGTACCTGCTCCCGCACCAGCCCGAGCACCCGGCTGGCTAGCGTCCCCAGCGCGACGATGGCGGCCCGGCCGGTGATCTGCCGCCGCTCGACCTCCCCCACCGAGCTCTCCGGCACCGTCGCCACCCTCGCCGTGTAGCGCCTCTGCCGGTGATATCGCGAGTTTTTTGCCGGTCCTACTCGATCCCGACGTGAGCCGACAGGGCGGCCTCCACCAGGCCGAGCGCCAGGGCAGCGTCCTCGTCCGTGACCTGCCGTGAAGCGCCGCGTGCCACGGCGGCGAGCCGCCGGCGCGCGATTCCGGACAGGAGCAGCGGGGCGCCGCCGCACGATCGACAGACCAGGCCGCCGCGCCGCGGGTCGACCAGCGCGGCCTGGCCTTCGGGGCAGGCACCGCCGCACGCGACGCAGCGCTCGAGGTCGAGCGCCCACCCGCAGCAGCCCAGCAGCTCGAGGCCGAACGCGGCGAGGCGCGCACCGGCGCCGGTGGTGGCGTTGGTGCGGGCGAGATCGTCGAGCAGTGCCTGCGTCGCGCTCCACAGGGACGGCTCGCGGACACGCGGGGGGGTCGCGTCCCGAACCCAGCCGAGCGCGCGCCCGGCGATCTGCATCCGCCCGAGGTCCGCGAGCAACCCGCTGCGGACGGTCGCGATGCTGGCCTCGGCCAGCACCATCAGCTCACTCGCGGGCCGCTCCTCGAGGCGGAGGTGCAGCGTGTGGAGCGCCTCCAATGCCCCGCCGAACCGTCGCTGACTCTTGCGCGCTGCGCGCGCGATCGCGCTCACGCGACCGAGCTTCTCGGTGAGGAAGGTGACCACGAGATCGCTCTCGCCGACGGGGACGCGGCGGAGGAGCAGCGCCGCCGTGACGTGGGCGACGTGGGCGGCGCGGGCCCGGCTCAACTGGACGTGGCGCGGGCCGCACCCGCGAGGTGGCCGTGGCCGAGGGAGAGCTCCTGGGGCATCCCGTCGCCGCGCGGCTTGAGCACGATGCTCAGCGCGAGTGTGAAGAGGATCAGGAGCAACACGAACGCAATGGCGACGCCGTAGCGACGGCCTCGCGCCGGCGTGATCGGGCTGCTGAGAGGCAGGGGCGTGACCCACGCCACCCGGCGGCTCGCCGTGTAGCGCGCGAGGACGTCGTCCGCGGAGAGGCCGACGGCGCGCGCGTAGGCGACCAGGAAGCCGCGCACGAAGACCTCGCCGGGGAGCTCGTCGAAGCGGTCCGACTCGATGCGTTCGATGCTCTGGGTGGGAACCCTGGTGGCGCGCGCGACCTCCTCCACGCTCATCCGCTGCTCCTCGCGGCGACGGCGGAGGTATTGGCCGATCGTGTCCATGGCGGGGACCCCGAGACTACTTGAGCCCTTGCAGCATGGAACCGCATTCTTCGCCTTCGGGGTTGTTCGCCGCGAGCTCGACGCAGTGCTCGAGGTCCTGCCTCGCGGCCTCCGTGTCGCCCATCCGTGCCAGGACCCGGCCCCGGGCCAAGTAGGCGGTCTGCAGGGCCTGGCATGCGGGATCCTCGGTCTGCACGGCGCGGGTCAGCGCCTCCACCGCCCGCGTCGGGTCCCCCTTCTTCTCGTAGGCAAGCCCGAGGCGGTAGTTTCCCACGCAGAACATCGGTTGGGCGGCGATGCTTCGCTCGAGCGCGTCGATCGCCTTGTCGGTCTGTCCGAGCTCGAGGTAGGCCCAGCCGAGGTTTCCCCAGGCATTTTCCGGGGTCGAGTAGACCATGTCCGCCGTCAGGGGTCGGAGGACCTCGACCGCTTGGGCGTACCGGCTCCGGTGAATGAGGATCACCCCGAGGGTGTTCCGGGCAGCGCGGAAATCCTCGTCCAGCTCGAGGGCGCGTCGCGCCTCGGCCTCGGCGGCCTCGAGGCGGCACTCCTCGTTCGGCCGGCTGCAGAAGTCCAGGTAGAGCAGCGCCACCAGGTGGGCCGCATCGGCGTTGCGTCGGTCGAGGTCCACCGCACGCAGCGCGTGTTGGAGCGCCTCGCGGGGGTTGTTCTGGCGGAGCCAGAGATCACTCGCCAGGTCGTACTCCGCCTCGGACAGCTTCTGCTGATCCGCCGAAGGCGCACGAGCGTGGCCCGCGGAGCAATTGGCGAGCAGGATCGGGCCCGTGGCCATCAGCCAGCGAAGACCGAGCAGGAGGCGGGACCTCCGAGAGCCGGGGGGCGCCCCGCGCGAGCGACCGCGCCGGTAACCGGTCGGATCCGCAGGAAAATCCCGGGAAGTCGGGCGCTCCGGGGGCTCGCTCGGCCTGTGGTTCGAACTCGGGCTGTCCACCGTGCCTCACCCCGGCGGCGCTCCGTCGTGCGGGTGCGCCCCGGGTCCGCTTCCGTTCGCTCGCGCTTACCTTGGGGACCGGAGCCCGTCAACGCGGGCTCGGCGTCGCAGTTGCGACACTCCCGCTCACCCTTGGCCGCGAGGGGCGAGGCCTGACCAGACCGGACGAGCGATCCGGTCCTCTTGCTCGTACAGGCCGAGAAGATCGCGGAGCGCCGGGAGGTCGGTCAGCTCGAGATGCTCTTCGTGGACGGTCACGTATCCGGCGTCCTGGATCTCCTGGACCGCTCGCTTCGCCGCTGACACGTCGAGCCCCGTCCTCGCCGCCAGGTCCAGCGGGGCCAGCTCGAGAGAAACCTGCCCATTCGTCACACCAGCCGGTAGGGACTGTTCCGCCAGCCGCAGCAGCGAGAGGACCACCCGGGCCCGGGGATCGCGCACCATCAGGATCTCGACCTGATCCTCTCCGTCCTGAAGTCGTCGCGCGAGCTGCTGCAGGACTCTGGCACAGAGCGCGGGGTCGCCGGCCAGGATCTGGGCCAGCGTGGGTCGGTCGAAGGCGAGGGCGGAACCCGGATCGATCGCCACCGCGGTGGCGACGTGGCAGGCCCCTGGGATCAGGGTGGCCTCCCCGCAGAGCTCGCCCGGCTTCAGCGTGCGAAGTCCCCGCTCCTCCGCGCCGACCCGTTTGAGGAGGCGAACGCGCCCCGCGGAGAGCAGGTAGACCTCCGTGGCCGGCTGTCCCTCCGCGAAGAGGACCTCGCCCGCCGAAAAAGGGCGACTGTGGCGGGCGAGGGGACCCTGATGGCCGAGATCCGGCGTGTCGTTGCTGGTCATGCTCCTCCGGCACGCTCCGGGCGGTCGGGCGTCTCCGGACCGTCCGCAGCGACGAGGTCGAGCGAGAGCCGGCGTGCCAGCGAGTCGGGCGGCTCCGCCGGCAGCAGGGCGTCCGGCTCCCTCACGTAGAGAGGCTGCGGCCCCATCGGGGACGGCTCGGTGGTGAGCGCGGCCATGGCGACCCATCGGGCATCGGGCAGGTCCGCGTCGCTCGCCACGTAACGCAAGGGTCCGGACCCCGGTTCGCCGGCGCGGGCGATGGCGCGTCCCGATGACGCGGGGTCGATCCCGAGCTCGCTCAGGACCTCCCCGACGATCACGAGCGGGCCCTCCCCGAGCAGGTCGGCCAGCAGCGGGGCGAACCGCTCTCTCGGCATCACCAGGGGTTCCGACGTGGCAGAGGCGTCGGGGGAGTAGACCGCGACGAAGACCGCGCCGCGACGCGCGTCGAGGCACGCGAGGCGTCGGCCGGGGATCTGTTGGGGCACCGCCATGGCCATGGCGGCGAGCGAGGGGATCCCGACCACCGGGACGGCCAGCCCGAGCGCAATCCCCTGGGCGAGCGCCATCCCCACCCGAACGCCGGTGAAAGAGCCGGGCCCGACGCCCACCGCCAGGCGGTCGAGCGTGGCTGGCGACCAGCCGGACTCCCGCAACAGCTCGGTCACGAGGGGCAGAAGCCGCTCGGCGTGCGCATTCGGCTGCTCGTGTGACCGGTGAGCGATCAGGCGACCGTCTTCCACGAGCGCCGCCGAGCCCCGGCGGGTGGAGGTCTCGATGCCGAGGACTCGCACGGCAGGTCCCTCTATCACGAAACCCGGCTCTCGCGCACGCGCCGCGCCGCGGAGCCCTTGCATTGCTCGGCGAAGCGAGTAAGTTGCGCCTTCCCGCCGCGAGGCGGGACGGTTCGGGGCGTAGCGCAGCCTGGTTAGCGCACTTGACTGGGGGTCAAGGGGTCGGCAGTTCGAATCTGCCCGCCCCGACCGGTTTTCCTCGAGGGGGGGCAAGACGCGGGGAGCCCCTCGCTCCCCGGCGCGCCACAATCCTTTCCGTGCGATCGGGGGGCTCGTCGCGTATCCTTCGGCGACGCCGCCCGCCGTCGGGCCTGCGGGCCGCGGGCGGTCGAGCGCGGCCGTCGTCCCGCCGGAGCGCGCGGTTCGGCGTGGCGAATCAGCGCCGACTCGTCGCGAGACACGTCATGGATGCGGCATTCCCCGGAGCGAACCCCGGCGATGGGGTCCTCGCCGATCGGCGCGCGCTCCGCTGGGAATCCGGAACCGGAGCAGGGGTCAGCAGCAAATGAGGAAGATCGCGCTTCTTGTCCGCTTGGTCGGTCTGTCGTTCCTGGCGTATGCCTGCGGGGGCGAGCCCGAGGGGGCTCGGTCGGGAGCCGGGGGCACCGCCCCCGGAGCCACCGGCGGGGGTGGGGCCGGCAGCGGGGGGCTTGGCGGGGCGGTGTCCGGTGGCGCTCCCACGACCGGCGGGACGGCAGGGCTAGGAGGCTCCTCCGGGGGCCTGACGGGAGGGACGGCGGGCCTTGGTGGCGCGTCGGCGTCGGGCGCCACGGCGGGGACGGGTGGGGCCCCCTCGGGCGGCGGCCCGAGCACGGGTGGCGTGCCGACCGGGGGGACGGCGGGGGCGGGCGGGGCTCCGTCGGGCGGCACCCCAGGCACGGGCGGCGCTCCAACCGGGGGCACGCCGGGCACCGGCGGCATGCTTGCCACGGGCGGCGGGCCAACCGGCGGAACGTCAGGCGACGGTGGCGCCTCGACGGGGGGAGCGCCGGGCACCGGCGGCGCGGCGACCGGCGGCGAGCCCGGCACCGGCGGCACGCTCCCGGTCGATGAGCCCGAGCTCGTGACCTCCGGTCTGAACGACTACTGGCAGGAGGGGGAGCTCACGGAGCTCGCCACCGCGACCGCGGACATCAGCGTGAGCCCGTCGACCCGCCACCAGCAGTGGGATGGCTTTGGCGGAACCTTCAACGAGGTGGGGTGGGAGGTCCTGCTGTTGCTCGACGCGGGCGAGCGGGAGCGCGCGATACGAATGCTCTTCGACGCGGTGGAGGGAGCCCGGCTGGCCTACGGCCGGATCCCCATCGGCGCCAGCGACTACGCGCTCAGTCGCTACACGCTCTGCGAGCAGGCCGACGACTTCTCCATGTCGACCTTCTCCATCGCCCGGGATCACGACCACCTGATCCCGTACATCCAGGCCGCGCTCGCCGTGAAGCCGGAGCTTCACCTTTGGGCCAGCCCTTGGTCGCCGCCGGCCTGGATGAAGGACAACAACTCCATCGACGGCGGGAACATGAGGAGCGAGCCCCAGATCCTGGAGGCCCACGCCCTCTATCTCGCCCGCTTCGTGGAGGAGTACGAGGCCGCGGGGCTCGACATCGAGATGGTGATGCCGCAGAACGAGCCCGGCTACGAGACGCGGTACCCGAGCTGCCTGTGGACGCCGACGCTGCTCCGCGACTACCTGCGCGACTATCTGGCACCCACCTTCGCGGAGCGGAGCGTGCCCGCCGAGATCTGGCTCGGCACCATGTCCGCCCCGGAGGACGCCGAGCATGTGCAGACCGCCATGGCCGACTCGACGTTGAGCGGCAGCGTCATCAAGGGGATCGGCCTGCAGTGGAACCTCGTCGGTTCGGTGGGCTCTTGGGCCTCACAGTATCGGCTGCCCATCATGCAGACCGAGCACAAGTGCGGCAACTACCCCTGGGAGACGGCGACCTTCAACCCGACATCCCCCCCCAACGATCACGCCTACGCGGAGGAGAGCTGGGGGCTCATCGCCGAGTGGATCAAGGCTGGCGTCAACACGTACAGCGCGTGGAACATGGTGCTCGACACGCAGGGCCAGAACCTGGACGTTGAGCGGCCCTGGCCGCAGAACGCGCTGCTGACGGTCGATCGGGGGTCGCGCGTGTTGACCGCGACCCCGGCCTACTACGTCTTTCGTCACCTCTCACAGTACGTCGACCCGGGGGCCACCCGTATTGGGACGACGGGCAGCTTCACGGACGCGCTGGCCTTCGAGAACCCCGATGGCAGCGTCGTTACCATCCTGCACAACTCCGGCGGCTCGCCGCGGCAGACGACGCTCGGGCTGGGCACCACGACCGTCCAGTTCAGCATTCCGGCCCGTGGCTGGGCGACGGTGAACTGGCAGGGAGCGTGAACGAGAAGGTGGGCGCCGCCGCTGGCGACTCCGGGCCTCACGGCAGGATGGCCGGCGAGGGGCTCCCGGTGTAGACGGCGTTGCAGCGAGCCCGGGTCACGTCGCTGGGGCAGGTGAGGCCCTGGTAGTAGCTCAGCGAGCTAGCGGGAGCCGCGTAGCCGCTGGGCACCTGCAGGTCAGCGAAGGTACGGAAATACTGCAGGCAGGCGTCCCGCCACCAGCGGGCCTCCCAATGCTGGATCGCCAGGAAACCGTCGATCTCGTCGAACCGCTGCCCATCGATCCGCCCCGCCACGGCGCCCCAGGACTCGCGCATGACGTTCACCTGGTCGACGCCGAGGCTGTAGCGGTGCACCAGTTCCTCCCAGAGCGTGCGTCCCGAGCTCATCGTCTCTTGCCAGCCGACGTGATGGAAGAACAGGAGCAGCTCGTCGGGCACGGTGGTCCGACTGGCGAGCTGGTCGCGCACCTCGGCGGCATATTGCTCCACGGCGTTGCTGCCGGACGCGGTGCGATCGAAGCCGATCCCCTGCGCGTCCGCGCGGTGATAGTAGACAGGGTTCCACTCCGGCCGGCTCAGGTCGTCCACCCAGGGCCCGGGGCCGTAGTGATGATCGGAGGCCATGATGTGGGCGAGCCCGAGCGGCGTCATGTAGTTCACCACCGCCTCCCGGGAGCCCATCATCATCTCCGTCACCGGGGCGACGACCGCCGGATCGTTGGAGAGGGTCTGGCGGATCCATTCCTCGGCGACCGCCTCCGCCGAGACGTCCGGATCCCAGGCCATTCGCCCGTACACGTACCAGTTGGCCTGGTTGAGGTGGGATCCGGTCCAGTTGGTGTCGGTGCCGACGTTGGCGACGCCCGCGATCGCGCTCATCGTGTGCCCGTGGAGCGAACCGTCGATGACCCGAGCCACGGTGGAGCCCGTCCCGCTCACTCGTGTGTCCGCCTGCAGCACCTCCTCGTACAGCGGGCCGAGGTAGGCCAGGTGGGTGTCCTGGCCCAGGTACTCCTTGGTGACCTGGAGCTCGAGGACCAGCGGCGTCTGGGGCATGGCCCCGAAGAGCGGTGAGAAGGGCTCGCGTGGCTGAAAATCGAGGGGACCGTTCTTCACCTGCACCAGGACGTTGTCCGCGAAGCGGCCGTCGAGGGGCAGAAATTCGTCGTAGGCCTGGCGGATGCGGTCGACGGGGCTGGTGTCCGAGTAGACGAACGCACGCCACATCACGATGCCCCCGTGGGGCCCCACCGCGTCGGCCAGCACGTTGGCCCCGTCGGCGTGGCTCCGCCCGTAGTCCTGCGGGCCCGGCTGGCCCTCGGAGTTGGCCTTGACGAGGAACCCACCAAAATCCGGGATCCGGTCGTAGATCTCCGCCGCCTTGGTCTGCCACCACTGCTGCACGCTCGCGTTCGCCGGATCGGCCGTGCCAAGACCGCCGATCTCCATGGGCGCACTGAAGCGAGCCGTGAGGTAGACGGCGATGCCGTAGGGACGGAAGACGTCGGCCAGCGCCGCCACCTTGGCCAGGTACTCGGCCGTGAGGACCTGCGCGTTGGCGTTGACGTTGGTGAGCACGGTGCCGTTGATGCCGATGGAGGCGCTGGCGCGAGCGTAGTCGGTGTAGCGCGGCGAGAGGGTGCCCGGCAGGGCGCCCCAGTCCCACAGCGATCGGCCTGCGTACCCACGCTCGACGCTGCGATCGAGGTTGTCCCAGTGGTTGAGGATGCGTCGCTGGATCCTCGGCGCGGAGCTCAGTGCCAGATCGGCGACGGTCCGGTGCCTCTGCAGGTGTCGCAGGAGCGCGAAGCTGCCGTAGAGCACCCCCAGGTCGGAGTTCGCGGCGACGACGATCACGCGCTGACCCTGGGCCTCGGTCGCCTCCACCAGGTAGCCCGCCTCGCCCAGCGGGGCCAGGCGCTCGGCCAGCGGCAACGAAGCCACCAGGGTCGAGGAGGTCGGGGTCCCGATCACGACCCCCCCGGCGCCTTGCAGCGCCTCGCCGACGGGCACGGTGACGCCGGTCAGACCGCTGATACCCCGCACCAGCTCGGACTCGGCGATCGACTGGGTGGAGGAGTCGCTGGTCGCTACCAGGTGGGTGAGGGCTGCGCGGTACTCGGCGAGGCGCCCCGGGATGGGGACCTCGGGATAGCGCAGCCACAGCAGCGATCCGTCCTCGTTCGGCAACGAGTCGGGCAGGGGGTACGCCTCTTCGCCAGCAGTGCCGCCGCTGCCGCCATCACCGCCCGTGCCAGCTCCCCCGGTGGTTTCGGCCCCCCCCGTGGTGCCGCCGCCGCCCGTGGTGCCGCCGCCGCCCGTGGTGCCGCCGCCGCCCGTGGTGCCGCCGCCGCCGGTGCCCCCGGAACCACCCGTGCCCCCGGAACCACCCGTGCCCCCGGAACCACCTGTGCCCCCGGCGCCATCGACGCACGAGCCGGCGACGCAGCTCTGTCCGGGCGCGCACGCGGCCTCGCAGCTGCCACAGTGCGCGGGGCTGGTCGTGGTGTCGAGGCAGCCGGTGCTGCAGAGGCTCAGGCCCGGGGGGCAGGTGCAGGCACCGCCCTGACAGCCCTGTCCGGCCGCGCAGGCGACCCCGCAGCCCCCACAGTTCGCCGCGTCCGTCAGCGTGTCCACACAGCTGGTCCCGCAAGCGACGAGCCCGGTCCCGCAGGTGTCACCGCAGGTGCCCGCCGCACAGACCTGCCCGGAGGCGCACGCTTGCCCGCAGGCGCCGCAGTTGTCGCCGTCGCCCTGCAGGTTCACGCACTCCGCGCCGCAGAGCTGGCTCCCCTGCGGGCAGGCGCAGACGCCGCTGATGCAGGCCATCCCCGTCGCACAGGCGTGGCCGCAGGCCCCGCAGTGGGCTGGGTTCTCGGTCAGCGAGACGCAGGCGCCCGCGCAGTCGGTCTGGCCGAGGGAACAGCCGCCGGGCTGCCCGCCAGTGCCTTCATCCCCAGAGGGAGTCTTCTCGCCGCCGCCGCAGGCCGCGAGCAGCGCCGAGAGCCACCAGGAACGCACCCAGCATTTCCGAACGGTCACGATAGTGCCTCAAGGTAGCATCGCCGGAGCGCCGGCGCCGTCGTCGCCGGCGCTGGCGAGGGGGCTTCCCCATTCGAGCGCGTGGGCCGCGCGACCGGGGCGCGGCGCCGAGTTCGACGACGCGGAGCGCGAGGTGGGCAAGCTCGGGGCACCGCCGGTAGGGGGAGACCCCGCGTCAGTCCTCGTCGCCTTGCCGGTCGAGCTCCCGCCGGACGCGGCGCAGGTTCGCGCCGTAGACACGGTTGGTCGGGTCGAGCCGAAGGGCCAGCTCGAGCTCGTCGAGGGCGGCGCGAAAGTCGCCCTTTCGGGCGAGTTCGAGGCCGCGCTCGAAGGCGTCCACCGCGCCACCGGTCGCCACGAAGGCGTCTGCCGGCGCCGAGCGCCGTTGCTCCACCACCTGGTCCCAGAAGTGCCTCGCGTCCGGGGGCGCCGCGGAGGGGGAGGCGAGCCGCCCATCGCGTTCCCCTTCGGCCTCTTCGCGCGTGCGCTCGGTGGGCCGGTGCGTGGCAGCGCGACGCGCAGCGGCGGCGGCGCGGTCCCAGACCTGACCAGGGTCGCCGGGGCGTGTCGCGACGTCCTCCTCGCTCTGCGCACCGGGCGCCGCCGGGGCTTCCGTCGGCGGGGCGGCGTCGAGGCGCCCCGGCGGGGGCGCGCGGCTGACGTAGGGGCGCCCCGTCGGCTCCGAGCGCGCGCTCGGCGGCGGCTCGGCGTCCGCGGGGGCGACGACGCCGCAGACCTGCTGCGCCACGTGCCGGCGATCCGGGCGGAGGCCGGCCCAGGCCATATAGTCGACGATGGCGTCGCGGAGCTCCGCTGCGGAGCCGAAGCGGGCGCCTGGGTCGCGCGCGATGGCCGTGGTCACGATCTCCTCGAGCGGCTGCGTCACCCAGGGCGCGACGATGCTCGGTGGGACCGGATCCCGGCTCTCGTCCAGCAGCTCGCGGAGGAGGTTCTCCTCGTCTGCGGCCTCGAACGGGCGCCGACCGGTGAGCGCCTCGTACAGGAGGATGCCGACCGAGTAGACGTCCGCGCGGGTAACGTCGGCTGGGGTGGTGGGGGCGGCGGCGATGCGCTCCGGGGCGACGTAGGCGAACGTGCGATTGAGCGGCCCCGAGGCGCTCGCCGTCGGCACGGCGTTGGGGAGGCCGAGGCCGAACGCGCAGAGCTTGGTGTCGCCGGCGAAGGACACCACGACGTTGTCCGGCGTCACGGTCTGGCGCAGGGTCTTCAGGGGGGCGCGGTGCTCCGCACAGCGCTGGTGGAGGTGAGCGAGGCAGTCGCTGACGACGCGCGCGACGTCCAGAGTGAACCAGATCGGTGGGACGCGGTTGAGGGCGCCGGCCCGGTGCTGGATTTGGCGGAGCGTACGCCCGGAGACGAACTCCGAGACGAGGTAGTATCGCCCGCTCTCCCCCGCGATCTCGATCAGGCGGGCCAGGTGCGCGTGGTCGCACGTGGCGGCGACGGCGGCCTCCGCCAGGGCGCTGCTCATGCGGGCGCCGTCCTGGGCGATGTCCTCGGGGACGATCCGCAAGAGCACGGGCGCGCCGGCCGGCTCGGGTTCGACGGCCTTGGCGAGCCACAGCTCGTGCCCGTCTCCGGCGGGCACCGGGGCCACCAGCGAATAGCGCCCGAGGCGACCTCCGGCTGCCAGTGATTCGGCGATCATGGTGGTTGCCCGCTGGAGGTTGGCTCGAAGGAACGAGGTGACCATCGCCGCGCCGGCGAGGGACTGGCCGGCGCCCGCACTCCCTTCGGCGCGCCGTCGAGGCCGCCACGCGGAGCTCAGCAGGGAAGCGTACCGCGGAACTCGGCGGCGTCACGGCGAGAACGATCGCACCCCTCGGGGGGGAAGGTCCGTGGTCGGGGCATCCGGCGGGGGTGTCGATTCCCGTCGGGAGGAGATGACGCGGCGTGACGCGGGGGGCCCCCGGGCGCTTGCCCACTTAATGATGTGATGGCGGCGCGTCGTCCGTGAGGGATTCCATGCCTCCCTGGGTCGGGTCGGTGGGTGATACGATCCGCGCGGATCACCCTCAGGGGTGGTCAGGGCGGACCGTTCGCGCGGCGCGCGCCGCGCTCGGGGATCCACGTTGACCTCACGCCACCCACGCCCGAAGCGCTGCTGCACGCCGCGCTCCCCGTCCGGGGGCCGGACGCCGTGGGTCGCGTCGTCCGCCGCGCGCGCGGGCCGCGGGGCGTCGTCTCGGGCGGGGCGGGTGGGAGTGGGGAGGTCGCGGTGACCGACCTCACGCCGGGAGCCCGGGTCGGTCGCTACGTGCTGCGCGCTCGCCTTGCGATCGGGGGCATGGCGGAGGTATGGACGGCGACCGTCGCGGGGTCTGCCGTCGAGGTGCCCGAGGTCGTGCTGAAGGTCATGCTGCCCGCGATCGCCGCCGAGCCAGAGTTCGTCGCCATGTTCGATGAAGAGGCCCGGCTCGCCGCCGCGGTCGCGCACCCGCACGTGGTGCGGGTCTTCGAGCACGGGGTCTGGTCGGGTAGGCGCTACTTGGTGCTGGAGCGGGTGCATGGCCACACGCTCCGCGAGCTTCTCGACGAGAGTCGGCGTCGCCGCAAGGTGATCCCCCTCTGGTTCGCCTGCCACGTCGCGATCGAGACTTGCGCGGCCCTCCGCAGCGCCCACCGCGCGGTCGACGGCGCTGGCCGGCCCCTGCGCCTGGTGCACCGGGACGTCACGCCCGAGAACGTGATGGTGACCGACGAGGGGGCGACCAAGGTGCTCGACTTCGGGCTCGCCCGGGCGGCGCGTTCGGTGTCGAGCCTGCGCCCCGGCGTGCTCGCCGGCAAGTACGCCTACCTCGCGCCGGAGCAGATCGCCGGCTCGCTCGGCGGCGACGAGGAGGACCACCGCGCGGACGTCTACTCGATGGGGGTGGTGCTGTACGAGCTCGTCGCGGGCCGCCCGCCGTTCGTTGCGGAAAACGACGTGGCCCTGCTCCGGACCATCATGGACGGGGGAGCGCCGCCGCTGCTATCGGCGATCGCGCCCTGGGTGCCGGCTTCGCTCGAGGTCATCGTCGAGCGCGCCCTGCGACGCAACCGGACCGCGCGCTTCCAGGACGCGGCGGAGTTGCTCGAGGCGCTCGAGGCGCATCTCGCGGAGGTGGGGCAGTACCCGACGCGGCGCCATGCGGCC
Source organism: uncultured Polyangiaceae bacterium (assembly GCA_964404725.1). Classification (GTDB taxonomy): domain Bacteria; phylum Myxococcota_A; class Polyangia; order Polyangiales; family Polyangiaceae; genus JAFGBI01. The sequence goes on from CAYOLF010000001.1 coordinate 136,843, forward strand.
GCGTTCGTCGCGGGGCTCTTCCCCGTGGCCGCGGGCGCACGGTTCGCCGGTGCGTCGCGGGACCCGGGCGCGGCGGCCGGTGTGACCGGTGCGACCCCGGCGGTGGCGGCCTTCGAGTCCGCGCTGGCGCACGTCCGCGCCCGGGATTTGGCGGCGGCGTGCGTGGACCTCGAGCGCGCGGTGGCGCTCGATCCGCACAATCGGACCTACCAGAGTAACCTCAGGCGGCTCCGGCGGCAGGCGGGGGAGGCCTCGGGGTCCCACCGCTGAGCACCCGAGCCAAGGAGGAGATGGGCATGATCGCGACCGGACGAAGCGGCGAGCTGGAGGGGCTCCTGGTGCTCATGGGATCGCTCTCGCACGGGTTGGAGGCCGTGCTCGGACGGGGCGCCGCGACGGTGACCTTCCGCGCAGGCCGGACGGTGGGGCTCAAGGCCGTCGTCCGCGAGCAGACCACGGACGTCGAGCGGGCGCTGGTGTTGGTCGGCGAGGAGATGCGCGCCGCCGGGATCGTGTGGCCCTTCGAGCTGTGGAAGCCCGAGGCGGAGCCGAGCTTCTTCTACGTCAAGGACGGCAAGCGGGCGGCCAAGCTCGTGTTCAGAAACTGCATGGTGCGCTGCTCGCTGTTCCGGTACGGCCACGAGCAGAAGCAGTCGCTCTGTCTGATGAACCATGGCCTCTTCTGCGGCTACCTGCAGAAGATCCTGGGCAAGCGGGTCGATCTCGAGGTCCTGCACGCGGGCGAGAACGCCTGCCTCAAGGAGCTCGTCATCCACGAGTAGGAGGGGCCACGGTGGGAAGCGACAAGGTCACGGTTTCGTTCGAGTGGCTCTCCGGGTGCTCGGGGTGCGAGCTTTCGATAGTGGATCTGCACGAGCGGTTGCTCCAGGTGCTCGAGGCGATCTCTATCGTCCGCCTCCCCATCCTGATGGATCGGAAGGACTACCCGGCGGCCAAGCTCGGGATCGTCACCGGGGCGCTCCGGACGGAGCACGACGTCGAGTGTGCTCACCGGATGCGCGAAACCTGCGATGCGATCCTGGCGTTCGGGGTCTGCGCCGTCTACGGCGGTCCGCAGGGTTCCGGGTACGCGCACTCGCTCGGCGAGCTCGAGGACACGGTCTTCCGGGCGAACCCCACCACGCGCACGACCCTGGTGCCCGACCGCGGCGTGCCCCGGCTCCTGCCCGAGCTCCTCCCCGTCGACGCGGAGATCCAGGTTGACTACTACCTGCCCGGGTGCCCTCCGAATCCATACTACGTCGCCGAGGCGTTGACGGCCATCGTGAGCGGGGCTCCCCCCGAGTTCGGCGCTCACAACGTCTGCTACCGGTGTCGTCGGAGGATGGAGCGGTCAGAGGTGGGCGTGCTCCGGCGCCTGCACGAGGTGGACCTGAGGGACGACGTCTGCCTGCTGTCGCAGGGCGTGCTCTGCATGGGGAGCGCGACGCTCGACCGCTGTCTCGCGCCCTGCCCGCAGCGGGGGGCCGCCTGCACCGGGTGCGCGGGGCCCTCGGAGCACGTCATTCTGGAGCCGAACCGCGACGTGCGCACTGAGATCGCCGACCGGATGGCCCGGATGACCCAGATCCGGCGTGAGGACGTGGTGCGCGAGATCGAGCGACAGGCGAAGACCTATTACGCCTACGCCATGGCCTCGCCGGTCTTCCGGCAGAAGCCGACGTTCCTCCTCCGTCGCTGGCTTCGGGAGGCAAAGGCCTAGTCATGGGACGCACTATCGAGATCAACCCGGTGACCCGCATCGAGGGGCACGCGAGGGTGTCGCTGGAGCTCGACGACGCGGGGAAGGTGTCGGCGGCGACGCTGCACGTCCTCGAATTCCGCGGTTTCGAGCGCTTCGTGGAGGGGATGCAGGTCGAGCTGATGCCGACGCTCACCACGCGGATCTGCGGGACCTGCCCGCACGCGCACCACCTGGCCGCGGCCAAGGCGGTCGACCGGGTGTTCGGGGTCACGCCGCCGCGGGCGGCCGTGCTGCTCCGGGAGCTGCTGAACTGCGGGAGCATGATCCACTCGCACGCCATCCACTTCTTCGCGCTCGCCGGTCCCGATCTCCTGCTCGGGATCGGCGCGCCGCCGGAGCAGCGGAGCGTGGTGGCGCTGCTCGACCTCGCGCCGGAGCTGGCGCGGCAGGCGCTGGAGCTCCGGAGCCTCGGCCAGCGCATCGTCGAGCTGGTGGGCGGCCGGGGGACGCACCCGGTCACCTGCGTGGCGGGAGGGATGTCCGCCGGGATCGATGGGGAGGCGCGCGAGAAGCTGCAGCGGATGGCGGCGCGCGCGCTGGAGCTCTCCCTGATCGCGCTCGAGGCGGGCAAGGGGGCGCTCGCGCGGGACGCGGACCTGCTCCGCGCGCTGCCCCTCGCGGTGGCGGACCTGGGCACGGTGAACGAAGGGCGGCTTGACCTGTACGATGGCGTGCTCCGCCTGCGGCGTGCGGACGGAAGTCGCGCCCTCGAGTTTGCGGCGCAGAGCTACCGGGAGCACCTCTACGAGGAGGCGCTCCCCCACACCTACGCCAAGCAGACCTGGTTCCAGGATCCAGCGGGGCCGCCGATCCCCTACCGCGTGGGTCCGCTCGCCCGCCTCAACGTCGTGGACTCGATCGACACCCCGCTCGCTCAGGCGGAGCTCGAGGCGCTGCGCGAATTTTTCGGCGACCCTTGCCACGAGACGGTGCTCGCACACCACGCGCGGCTGATCGAGATCGTGCACCACGCGGAGAAGGCGGTCGCCCTCCTCGCTGACGACGAGATCCAGTCGCCGCACGTGCGGACCAAGCCGACGGGGACGCCGCGGCCGGCAGTGGCACACGTCGAGGCCCCCCGGGGGGTCCTGATCCACGACTACGACGTGGACGCCGACGGCATCGTCCGGCACGCCAATTTCCTGGTGGCGACCCAGCAGAACTTGTCGTCGATCAACGCCTCGCTGCGGGCCGCCGCCGAGCGCTTCGTGGAGCGGCCGGAGCCGGAGCTGCTGAACGGGATCGAGTTCGCGATTCGCTGCTACGATCCGTGCCTCTCCTGTTCCACCCACCAGGTCGGCAAGATGCCCCTCGAGCTGGAATTCGTGCAGCGCGGGCGCGTGGTGCGCCGCGCCCGGAGGTCGTGATGCCCAGCCTAGACATCGACGCCAAGGGGTGCCGGTACTGCTCGCTCTGCAAGGAGGTCTGCCCGACCGACGTCTTCGAGCTCGACGAGGCCGCCGGGGTGGCGCGGGCGGCGCGCGCCGGGGACTGCATCGGCTGCGCCTCGTGCGAATACGTCTGCCCGTCTCGCTGCCTCACCCTGGGCGACGTGGTCCGGCAGCGGCCGTTCTACCGCATCGAGGAGGACGCGGCGCTGGTGGCGCGGTTCCTGCAGCGGGCGCCGGCCTCGACGGCGCTCACGCCGGACGACCTGGACGAGGCGCTGCGCGACGTGGGGGTGCGTCTGAGCGCCCTCGGCGACTCGGTGGTCGAGACCATGGGGCGGGGGCTTCGCGCCGTCGGACGACGGAGCGGAAAGCTCGCGGCCGAGCACCTGCCGGAGATGTACGAGGGGCGCGATCTCGACGACGTGCTGCGGCGCATGCAGCGCCGGTTCGCGGGGAGCTTCTCCTTCCGAGCCGCCGTGGCGCCGGGCGCCGGAGCGGTCGCGATCGACTTCGAAGCGTGCGCGATCGAGCGCGTGGTCCGGGGGCGGGGCCAGCAGCCCGGGGAGGCTGTGCTCTGCGTGCTCTTCCACGAGTACTGGGCCGGCCTCCTGAGCGAGTTCGGGGGCAAGAGCTACGCGGTGGAGGCGGCGGACTCGGGGAGAGCCTGCTCGCTGAGGTTGGTCGTGCGCGGGTGATCCAGACTGGGAGGCTAGGAGAAGATGGCGTCGAGAACAGAGAAGATCCAGGACGTGCTGCGCGGGCTCCGGTCCGCGTCCCCCGACATCATCGGGGCCTCGCTGGTGAGCATCGACGGGTTCGTGATCGCGTCGGTCTTGCCGGCGGAGATCGACGAGGAGCTCGTCTCCGGCATGGCGGCGGCCATGCTGGGCGTGGGCGAGCGGATCTCGACCGAGCTGATGGGCTCCACGATGGAGCAGACCTACGTCAGGAGCGAGAAGGGCTACGTGGTGTTGAACGCCGTGGGCGGCGAGTCCGTCCTCGTCGTGTTGACGACCAAGGACGCCAAGCTGGGCCTCGTGTTCATCGAGCTCAAGCGCCGCTGCGCCGAGCTCGTCAAGACGCTATGACGGGTCACCGGATCGCGCTGGCGATCCTCCTGCTGGTGGGGCTGGCTGCGTGGGTCGGCGTCAACTTCGTCATCGCCCCGAGCCTGCACGGGCGGGTGATGCAGGACCGTTCCGGAGCCGGGCGTGGGGTGGAGGGCGTCGCGGACTCCGGTGGGGCTGCCGAGCTCCCGGGTGGCCCCACGGCGAGCCCTCCATCGGCGGCGAGCGGGCTGCGGTTCGCGCCGGTCCCGAGCGGCGCCGGGTCGCCCGTCGTCGGGGTGGGCGCGAGCGCGTCGGCGGACGCCGCGGCCGTCGCGGACGCCGCGGAAGATTCGGCGCCGGCGGGCGCGCCGACGGAGCCAGTGGTGCGGCTGCCCTTCGCGGCCCGCTCACCGAACTTCGAGCCGGGCACGCGGAACGCGATCTTCGACCTGGTGCGGCGCCTGAAGGGTGAGCCCGAGCGGCGGACCCGCCTGGTCGGGCGCGGCGATCCGGAGTCCGACGGGGCGGCGGCGGAGTCGCTCGCGCGGCGCCGTGCGGAGGGGGTGCGGGAGTTCATGGTGACCCTCGGGATCCCGGCGGAGCGTCTGGCGGTGGAGGTGGCGCCGGTAGCAGCAGCGGCGCCGAGCGATGGGGCCGCGGGCGAGTCCCGCACGGTGGACGTATTCCTCGAGTAGGAGAGGCCATGTTCGACAATCCCCTGGTTGCCATGGTCGTCCTCAGCACCACCGGCTCGGTGGCGTTCTTCGGCGCCGGGTACAGCGCGGGGCGGCTGCGGTCGCTTGGCCGCGGTGCGCAGAGCGAGCGCGAGGCGGCCGTGCGGTGCTCGGAGCTGGAGGCGCGCTTGCGGACGCTTGAGGGCGAGCTTGCCAGCGCGGCCGAGCGCTGCCGTGGGGCGGAGGACGCGCTCGCGCAAGAGCGGGCGCGGGCGACGGCCACGGCGGTCCGCGTGCAGGCGCTCGAGGCAGAGGCCCGAGCGCACTCCGCGGAGGTGGGAGGGCTCCGCGGGCAGCTCGCCGACCTCGAGGGGGCCGCGCGGGCGCAGGGGGCGAGGGCCGATCGCGCCGAGCGGGCCACGGCGGCGGCCCCGGGCCGCGCCGGGGTGGGGCCGCGCGAGCCGTTGGAGCGGCTGGAGCAAGAGCTGCAGAAGGCCCAGCGCGACCAGCAGAAGGCGCGGCAGGAGCTGCAGAACGTCCAGCAGGAGCTGCACAAGGCGCGGGCCGAACCGTCGAAGGCCCATCTCGAGCTGATGCAGGTCCGTCAGGAACTGCAGAAGGCGCGGCAGGAGCTGACGGCCGCGCGGTCGGCGCGAACCAAGCACGACGCGGGGGCGAAGGCGCAGGTCGAGCAGAGCGCGCTGCGGGACGCGGAGCTCGCCCGCCGTAGCGGCCGCATCGAGGCGCTGGAGGCGGAGCAATCCCGACGGGACGAGCGGATCCGCGCGCTCGAGCGCGAGCTCGGCGCCCGCGAGGCGGCGCCGGCGTCTTCCCCGAACGCGGAGCTGCTCGGGGAGCTGGCACGGCTGCAGGCCCGCTGCCAGGAGCTCGAGGTCGCGGCGACCGCGACGCGAGCCGCGCGGGCCCCCGCGCAGCCGGGCGCGGGCGCGGCCGCGGTGGTCGAGACCGAGCGCGCGGCGCGCCGACGGGAGCTGGAGGAGCTCGAACGGCTGCGCCGCGCGCAGAGCGAGCTCACGGCCGAGCTCGAGACGCGGCGGGCAGAGGCACGGCGCCTCGCCGACGACCTCGTTGCGCTGCAGCAGCGACTCAACGAGGCGGTGAGCGAGCGCGAGGACCTCGAGGCCCGCCAGGCGGGCGCCGCGGCCTACGTGCGCCGGGCGCAGGAGGAGGCGAAGCGGACCTCGGAGCGCGCGGCCCAGCTCCAAGCCGAGCTCGTGGATCTGCGCAGCATTCCCCCCGCGATCCCGGCGCCAGCCCGCCTGGGGGAGCTCGAGCGGGAGGTGTCCCTGCTGCGGAGCGCGTCTGCCACCGCGGGGCGGGAGGAAACCCGGGAGCTGCGCCTCCACATCACTCAGCTCGAGCCGCGGGCGGCGGCTGCCGACCGGTTCGAGGCCGAGAACGCCACCCTGCGGGATCGGGTCGACGAGCTCACGCTCGAGGTTGCCGAGACGCCGGAGCTCCGCCAGCGGCTCGTTGCCCTCGAGGCGCGGCTGTTCGCGCTGGGAGAGCGTCCCGCAGCCTCACGGGCTGCGCCTCCGTCCGAGGGCGCGCTGGGGGCGGGCCCGGTCAGCACTGCGGCGGAGCTCGCCGAGCTCGCCGCGTCCCCGGCGGTCCGGTGCGTCACGCTGGCGGACGGGCACGGGCTGCAGGTGGCTGCGGCCGGTGAACCCGAGGCCCAGGAGGGCCTCGCTGCGGTCACGGGCCTGGCGGGGCACCTGGCGGCGCAGGCGGTGCAGATCCTGCCCCTCGCGGAGGTTACCGACGTGACCTTCCGCGACCGAAACGCCCTCGTCGTCAGCTGCCGACTGTTCGACTGCCACGGCGACCCGATGGCGCTCGCGACGCTCGGGACCGGCGTGCCCCCGGCGGGGCAGCTCGACCGCGTCATCACCGCGGTGTTGCGCGCGCTTGGGCAGCCCGACGAGGAGCCGGGCGCCGCCGGCTGAGCGCGACATCGGCGCCGCGGGGGAACCAGGGATGCGTCGGATCATCTGTCTCGGGAACGAGTTCGCCGGGGACGACGGGGTTGGCATCCGAGTCGGGCGGGAGCTCGCGCGGCGACCGCTGCCGGCGGACGTCGAGGTCGAGCTGGTGCCGGCCGTCAGCCTCGACCTGCTCGACCTCGTCCTCGGCGCGGAGTCGTTGATCTTCGTCGATGCGACGAGCACCGGCGAGCGCCCGGGGCGCGTGCGGCGGCTCTCCCTCGCCGAGTTCGCGTCGCTGGCGACCGCCCCCTACTGTTGCCACTCCCTCGGGCTGCCCGATCTGATGCGGCTCGCCGCGCGCCTCGCGCCCGAAGCCGGGACCCCGCCGGTGACCCTGGTGGGGATCGAGGCGGCGGTGATCGACCGCTTCGGTATCGCGCTCAGCCCTCCGGTGGAGGCGGCGGTGACCCTGGCCGTCTCCACGGTGCTCGAGATCCTTGGCGAGGCGGGGGCGACCGGCGTGGGGCGGGGGGCCGGGGTGGCAACGGACGAACCACCCGGCTCGCCACCGGGGCGGCAGCAGCGCCCGTGACCGGCGTCGTCCGGTTCCGCTCGGCCGGGCGCTGGCGACCCCCTTCCGGTGCCACGGGTACGGCCCCAGGTTGGGGGGGAGATCACCATGGTCGGTCATCGGCGTCGCCCGATCCCGGGTGAGGGGCTCGTCCTCCTCCTGGCACTCCTTCTGGTCGGGGCTTCCTGTCAGCGGGCTCCGGACGGTCACGGCCCACAGCCCCGGCCGGGGCTGACCGACCCCGTCGCCGTCCCGGCGTCGACCGATCGAAGCGGAGCCAGCATGCAGCGAAGCTACTCGAAGCCTCCCGACGCGGAGCTCCGGCGGCGCCTCTCGCCGGTCGCCTACGAGGTCACTCAGCGCGGTGCCACCGAGCCGCCGTTCCAGAACGCCTTCTTCGATCACCACGAGGCCGGTTTGTTCGTGGACGTCGTCACCGGCGAGCCGCTCTTCAGCTCGCGCGACAAGTTTGACTCGGGGACGGGTTGGCCGAGCTTCACTCGCCCCGTCGAGGCCGGACGGGTCACGGAGCACGTGGACCGCTCGCACGGCATGGAGCGAACGGAGGCACGATCCCGCGCGGGGGGCTCGCACCTCGGCCACGTCTTCGACGACGGGCCGGCCCCGCTGGGACGGCGCTACTGCATCAACTCCGCTGCGCTGCGCTTCATCCCCGCCGCGCGGCTCGCGGCGGAGGGCTACGGCGACTACGCCGCGCGCTTCGCGGAACCGGAGGCCGCGCCGATCGTGGACCGCGACAACGCTTGCGCGGAGCCGCCCTCCGGGAGCTCTGCCTCGGGTGGGGAGCCCGCCTGTGCGCCGACGCTCGCCACGGCGATCCTTGCCGGCGGGTGCTTCTGGGGGATGGAGGAGATCCTGCGCGCGATCCCGGGGGTCGTCGACACCGAGGTGGGCTACGCGGGCGGCAGCGCTCCCGCGCCCACCTACGACGCGGTGAAGACCGGGCGCACGGGACACGCCGAGGCGGTGAGGATCACCTTCGATCCGGCCCGGCTCGCCTACGCGACCCTGCTCGAGGAGTGGTTCTTCCGTATGCACGATCCGACCACCGAGGATCGGCAGGGCAACGACCGCGGCTCGCAGTACCGCTCGGCGATCTTTGCGCTGGACGCGGAGCAACGGCGCGTCGCCGAGGCGGTCCGGGCGCGCGTCGCCGCGAGCGGGCGCTGGCCGCGGCCCATCGTCACCCAGATCACCGACGCCGGTCCGTTCACGCCCGCCGAGGGGTACCACCAGGACTACCTCCAGCGGAACCCCGGCGGGTACTCCTGCCACTACCTCCGGGAATGAGCGGTGGCGCGCGCGCGCTTCAGCGATCCTTCACGCAGGTATAGGGGCCGACCAGATAGGCGGCGCGGGTGCAGGTCACCTGGACGGTGGCGGAGCCGCACTGGAACCCGTAGCGCTGCAGGATCGGGTAGCGCTCCCCCTGCGACGGCGTCCGCGGTTCGTCGTCCCCGCAGGCGATCGCGCTCGCCCGTCGCCTGAGGTCGGTGTCGTCGCTCCACACGTTGAACAGACCAGCGATCGAGGCGCTGACGATCAGCGTCGAGATGAGCGGTCGGACGTATCGCTTCGCTTCCGTTGCCATGGCGACTCCCTCGACGCCCTATCGATCAGGCACTCCCTTGCCCTACCTCGAGCTCGTAGAACGGCGCCGGCCGATCCTTGGGCCACCAGAGGCCAGCGCCGACGTTGAGCAGGTGCTTGAGGAGGATCCCTCGGTAATAGGAGCCGTTGCGGACGTGGACGTCCGCGTCCGTGCGCTCGAGATCGCAATGCTCCCGGAGATCGGCGCGCGTCGTGATCTCGAAGTAGACCAGGCCCTTGGCCATGGCCGCGATGTTGGCCACCGCCGGGGCGACGTCGGGGTCGGGGAGGTACTGCAGGACGCCCTGACAGAGGATGAGGTCGTACTTCTTTCGGTCGCGCCAGCGGGCGATGTCCCGCTCCTGCCAGCCGAAGCGCTTGCACATCGCCTTGGACACCTCGGTCCCCGTGTAGCGCACGGACGGCGCGTTGGCGGTGAGCCAGCGCTGCCAGTGTCCCACGCCGGCGCCGATGTCGAGGACGCTCTCGATGGTGAGCTGGTTCCAGGTTGCGAAGCCGAAGAGGAACTGGGCCAGCGCCGCGTGACCCACCTCGTCGTACACGCGGGTTTCCGGGTCCTCGTAGAAGCGCCGGTAGTAGGCGGCGTCGAAGCGCCCGAAACGGTCCATGCCGGCAGTCTAGCAACAGACCCGGTCCAGAACGGAACGGTCCGACGGCTGTCCGTCCCGCCGGCCTGGGACAACTGTTCGTAACTACAGCGGTACCTTCCCAGGGTCGTCCGCAAGGGCATGGACCGGGCCGGCCGAGGTCCGGCCCGCGTCGCGGCGCGCCGGACGGGGCTCGGGAGGCGAGCGGGCCGTGTTATATGCCGGGGCGATGACCCCGAACGAGATGAACGTCCTCAAATCGCTCGTCGTCGTGGCCTGGGCGGACGGCACCGTCGCCGCCCCAGAGAAGAGCGTGATCGAGGGGCTCCTCGGCGCCTTCGACGCCACTGCGGCCGAGGAGCGCGAGGTGCTCGACTTCGCGAGCCAGCGGCGCACGCTGCTCGCCGACATCCCGCTCGCGGCGCTCGACCGCGAGGATCGCGAGCTGCTGCTCGCCAACGCTGCCCTGCTGACCCACGCCGACGGCGTACAGACGGCGAGTGAGAAGGCCATCCTCGACAAGCTGGTGCAGATGCTCGATCTCGGGGCCGACGCGGCCGCCATCATCGAGGGCGCCAGGGACGGGGCGCTAGAGCTCGGCTCGAAGGTACTGGACGATGTGGAGTGAGCGAACGAGCGTGATGCTGGTCGCCGCCGGGATCTTGCTGATGGCCTGCGGCCGCCGGGTCCCGGAGCCGGGGGCCGATGCCTGGAAGAGCGCGCCCACGGAGCCCAGCGTCAAGCCCCCCGTGGTGACCGAGCTCATCCGGGAGGATCAGGCGCCCGGCAGCGGCGTGGCGGCGAAGACGGGCGACCGGGTGAAGGTACACTACACGGGTCGCCTCCTCACCGGGCAGAAGTTCGACAGCTCCCGCGATCGGGACGAGCCTTTTGCGTTCACGCTCGGCCGCGGCGAGGTGATCAAGGGGTGGGACGAGGGCGTCGTCGGCATGAAGCCCGGCGGCAAGCGCAAGCTCACCATCCCGGCGGACAAGGCCTACGGCGCCGTCGGCAGCCCGCCCAAGATCCCGCCGAACTCGCCGCTCGAGTTCGAGATCGAGCTCATCGAGATCGTCCCGCTCTAGGTCGCCGCGCCCGCGTAGGGGATGGTCAACAGATCCGCCATGATGGCGGCGAAGTCGTCGAAGGTGAGCGCCTGCTGAGCGTCGCTCTTCGCCTGCGTCGGGTCGGGGTGGACCTCGATCATGATCCCGTGCGCGCCGACCGCTTTGGCGGCGCGACAGAGCGGTCGGATCCAGCGCCGCACGCCGACCCCGTGGCTCGGATCCACCAGCACGGGCAGGTGGCTGCGCTCGCGGAGCACCGGCACGGCGGAAAGATCCAGGGTGTTGCGCGTGGCCGTCTCGAAGGTCCGGATGCCGCGCTCGCACAGGATGACGTTGGGGTTGCCCTCGGCCAGGATGTACTCCGCCGCCCCGAGGAGCTCGTCGAGGCTCGCCGAGAGGCCGCGCTTGAGCACGACGGGCTGGGGTTGCCGGCCGACCGCGCGCAAGAGATCGAAGTTCTGCATGTTGCGGGCGCCGATCTGGAGCACGTCGCTCTCGCGCGAGAGGCGCTCGACCTGATCGATGCTCATCGCCTCGGTCACGATGGGCACGCCTGTCGCGCGGCCGGCCTCGGCGAGCAGGCTCACGCCCTCCCAGCCGAGGCCCTGGAAGGCATACGGGTTGGTGCGCGGCTTGAACGCGCCGCCGCGCAGGGCGCGGGCCCCGCTGGCGACGACCGCGCGGGCGGTGGCGAGGATCTGCTCGCGCGACTCCACCGAGCAGGGCCCGGCGATCACCAGGAAGTCGTCGCCGCCGATCTCGACGCCGTGACCGAGCGGGACGCGCGTGCCTCGCGGCCGGTTCGCGCGCGCGACCTTGGGGTAGGCCGCGGCGGCGGCGTTCGACGGGGGCGGCTCGACGCAGGCGGCGGGCGCGGCGGGCGCCGGCGCGGGCGGCGGCCGGCCGAGCTCCCCCGCGCCGTAGGAGCCGAGGATCGTCAGGCTCAGCGCCTCCGCGCGGAGCTCGTCGAGCGCCCGGGTCACCCGCGGCTCGGCGACGTCGCCCTCGAGGTCGATGTAGAACACGGCCTCCCAGGCCCGTCCGAGCCGCGGCCGCGACTCGAGCTTGGCGAGGTTGATGTGCGCACCCGCGAGGATCCCGAGGCAGCGGGCGAGGGCGCCCTCCTCGTGGCGCGTCGACAGCAGGAGCGAGGTCTTTCGCCTTGCGCCGAGCGTACGCAAGCCGGCAAGCTCTTCGCGGTCGCCGGCGGCCGTGAACAGCAGGAACCGCGTGAAGTTGTCGGGGTGGTCGGCGACGGCGCCGGCGAGCTCGACCAGCCCATAGAGCGCCGCCGCCTCCGTTGGCGCGATGGCCGCGTGCGAGCGGTTCTGGGCCGCGGCGACGTCGCGCGCGGCCAGCCCCGTGTCCTCGGCCGGGATCACGCGCGCTCCCGCCAGCGTGGCGAGGAAGCGGCCGCACTCGCCGAGCACGAGCGGGTGGGCGTGTACCTCGCGGATCTCGGCCAGCGTCGCCCCGGGCAGGCCGAGCAGGCGGTGATCCATGCGCCAGTCGAGCTCGACCAGCGGCACCAGATCGTACTGGGCGACCAGATCGTAGCCGTCGCGGACCGTGCCCGCGATGGCGTTGTCCACCGGCAAGAGCCCCACGTCGGCGCGGCCGCTCACCACGGCGCCGGCCACCTCGCGGAAGGTCGGCGCGCCGACGAGCTCTGCCTCGAGGCCCTGCTCGGCGAAGAACGTCGCGAGCGCGACGGCCGAGTGGGCCCCCGCGATGCCCTGGAACGCGGCCCTGAGGATCATGGTCGGCGGATCCTGAGGGGAAAGCGGGCCGAGCGCCAGGGGTAGGGGAGCGATGAGCGGGTTGCTCTCCCGCGCGTCCCCGAGGGGCCGCCGGACGGCCTACTCGAGGATGCCCTCCAGGCGCTCGATCATGGCCCGCGCCGCCGGGGCGTAGCCCCAGTCCGGATGGGTGCGATCCTCGCCGGTGACGGACGCGCAGATCGACGCGGGCACCGCGAGCGGGCCCAGCGCGCGCAGCACCTCGAGCTGGCGGAGGCTGGGGTAGGCCTTGCCCCAATACTGGGTGGTGACGGATGCGGTCGACCCCGAAACCTGGCAGAGGGGATTGGTCGGGAGGTTCTGATTGGCTTCCTTGCAGTCGCAGGCCGCCGTGCTGTCACTCTCGCAGACGTGGGGCTCGGCGAGCGGGTAGGTGCAGGCGAACTGAAGGTCGTCGGGGTACGTGAGGGTCCGCTCGTGGCCATTGACGGGGCTGGTGGCGCCCGCCGCCTCGGGCGGCGCGGGGGCGAGGCCGGTCACCGGGCTCGGGCCGAGCGCCGTGCGGGGGGCGATCGACTCGACCATGAACGGATCGAGCGGCGGCACGTGCGTCGCGACGTCCCCGACGATGGCCGGCCAGAGCCCCCCGTCGTGGAGCTCGGTCGCGCTCCGGTAGGTGAGCGGCTCACCTTCGGCGCCGGGCGCGGCGAGGAGCTGCCAGGGCACGCCGACGACGCCGACCACGGTCACTAGCGAGGGGTCCCGCCCCCCCGCGAAGAGGGGGTTGTCGATCTCGGCGCCGTCGCCGTCACGCACGATGGTGGGGCTGGTGAGGGCGCGAACGTAGCGCTCCGTCGGGTAGAGCAGATCGATGCCGAAGCGCCGCTTCTGGTCGAAGCAGCGGAGGTTGAGGGGGTCCTCAGTGAACCCGTAGGTCCCGAGCAGACAGGTGGCGTCGTCGGCCAAAGGCGTGCACCCCTCCGGCGGATCGACCTCGGCGAGGGCGCAGGAGCGGCAGCAGGGATCGTTGGGATCCTCGGCGCAGGCCGCGGTGCCGCGGGGGAGCCGGGTGCTCGGGTCCACGCCCGCGACGAGGTAGCCTGGCCCGAAGTCGATGACACTGCAGTCGTTCTCGTCGCCGAGCATCACGATGGCGAGGGCCGAGGTCGGCCGGAGGAAGGCGGCGCGCTGCTCGAGCAGGGTCGTGTTGATGCCGGTGCGGACGCTCTGGTTATTCTCGTACACCACCTCGAGGGGCGGCTCGGGGTCGACGAGGAAGCGGTACCAGGCCTCGAGGGGCGCCTCGTAGCCGCAACCGGTGTCGCCGGTGGCGGCGACGAGCGCGGCCACGTCGGCGGCGAACGCCGTGGGATCGCCCTGCCCGGGTGGGTCCCCGAGGCCCTGGGGATCCCACTTGAGGAAGCCCTGGTCCTGGTAGGTCGTGATCCCGCGCAGCGGCCCGATGAGCTCCCCGCGGTCGTCCTTCTCCGGCACGTAGCTCGAGCCCTCCGCCGGGCTGCAGTTGTAGCCCCCGTGGTTGCCGAGGCTGCTGCTGATGACGCCGACATGCAGATCGTCCACGGGCAGGATTTCGCGGGCCGAGCCGTCGGGGCAGGCCTCGTCCGGCGTGGTGGGCTGGGCCGCGGTCTGGCCTTCGGCATCGACGCAGGGCGGGTTGACGAGGCGCAGCACCACCGCGGGGATGGCCTCGGCGAAGAGCGCCTGCTTGTCGGCCATGCTGAGCGAGTTGTCGATGACCAGGAGCAGATCGAGCTCGGTGCTCACGGACGGATCGTCGCCCGGGTCGAAGACGCCGCCCGTGCCCTCGCCGCCCGAGGCGCTGCCCCCGGTGGCCACTCCGCCGGTGGGGATGCCGCCGAGGCCGGAGCCGCCGGTCGCCGCGCCGCCGGTCGCCGCGCCGCCGGTCGCGATGCCACCGGTGCCGCCCGAGGGCGCCCCGGCCGAGCCGCCCGAGGGGGCGCCGCCGCTGTCGCCGCCGCCGCCCCCCGTGGTGGTCCCACCCGAGCCGCCCGAGGGGGCGCCGCCGCTGTCGCCGATCTCGCCCCCGGAGCCGCCCGCGTCGTCTCCGGCGGAGCCCCCCGTGTCGGCATCGCCGGTGCCGCCGGAGCCCCCGGTCACTTCTCCGCCCGTCTCACCGGCGCCGTCGCCGCCCTCGCCGCCGCTTGGGGCGGTCGCACCGGTGCCGGGCTCGTCGTCGCCGCCCGTCTGCTCGCCGCCGGCTGCGGGGGAGCCCTCCGGGTCGGCCTCCTCCTTGCCTCCGCAGGCGAAGAGGCCCGCGGCGAGGGCGGCGAGGGCGAGCCCGCGGAGCGCGGGCCAGGGGGTGCCAAGGAGTGGGTGGTGAAGCATGGCCGGGAAGCCTCCTACGGTTTCTGGCGAATCATACGACGCCGCGCCCCGGAGTTCCCCCGCTACCAGCCTTCTTCCCGGTTCGACCTAGACGCGGGAAGGCCCGGCGCTGTCCGCGCTGGGCCCATCGCCGCGCCCCGTCCGCGCCATCAGCGCGAGGGGCTCAGTCGAGCACTTGCCGCAGCCGGTCCAGCAGCGACTCGGTCACGGGGTTGTAGCCGTAGCTCGGGTCGCTGGGGTCGTCGGTCACGCGGGGGCAGATCGAGGCGGGCACCGCGAGCGGACCGAGCCGCCGCATCACCTCGAGCTGGCGCAGCCCTGGGTAGGCCTTGGCGGAGTACTGAGTGGTCCCCGCCAACTCCGAGCCGGGGGCCTGACAGAGCGGCTTGGTCGCGAGGTTGAGGTCACTCTCCCTGCAGTCGCAGCCTCCGGTCACCTCGTTGACGCACGTGCGCGGGTAGTCGAGTTGATAGGTGCACGCGTACTGCAGATCGCCCCCGTCGTTGACCAAGTATTCGTGGCTGTTGACGGGGCTCGCGCCGGCCGCGGCGTCGGGCGGCTCAGGGGCAAGTCCCGTCACCGGGCTCGGCCCGAGCTCGGTGCGGGGCTCGATGGACTCGACCATGAACGGATCGAGCGGCGGCTCGTAGGCGGTGGGGCGGCCGACGATGGCCGGCCAGAGTTCCTCGGCGTGGAGCTGCGCCGCCGACTTGAAGCGGAGCGGCAGGTCCTCGGACTGCGAGCGAGCGAGCAGCTGCCAGGGCACGCCGACGATCCCGACCAGGGTGACGAGCGACGGATCGCGGCCCCCGGCGAAGAGGGGGTTCTCGACCTCGGCGCCGTCGCGTTCACGGACGATGGTGGGGCGGGTGAGCCCGCGGACGTAGCGCTCCGTCGGGTAGAGCAGGTCCAGGCCGAAGCGCCGCTTCTGCTCGAAGCAGCGGAGGTTCGGGTGCTCCGGCTCGGGGAACGGCGTGGTGGTGGGCGGGCAGCCCGGATCGGCGTTGAGCGGCGCGCAGCCATCGGGCGGGTTGATCTCGCTGAGCGCACAGCTGCGGCAGCAGGGGTCGTTCGGGTCCGAGGCGCAGGCGGCGGTCCCGCGAGGCAACTTGCCTCCGGCCGTCACCCCAGCGACGTACATGCCGGGCCCCTCGTCGAGCACGGAGCAGTCGTTCTCATCCGTCAGCATCACGATGGCGAGGGCAGAGTCCGGCCGCAGGAACGCCTCCCGCTGCGCGAGCAAGGTCGAGTTGATGCCGTCGCGCACGCTCTCGGCGCCGTTGTTGGTCACGCTCGTCGGTGGCTCCGGGTCGACGAGGAAGCGGTACATCGCCTCGAGCGGCGCCTCGTAGCCGCAGCCGTCTTCTCCCGCCGCCATCAACACGCTCTCCAAGTCGCCGACGAGCGTGCCGAGGTTGTCGGACGTGCCTGACAATGGGTTCGGGCGCGTGTCCCAGGCGAGGAATCCGAGGTTCTGGAACGAGAAGGTTCCACGGAGCGGCGCGATGAGCTCGCCGCGGTCGTCCTTGGCGGGGACGAACGTCGACCCCTCGGCAGGGGTGCAGGCGATCCCGCCGTGCCCGCCGAGGCTCGAGCTGATGACGCCGACGTGCATGTCCCGCACGGGACTCATCTCCTCCTCGGTACCGGCAGGGCAGAGTCCCCCGACCTTGGGCGTGAAGCTCCCGGACTGATCCCTGCAATATGGGTCGACGAGCCGCTCCACCAGCTTCGGGACGGCGTCGTGCAGGAGCTGTTGCTTGTCGGCCATGCTGATCGAGTTATCGACCACGAAGAGCAGGTCGAGCTGCTCGCTCCGGGCCTGGGCCTCGGGCTCGAAGACGTCCGGGAGCGCGTCGCTCGCCGGCGCCCCGGCGTCGCCCGTCGTGCCCCCGGTTTCCGAGGCGCCGCCGCCGGGCTCGGAGTCTGCGCCGCCCTCGCCGGAGGGCGCGCCCCCCTCCTCGTTCGGCGACGACTCGGTGCCGCCCGTCGACGGGTCGCTGGTGACGTCACCGAGCGAGGTTGGATCGCCACAGGCGGCGAGGCCAAGCGCACCCAGCGCCGCGCCGAGGACGGACAGCCCCGCGTGAAGGCGTGCGCGCGGGTGGTGGCGGACGGTGGATGGACCGGTGGCGTGGAGGCGTCGCATGTCTCCCTCTCCCTTCAGGAAATGGGGCCGGATGGGCCTAGGTTGGATCGCGGAAGCTCGCCACGCCCGACGGGATGTCCGGCGTGGCAGCGGGTGGTGCGGGGGGCGCCGTCGAGGACGGCGCGGTGGCGTCGCCGCGCGCGGGCGGCGACGTCCGGGCGAGGATCGCGCGCGCCCGCGCGGCGTGGGGGCTCCGCGGGTGGCGCGCGAGGTAGGCCCGGGCGGCCGCGCTGGTGGCGGCGCCGTCGCCGCGCGCGGCCACCGCTTCGAGCGCCAGGAGGTCCGCTTCGGGGACCAGCGTGCCGGTCGCGAACCTTGCCCGGTAGGCCGCGAGCTGGCGCTCGGCCGCGGGCCCGTCACCCGCGCGCAGGGCGGCGCGGATCCCGTCGATGGCGGCGATCTCTTCCGCGACGGTGCTGCGCGGCGCCGAGGCGGTCGTGACCGGCGCGGCCTCGGCGGCCTTGTCCACCGCGGCGCGCCCCGCCGGGGGATCTTGGTGCCCCGCGGGGCCCTCGGTTGCGGGCGCGGCGCGCTCGACGACGACGACCGCGACGGCGGGGCGCGCCGCGGGCGCGACGAACGGGGCGCTGGCCTCGCTCACCAGGGCTGTCGACCCGAGCCCGACGAGCAGCCCCGCGCCGAGCCACTTGCTCACCGTCGCGACCCCGAGCGCGGTGGCGCCGCTCGCGCCCGCTCCGGTCGCGCCGGCGAGCGCGGCTCCGGGCGCCGCCACCCCGCTGGTCGCGGCGCTGCCGCCGAACGCGACCGCGCCGGTGCCGGTCGCACCCGCCGCGCCGGTGCCGGCCGCGTGCGCGGTGCTCGCCGTCAGACCGATCGCGGCGGCCGTGCCCGCGAGCCCCGCGACGCCCAAGGCGTCGAGGAGCCGCTCGCGTGCCCCCGGCGCGGGGCGGTCCTCTCCCGCCGAGCCGAGCAGGTCGCGCTCGAAGTCGTCGCCGTCTTGGCGCAGCCGCAACGGGTCCATCACGGGTCTCCTCTGCTGCCCCGTAAGGGGAAATCCTGCCGCGCGCGCAGCCGCTGCGCCGCGGCCCGGAAGGCCTCGCGCGCCCGGCGGAGGCGGGACGTCGCCGTGCCGAGCTTGAGCGCGCAGAGCTCGGCGATCTCCGGGACGGAGAGCTCCTCGAGCTCGAAGAGGACGAACACGGCGCGCTCGTCGAGCGACAGCTCGTCCAGCACCTGGTCGAGCGTCGCGCGAGCCTCCGAGAGGGCAGCGAGCTCCTCCGGGCTCGGCGGTGTGCGCGACGAGTCGCCGAGCGCCGCGAAGGCCTCGAGGTGCGCTGAGCAGCGGCGCGCCGTGCGGCGGTAGAGGGCCACCACCCGCAGCGCGGTGCCGAAGAGGAACGGGCGCTCGCGGTCGGGCTCGACGTCGTCGAGGCGGCGAGCCACGATGAAGAACACCTCCTGCGCGGCGTCGTCCGCGTCCGCGGGCTGCAGCCCCAGGCGGCGGAGGCTGCGCCAGACGAAGTCGAAGTGCGCGGTCACCAGTCCGTGCAGGCGCCGGGCCTGTGCCTCGGCCGTCGTCCCCGCCCGCACGGAGCCGGAGGCGCGAGTCGCCCGGTCGGCTTGTTCGGCGGCGAGTCCGTCCGTCATTCGTCTGGATCATGACCGGCCGGTGGCGGGGCGATCGGGAAAACGACGGCCGGGCGGCTGAGGCCAAGCTCGGGGCCGAACCTGGAACACCAGCGGCGTCGCGGCCGCGCCGTCACCGTACCCGTCACCAGCGGGCGCCGACGCCCGCCCCAGCGACGTAGCTCAGGGCGGGGATGTCGAGCACGGGGTAGGGCTCGGGCTCGCCGGCGAACTGGAAGCCCGCCCCGGAGAGGAGCGGGACCACGGCGCCCACCTCGAGTCGGAGGAGCAGCCGGCGGATCGGCGTGAGGTCGGCGCGCGCGAGGCCCGTCGCGTCGAGCCAGGGGATGGTGGCGCTGTGCTCGCCCTCGAGCGGCGCCGAGGTCCGCGCGTGGGGGCTCGCGTGGAGCGCCCCGGCGCCGAGCCCGAGACAGGGTCCCACCGTGAGCCAGCGCTCCTGCACGAGCCCGAGCGGGCAGAGGCCGGCGCGCGCGGCGACCCAGGTGAGCTCCGTGGTGGCCAGCGCCGTCGCCGCCTCGGCGCGTCCCGCCGCGAGGGAGAGCCCCGCGGTCGGCGCGGAGCGGCCTCGAGCGAGGGCGAGGTCGGCGAAGGCGCGGAGGACGGGCATCGGCTCCGTCGGCTCGGGCGCCGGGGCGCCGAAGAGCTCGAGCGCGACGCCGGTGGCGAGCCTCGGCGGCGCCGTCCCCGAGCCCGCTGGAGGGCGAGGGGGTGTCGGAGGTGGCTGCGGGGCGCGGCGGCGTCGCGCGCGGGCGGGGGGCGGCGCCGCTCGCGGCGCGTCTGCCGGCGCGTCTGCCGGCGCGACGGGCCCCGCCGGCACGGCCGGCGGCGCCGAGGGCTCGGCGGCGGCCGGGGAGGGATCCAGGGTGGCCTCCAGCGTCTCCTCGACCGCGGCGACGGTCTCGCTGGCCAGCGGCGTGGTGACGGCCATCGGATCGACGGTGAGGGCGACCACCAGCGCGAGCGCGTCGACCACCTCGGCGCAGGAGACGGCGGTGACCACGCGCTCGGTCCCGTCGTCGCCGGTCGGTGCGAGCCACAGGCGTCCTCGGTAGCCCGCCACCTGCGCCTCGATCGTCACCTCCACGCGCAGGGCGGCGTCCCCGGCCGTCGTCACCTCGACCCGTGCCGTGCGGGCGAGCACGCGCGCCACGAAGCTGGAGCGCGCCGGGCAAGGCGAGGGGGCCTCGTACGCGGCGATCAGCAGGGCGGGGTCGTCGGCCGCGCGGGCCGCCCCCGCGCCGGCCACCACCGCGGCGGCGGCCACGCGCGCCGCGCTGCGTGCCATCGAGCCGCGCCCCGAGGCCCCGCGTCGCCGTCTCACGCGGCGTCGTTACCACAAGGCGCGCGCGACCAGAAGCGCGCTACGCCCGTCGACCACGGCGCGCCGGGATCAACCCGCGCTAGAGCGCCGCTACCCGCGCGAGGCCCTCCAGCCGCTGCAGCGCGAACCGCTCGGCGGGCGAGAGCGTGTCCTTTCTGGCCTGGAGCATCCGGACGTATTCGTCCAGGAGCGCGCGGTGCACGCCGGGCAGGCGTCGCATCACGCCGAAGAGGCGATCGATCGCGGGGAGCGGCAGGGGCCGACGGTCGGCGATGAAGATATGCAAGGGGACCGCCACCCACCGGGGATCGAGGGTCGCCTCGGCCAGCTGCGTCGCCAGCTCCGCGGCCAAGAGGGCCACCTCGCGCGAGAGCCGCTGCCCGCGCTGTGCGCCGTCGGCCAGGTGCTGCAGGGGCCCGGCCAGGAGCCGCGCCGCCTCCTCGCCTCGCCCCAGGGCCAGCGCCTTGGTCGCGACGGGACCGACGATCTCGAGGACGTGCGCCTGGCGGGTCGCCTCCTCCTCGTCGGGGCGGGACGACGGGGTCGGCGCCCCGGCGGGATGGGTGGCCTGACCCGTGCCGGCCTGGCCCGCTCGCTGCGCCTCGAGATCGACGTAGACCGTCTCCAGCGCCAGCGTCTGCGCACGCCGGAGCTCGCTCCGCTGCTTGAGCGCGCGCTCGCGAGGCACGCCGACGAGCTCGAAGTCGACGTCGCCGACGCGGAACCGATCGCCCGGGCCGAGCTCGGCAGGCTCGGTCAGCGGTCGTCCGTTGACGAGGACCCCGTTGCGGCTGCCCAGATCGCGGAGCTGCACCCGCGCCCCCGTCACCTGCAGCGCCGCGTGCCGCCGCGACACCAGGGGGTGATCGAGGATGAGGTGGGCCTCGGCGCCGCGCCCGATGACGGTCAGCCCCTCGAACAGGTCGACCTCCTCCGTCATGCCCGGCGAGGTGACGATCAGCACGTAGGGCGACAGCGCGACCTGGTCACCGCCCGATGCCGGGGGCTCGATCCGATCGCTCGCGGCCGGTGAGGGCTCCTTGGACACGGGGCTCGGGGTGCCGTTCGCTCGTCGGGTCGCCCTCGAGCACCGGGGGCGCCGAGGACCTCTGGTGAATACCCAACCACCCCGATACTACAGCATCCGGGGGCACGCTGTCAGGGGGCTCGACGCGCGCCACCGGGAAACCGGCAAGATCGCGAGGGATTGCGCCCTGGTGGCTCAAGGCGCGCGTGGGTAGCTGCCGAGCACCTTGACGAAGGCGCAGGCCTGCGCGAGCCGCTCGAGCGCGCGCGCGACGGGGGCGTCCGAGCGGTGGCCGACGACGTCGGTGAAGAAGACGTACTGCCAGCGCTGGCCCCCCGGCCGCGGGCGCGACTCGATCCGCGTCATGTTCAGCCCCTCCGCGTGGAGGATCTCGAGGACGTGCTTGAGGGCTCCCCGCTCGTGCGGGGTGCCGAAGACCAGCGTCGTCTTGTCGTCGCCGGTGGGCTCCGCGTCGGTCGCGCCGATCACGACGAACCGGGTGGAGTTGTCGCTGCGGTCCTGGATCCCCTCGCGCAGGACCCGGAGCCCGTAGATCTCGGCCGCCAGGCGGGTGGCGATCGCCGCCGCGGCCGGATCGTTGGCGGCCTCGCGCGCTGCGTTGGCGGTGGAGGTGGAGGCCACGAGCTGCGCGTTGGGCAGGTTGCGCGCGAGCCACTGCCGGCATTGGGGGAGCGCCTGGGGGTGCGAGTAGACGCGCTCGATGACCGCGAGATCCTCGTTCTGCCCCACCAGGGACTGGGTGACGTCGACCACCAGCTCGCCCCGGATCGAGAGCGACGACTCGAGCAGGCTGTCGAGGGTGTACCCGACGCCGCCCTCCGTCGAATTCTCGATGGGGACGACGCCGACCTCGGCGCTTCGCCGGGTGACCGCGTCGAAGACGGCCGGGATCGTCGCCGCGCTCACGTAGCGGGCCGCGAGCCCGAACACGGCCTGCGCGGCCGCGTGCGAGTGCGTCCCGGGCGGCCCCAGGTAGGCGACCTCGAGCTCGGCGTGGACCGACAGGCAGGCGCTCAGGACGTCGCGGAAGAGCGGTCGCACTGCCCGGGCCGGAAAGACGGCCCCGGGGCGCTCCGTCTGCGCTTGCTCGAGCCGCGCGAGCACCTGCTGCTCTCGACGCGGATCGTGGAGGGGGAGCCCGCTGCTCCGCTTCTCCGTGAAGGCTTCGGCGACCACCCGCGCGCGCTCCTCGAGCAGCTCGAGGAGACGGTCGTCGAGCGCGTCGATGCGGCGGCGGAGGTCATCGAGCCCCATGGGAACGGCTAGCCCACGAGGTCGTTCAGCGCCTGGAGCTTCATCGCCAGGCCGAGGTCGCCCTCGACCTTGAGGCGCTCGGAGAAGAACAGCTCCTGCGCGGTCACGCGGCGCTCGCGCATCGCCACGTAGTCCTCGGCGCTCATCACGATGGTGCAGGCCGCCGCGCCGTCGCCGGCGGTGACCGAGGGGGTCGCCTCGAGGCGGAAGAGGTAGGTCCCGCCGCCTTCCCCGGTCAGCACGAACTTGTAGACGGCCCCGATCTCTGCCGCGAGCTTGGCGTTCGCCACCAGCTTGGCCCTTGCGTCGTCGATGAGCTCTTGCACCGTGGCCATGCGGGATCCCTTCTTGTGGGCGGCGTGCCGCGGGGCTGCGGCCCCGCCGGAATGGACCGCTTCATATCGCGTGCCCGCAGGTCGGATCAAGGCGACGTCGCCGTGCCACGCGGGCCGTCCGCGGGTACGGCCGGCCGTGCCCCCGAGGGCGGTGGGCGAGAATGCCGGGTCGCCGGCGGGGGTCGCCGATTTCTGGGCCGTTTGGCCCGCGTTTGGCATGGACCCTCCTTGATGGAAAATCCCCTCGAGATGGTGGCCTGGGCCAGGGGCTGGGCTCGGCGGGCGGGCGTCGCTCTGGCGGCGCTCGGCGTGGGGGCGCTCCCGGCTTGTGATCGCAGCGCCGAGATCCTGGGAAAGGAGGCTCCGGCCGCGGCGAAGGTCAAGCCGGAGAACGGCGGCGTCAAGGTGGAGGCCGACCCTTGGGAGCTCGTGCCGGTGCCGCCCGCCGACGGTCCGCGGCTCGCGCCGGTGGCGATGAAGGTGCCGATCCGACCCCAGCCGGACAGCCACGCCGAGCCGATCGGGTACCTGCGCGTTGGCGCGCGGGTCGCGCGATCCGAGCGGCCCGTGAGCCACGAGGGTTGTCCCGACGGCTGGTACGCCGTTCGCCCGGTGGGGTTCGTGTGTGCGGGCAAGGACGCGACCATCAAGCTCGACCACCCGGTGGCGCGCGCGATCCAGGTCGAGCCCGACCGTTCGCAGCCCATGCCCTACAAGTACGCCTTCGCGCGGGCGATCGGGCCCAACTACCTCCGGATCCCGACCAAAGCCGAGCAGCTCCAGTACGAGATGAGGCTGGAGCGGCACCTCAGGAGCTACCATAAGCTCAAGGACAAGTGGGACGCCCTCACCGTGGGCGCCAACGACGTCCCGCTGGACGAGCGGGGCTACGCGAAGGGGGCCATCCCGGACCACGCCCGACCGATGGACATGAGCGTGCGCTACGGCGGCAATGGCGACGACTCGGTGCCCTGGTGGCTCGCCGACGGCGAGCGGCGTATCCCGAACCTGTCGAGCTACCAGGCGCCGCCCTACGCGGTGATCGCCGACCGCTTCAAGCGGCACGCGGGGATGGCTTTGATCGGGACCTTCGTGGCGGGTGACGCCGCGCAGGGGCGGCGTTTCGCCATCTCCACCGACGCGCGCCTGCTGCCCGCCGACAAGCTCAAGGCCGACTCGGGGTCGCCGTTCCACGGGGCCTCGCTGCGCGACGTCGGGTTGCCGGTCGCGTTCGCGCGCAAGGCGGGCGCGACGTACTGGGAGCTCGAGGACGGCCGCCTCCGCGCGGGCGAGCGCCTCCGCTGGCGGGAGCTGATCCCGCTGACCGGGACCGTCCGGGAGATCCAGGGCACGCGGATGGTCGAGACGCGCGACAAGCGCTGGCTGCGGTCGAGCGATCTGAAGACCGCCGCGAAGCCGAGCACGCTCCCCTCCTGGGCTCGCAAGGGGGTCCGCTGGATCGACGTCTCCATCGTCAGCCAGACGCTCGTCCTGTGGGAGGGCGACGAGCCGGTCTACGCCACGCTCGTCTCCACCGGCAAGGACGGCCTCGGTGATCCCAAGACGACGCTGAGCACGCCGCAGGGCACCTTCCGGATCTTCGAGAAGCACGTCACGACGACCATGGACTCGGATGTCGCCGATCACGAGTTCGAGCTTCGGGACGTCCCCTGGGTCATGTACTTCAAGGGCGGGTACGCGCTGCACGGCGCCTACTGGCACGACGACTTCGGCCACGTCCGCTCGCACGGCTGCATCAACCTGGCGCCGATCGACGCGCGCTTTGTCTTCTCGTGGGCGGCGCCGGAGGTCCCCGAGCACTGGCACGCCGCCTTCCGATCCGATGCCGTCGGCGAGGGGACCATCCTGTCCATCCACCGGTGAGCGCGGCTCGCCGCGGGCGCCTGGGGGCCGTGAACGGAGGCGTCAGCGGAGCGACACCTGCTGCGCGACGGGGACGGGGTCCCCGAGGAAGGGCGCGATCTTCACCCGTTCGAAGATCCGGGCGACGCAGTCGCCCACCGGCGATCCCGCGAGCGGACCGCGCGGGTCGACCTTGGTGACCTGACCCGACGAGGCGAAGGTGGCGATCACCATCCCGCCGAGGACGCGCGCGGCGGGGTCGTAGCAGACCCGCGCGGACTCGGCCGCGATGGCCAGCGCCGCGACCGCCTCGCGGCGGTCGAACGGCTCGGTTGCCACCGGTGCTGCGCTCGCCGAGCTCGGCGGACCGGCGGAGGCCGACGGGCGAGGGGGGGGCGTCACGGCGGTCGTGGTGGTCGTCGCGGCGAGGGGCGGGGGCGGCGCCGGGAAGAGCGCGGGGACGACCTCGGGGAGCCCGGGGAAGGCGGCGACCAGGAGGCTGCGATCGTAAAGGTAGACGCTGACCAGAGCCAGGAGGGCGGCGATCACGACGAGGAGCGCCGAGCGCTTGAGCAACGCCCGGCGCTTCGCCCGGCGCCGGCTGGGCGAGAACAGATCGTCGTCGAGATCGTCGGTCGAGGCGGCGGGCGGTCGAGGTTGGGGCCGCGAGGAGGGTGGCGGCGGCACGCCGGGCACAGCGCCCATGCGGGAGGAAGAGGTGGGGGCGGGCTCGGAGCCCGCGCCGGGCGGCAAGCTCGAACGGGAGGAGCGCGCCGTGGTCGGGGCGCCGCCCACCGGTGGTGGCGGGATCACCGCGGGCGGCGGCGGGATGCGCGACTCGCTCGATGAGCGCAGGGGAGAACCCGAAGTCGCGGGGCGGCCCTCCGCCGGGCGCGCGGCGGCGGCCGGGGGGCGCTGCGAAGGACGCGATGGCGCCTCCGCGGGCGGCGGGGGTTGGCTGTTGCCGCGGGACCAGCTCGGATGGGAGGGCTGCTGGTGGGTCGCTGGCGCGCCCGCCGCGGGCAGCGGTGCGCGCGCGGGGATCGCCGGCGTCCCGGCAGCAGGGAGGGGGACCCGTGGCGTCGAAACCGCCGACGCGCCGACCGCGCCCGCCCAGCGCGGTGCGCCCGGCGTCGTGGCGCGCGCCGCGGCGCTTCCGTCGGGGAGCCGTGGCTGCGCCCCCCAGCGGGAGCCCGCCTCCTCGCCCGAGTTGGGCGCGATGAGGATCGAGCTCTGCCGATCGCGGGCGGCGAGCTCCGAGGGGAGCCGGGCCACGCCGAGCTCCGGGTCGTCGTCGTCGTCGTAGTCGGCCGCATGGGCGGCGAAGGTCCGCGGATCGCCGGTCACGGTCCGCTCGTCCTCCGACGATTCGTCGCCCTCCGACCCCCAACCGTCGTCGAGGAAATGCGCCAGGGCCGTGCCGCGGGGCACGGCGACGGTCGCTTCGTCGTCGAATTCCTCGCCCTCGTCGGTCCGCGGGAGCAGGCCGTGGACGAAGCCCCCCTGGGCGACGTACCCGACGACGGTGGCCTCGTCGGCGTCGAAACCGCCGGGCGAGGACGAACCCTCGACGCCGGCCGTGGGCTGGAGGCCGCGGGCGGCCAGCGCAGCCGCGAGCTCCGGGAAATCGAAGGGCGTCCGGTACTCTGTCGCGCCCGTCCGCCAGACCGCGGTCCGGGAGTGGATGGCCCCGATGGCATAGAGCTCGACCAGCTGCCGCGCCGACATCTGGGTCGCGTCGCGGTCGTTGACCATCACCACCCACACCGGGTCCATCGAGGGGTCCGATCGCTCCTCGGGGAGGGCCGTGCCGTCCACGACGAACGGCCTGCCGCAGTGTCTGCACACCATGCGCAGCCGGCGGCCGCGAATCTTCGCGTCCGGCACCACGTACTTGGCCGGGCAGCTAGGGCACGAGACGTTCATCGCGGCGGGCGGGAGGGCGGCGACCGCTCCGGACCCGAAGGGGAGAATCGGCGGCCGGCGGGGGGCACTATAGCCGCCCCGGCGCGCGTTCGCGCGGCATTCTCGCCTCGGTATTAGCGGCGGGCTCTCCGGCCGGGAGGACCGGGGCGCCGACGGCGGTGCCGATCGGCGCCCGGGGCCCCGACGCCGTTGGCAAACCGGTCGGTGCTCTGGGCGGCGTCCGCGGCTCAGCGCGGTGGCGAGACGCGGCACCAGACGCGCACGACGACAGTGCCCTTGACGGTCCACGGTGTCACGTCGATGCGATCGACCGCGTCGAGGGTCGCGACGGGCAGCCGGTGCGCGAGGTGCTCGCGCACGAAGTCGCGGCGCACGCGCTCCGAGGCCAGGCGGGAGAGGTCGCCACGCACGACGAAGGTGACCATTTCGTGGATCTCGAACGCCTCGCCGTCGCTCGGGGCGACGCCCACCGACGCCGGGCGGGCGCCGGTCCGCGCTCGTGCCGCGACACCGCCGCGGGTGCCGCCGGCGGGGGACGGGCTGGGCGTCGTCGTCGCCTTGGGCGGGCCGACGTTGGCCGGGTGCACGCTGTCCGCCTCGGGCCGCGCCTCTTCGAACCCGAGCGTGCGGCGTCGCTGTCGGGTGGGCGGCAGCAGCTCCGCCGCGATCGCCGCCAGCGTCTCCCGACCCGCCAACGCCTGACCGACCTCGATCACCGGCACGTCGTCGTCGCTGTCGGTCGCGAGCTCGGCCGTGATGGCCGCCAGCGTCTGCCGGCCCACGACAGCGTAGCTCGTCGCTACCTCGGGCGCGGACCCCCGCGGCGCCCGCGCGACCCGCGGTGGGGGGGGGCCGGGCCGACGCTGCTGAGCGGCCTCGTCCCCGGGTGGGCTGCTCCCACCGGGTGGAGGGCTGGCGTTTGGATCGCGGGTCAACTCGGCACCACCCCATAGCATCTCACGAGCGACGCCCTCTCCGCCAGCCCGGCAGCGCTTCACGGGGGCGAGCGCCGTCTCGGCACGCCGCTCGGTTCACCGCTCGGTTCACCGCTCGGTTCACCGCTCGGTGCGCGGCTCAGTAGGCCTCGGGGAAGGGCAGGGTGCTCGAGCCCATCAGGTGCGCGTCGATGGCGTGCGCCGCGCCGCGCCCCTCGGCGATCGCCCAGACCACCAGGCTCTGCCCGCGGCGGCAGTCACCGGCCGCGAAGACGCCGGGGACGTTGGTCGCGAACCGCCCGTACTCCGCCCGGTAGCTCGAGCGCGCGTCGAGCTCCACCCCGAGCGCCGCGGCCGGCTCGGGCTGGGGGCCGAGGAAGCCCATCGCCAGCAGCACCAGATCCGTCTCGACCATCTGCTCGCTCCCGGGGATCTCGGCCATCGTCGCCGGTCCGGTGCCGTCCCGCCGCCACGCGACGCGAACGGTCCGCACCGCCCCGACGCGGCCCCGCCCGTCGTCCAAAAACTCCTTGGCGAGGACGCCGAACTCCCGCGGATCCGCGCCCCAACGCGCGGCGGCCTCCGCGTGCCCGTAGTCGACCCGCAGGATGCGCGGCCAGGTCGGCCAGGGGTTGTCCGCCGCGCGCTGGGGCGGCGGCTCAGGCATCACCTCCAGGTTCGTCACGCTGCGGCAGCCGTGACGGATCGCGGTGGCGATGCAGTCCGTCCCGGTGTCCCCGCCGCCGAGGACGACGACGCGTCGGTCGGCGGCGCTGATGAAGTTACCATCCTGGTGCTCCGAGTCGAGGAGGCTCCGGGTGTTCGCCGCCAGAAACTCCATCGCGAAATGGACGCCCTCCAGGCGTCGCCCGGGGACCGCCAGATCGCGGGGTTGCGTGGCGCCGCAGGCGAGGAGCAGCGCATCGAACTCCTCGTGGAGCCGCCCGGCGTCGACATTGACGCCGACGTGGGCCCGCGTGGCGAAATGGATCCCCTGGGCGCGCAGGAGGTTCAGGCGCCGCTCGACGACGTCCTTGTCGAGCTTCATGTTGGGGATCCCGTAGGTCAGAAGCCCGCCGAGACGGTCGTCGCGCTCGAACACGGTGACGCGGTGGCCGACCTTGTTGAGCTGGTCGGCGGCGGCGAGGCCCGCCGGACCAGAGCCGACGATACCGACGTGTTTGCCGGTCCGGCGCTCCGGCGGGCGGGGCAGGATCCACCCCTCGGCGAACCCGCGGTCTGCGATCGCGCACTCGATGTTCTTGATGGTGACCGGCGGCTCGTTGATCCCGAGGGTGCACGAACCCTCGCAGGGCGCGGGACAGACGCGCCCGGTCCACTCCGGGAAGTTGTTGGTCTGGTGCAGGCGATCGAGCGCCTCGCGCCAGCGCCCCCGGTAAACGAGGTCGTTCCACTCCGGGATCAAGTTGTCGATCGGACAGCCGTGGCTCGATTGACAGAACGGAACCCCGCAGTCCATGCACCGCGCGCCCTGGCGGCGGAGCTGCTCATCCGGCGCGACGAGCTGGAACTCGCGGTGGTGCCGGATGCGTTCGAGGGGCACGTCGCAGGGAGCGGTTTCCCGCGGGAACTCCTGGAAGCCGGTCGTCTTTCCCATCTCCGTATCCTCGTCGGCAGGACTACTGCGCGGCGTGGCTGCCGCCCACGACGTCCTCGAGCTCCTCGTCGTGTCGCATGCGCTCCTCGAGAACGCGCTTGTAGTCGATCGGGAAGACCTTGACGAACTGCCCGAGGCAGTCGTCCCAGTGCTCGAGCACGTGTCGAGCGACGGTGGATCCGGTGTAGCCGCGGTGGGTGCTGATGAGGTCCCTGAGCTCCAGGATGTCGTCGCGGGTTTCCACCTCTTCGAGCAGCACGGTGCCGAGGTTGCAGGTGTGTGGCAGCTGCCGGTCGCGGTCCCAGACGTAGGCGATCCCGCCCGACATGCCGGCGGCGAAATTGCGGCCGAAGGGCCCCAGGACGACCACGCGCCCGCCGGTCATGTACTCACAGCCGTGGTCGCCGACGCCCTCCACCACGGCGCGCGCGCCGGAATTGCGCACGCCGAAGCGCTCCGCGGCGCGGCCCCGTATGAAGGCGAAGCCGCCCGTCGCCCCGTAGAGCGCCACGTTACCGACGATCACGCTGTCCTCGGGGACGAACCCCGCTTGCCGCGGCGGATAGACGATGAGCTTGCCGCCCGAGAGCCCCTTGCCCAGGTAGTCGTTGGCGTCGCCCTCGAGCTCGATGGTGACGCCGCGCACCGACCAGGCGCCGAGGGACTGCCCGGCGCTGCCGCGGAGCACGAGGTGGACCGTGTCGTCGGGGAGGCCGAGCTCGCCCCAGCGCTTCGAGATCTCGTGGCTCAGCGTGGTCCCCACCACGCGGTTGACGTTGCGGATGTCGGTTTCGATCCGGACCCGGTCGGCGGCCTCGATCGCGGGCTTGGCCCGCAGGATGAGCTCGCGGTCGAGCGCCCCCGCCAGCCCGTGATCCTGTGCCCTTGCGCAGACCACGCCGACGTCGGGGTGGGGCGGCTCGGCCGGGGCCAGCAGCGCCCCCAGGTCGACAGAGCGGGATTTCCAGCCGCCGGCCGCGCGGTCCTGCTCGAGCAGGTCGGCGCGACCGACCAGCTCGTCGAGGGTGCGGACCCCGAGCTCGGCCATGAGCTCACGGACCTCCTCGGCCACCAGGAACAGATAGTTTACCAGGTGCTCGGGCTGGCCCGCGAACTTCTTTCTGAGCGCCCGGTCCTGGGTCGCGACGCCGACAGGGCAGGTGTTGAGGTGGCATTTCCGCATCATCACGCAGCCGAGCGTGACCAGCGGTATCGTCGCGAACCCGAACTCCTCGGCGCCGAGACAGGCGGCGATCACGACGTCCCGGCCGGTCTTGAGCTGGCCGTCGGTCTCCAGCCGCACGCGGGAGCGCAGATCGTTCAGCACCAGCGTCTGGTGGGTCTCGGCGAGGCCGAGCTCCCAGGGGAGCCCCGCGTGCTTGATGGATGTGAGCGGGGAGGCGCCGGTGCCGCCGTCGTGCCCGCTGATGAGGATGTGGTCGGCGTGGGCCTTGGCCACGCCGGCGGCGATGGTGCCCACGCCAACCTCGCTCACCAGCTTCACGCTGATCTTGGCCGAGGGGTTGGCGTTCTTCAGATCGTGGATGAGCTGGGCCAGGTCCTCGATGGAGTAGATGTCGTGGTGCGGCGGGGGGCTGATGAGGCCCACGCCGGGGGTCGAGTAGCGGGTCTTGGCGATGGTGCGGTCGACCTTGTGCCCGGGCAGCTCCCCGCCCTCGCCGGGCTTGGCGCCCTGGGCCATCTTGATCTGGAGCTCGTCGGCGTTGGTCAGATAGTGGCTGGTGACGCCGAAGCGACCGGACGCGATCTGCTTGATGGCGCTGCGGGCGCTGTCGCCGCTGGGCATCCGCTTGAAGCGGGCTGGATCCTCGCCACCCTCGCCGGTGTTGCTCTTGCCGCCGAGACGATTGAGCGCGATGGCGATCGTCTCGTGCGCCTCGCGGGAGATGGACCCGTAGCTCATGGCTCCGGTGCGAAAGCGCTTCACGATCTCCTTGGCCGGTTCGACCTCGGCGAGTGGGACCGGCCCCGACGTTCCCGGGCGGAGGCGGATCAGGCTCCGCAGCGTGCAGCGGGAGTGCGCGTCCTGATTGACTAGCCGGGAGAACTCCGCGTAGGCCTCGCGGCTGTTGGCCCGCGCCGCGAGCTGCACGGTCGCGATGGTCCGCGGGTTTATCATGTGGTGCTCGCCGTTCGCGCGCCAGTGGAACTGGCCGTCGTTCGGCAACGCAGCGAGCCGCGCGGAGCTGCGATCCGGGTAGGCGACGCCGTGACGCAGGAGGGCCTCGCGGGCCAGGACGTCGAACCCGACGCCGGAGATGCGGCTCGACGTTCCGGCGAAGCAGCGGTCGATCACGGCCTCGCCGAGCCCGATCGCCTCGAAGATCTGCGCCCCTTTGTAGGACGCCAGGGTGCTGATCCCCATCTTGGCCATCACCTTCAGCATCCCCTTGGCCACACCCTTGCGGTACGCCTCGACGATCTCCGCGTCGGAGTCGTACCCCGGGAGGGCCTGCTCGGCGCGGGCCTGCCAGAGGCTCTCGAAGGCGAGGTAGGGGTTGATCCCGTCGGCGCCGTAGCCGACGAGCAGGCAGTGGTGGTGGACCTCGCGCGCCTCGCCGCTCTCGATCAAGACGCCGATGCGCGTGCGCTTGGCCGCGCGAATCAGGTGGTGGTGCACGGCGCCACACGCCAGGAGGGCGCTCACCGGGACCCGCTGCGGGCCGACCTCGCGATCGCTCAGCACGACCAGGGACGCGCCGGCGTCAACAGCGGCCTCGGCTTCGGCGACGATGCGGTCGAGCGCTCGCTCTAGGCCCGAGGTGCCGTCCTCGACCGGGTAGGTGACGTCGATGACCCGCGTCGTCCACCCGGGCGTCGCGATGTGCTTGAGCGCGGCGAGCTGCTCGTTGCTGAGGATGGGGTGGGGGACGAGGAGCCGGCGGGCGTGTTCCTTGCCCGTGGCGAGGAGGTTGAGCTCGGGCCCCACGTAGCACTCGAGGCTCATGATGATCTCCTCGCGGATCGAGTCGATCGGCGGGTTGGTCACCTGCGCAAAGAGCTGCTTGAAGTAGTCGTAGATCAGCCGGGGCTGTTCGCTCAGCACCGCGAGGGCCGCGTCGTTGCCCATCGAACCGACGGGGTCGCGCTTCTGTGTCACCAGCGGCAGCAGCATGAACTGCAGCGTCTCGGTGGTGTAGCCGAAGGCGAGGGAGCGCTCGAGCAGCGTCTGCGGGTCGAACCCGTGGGGCTGGATCGCGGTCTTGAGATCGCCGAGCTGGAGGCGCTGGGACACCAGCCACTGGGCGTAGGGCCGCCGCTTCGCCAGGTCGGACTTGATTTCGTCGTCGGGGACCAGGCGGCCCGCCTCGAAGTCCACCAGGAACATCCGCCCCGGCTGAAGGCGGCCCTTCGCCTTGACGCGCGCGGGATCGATCGGGAGCACCCCGACCTCGGAGGCCATGACGACGCGGTCGTCCGTGGTCAGGTAGTAGCGGCTCGGACGGAGGCCGTTGCGGTCGAGGACGGCGCCGATGACCTTGCCGTCGGTGAACACGACCGACGCCGGACCGTCCCAGGGCTCCATCACGCAGGACTTGTATTCGTAGAAGGCGCGTTTCTCCGGCGCCATTGCAGGATCGTTCTGCCAGGCCTCGGGGATCATCATGATGACCGCCTCCGGGAGGCTCCGGCCCGCCAGCATCAGGAGCTCGAGCACGTTGTCGAGGGTGCCCGAGTCGGAGCAGTCCGGCTCGACGATCGGGTAGAGCTTCGCGAGGTCGTCCCCGAACAGATCGCTCTGGAGGACCCCCTGGCGCGCGGACATCCGGTTCACGTTGCCGCGAAGGGTGTTGATCTCCCCGTTGTGACTGGTGAAGCGGTTGGGTTGGGCGCGATCCCAAGAGGGGAACGTGTTGGTGGCGAAGCGGGAATGGACCATCGCCAGGTGGGAGGCGTAGTCCGGGGCCGTCAGATCGGGGAAGTAGACCGCCAGCTGGTCGGGCGTGAGCATCCCCTTGTAGACGAGGACTCGACTCGACAGGCTCGGGACGTGGAACAGGTGCCGCTCGCGGAGATCCGCCGCGGCGCGGACCTCGTGGCTGGCGCGCTTGCGGACGAGGTAGAGGCGCCGCTCGAAGGCGTCGCCGGCGACGTCGGCGCCGGCCCCCACCAGGAGCATCTCGATGTGCGGCTCCGCCGCGCGAGCGGAGGGGCCGAGGTCGGCACCGTCGGCGTCGGTTGGCACCGGGCGCCAGCCGAGCAGCAGCAGCCCGTGCTCGGCGATCAGGCGC
Organism: uncultured Polyangiaceae bacterium; assembly: GCA_964404725.1. GTDB lineage: Bacteria > Myxococcota_A > Polyangia > Polyangiales > Polyangiaceae > JAFGBI01. Next base: position 169,941 of record CAYOLF010000001.1, read on the forward strand.
TCGACGATGGCCTTGGCGCGCGCTCGCTCGTCGGGCGCGCGGGGCAGGAAGACGAGCCCGGCGGCGTAGCGACCCGCCTCCGGCAGCGTCACGCCCAGGGCCTCGCGCGCGACGCGGCGCAGGAAGTCATCGGGCAGCGCGGTGAGGATCCCCGCGCCGTCCCCGGTGTTCGGCTCGCACCCACGCGCGCCGCGGTGGTCCATGTTGCAGAGCACGCGGGTGGCATCGACCACGATCTGGTGGCTCTTCTCGCCCTTCAGGTGCGCCACGAAGCCGACGCCGCAGGCGTCGTGCTCGAGCGCCGGGTCGTAGAGCCCTGACTTGCCGGGGCGCTGGGTGCGGGCCATTGTTTGTTTCCTGAGTGTTTCCGGGAGGCTGGCTCCGGTCGGTTGCGCGCGTATACCTGGCAGAGCGTGCCCGGATGTCAACAGCGGGGTGCGCGACAGGGTCCGGCGCCAGCGGCGACGCCAGCTCGCGGCCGGCGGCGCGCCGGCGGCGCGTTGTGGCGGCGATCGGGGGCTGGTAGGGCAGGGTGATGGAGCGAGGCCTCGGAGTCCGCCAGCTCGCGCTCCCTGCCCTCCTCTGGGTGGCGCTGGCCACCGGGTGTCCCGGCCAGGACCGCCGGGGCGCGGTCGCGTCGAGCGCGTCGGCCGCGGCCCCCTCGGCGTCGGCGGGCCCGGCCTGCCCCGGGGGGCAGAGCGAGGATCCGCCGATGCGGGATCTCGACCGCGCCCTGGTTGCGTTCGGGGAGAAGCGCTACCAGGACGCGCAGTCGCAGCTCGACGCGCTCGGCGAGCGATACCCGCGGAGCGCGACCGCCCGGGTGTGGCGGGCGGAGGCGACGCTCTACGAGGGCAAGCTCGAGGACGGGGTGGACGCGTATCGCGACGCCGCGTCGCGCGCGCTCACCCACTACCGCGCCGCGGCGGAGCTTCACGAGTTGGGCTGCGCCCTGCTGGCGTCCGATCACTACTACCTCCGGATGGGCGCGGCCTACGCGCATCTCCGCCTCGGGGCTCCGAACCCGGCGCTGCGCGAGCTCGAGGCGGCGCGCGCCCTCTGGCCGGACAGCGCCGAGGTGCCGTACACGATCGCGCGGGCGGAGTGCGCCCGCGGCCAGGTGGACGCGTGCGTGGCCGCCTTCACCACGACGCTCGAGCTCGCTCGGGAACGGCGGCGGCCTATGTTCCTTCGCACGCATCGGTCCGTCGCCGACTGGGTGTCTCGCTCACGGACCCAGAGCGAGTTCGGTCCGCTGCGGGCGGATCCTCGCTACCAGCGGCTGCTCGTGCAGCCGTGGGTGTCATCGGGGTGAGCGGTCCGAGGTGGGGGATCGGCGCCGGCGCCGGTCGCGGCGCTGGGCGGCGGGTCGGCCCGTCCGGCACTGGAGGGGGGGGCTCCGCGGGCCGGCGCCGGGGAGGGGGCTTACAGGGGCGCCATGGTGCACTCGCCGGAGAACTGGACGCCCTTGTCCATGTAGATCTCCGGGGAGTGGAGGCGGCCCGAGACGCGGGCTGGGACGTACAGCTCGATGGCCTGGGCGGCCCGGATGGTCCCGGTCACCGTCCCTCCTTTGACGATCACCGTCCCGACCTCGATCTCGGCCTCGACCTCGGCGCCCTCGCCGATCACCAGGACGTCGGCGGAGCGGATCTCCCCTTGGAAGCAGCCGTCGATGCGGACGCGCCCCTCGAAGTGGAGTTTGCCCTCGAAGCGGGTGCCACGGCCGAGCAGCGCGGTGATCTCGGTCGCGGGGAGGAGCGGATCCATGGCGGCCCATCCTACCGTGGGTGGCGGCGACGAGAAGGGGCTGCGCACGCGCCGAGGTGCTGGTCTGACCAGATCCGCCTGCGTGCGCCCCCGTCGCGGCCCGGAACGCGCCGCGCCCCCGAGGGGGGGCGGGAAACGGCCGCGTTCTTTCCCGGAGGCCCCGAGCGTGCTCCAATATTCGCATGCGGAGAGGGCGACTGGCGATCCTGTTGGCGGCGGTCGCGCTGGTGCGCCCGGTGGCGGCCCAGGAGGACGGCGCGGAGCCCGCTGCGGGGAAGGTCCCGGAGGGGCTCGCGGGACCGAGCGCAAAGGCCCGCGGCGCGGCCGCGCCGGCACCCGCCGGCGCTGCGACCGGTGACGCCCCCGCTCCCGGGAAGTCCGAGGCTCCGACCGGTGGCGCCGGTGACGCTGCCGAGGAGCCGGCGGCGGCGGTGGGTGGCTACTCCTGGTCGGACAAGCCGCGAGCGCGGGCCAAGGCGCGGCCGCGGGCGACCCCGCGCATCAAGCATTACCCGCCGGGGACCCCCATCGCGACGTACCCCGGCTTCCAGATGCTCGCCGGGGGACGCAGCCTCGTCTGGGTGTCCGTGAGCCACTCCGTCCCCGTGCGCGTGGAGCGCGCCGCGGGGCGGGTGGTCTACTCGCTCGAGGGGGCGCGGGTGGAGGTGCGGAACAACACCAACGCCCTGGTCACCACGCACTTCGTGACGCCGGTGGCCCGCGTCCAGCTGGTACCGACGGCGACCGGGATGCAGCTCGTGGTGGAGCTCCGGGAGCCGGTCGAGCTGTCGCACACGGTGAGCTCGGGGCCGCGTGGGACGATGATCCTGCTCGTGGAGGCGCCGGCCTCGGCGACGGCGACCCCGATGGCGATGGGAGCTGCGCCCGCGCCCGCGGCGGCGGAGGAGCCCGCCGAGCGCGGGATCGCCGCGGCGGGCTCCGTCTCTGGTTCCGTGGAGGGCCGGGCGTCTGAGTCGGCCAGCGCCAGCGCCAGCGCCAGCGCCAGCGTGAAGGTGGGTAAGGGAGAGCGCAAGCGGCGCAAGAAGCGACGGTGAAGCGTCCCTCTCGGCGCGGTGCCCTCGCTGGCTACGGCGGAGACGCCAAGACCGAGAGCGAGTCCCGCGGCGATCGTGCGTCGCCCCCGCCGGGCGTGATCGCGGGCTCGAATCGTCCGTGATACGCTCGGCACCATGGCGGCTCCTGCGGCGCCGGACGACTGGGCCGAGAGTCCGCTGCGGGGTACGACCATCCTGGTCGCCGACGACGACCGCGTGACGCGGCGGCTCGTCAGGGAAGCGCTCGAGCGCCAGGGCTGCACCGTGGAGACCTGCGAGGACGGCCAGGCGGCGGTCGAGCGCGCCGGGCAGGGGGGGATCGATCTGGTGCTGCTCGACGTCTTGATGCCGAAGCTGACCGGGCTCGAGGCCTGTCGGCTGCTCAAGGCGATGACCGGCGACTCGTTTCTGCCCGTGGTGCTGGTCACCGTGAAGACTGACACGGCGAGTCGCGTGGAGGGGCTGAAGCTCGGGGCGGACGACTACGTCTGCAAGCCGTTCGACGAGGCGGAGCTGGTGGCGCGGCTGGCGGCGATGATGCGGATCAAGCGCCTGAACGACCACGTCGTCGAGGCGCGCGCGCAGCTCGAGCGCCTCTCCGTGCACGACGAGCTCACGGGGCTCTACAACTACCGCTACCTGAGCGCGCGGATTGGCGAGGAGTTCAAGCGGGCGGAGCGTTATCACGATCCGATGGCATGCTTCGTCCTGGACATCGACCACCTCGCCGTCATCAACGAACGCGGTGGGCGGATTCTCGGCGACCGTGTCCTGTGCGGGGTCGCCGAGGTGACCCGGCAGAGCCTGCGCGACGTCGACGTGGTGGCTCGCTTCGGCGGTGACGAGCTGCTCGCCGTGCTGCCGAGCACCCACTTTGCCGGCTCGGTCACGGCGGCCGAGCGGATCTGGCGCGGCATCAACGAGCGGTTGCTCTCGGGTGACTTCGGCAGGGAGGTCACCGTCTCGATTTCGATCGGGATCGCGCTCTATCCGTCGCGAGACGTCAAGACCAAGGAGGCGCTGCTCCGGGCGGCCGATGCGGCGCTCTACGAAGCCAAGCGAGAGGGCGGCAACCGCATCTGCGTGTTCCAGCAGCAGGGGTGCGTCTACGCGCCCTCGCGGGGGGGACGTGGCGGCTCGGAGCGCCCACCGCGGGACGGATCCGAGCGGACCGGGCGTGACGGGGCGTGAGCGACTCCCCCCGGGGCGGGAGGGCTCGGCGTCGGCGCCACCTGCGCCGCCACTTGCCTCGCGGCGCCGATCTCCTACCCTTCGGGCCGATGCGCCCCCTCGGTCCGGCATTGCTCGGCCTCTCTCTGGTCCTAGGGGCCCGTGGCGCCGTCGGTCGCCCGGCGTCGGAGTCGCCTCCGGCCAACGGGACGGTCACGCCGGCGCCGCGTCGGGGGTACGATCTCGATCGTTGCCTGGTCCTCGCGGAGCGGAACTTCCCCAAGATCCAGGAGGCACGGGCGAAGCTCGGCAAGAAGCGGGCCGAGCGGGTGAGGTCCCGTTCCCAACCCTACGACGATTTCGACGCCAGCGCGGGCATCGCCCTGGCGCCCTCCGTCGGCGGCACCAGCATCTACAGCCGCAACACGGACGACGCGATCGACTCCGACATGGCGCTGGCCTGGCAGGTCGGAGTGAGCGGCGCGATCCCGCTGTTCACGTTCGGCAAGATAGCCAGCGCGTGGGAGGCCGCGGACGCGAACGTCGCCGTCGGGCAGCAAGAGCTCGCCAAGGCAAAACAGGAGGTGATGCTGGACGTTCGGCGCGCCTACTACGGGCTGCAGTTCGCGCGCGACGCGCTGCTGCTGGCCCGGGACGCGGAGCGGCGCCTCGACAAGTTCGTTCGATCGCTGGAGCGCCGGGTGGCCGAGGGGGAGGGCGATGAAATTGCGCTCCTGAAGATGAAGGTGCAGCGCGCCGAGCTGACGGCGCGACAGAGCGAGGCGAGCAAGCACGAGGCGACCGCGCTCGCTGGCCTCCGGTTCCTGACGGGGGTCAATGAGGGGTTCGACATCCCGGACGAGCCGCTGACGCGCCTGCCGCACCGGCTCGGACCGCTGGCGCGCTACCTCGAGGCCGCGCGGCTCAACCGCCCCGAGGTGAACATGGCCCGGGCCGGGATCCTGGCGAGACGCGCCCAGGTCCGCATGGAGGAGGCGCGCGCGTATCCCGACGTGGGGCTCGCCGCGAGCTGGAAGTGGGCCCGCGCTCCCGAGCGCACCGACCAACGGAACCCCTTCGTCTCCGATGGCGCCAACGTGCTCGGGTTCGGCATCGGGTTGGGGCTGAAGTGGAACCTCGACTTCATGTCCATGTCAGCGCGCCTCGCCGCGGCGCGAGCGGAGCTCGAGGTGGCCCGAGCGAGCGAGCGCTTCGCTCTCGGCGGGGTCGGGGCCGAGGTCGAGGGGGCCTACGCGGAGGCCGCGGACGCGGCCCGGCGCCTGGAGGCCTACGTCGACGCGACGCGGTACGCGAAACAGTGGCTGGTCAAGGTGCAGCAGGGGATCGACGTCGGGACCTTCGACGACGACGATCTGGTCGACCCTGCCAAGGAGTACGCGCAGCAGCGCCTCAGCGTCATGGCAGCGACCTACGACTTCAACGTCTCCATGGCGCGGCTGGCGCTGGTCACGGGGTGGGATCTGGTGGCGGGCGCCAGGTCGTCGCGGTGACCCGCCGGATCAGCCGCCGAACGTGCGCTTGCGCGTCTCCTGCTCGTCCAGCTTCTTCTCGATGCTCTGGAGGCCGTTCTCGATCGCCTCGTTCACCATCTGGACGATCACTGGCAGCGCCCCCTTGAGCGCCTCGTAGTACCGCTGCCGCTCGGTGGAGTGGATGATCGCGGGCGGGTAGTCGGAGCGCAGCAGGACGAGGTTCATCAGGAGACGCGCCACCTTGCCGCTGTCGACGGCGAAGGGGAAGACGCGCACCAGGTCGAAGTGCATCCGCGCCGCGATCCGCACCGGGTGGCGGATCTTCTTGGGCTCGGGGCCGTTGAGCCAGTCGATCACCTGCCGCACGCGGTAGTTGATCTTGTCCGGCGCCGCGTACTCGTGGAAATAGAGCCGGTGCTGGGGGATGTCCTTCCGGTACTTGACCGACTTCAGATCCCCCTCCTCCGGGTGCAGGATGAGGTAGATCTTCCTGACCGTGTCCACGGTGATGGGCGTGCGCCGCTTCTCGGCCAGGTCGCGGACGTAGTCGATGGCGGCCTTGTGCCGCCGGATCTCCTCACAGACGGGCTGGAGGCTCGAGTCGGGGACCACCGCGATGTTCGGATCGATCGCGGTCTTGAGCTCCTGGAAGGTGTACACGACGCCTTCCATCGCGCTGTCGTGGTAGATCCACGACATCTCGAAGCTCTCGCGGTACGCGCGCTGGAACTCGTCCTCTGAACGCCCGAGCCGATCGAGGATGCTGGCGTAGCGGGGCGCGACGTTGTCCGGGGACGGCAGCGTCCCGGCAGCGGCCGCCGCGGTTTCGGAGGCGGGAGCCGCTGGGGGCGTGTCGAGGGCGGGGGGGAGCGGGGTGGGGTATGGCGGCGGGGGTGTCGCGAGCGCGGGGGCCAGTTCTGCGTCGGTCGTAACCGGATCCCCGACGGCGAGCAGCGCCTCCGCCGGCGTCGGTGGCGCTCGCAGCGCGTCCGCACGCTCCGCGAGGATCGCCTCCACGCGACGGGTCGTCCCCGACTGATCCGGGATCGCGCTCGCGCGATACAGGCGAGCGGTGGCGCCGCGGCCCCCGAGCCCGCCTGCCCGCTGGGCCTGCCGGTTCGCCCGGGCGATCTTGCCCTCGAGGGCACGCCGAGCCGACTCGCGCTCCGCGCGGAGGCGCTCGCGTTCGGCGAGCTTGGCGCGGCGGAATTCCTCCCGCTCCTTCTCCTTGCGGGTGCGCTCTTCCTCCTTGGCTCGCCGCTCCTCGTCGCGGGCGCGGTCCCGTTCGGCCTGCTGGTGCAGGCGCTCTTCTTCGCGGGCCTTCTTGGCAGCCTCGCGCTCCGCCACCCTCGCCGCGGCCTGACGGCGCCGCTCTTCCTCGCGGGCCTTCTTGGCGGCCTCGCGCTCCGCCGCTGCCTTCGCCTGCCGGGCCCGCTGGGCGGCCTCGAGTTCCGCGCGCTGGCGGGCCCGCTCCTTGGCGAGGCGTGCCTTCTCCTTGGCGGCCTGAGCGCGCTCCCGCTCCCGCTCCTTGGCGAGGCGTGCCTTCTCCTTGGCGGCCTGAGCGCGCTCCCGCTCCCGCTCCTTGGCGAGGCGTGCCTTCTCCTTGGCAGCGGCGGCCTTCCGGCGCTGTTGCTCGTGCGAGAGGCGCTCCCGCTCCTTGGCCGCAGCGATCTTGGCCTGGGCGCGCTCCCGGGTCAGGCGGGCTCGCTCGCGGGCGACGCGGGCCTGCTCCCGGGCCAGTCGCTCCCGCTCTTTTTTGGCCTTGGCGTTCAGCTTGGCCAGCCGCTCGCGCTCGCGAGCCGTGTTCGCCCGGGCCTGGGCCTTGCCCTTTCCGCCGCTTCGCTTCGGTGCGGGGACGGGACGAGCCTGGCGATTCCGCACGGGCGCTGTTGGTCTGGTGGCCGGTCGTGCTCGCTTCGGTGTGCGCCGCGCCCCGGACCGCGCCTTCGTCGCGGTGGCCCCGCGCGCGGACGGCTTCGACGGTCGAGCGCGCGTCGTCACCGCCTTGCCCTTCGCGACGGCGCGCTTCGCGGGAGGCGCCCCGGCCTTGCGCGCGGCCGCCGCCCTCGCGGTCACCTTGCGCACGGCAGCCGCGGGCTTGGGCGCCGCTTTGGAGGCTGCCTTGCGTCCCGGTGGCTTCTTTCCGACGGACTTGCGCCCGACCGGTCGCTTGGTCTTTGCGGTCGCCTTCCCGGCACTCCCAGCCTTGGACGGGGCCGAGCGCGCGCTGCCACCCCGCGCCAGGGCTGGTTTAGCGCCGCGTCGCGACTTGGTCGGGGAACGGCGCTGGTTTTTGGTGCGGGCCGCCATTTTGAAAAGGGTGGAGAGCATCCCCCGCCACCCCCCGACAGCGCACCCTGCGACGCACCCCCGATGGTGCGTCGGTCCGGCGGCTGACCTGTGGCGGAGCCGACTCTCCCGGTAGTTCTCGGCCAGGGAGGCTAGTCAAGCGAGCCGTGGCGCGTCAAGGGCGCAACGGAGCCGGCCCGGTGTTCGGTTCGCGCCAACGGCTCTGGATGGCGGCGGGGTAGGCGCCACCCAGGGCGCCGGAACAACGAGGGAAATCCGGGGCCGAGCGGGCAGGATCAGGTGGCGTCAGGGGGAAAATGGTCGGGGAAGATCTCGCTGTTCTCCAGGACGCCGGCGCGCGGCGTGAGCACCTCCACCCCGTCCCCGGTGACGAGGAGGGTGTGCTCGAACTGGGCGGAGAGCGACCCGTCGGCGGTCACCGCGGTCCAGTCGTCGTCCAGGATCTCCACGTCCGGCCCGCCGAGGTTGATCATGGGCTCGATCGTGAACGTCATCCCGGGACGGAGGCGAAGACCCTTCCCCGGCACCCCGACGTGGCTCACCTTGGGCTCTTCGTGGAAGTCGCGGCCGATGCCGTGTCCCACGAACGCGGTGACCACGGAGCAGCCCCTCGCCTCGGCGAAACGCTGAATTGCGGCCCCGATGTCGCCGAGGCGGCCGCCAGGCCTGACCGCGCGGATGCCGATGTCGAGGCAGCGGCGCGACACCTCCGTCACGTGGACTGCCTCCGGGCCCGGGCTGCCGACGTAGAACGTGGCCGACGTGTCGCCGTAGTAGCCCTGGAAGATGTGCGTCACGTCCACGTTGATGATGTCCCCGTCGGACAGGATCTCGCTCCGGTTCGGGATGCCGTGACAGACGACCTCGTTCCGTGACGTGCAGACGCTGCGGGGAAACCCGCGATAATTCAGCGGCGCCGGTCGGGCACCCTTGGCGAGGGTGTCGGCGTGCACGAAGTCGTCGATCTCCTGCGTGGAAATGCCGGGACGGATGAGCGCGCCGACCCTGCTGAGCGTGTCCGCCGCGAGGCGGCCGACCTCTCGCATGATGGCGATCTCACGTGGGGATTTGATCTCCACGGACTGGGCGCGAAGGTGCATCATCGTTGATCGTGGGGTGGCCGACGGGCTGGCGGCTCGGCGACCCGGAGGATGGCGGCGCGGACCGCGGGTGTATCTGGCTCGGCTCGCCAATGGATCGTCTCGGTCGCGTCGGTGTCGTAGCGGCGGAAAAGCAGTATAAGCGGCGTGCCCACCAGTGTCGTCTCCGCACTGACGACCTGGGCATGGGACGGGCTGCTCGGCGAGATGGTCAAGGTGAGCGGGTCTGACCAGGGGAGCCCCGCCAGCGGCTCCCCCGTCGGCTGAACGGCGAGCGCGAAGCTCTGCCTGGGTGGCGTTCCCTGGCGGCTCACGGTTCGCACTTCGACCGGCAGGACGCACTCGGCTCGGTCGACCCGCTCGGCGAGCTTCTCCTGCGAGCTCGGGAGGACGAGCGCCGAGGTCGGGAAGACGTCGGGGCCAAAGGTGTCGTCGAGGAGGGTGGCGTCCTCGGGGCCGTACGCGGCCGAGCCGATCGGGGAGGCGGCCTCCGCGGCCGGGCGAGCGCAAGCGGCGGTCGCCGCTATCAGCGACAGGGAAGCTGCCGTGCGCCGTCGCCATCCGCGCGGCGTCGCCCGCGACCCACTCCCGCTTGCCCGTTCCATCAGCCGCCGATCGAGAAGTATTGACGAAACGGCCGAGACAGGCGAACAGGGCGGAGCGCGATCGCGAACGGGCCGGCTGGTCCGGGAGCGGGGCGCCGAGCCGGAGGCTCCGGGTGTCCGCAGTCCAAGCTCGCCGGTGATACCTCATGGGCTCGTTCACGTCGAGTCGAGCCCGCCGCATCGGGAGGCGGATCTCATGCGGCGTGACGGGGTGATGACCCAGCGTTGGAGGAACAGATCATGATGGCGTGGCGACTCACGGCGGTGGCGATGATGGCGGCGTTGGTCGGTGCTTGCGGCGGCAAGGGATCGACGGCCAAGACCAGCGACGACGCGGTCGAGGACCAGGGTTGCCCCGACGAGGACCCGTTCTGCGACGAGGCCGAGGGTGGCGGGAAGAGCGCAGGCTCCGACTCCGGTAGTGAAGGGGCGGGCGCTGCGGATGAGGAGGGCGGCTCCGGGACCGGCGGCGGGACCTCGCCGTTCGGTGCCGCCTCCCCGGAATCGCCCAAGTCTCGGGAGTTCGAGCGGGTCATCGCGGTGTCTCGACCGAAGCCGCCCCCCGCGGCAGCGGACCCCAAGGACCCGAAGGCGGCCAAGCCAGCCGCGCCGGCCAAGCCCACCAAGCCCGAGCCCGGGAAGCTCTTGCTTCATCCCGCGGGGATGGCCTTCGGCATGAGCAGCGAGCAGATCGCGAAGCTCTATGACCGCGCCTTCGACAAGGCCTACCTCGAGCTCTTCAAGACCACGCCGATTGGGCCCCAGACGGACGCGCTCGAGAACGAGCTCACCGAAAAGAAGGCGGCGCTCCGCCGCTCGCACCTCGAGTTCGGGAGCCTGCCCACCGGGATGGACAACTCGGCGTTGAAGGCGGAGTACACCTACAACAACGACGAGAGCATGAGCCGGATCGATCTCGAGAACGGGATCGTTCGGCACTTCTTCTTCTTCGGCGACCGGCTCTGGAAGATCTACGACGAGCACAGCCTCGGCGCTGGAAAGCCGCTCGGGACGAGCTTCGACTCCGCGATCGGCTACGTCGAGGAGAAGCTCGGCGTGAAGGGGAAGCGGCTTGCTGCCGACTTCGGCGCCGGCCGCAACTACGACACGGCCGAGTGGAGCGACGGGACCATCCTGCTGCGGTTGGTCAACCGGGACCCCACCGTGGCGGTCGTCTTCATCGACGAGAGCGTCGAGAAGAAGCTGCCCACGCTGCGCAAGAACCGAAAGGGCGACCCGACGGCCGTCGACGCGTCGGTCCGCGACGCCACGCGCCCGCCGCCCCCGCCGCCGGCCGCCCCGAAGAAGAAGTGATCTCGACGGCTCGAAGGGCTGACGGCTCGGAGAGCGGCGTCAGCCCTGGACGAGCTTGGCGCCGGTCGGGATGAGTGCTCCCCAGGTCACGACCACCCGGGCCTCAGGAGCGATGGCTCGGACTGCGGGCTCGAGAATGTGGCGGGAGACGAGGGCGTTGCCGGGGCAACCGGCGAACCGGCCCGTGAGGTGGAGCTCCACGGCCTCGTCGCCTGCCGACACCAAGTAGAGCTGGCCCCCGTCGGCCTCGATGAGCGGGGCGAGCACCCGTTCCACCACGTCGAGGATCGCGTCGCGTGGGGTCGCCATCGACCGACAAGCTACCACGCCCCTTGACCGGACCGCGAGACATCCTCTACGTTCCCTCCCCCGAGCCGGCGTGGCCGGGCTTCAGTCGGTTGGGTCCGCGTCCCGCGGCGGCCCTGCTGGCGCTGGTCGCCGCGGGTGCTAGCGTCTCGGGCCTCGGGCGTCCCCCCCAACGGAAACCAACGAAGAAAATGGCCGTTCACATTCGCCTCGCTCGCCACGGATCCAAGAAGCACCCGCACTATCGCGTCGTCGTCACCGACCAACGCAACTCTCGCGACGGCAGCTTCATCGAGAGCATCGGGACCTACGATCCGGCAGCCGACCCGGGCCTGCTGAAGGTGGACGGCGCGCGTCTCGCGCACTGGACGAAACAGGGCGCGCTTCCGTCGCCGACGCTCGCGCGGCTGCTAAAGCGGAAGGCTGCCCCGGCGCCCGCGGGCGCCTGACGTCGGGTGTCCTGGCCGCGCCTCAGCGAGGCGCCGCCCCCCTAGAGCAGCAATCAGGTTGATTGCTGCGCCAAATCAATGACCTAGAGCACCGAACCGGGAGCAGATCTCGCCAGAGGAGGCCTGGAGAACGTCTCCTCGCCCTGCACGGAGACGTTCTCCAGGCCTCCGTGGCTGTCGGCAACCTGATCGGTGCCCTAGCCCCTGACCCACCCGGACTTCCCTCCCCATGGCTCTCAAGCAACTCATCGCCGTCATCGCGCAGGCGCTCGTCGATGACCCCGAGGCCGTCGAGGTCGCCGAGATCGACGGTGGAAACAGCACTCTCATCGAGCTCCGGGTCGCCAAGGGCGACGTCGGGAAGGTGATTGGAAAGGACGGTCGCACGGCCCAGTCGATGCGGACCATCCTGACGGCGGCCTCGACCAAGGCGGGCCGGCGCGTCCACCTCGACATCGTGGACTGAGGACTCGTCGGGTTGACGCGATCCTCCCTCGCCGTCGGTCGCATTGCCCGGCCCCACGGCGTGCGTGGCGAGTTCAAGGTGCAGCTCTACTGGTCGGACAGCACTTCGCTACTGGCGGTCAAGGAAGTGCTGCTCGTGCCAGCCGAGGGGGAGCCGCGCACCTTCGCCGTCCAGGCGGTGCGTCCCACGCCGCGGGCCCAGCTGCTCAAGGTGGCGGGCATCGACGACCTCACCGCCGCCGCGGCCTGGCGCGGTGCGGAGGTGAGGGTGGAGCGGGCGCAGTTGCCGCCGCTCGAGCCGGGAGCGTACTACCTCGCGGACCTGGTCGGCGCGCGGGTCATCGGCCCCGGAGGCGAGGTCGGCGTCGTGGTCGAGCTGCGGCCGTATCCGACCGTGGACTGCGTCGTCGTCGAGGACGCGACCGGGCGGCGCCGCGAGCAGCCGTTGGTCGAGCCCTGGCTCCGCGACGTCGACGCCGCGGCCGGCGTGATCGAGCTGGCGAGCCTGGACGGGTTTCTGGACTGACCGCGGGGAGGGCGCGTGCACATCGGCATCGTCACGCTCTTCCCGGAGCTGTTCGCGCAGTTCCTCGAGACGAGCTTCGTCAAGCGGGCTCGCGACCTCGGGCGGGTCGTCGTGCACCTCGAGCAGCTCCGTGACCACGGGCTCGGGCGGCACCGGAGCGTGGATGACACTCCGTACGGCGGCGGCTCCGGGATGGTGATGCGCCCGGATTGCCTGGTGGCGGCCATGGAGAGCGCCGAGGCGGCGCTGGGGGGGCGTGCCCTCCGGGTCCTGCTCACGCCGCAGGGCGAGCGCTTCCGGCAGCCTCACGCCCAGGAGCTGTCGGGGTGCGAGCGGCTGCTGCTGGTCTGCGGCCGCTACGAGGGCTTCGACGAGCGGGTCCGGGCCTTCGTGGATCGCGAGCTGTCCCTGGGCGATTTCGTCCTCACCGGTGGCGAGGTGGTCGCGATGGCGGTGGTCGAGGCCTGCACGCGGCTCTTGCCCGACGTGCTCGGGAACGCCGCGTCGCCGCTCGAGGAGTCGTTCAGCGCCGCCTGGGGCGGCGGGCTCGAGTACCCACAGTATACCCGTCCGGCGGTGTTCCGTGGCCTCGACGTCCCCGAGGTCTTGACGAGCGGAAACCACGCGCGGATCACGGAGTGGCGGCGCGCGCGTGCCCAGGAGCGCACGGCGGCGCGGCGCCCCGATCTGGGTGGCCGTCCGCCGGGGGAGGAGGGGTCGTGAGGGACGTCTGCGCGGCGCTGCTGCACTACCCCGTGCTCGACCGCGAGCGCCGCATCGTCACCACTGCGATCACGAACCTCGACCTTCACGACATCGCCCGCAGCGCGCACGCCTTCGGGATCCGGCGCTTCTACGTCGCGCACCCGGTGCAGGCTCAGCGGACGCTGGCGGACCGGGTGCGGAGCCACTGGACCGAGGGCAGCGGCGCCCTGCGGATCCCCGATCGCGTGGCACCGCTGACCGGGCTGATGGTGGTGGAGTCCCTCGAGGCCGCGTTGCGGGATCTCGGCGGCGGTGGAGGAGTCGAGCTCTGGACCACGAGCGGCTCCCCGGCCGTGACGCGGGGGCTCTCCTTCGCCGACGGGCGCGATCGCCTCCGGACCGAGGGCCCACCCGTGCTGATCGTGTTCGGGACGGGCTGGGGCCTGGCCGACAGCCTCCACGAGCAGGCGCGCTTCCGGCTCGACCCCATCCGCTCGCCGCGGGCGGACGGCTTCAATCACCTCTCGGTGCGCGCGGCCGCTGCCATCATCTTCGACCGGCTCCTGGGCGGAGGAGGGGTCCCGTGACGACGTCCCGGTGCGAGCGCCCCCGGGGGCTGACCCCGGCCCGTGCTCGCGGTGCGGCCGGGCTTGCAGCGGCGGGTGTCCGCCGCGGATGGATTCTCCCCGCGTCCCCGCGGCCTGGCCGTCGGTGGTGGTCAAGGGGCTAGGTTTGCGGCAGAGCGTGAGGGAAGAAGGCGGAGCGCAAGATGGAGCTCAGAGTCGGTGAGACGGGGTTCAAGGGTCCAATCGAGCGGTACGCCGCCAAGCTCGACCTCCTGGAGGTGAGAGCGGAGCCGGGCGTGCTGCCGCGCTCGTCCACCTTGCGCGCCTACCGCCGGGCGGTGCCAGAGGGGTTCGCGTTCAGCGTGCTGCTGCCTCGCGTCGTCGGCGAGCTCGAGCCGGGCGAGGCGTTCGAGGCGGCGCTCAAGCGCGCGCTCGAGGCGGCCGAGATCCTCCAGGCGCGCTTCGTCGTGCTGCAGACCCGTCCCAGCGCCACGCCCAGCCGACGCACCGAGCGGCGCATCGCGGAGCTCGTGGAGCGACTCGTCCAACAGGGGCAGCGGGTCGCTTGGGAGCCGCGCGGCCTCTGGGATCCGGAACAGCAGTTCGCGCTGGCATCGCGGCTCGGGCTCGTCCTGGTGCGGGACTTGCGGCGGAGCGAGGCGCCGCCGGGGCCGGTGGTCTACTCGAGGCTCCTCGGACTCGGGACGGGCGCGCGGCTGAGCTTGGATGCCGCGGAGATCGTCGCCGCACGTCTGGTGGGGAGCGAGCAGGGCTACGTCGTCGTGGAAGGGTCGGGGGCAGCGCGTGGCGCCGTGGTGATCCGCGAGCGCCTCGCCGACCCGGAATTCTTGGAGGACGTGAAGACCGGACGGGTCGCGGGGACGTCTTTCGGGCTCGCGGAGCTGGACGGGGACGAGGACGGGGACGAGGACGGGGACGAGGACGGGGACGAGGACGAGGACGAGGACGAGGACGAGGACGAGGACGAGGACGAGGACGAGGACGGGGACGGGGACGAGGACGAGGACGACGAGGACGACGAGGACGACGAGGACGACAAGGACGACGAGGACGACGAGGACGACGATGGGCTCGACGACGGCCCCAAACGGCGCTAATCCCGCGGCGCTCGGGGTTCGGGCGGATTGAGATGAGGCTTCGCGCGCGCGCCATCGCCGACGACGCACTGGTCGAGCAGGCTGCCGCCGATCTCCTGCTCGGCGGGGCCTCCGCGGTGGCCGCCGTCGTGGGGGGGTTCCTCGCCGCGGCCGGTGCTCGACCGGGGGTCATGCTGGCTCCGGTGACCGTGCTCGTCGCTGGGGTCGGCATTGGGGCCAGGGCGTTCGACGGGCGGTCCTGTCAGCCCGGGCGCGGCGTCCGTCGCCCTCGCGGGTTCCTCGCCGGGGCGCCGGTGCCCGACGCGGCCCGCGTTGCGGTGCCAGAGGGGGTCCTGGCGGCGCTCGTCGCGCGATCGCTGGATCAGTCGGTGTCTGCGGGGGTGCTCCTGCGAGCGGGCATCGCCGCGGCCGAACAGGCCCGCGCTCCCGCCCGCGTTGCGCTGCTCCGTCGGCTCCGTGACCAGGGCGGGGCGGCGTTGCGAGGGCCCGAATTCACCCGTCCGCTCCTGCGCATCGCCGGGCCGAGCGAGGGTGGGCTGCTGACGCAACAGGATTTCGATGCGGTCCCCGAGGTCGACCACGCCGCTCGGGAGACTGCCCTGGGCGCCGGTGCGTGGGTCGAGGCGCCGTGGGGCGACGAGCCTGCGGAGCGGCACGAAACGGCGGCGCCGGGCAGCGGTCACGCCGTCCTCGCCGTGGACGTGCAGGGCGTGTTCGCGGCGCTCGCCTACCGTGAGGCGACGCACGGCCTGGTGGTGGCGGAGCTCGAGCTGGTCGCACCGCTCCTGGCGGTGCCCATCATGCGCGGCGTTGTCCGGGTCCGCCCCGGCACCCGGCTCCCCGCACCGTCCCCCGTCGCGCTCGGTCGCGATCCCGAGGGCCGTATCGTCGAGGCGGCCGCCGACCCTTCGCGCCTCGTCGTCGGCCACGGCGCCGTCCCGCTCCGGCTGGTGCGGCGTCTGGGCTCAGGCGACGTCGAAGCTCCCGGGCGCTGACGGCCCCCGCACCAGGACGACACAAACCACCCACGCCTCGCGGGCGCGCCGACTCCGTCCGGGGCAGGGGGCGGCTCGCGGTCAGACCGCGTAGCCGTGTCGTCGGGCGAACGCGAGGAAGCCGAGCTTGTCGATCGTCTTCAGATCGCTCGTAGTGATCTGCACCGAGACGTATCGCTTCAGCTCCGGGACCCAGAGCCGCCGGCGCTGGACGTTCACCTTCTGCCAGCGATGGGTGTGGATGTTCGAGTGCGAGACATTGCATGCCCGCATCCGCCGCTTGCCCGTGATCTCGCTCCGCGCCATGAGGGCGCGCAAGCTAGCTCACCTCGGGGGGTCGTTCAAGCGGCGTTCGCTAGAGCGGCAATCGGCTTGGTTGCCGCGGAAGATCAGCGCCCCAGGACACCGGGCACGCAGCCGACCCCGCCAAAGGTGCTCTGCGGAACGTCCCCTCGCCCTGCAGGGGGGCGTTCTTCACGGTGCCGACGCTGCTGGTGGATCGATGGGTGCTCTGGTCGGTCGCCCCTGCTCGCGGAGTCGGGCGCGCGCCCGGGGGCCGATCATCGTCGCCAGCAGCTGAGCCAGGGCGAGGCTCCCGAGCGCCGTTACGCCGGCCATGGCGAGCCCGGTCACCGGGTAGGTCAGCCAGCCCACCTCGGCGTCCGCCAGGGGCGAGAGGGCCCGGGCCCCGATCCCGATCGGAAGCGCCCCGAGGACGATCCAGGCCCAGGGGGAGGAGGCCCCGAGGTTCTCGCTGCTCGTCATCCCTGCGGTGCTGACCACGAGGGCCAGCGCTGCCAGGGTCGCGGCGGCGCGGACGGCCCAGTGGACCCCGGGGTCGAGGGCCAGCCTTCCCTCGAGCCAGAGCAGGGGCAGCGAGAGGGCCAGGACGATCCCCAGCAGGGTCCGCGTGGCCGGGAAGGACGGGTAGCGCCCTCGCAGGAACAGCGCAGCCGGGAGGGTGGTCGCCACCAGGAGCCGGACGAGGTCACGGGGTCCAGTTCCGTCGATGGCGAGCCCTGCCAGCGGGCCCGCACCCCCGAGCCCGAGCAGCATCAGGCCGGCGCTCAGCGCCACGGTCAAGATC
This sequence comes from uncultured Polyangiaceae bacterium, assembly GCA_964404725.1. Taxonomy (GTDB): domain Bacteria; phylum Myxococcota_A; class Polyangia; order Polyangiales; family Polyangiaceae; genus JAFGBI01. The sequence continues at coordinate 186,975 of CAYOLF010000001.1, forward strand.
GCGCGGACCGGGTAGGAGAACGGCAGGAGGGCGATGAGGGCGCAGGCCGCGGCGGCGCCGAAGGCCGTGCTGGCCGCGTCGTATGGGAGCGGGAAACCCGCCCAGACGGCCGAGCCCAGCGCGGCGAGGAGCAGGGCGGCGCCGAGCAGTCCGAGCCGTCCTCCTCGATGCCACGGCTCGAGCGGCGTGCGCTCCGCGACCATGACCTCGGAGGCGAGGAGTGGCTTGCGAGCGCTGTCGCCTCGCGCCGGCGTTTGCGCCGCGGGCGCGTCCGGGGGCGAGCCGGCGGCCGTCTGTCGATCGCTCGGGGGCAACGGCAGCCCTCATGCTAGCTCGAGGTGGGACAGGGCCGCCACTAGCGACCGGCAGTAGCCTCGGACCTCCTCGAAACCCACCGGCATTTTTGCCAGGGTAGTTTCGTCCATGTAGAGGTGCCGGGAGATCTCGACCTGCACCGCGTGGAATCCGGCCTCGGGGCGTCCGTACCGCACCGTGCTGTAGCCCCCGCGAAACGGCCAGTCGTGGGCCGCCGTCCAGCCCCGCTCCCGCGCGAGCCGCGCGGGGCAGTCCACCACGGCATCGGCCGCGGTCGTGCGTCCCTGGCTGCCGGGCACGATGTCGGCTCGGGCCGTCCCCCCCGGGGGGCTGCCGGGGCCCGCCGATCCGGTCGTGGGTCCGTGGGCTCGGCTCGGCATCGAGTGCGCGCAGAGCAGGACAGCGAACCCGAATCGGGCCCGCTTGGCCAGCAGGATCTCGGCGAGGCGCCGGTGGTACGGGCGGTGATAACGCTCGAGGCGGCGCGCAAGCTCCGCTCGGTCGATGGGGTGCGCGAGCGCGGGCTCGCCCGTGGTTGTGGAGCACCACACCAGCCCATGCGGTGCCGAGCGCCGTCGACCCTCCCTCGCCGCGCGCGCATCCAGATCCGATTCCGCCCGGTTCAGGTCGCAGACGTACCGGCTCACGTGGGCCACGAGGACCGTCGCCCCTTGTGCGGGGGCGCCGGCGAACAGCTCGTCGACCCAGAGGTCGGCGTCGCGAGCGACGGCATGCTCCGATGCCAGCAGGGTGGTGCGCGCCTCCGCGTCCACCTCGAGCCCGGCGTGCGGGATCTCCACCAGCAGCGGGGTTTCGGCGCCCTCGGGTTCGCGGACCGAGAAGCCGCAGTCGCAGGGATCAGGCACGGGGGTGGGCCCGACGGTAGGCTGCGACGACGTGCTCGTGGGTGACGTGCGTGTAGATCTCGGTGGTGGCGACGTCGACGTGCCCGAGCATCGCCTGGACCGCGCGCAGGTCGGCACCGCCGGCCAGCAAGTGGGTGGCGAAGGAGTGCCGGAGCTGGTGGGGGTGCGCCGCGCCGCGCACCCCCGCCGTCAGGGCAGTTCGCCGCACGATCTTCCAGATCCCCTGCCGCGTCAGGGCCCGGCCGGACGGCGAGCGGAAGACGATCGCGCCGTCGCGACCGTCCATGGGACGGCCGCGGCCGAGCTCGTGGCGTCGCGCGAGGTAAGCCTCCAGGTGACCGAGCGTGATCTCCCCGATCGGTACCAGGCGACGCTTCTGGCCCTTGCCGAAGGCAGCCACCACGCCGCGCTCGAGGTCGAGGTCGTTGAGTGTCAGGCCCACCAGCTCGCTCACTCGGAGCCCAGAGGCGTAGGCGAGGCTGAGTAGCGCCCGGTCGCGCAGCCCCCGCGCCGTCGTTGGCGACGGCGTTTCGATGATGCGCAGCAGATCGTCCGCGCCCACCGTCCGGGGCAGGCGTCGGCCGAGACGCGGCCGGGTGGCGAGGGCGGTGGGGTCGCGGGCGACGACACCCTCGCGGGCGAGGAACCGGAACAGCCCTCGCGCCGCCGAGAGGTGCCGCGCGGCGCTACGCGCGGACAGCTTCTGCTGCAGCAGCGTCTCGAGCCAGCTCGCGATCAGGGTCGGGTCGGTGGCCTCCACCTGCGGGCACCCCCGCTCCTCGGCGTGGCGCGCGAGCTTGGCGAGATCGCTGCCGTAGGCCGCGAGGGTGTGCACTGAGAGCGCACGCTCCACGCGGAGGTGGTCCAAGAACAGGTCGACAGCCGCGTCAATCCGCACCGGACACGAGTCTAGCGGTCGGGGAGATCTGCGGCCAAACCGCCAGCCGCGGCCGCCGCCAGCTCGCGCAGGAGGGGCTCGGGATCGTCCGCCCGCATGAGAACCTCCCCGATCAGGGCGGCGTCCGTGGGTGTCGCCGCGATCCGGCGTACGTCCGCGGCCGCAGCGACGCCGGAGAAGCGCACCCGCGTCACGTCCGGGGGGACGGCCTGGAGGACCCGATGGGCGCGCTCGAGGTCGATCTCGAGGGTGTCGAGGTCCCGCGCGTTCACCCCGACGATCGGGGCGTGGGCCGCGAGCGCGGCCTGAAGCTCCGCCTCGTCGACGACCTCGACCAGCGGGACTAGATCGTGCGCCCGAGCCGCCTGCACCAGCCCCGCCAGCTCACGCGGCGAGACGCAGCGGGCGATGAGCAGCGCCGCGTCCGCGCCGAACGCGCGGGCCACCGCCAGCTGGCGCTCGTGGATGATGAAGTCCTTACAGAGCAGTGGCAGGTTGGTGGTCGCCCGCGCAGCGCGGAGATGGGCCAGGTTTCCGTCGAAGTAGGTCCGATCGCAGAGCACGCTGATCATGGCGGCCCCTCCGCGCTCGTAGGCTGCCGCCCGCTCGGCGACCCCGAGCACCGTGGAGAGCGGGCCGGCGGAGGGCGAGCGCCGCTTGATCTCGGCAATGAGGCGCAGGGGCTCTCCGGGGGCGCGCTGGAGCGCCACGACGCGGCGGGCCGGCGGCGCCGGGAGCGTGTGCCCGGACAGCCGCCCGACCTCGTCCCGCTTGGTGGAGAGGATGCGTTCGAGCCACCCCATCGACGTCACTCCGTGTGGGCAGCGCGACGTGCCGCCTCGCGCCACCGCTCGAGCTGGGCCCCGGCGGCCCCCGAGTCCAGCAGCTGCTCCGCCCGCGCGGCGGCCTCCCTCGGCGAGGCCCCGGTCGCCACGACCAGCGCGGCCGCCGCGTTCAGGACGAAGGCGGGGCGCGCGGGGTGGGGCTCGCCCCGCAGCACCGTGGTCAAGGTGGCTGCGTTCTCGCGGCCGTCGCCGCCGGCAATCGCGGCGCGCTCGACCGGACGCAGGCCGAAATCCTCCGGTCTTACCTCGAGCTCGCGCACCGTGCCTCGGTCCAGCTCGGTCACGCGGGTGGGGCCGAGGGGGCTGACCTCGTCCAGGCCGTCCACGCCCCGGACGATCCACGCCCGCTCCGTTCCCAGCTCCGCGAGTGTCAGCGCCAGCGGATGTCGAAGGGCGTCGTCGAAGATGCCGAGTAGCTGGTGCGTCGCTCCGGCGGGGTTGGCGAGGGGCCCGAGCAGGTTGAAGATGGTTCGGACCCGGAGCTCGCGACGGACGGGTGCGGCGTGGCGCATCGCCGGGTGGTGTACGGGCGCCATCAGGAAGGTGATGCCCGCCTCGTCCAGCACGGTGGCGGCCCGCTCGGGCGGGACGTCGAGAGGGATCCCCAGCGCCTCGACCACGTCAGCGCTCCCGGCTCGGCTCGAGACGGCCCGGTTGCCGTGCTTGGCGACGCGCACGCCCGCCGCCGCGGCGATGACCGCGGCTCCGGTCGACAGGTTCACCGTGCCAGCGCCATCGCCGCCCGTGCCGCAGGTGTCGAGCACGGATCCGCCGCGGTGGACGACGGGGACCATGGATCGCCTCATGGCGCGCGCGGCCGCCGCGATCTGGGCCGGCGTCTCCCCACGGATCTTGAGCGCCACCAGCAGGCCGGCGATCTGGGCGGGCGTCCAGGCTCCTGCGAGGATCGCCTCGAACACCAGCTCGAGCTCGCCAGGGGCGATCCCGTCCTCCGTCATGACGGAGGCAAATATGGCATTGAATTCAGGTATTTGACCTGACATAACTGAGAAGTTACTGGAGCAGAGCGAGCCAGTTTCGCAGCAGGGTCATGCCCTGTCGGGTCAGGATGGACTCGGGGTGGAACTGGACGCCTTCCACGCGATCCGCAGCGTGCCGGAAACCCATCAGCTCGCCCTCGGGCGTGCGCGCGGTCACGACGAGCCCGGCGGGCAGGGTTGAGGGGTCGACGATCAGCGAGTGATAGCGGGTGGCCTCGAACGGGGAGGGGACGCCTGCGAAGATGCCCTGCTCGTCGTGGAGGATGAGGGACGTCTTGCCGTGCATCAGGCGACCGGCGCGCACCACCACCGCCCCATAGGCCTGGCCGATCGCCTGATGGCCAAGGCACACGCCGAGGATGGGGATCTTGCCGCGGAGCTCGGCGATGACGGCGAGGGTCACGCCGGCGTCGTCCGGGGTCCCCGGCCCGGGCGAGAGCAGGATCCCGTCCGGCGCGGCGGCGGCGACGGCCTCCGGGGTCGTGCGGTCGTTGAGCCGCACGTCGGTGGTCGCGCCGAGCGTCTCCAGATACTGAACCAGGTTGTAGGTGAACGAGTCGTAGTTGTCGATGACTACGACGCGCTTCGGACCCGGTCGCATGGCGTCTCCCCGCGCAGGGCTAGCACGAAACCCGGGCTACGGTGCGGCGAATTTTCAACTCCGCCGCGCGGCTCGGTACGATCCCGTTCATGTTCGACCGCCGCCGTGAAGCCCGCCAGAAGATCGACCTGTTCGTGAACAAGTACGTGGACGGACACCCCCACCTCTGCCGCGCGCGGGACATCTCGCGCGATGGGTTGCGGGTGACCGCCGTGCATGAGCCCGAGTCCTCGACGCGCTCCACCACGCTCGAGCTCCGCCTGCCGGGCGACGACAGGACCCTGTGGGTCTGGGCCGAGCAGGTCTGGCGGCGCGGCAAGGAGCGGGCGCTGCACTTCGTGGCGCTCCACGAGCAGGACCAGGCGCGGCTCGACGCCTGGATCGCCGCGCGGTGATGGGGTGTCGCCAGCGCCCTGGCCGTTCGCCCGCGTCCCGCGCCGAGCGAGGACCCCGGCATAGAGCCTTGCCGGCTCGAAGGGACGCCGCTACTGTGCCGCCACCCGCACCGGCCCCGTTGCTCCCGCTGCGCCTAGCCCCCCGGTAGCCAGGAAGCTCGATGGCAGAGGAAAAGAAGCCAAAGATTGATCTCAAAGCCCGCCTGGGAACGCGGGCGGTCGTCGCCCAGGGAGGGCCGGCCGTGCCGCCGCCCGTCGGCATCCCCAAGCCGTCGCTCCCCGGCATGACCCGGAGTTACCCCCCGGGGCCCCGCGTCGACGCGTCCGACCCGTACTCGTCCATCTCGGCCGCCGAAGCGTCGGCCGGGAAGATGGAGGCGCAGTCCATCACGGTCGAGATGAGCCCCGAGGTGCTCGCGGCCCAGAAGCGCGGCCGAGGGCGGATGATGGTGGGGATCGCGGTGGCCGCCGCCGTCGGCGGGCTGCTCGGATTCGCCTTCGGCGACCGCTCGGCGAGCCTCAAGAGCGCGAAGGCCGCCGTGGTCGGCGCCAAGGAGCTGCTCGGCGACGTCGACAAGGCCAACACGCAGGTGGTCCAGCTCGCCGATACGCTGAAGGCGGCGATGGAGAGCCTCAGGGACAACAAGTACCCCGAGGCTCAGGTCAAGGCCCTCGGCGACGTCACCATCCCGTTCGACGGGGGGACGATGGCCGGCAAGGGCATGGGTCGATTCAATTCGACCACCCAGGCGATGCTCATCCAGTACGCGAGCCGCGCCCAGGAGGCGAACGACGCCAAGGACAGGCTCCAGATCCTGCTGAGCGCCAGCCGGAAGGAGCTCGCCTCGGTCCTCGAGCAGCAGAACGAGGAAACCCGCAAGGTCCAGTGGTCCGTCTTCGTGGTGGGGGGCGCGGCAGGTCCGATGGCCGTGATGCAGCCGCTCGAGCGGGCCCAGCAATTCGCCCTCACGAAGAAGGGTGACACGACCTACAAGTGGCCCGAGGAGTTCAAGATCAAGGACGGCGGCAAGGAAATCGCCCTCAAGCGCTACACGAGCGGCGATCCGACCGGCAACAACCCCAAGATCATTCCGGTGGATCCGACGACGCAGTCGAGCGTCTGTGCCAACACCACCGTGGGCGCCCTCAGCCGGGAGGTGACGCGGGTGGAGTCCGCTCTCCGTGGCGAGCAGGGCCAGGGCGGCGCCGACGACAAGGAAGGCCTGATCCAGCTCGGCGACAAGCTGGTCGAGGAGCTGCGCAAGATCGCCAATTCGACCTAGCGGCGCCGTCCTTCTCCGCGCTCACACCGACGATCACCGGGCGGAGGCGCCCCGTGTGCGGGGCTCCCCCGGGGCGGGGGTAGCGCGCGGCGTGGCCGGATCGGTGCGCCGGGCGGCAGGCGGGCGGGTCGATGCCCCGGCATGCCTAACCGGCTCCCGGGCGGGCGCGCTGCGGACGATCTCTACCTTGAGGACGCGGCGCTCGGTGGCGTCCCGTACGATGAATCGTAGCCCGTAAGCGTCCAGGGTGGAGTCCGTGGCGGGGACGCGGCCGAGGCGCTCGGTGAGGAAGCCCCCGAGAGAATTGTAGTCGCCGTCCTCGGGGAGATCGGCGCCGAGGAAGCGGCTCAGATCGCTCACCCCCAACGAAGCGTCGACGAGGAAGCGGCCTTCGCCGAGCTCCGTGATGGGCGCCTCCTCGTCGTCGTGTTCGTCCCGAATGTCGCCGACGATCTCCTCGATCAGATCCTCGAGCGTCACGATCCCGCTCACCCCTCCGAACTCGTCGATCACGACGGCGAGGTGCTGCCGGCCGACCCGCATGTCCCGGAGCACGCTGGAGGCGCTCTGGCTCGCCGGGACGAACACCGGCGGCTGGCGCATGAGCGCCTCGAGTCGGAAGGCCTCGTAGCCTTGGGCGGCGACGTGACGGATGAGGTCCTTGACGTGGAGGATGCCGACCACGTTGTCGATGTGCTCGCGGTACACGGGGTACCGGGAGTGCTCCTCCTCGATGACGCGGGCGATCAGGAGGTGAACGTCGACGTCGATCTCGAATGCCGTCACCTGGGTCCGCGGCACCATCACCTCACCGGCGGTGAGGTCCCGGAAATCGAGCACGTTGCGGATCATCTCCGACTGCTCGTGATCGAGGGCGCCGGTCTGTTCGCCCTCGTTGACCATCAGCTCCACCTCCGCCTCGGCGACCTCGGTGCTCACCGGCGCGAGCCGCTGCGAGCGCCCCAGCACGGCCCCCAACGCGACGAAGGGCACGGCGAGCGGGAACACCAGCCACTCCAGGGGGCGGAGCCAGCGCAGCAAGAGCGTGGCCGAGGACTCGGGGGTCCGCTCCGCCAGCGCGGTGCCGATCTGGGAGGCGACACCGTACGACGCGAGCGCCAGCGTCGCGGCGACGAGGAGCGCCAAGGTCCCCGCGAGCCAGCCCGTCAGGGCGTCGCGCAGGAGCAGCGCCGAGCAGGCGATGCAGAAGACCCGGAGCAGGGTCCAGCGCGTCTCGATCGCGTAGCCCTCCGCGACGTAGCGCTCCAGCGCCTTCCGGGCGCTGCCTTCGAGGGCATCCGCGAGGGCCGCCTTCCGGGCGCCCGGGAGTGCAGCGAGGGCGGCGCTGGCGGCGGCGAAGACCGAGGCCGCGATGGCGGGGAGCGCAGCGAGCAGCAGGTTGGCGACGAGTTCTGGAACTGGCGAATCCAACGTGCTTCAGCCGAGGGTCCGAATGCCCTTGCTCTCCTTCGGGTTGCCGGGAATCGGGCGCCGGCAGCGCCGGGCGGCCGCACTTGCGGGCCCCCGCCCCCCGCTTCTTCGGAACCACCAGGGTAGTCAGCGGCTCGCGGAAGCGCAACTCAAGACCCCAAACGGGCGACCCGAGGGGATGAAGCTGGGGCTCGACCGAGGGGGGGGCGTCCCTGCGCCCCCTGGCGTTTCGGGGTGGGGACGACCTCGTCCCGTGGCGCCGGGAGGGTTCGCGGCGTTGCTCGGGGCGCGAGGCGGTAATTGTCCGCCGGGAGCGACGGCCACGGTCTCCGGTCTTGGGGCCGGAGGGGGGGCGGCGGTCGGTCGCGACGGTCCACACCAGGCCGAGCGCCCCGTTCCGGAGGGTCCAGGGGCCGGCCTCCCCGATCGGGAGGACCCAGGGTGGCCGGCCGTTGAGTCGCCGGCGGATGTCGGCGAAGGACCTCGTCGCGCGCGGGACCGGGAGCCCCCGGGAGGCGAGCCGCTGGGCGTCCCGATGCCGCCGGAGCCCGCGCTCCTTCTGGCCTCGGGCGGCGGCGGGCTGCCGACGCGGGGCGCGGGCGCGGCGGACGGCTCGCTGCGGGGGGTCCGGCGGATGGCCTGGGGCGGCGACGGGAGGCGAGGGGTGGCGCGGCTCGAGATCGCCGTCGGGCCCCTCGCTGGGGCCGAGATCCTGGTGGAAGTGGTGGGGTGCGAGGTGGAGGTGTCGATCAGCTCCCCGCTCGACCCGGTGAAGCCGGACCTCGCCGATCGGCTGCGCACCAGGCTCGGGGACCGCGGGCTGTCCCTGCGAAGATTCGACGTGACCTGAGCGATCGAACGCGGAGCCCGGTCACCATCGCCGCGAAACCCCTCGCTGTGACCTGAGCGATCGAACGCGGAGCCCGGTCACCATCGCCGCGAAACCCCTCGCTTCGCCGGGGGGCGTCTTTCAGGGCGGCGACGCCACCGGCAAACTGATTGGTGCCCTAGAGCACCGAACAGGTTGCCGACAGCAACGGAGGCCCGGAAAATGCCTCCGTGCAGGGCGAGGAGACATTTTCCAGGCCTCCTTCGCCGAAGTCTGCTCCCACTTCGGTGCTCCAGATCGTTGATTTGTCGCAGAAATCAACCTGATTGCTGCTCTAGCGCGCTCGGAACCCCCGTACCACCCGGTGCTCGTCGGGCCCGCAGGGCCGTCCGAGGGCGACCAGCTCGTCGGTCTGTCCGAGCCAGGCGAAGATCGGCGCCGGCTCCGCGGGAGTCTCCGCCGGTGGCGGGGAGGCGAAGTGCTCGCGCCCGAGTCGCCGCCCCTGTCGAGCGAGGGTTTCTCCGGCGGCCGTCAGCGTCGCGGTGGGGAGCGTCCGGCGCACCACCGCCCCGAGCGAGAGCGGAGTCACGGGCCCCTCGGGGGGCCAGGTCACCGCCTCATCGAGGGCGAACGGCCCGCTCGCCAGCCGGCGAAGCGCGTGGACGTGTGCCGGAACTCCCAGGCGCTGGCCGAGATCCTGGGCGAAGGAGCGGACGAAGTAGCCCTTGGACACGACGAGCTCGACGGTGAGGGAGCGATCGCTCGCCGCGCGCAGCTCCAGGGACCGCACCGACACCGGGCGCGGCTCGAGCTCGGGCGGGCGACCCGCGCGCGCCAGGCGGTGCGCGGCGCGGCCGGCGACCTTGATCGCGCTGAACGCGGGCGGCACCTGCGCGACGCGGGCGCGCTCCCCGGCGAGCGCGCTCTCCAGGACGGGCCGCGAGAGCCAGCCCGGTTCGAGATCGACGGAGGCGGTGACCGTGCCGTCCGCGTCACCCGTGTCCGTCCCGGCTCCGAGCGCTACCTCGACGAGGTAGCGCTTGTCGTCGAGGGTGAGGTGCGCGCTGAGCTTGGTCGCCTCCCCGAGCAGGACCAGCAGGACCCCGCTGGCGGCGGGGTCCAGCGTGCCGGCATGCCCCACGTCGCGTCGCTGCGTCCATCGGCGGACGGCGAGCACCAGATCGTGGCTCGTCGGTCCACAGGGCTTGTCGACGATCAGCAGCCCGTCCCCGCTCGGCGCGGGCAGGCTGGGAGGCGCACATCGCGGGCGGTCCGCCAAGCGCCCCGTGCCCTCTTCAGCCGAGCCAGACGCTCTTACGGGAGCGGACCCCCTCGTCCAGCATCTGCTGGATGGTGGTGCGCACGTGATCCCCGACGCGCGCCACCAGGAGATCGTCCTCGGCCGAGCCGGGACCGTACTCGTCGAGCGCCAGCGGCTCGCCGAAGCGGATGCTCCAGCGCGTCGGCGCGGGGACCAGCCCCAGCGGTCCGAGCCAGGGAAAGGTCGGCGTGATCGGGAGGTAGGCGAGCCCGAGCCAGCGGGCCACCAGCTCGTCGCGGAGCAGCATCGGCCCCGTCTCCTCGGCCCCGACGATCGCGCAGGGGATGATGGGCGCGCCCGCGCGGAGCGCGAGCCGCACGAACCCACCTCTCCCGAAGCGTTGCAGGCGGTACCGGTCCCGATAAAGCTTGCGGATCCCGGCCACGCCCTCGGGGAAGGCGACCACGCAGCAATCGGAGTCGAGGAGCCGCGCCGCGTTGTCGACACAGGCCCGCACCGCCCCGGTTCGCGTGATGAACGTCCCCGCGAAGGGGAGGTAGTAGAGGAAGTCCTCGGACAACCAGCGCACGTCTCGACCGCTGGGGTGCGCCAGCCGGATCGCCGTGCGGAGCATCGCGCCGTCCATCGGCACGGTCCCCGAGTGGTTGGCCACGATGAGGCACCGACCCGTGGCCGGGACGTGATCGATGCCGGTGACCTGCGTCCGGAAGTAGCGGCGGAAGAGGAAGTCCATCACCGGCTGCGCAAAGCGGTGGTCGAACCCCGGATCGAGGCCGAACTCGTCGACGTCGGGCGCGCGACGCCGACTCGCCTTGCGTTCCCGTCGCCGCTTGAGGCGACGGTCGCGTGGGGACTCGCCGCCGTTCTCGGGCTCGTCTTCGGGCTCGGGCTCCGCGTCACCTGCGTCGAGGGGGTCGGGCGCCGGGACCTCGGCGTCCAGCCCGTCGTCCATCGAGAGCGGCAGATCGTCGAAGCCGTCACCGGGGAACGGCTCCCCTCGATCCGCTGCGACGTCCGCCTCGTCGAGCGATCCGGGCGTCGCGCGGGTCGGCTGCCTCCGGCGGGGGTCGGGCTCGCCCGGGACGCTGGAATCGTCCAGCATCGAGTCGAGGCGGGCCTCGAGGGCTCGGATCCGTCCGGCGATGTCACCTGGAGCTCGTTCCGAGACGGGGGGCGCGTCGAAGTCCTCGAGGATCGGGAGGCGCTGCGAGCGGGCCTGGGGCGGGACCACGGCGCTGCCGAGGCCGATCGCCGCCTCGTCGCCGTAGGGAGAGTCACTCCAGCGGAACGGCCCGGTCGAGCGCATCGCCTGGCGCTGCTGCCGCGGCGCGTGGCGGAAGGAGGCAGCGACGTTCCGGCGGTGGAGCTGCTCGGGGGACAGTCGGCCGGTCGGGGGTCCGTGATTTCTGCGGCGTTGCTTCACGCGGGGTTCTCCGAGGTGAGGCGGGCTTTCCGCTGCCGCTTGCTGTGCGCGTACTCCAGGAGCGCCTCGCGAGTGGTGTAGGCGGGGCGAAAGCCAAGAACCTGCGCGGCCCGAGCCCCGTCGGCCACGCAGAGGTACTGCAGGTAGTCGAGGAACGAGGGCGGCATGTCGACGAGGCGGGTCAGCCAGAGCGCGTTCAGCAGCCCCTCGCCGGCCGAGCGCGGCAGGGGGAGGGCAGTGCTGCCTGCGAGGCGCACCACCGCGCTCAGGGGCAGCACACCGTCGCCGACGATGTTGAAGATCCCCGGGCGGTCGCGCTCGAGCGCGATCCGGAACGCACGCACGGCGTCCGCCTCGTGCACGAACTGCCACAACGGATCGAAGCCGAGCACCGTGGTGACCAGCCGGTGCCCGAGGTACCGCGAGAGGTAGTTCTCCACCGTGGGGCCGAGGATCGCCGCGGTGCGCAGCACCGTCGCCACGCGGCCGGTGCCCGGCCGCCCGAAGCGGAGCACCGCGGCCTCGGCGTCGATCTTGTTGGCGAAGAAGGGCTCGTCGCGGCGGGCGCGCAGGGGGTGGTGTTCGCCGAGGAAGTTCGGGTTGGTGGGGTGGGCCCCGTACAGCAGCGTGTGGCTCCAGAGGACGATCTTGCGCACCTTGGTCCGCAGGCAGGCGTTGAGCAGACGGTCGGTGCCGATGGCCTCGAGCTCGTGCGCTCCGATCGCGTCCTGCCCGGGAGATACCGCGAACGCAGCGTGGACCACGCTGGCCGGTCGCTCGTCGCCGAAGAGCTCCGCGAGCCGAGACTCCGCCGCTGCGTGCGACAGGTCGATGGAGAAGTGGCTGGTCTTGGGGCCGCGGGTGCTCGGAGCGGCGACGTCCACGCTGAGGATCCGGCCGACGCTCGGTGACTCCTCCAGCAGCCCGACGAGGCTGCGCCCCACGAACGTGGCGCTACCGGTGATCACCACGGTGGCGAGCGCGTCCGTCGGCGGCGACGGGTCCGCGTCGGACGCGCCGGCGCACCCGTCGTCGCGCGCGGGCGCCGCCGCGGCGACGCGCGAGGTCCTCGCGCCTCGGTCGGGGGTCCCGGGTCCATCGGCTCGGCCCGCTCGGGGTGGCATCTCGATGCGACAAGTTAGCCGAACCCACCCCGACTTCTAGCGGATTCTGTCATGGGGCGACGGCCGGTCGGCTGGGGTTCCGTTCGGCCTCCGATGAGCTACGATCGTGAGCATGGCCCTGTCGGGTTCTCCGCCTGGCAATCGGCTCGGGCCTTACGAGCTCGGCGAGCGGCTCGGCAACGGGGGGATGGCCGAGGTTTACGTCGGGCGCCGCGCCGGGCCGCACGGCTTCCAGAAGCGCTTCGCCATCAAGCGCATCCTGCCGCAGCTCGCGCTCGACTCCCGGTTCCTCGAGATGTTCTGCGACGAGGCGCGGATCTGCGCGGCGCTGTCGCACCCCAACATCGTGCAGGTGGTCGATTTCGGTGAGCACGACGGCGAGCTGTTCATGGCCATGGAGTACGTCGAGGGGGCTTCCCTCGCCCGGCTCCTGCGGGCGGTCGCCGCGCGAGGGCAGCGGTTCCCGCTCGGCGCGGCCTTGACCATCGCGTCGGAGGTGCTGCGCGGGCTGCGGTTCGCCCACGAAGCGCGGGACGAGCGCGGGCGGCCACTCAACATCGTGCACCGCGACGTGTCGCCGGGCAACATCCTCGTCGGGCGGGGGGGGGAGGTGAAGCTCACGGACTTCGGCATCGTCCTCAGCGCGTTCGTGGACCGGCGGACGTACCCCGGCGAGCTCAAGGGGAAGATGGGGTACATGTCCCCCGAGCAGGTGATCGGCGAGGAGCTCGACGCCCGGAGCGATCTGTTTACGGTCGGGATCGTGCTGGCCGAGATGCTGCTCGCCCGCCCGCTCTTTCCGGGGCGAAACGAGCTCGAGATGCTGACACGGATGTACGAGGCCGACCTGCGCGTCCTCGACCGCTACGGTGCCGACCTGCCGGCGCCGCTGATGGCGGTCCTGCACACAGCGCTGGCGCGGGATCGGGAGCGCCGGTTCCAGTCGGCGCGCGACCTCGGCGAGGCCGTGCGCGGGGTGGCGGGTGATCTTGGCATGACGCTGAGCGACGGGCAGATCGCCCCCTGGCTCGACGGGCTCGGCATCCTGCCGAGCCCGAATGACGAGCCGGGGGACGCACCCGGCGCCGGCCTCTCGCCGCTCGCCGAGGCGCTGCGGCGTGGCGCCGCGCGCTCGCCCGCGCCCCCGGAGTCGCCGCGGAGCACGGTCCCCGAGCGTGCGGAGATGCCGCGGCGCAACCCGACGCCGCCGCGCTTGAGCGCGCCCGCCCTCAGCCCCGCGTTCTACCTGCAGGGCGCCGGCGGGGCCGTGGCGGGGCCGCTCTCGCTTCCCGCCGTGCTCCTCGAGATCGCCACTGGCGCGGCCGGATCGAGCACCCTGGTCGCCGAGTCCGGCGCATCGTTCGTCACGCTGGGTCGGGTGCCGGTCCTGGCGGCGCTCGCCGAGCGCCCGGCGTTTCGTTTCGATGAGCAACGCGACGGGGCCGCGACCTGGCGCCGACCGATCGAACGACGGACGCTCCCCTCGGTCCTGCTCGGGCTGGCCCGGACCGCCGCGACGGGGCTCGTGGTCGCCCGGGTGGGCGCTCACCAGAAGCGCGTCTACCTCGAGGACGGGATCCCGCGCTTCGTCGCCTCGACCGAGCGCGCCGAGGTCTTCGGTGCCTGGTTGGTACGCGCGGGGCTGCTCGACGGCGAGCAGATCGAGCACGCCCTGGTGTACGCCGTCGAGCGCGGCCAGCGCCTCGGCGAGATGCTGGTGGCGCTGGGGCAGCTGCGCCCGACGGCGCTCCTCCGGGCGCTCATCGAGCAGGTCGAGAGCCGCTTCTTCGAGCTACTGACCTGGGGCGACGGGGAGCTCACCTTCTTCCGCGGCGAGACGTCGGTGGAGGATCGCATCAACGTGCGGGGTACGGCGATCGGGATCACGGCGGGCGCGGTCCAGCGGGGCTACAGCGACGCCGAGATCGCCGCGCTCCTCGGTCCCCTGGAGCACGAGCCCATCGCGCGCCTGCTCGCGGACGTGGACCCCACCGAGCTCGGCCTCGGCGCGGCCCAGCGGCGGGCGCTGGACCTCGCGCCGGGCGCGCCGTCGCTTCGGCGGCTCACGGCGGAGTTGGCCCGCGACGCGGCCGTGCGGCCCGAGGACACCCACCGCGGGGTGTTCATGGGGCTCGCTGCCGGGCTGCTCGTGATGCCCGGGTGGCCGACGGTGGCCCCCTGACTCGGGCCGCGGCCGTATCCGTTCACGCCTTCGGGTTGATGGGGGCGTGAACGCATCCCCGCGGCTCAGCCGGTACGGGGGCTCTCGGGGGGGGTGCTGGCGCGGGACAGCGTTCGCGCCTGGTTCCAGGACTCCGGCGGCTCCTCGAGCATCGCGCGGAGATCGTCCAGGTTGAGCGGCTTGAAGAGGGTGGGGCAGCCCGATTCTCGCAGGTAAGCGGCCTCCTCGGGGGAGAGGGCGCCACCGGTGCAGAAGAGGAAGCGCGCCGCCAGCATGGGATCTCGCGCCGCCACGCGGGCATGCAGCTCGTGGCCCCCCATCCCGGGCAGGTGCAGATCACACAGGATGAGATCGGGCTGATAGTCCGGCGTCGAGAAGCGAAGCTCGCCCTCCGACGCGGTGAGCGCCGTGTCTACGATGACCCCCGTGAGCCCTCGGCTCACCGCGCGCAGGAACAGCGGGTCGTCGTCGATGACCAGGATGCGCGCGGGAGGGGGGGGGGCTGAGGGCCTGTTCGGCCCCGGCGCCGCCGAGACGATGCCCTGCCGCGGGAGGAGCACGCGGAAGGAGGCGCCCCCTTGGGGACGATTGGCGACCTCGATGTGCCCCCCGTGCGCGGTCACCACGTCGGCGCAGATCTTGAGGCCGAGCCCGGTCCCCTTGCCCCGCTGCTTGGTGGTGAAAAACGGCGTGAAGATGGTCCGGATGGCGTCCGGCGGGATCCCCGGCCCCGAGTCGTCCACCTGCAGCACGGCACGATCGGCGTCGGGGGCCACGCTGACCCGGATCGTGCGGCTCCCGGCTGGCGCCTGCTCGCAGGCATCGGCGGCGTTGAGGACCAGGTTCAGGAGCACCTGCGCCAGGTTGTCACGGCGGCCCGTGGTCTGGGGGGTCGTCTCGAGGTGCTCGCTCACCTCGATCCCGCGTCGGCGGAGGTAGGGGCGCACGGTTTCCATGGCGTCACGGACGACGCTCGCGAGATCGAGCTCCACCGGTTGCGAGTCGCGGCGGCTCAGGCGCTCCAGCTGATCGAGGATGCCCCGCACGCGGCCGATCGCGGTGTCGAGATCGGCGGTGAGCTCGGCGAGCTCGGACACGAGCATGGGCGACGCCTCGCCGCCGCTGGCCGCCGCCTCCCGCAGGAGGCGGCGCTGCTCGCCGAGCTGGAGCACCAGCGCCGCGACGGGGCCGCGGAGCTCGTGCGCGACGCTCCCCGTGAGCAGGCCGATGCTCGCCATGCGGTTCGACTCCTCGATCTCCTCCCGCCGGATGCGCTCGAGCTCGGCGCCGCGATCACGGTGAATGGCCAGCCCGATGGTGTGGGTCGCCGCCTCGACGAAAGCGATGCGCTCGGCCGCGAGGGCCGGCTCCTCCGCGGCCAGCAGCACCACCGCACCCACGGTGACCCGGGCGTGCTCGATGGGCAGGGCGAGGGCCCCCTGGGCCGCGAGCGCCGTGACGGCCGCGCCCGGTATCGGGGGCACGGCGGCGAGCAGGTCCGGCACCACGCGGCGCTTCTGCAGCGTCACCGCGTCGGTCGCGAGGGCGTCGACGGTTTCCCGGACGGAGCCCGGGGCGGCGCCACCCGCAGGTAACCGCAGGGCCATCGGGGTGAGCTGCTGGTCCAGAAGGTAGATGGCTCCGAAGACGCAGCCGCTCCCGGCGAGCAGGAGGTCGAGCGCGTCGGGGAGCACGGTCGCGGTGTGCTCCTCCGTCAGCCGCCGTGCGAGCCTCGCCAGCGAGTGCAGCAGATCGAAGGGCGTCGGGGACAAGAGGCTCGCATGTTAATGCCCCGACGCTCCGACGACACCCCCTCGCGCCGGGGCGCCCGGATCGCGTCGGGCGCGACGGATCCCGCCCCGGAGCCGCCCCGGCGCGACCGGTCCCGGGCGAGGGTGAGCCTCCGCTGGTTCAGGGCGGCGCCGGTCGGAGGTCCCGCGCCGGGGAAACCCGCTCCCAGGCCGCCGCCACGGCGAGGAGGCGCTCCTCGGCGAAGGGGGGCGCGAGCAGCTGCAGGCCCGTGGGGAGCGCAGGGCGGTCCTCGCGCGCGGGCGTGGGCCGTGCCGGGACGCTGAGGCCCGCGATCCCGGCGAGGCTGGCCGGCAGCGTGAAGACGTCCCCGAGGTACATGGACAGCGGATCCGCGACGCGCTCGCCCAGCAGGAACGCCGGCGTGGGCGAGACCGGGGTCGCGATCACGTCCACCTCGGCGAATGCGGCGGTGAAGTCCTGCTGGATCAGCGTCCGCACCTGCTGCGCCTTGCGGTAGTACGCGTCGTAGTAGCCCGCGCTCAGCACGTAGGTGCCGAGCAAGATTCGACGCTTCACCTCCGCCCCGAAGCCGGCGTCCCGCGTGGCGCCGTAGAGGCCGTCGAGGCCGCCTCCGGGCGGCTCGAGACGCAGGCCGAAGCGCACCCCGTCGAAGCGCGCCAGGTTGCTCGACGCCTCGGCGGTCGCGATGATGTAGTAGGTGGCGACACCGAAACGCGTGTGAGACAGCTCCACGGGTCGCACCTCGCAGCCCTCGCGCTCGAGCGCGGCGATCGCCTCGCGGACGCTCGCGGCCACGTCGGGATCGAGGCCGGGCCCGAAGTACTCCTCGGGCACGCCCAGGCGGAGCCCACGCACCTCGCGAGAGCAGGCCGCGTCGAGGTCGGGGACGGGGACGGCGGCCGACGTCGCGTCGCGCGGGTCGTGGCCGGCGATGGCGGCGAGCAGGCGCGCCGCGCCGCGGACGTCGCGGGCGATGGGGCCGACCTGGTCGAGCGAGGACGCGAAGGCGACGAGGCCGTGGCGAGAGACGCGGCCGTAGGTGGGCTTGACGCCGACGACCCCGCACAGGCCAGCGGGCTGTCGCACGGAGCCCCCCGTGTCCGTGCCGAGGGCGCCCGGCGTCATCCCGGCAGCGACAGCCACGGCGCTGCCGCCGCTGGAGCCGCCGGGGATGCGGCGCGGATCCCAGGGATTGCGCGCGGGGCCGAAGGCGCTGTTCTCGTTCGACGAGCCCATCGCGAACTCGTCGAGGTTGGTCTTGCCGACCAGGATGGCGTCGGCGCGGGCGAGCCGCTCGACCACGGTGGCGTCGTAGGGAGGCCGCCAGCCACGGGTGGGATCCGTGGTGACGTGCCCCGACTCGGCGCGGGTCAGGATCCGCGAGCCCGCGGTGGTGGGGAGCCCGCGCGTGCAGAGGACGTCCTTGATCGCGAGCGGGACCCCGGCGAGCGCTCCCAGCGGCTCCCCGCGTCGCCGCTTGGCGTCCACCGCGCGGGCCTGGGCGAGGGCCTGATCGGCGGTCACGTTCAGGAAGGCCCCGAGGGCGGCGCCGCGATCGATCGCGTCGAGGCTCTGCCGCGTGACCTCCTCTGCGCTGGCCTCTCCCGCCGTGACCCGCGCCGCGAGCTCGGGGATGCTGAGATCGACGAGGTCGCGCGCCATCATGCCTCGTCGACGAAGGAGGGTACCGCGAACCCCTCCTCGGTGCCGCGCGGCGCCTCGGCGAGGACGAGCGCGCGGTCGAGCACGACGCTCACGGTGTCGTCGCGGAGCGGCGCCTCGGTGACGGTCACGTGGGACGTCACCGGGATCCCGGTCGTGTCGACCTCGCGCAAGAGCTCGACGTACTCGAGGATGCGCCCGAGCTCGCGGATGAGATCGTCGACCTCCTCCTCGGCGAGGGTCAACCGGGCGAGACGGGCGACGTGAAGCACGTCGGTGCGGGTGATGGCCATCGGTGCGGGTGGATTGCGCGGCAAGGTAGCATCCGCGCCCCGCGGCGCGAGCGATTCCCGTCGTCGCTTCGGGTCCGGCCTGGTAGAAGGGCGGCGTGATGCATCCGAGCTCGGATCGCGGTGCACAGGGGGGCGGGTATCCGCCGGGCGGCGGGTACCCCCCGGCGGGGTCCGGCTCCGGGGGCCAGCTCCCGGGCGGCGGCTTCCCCGTTGGAGGGCCGCCCCCCGGGGGGGGGGATCCGCCGGGCGGCGGATGGCTCCCGCCGGGCCCGCCCGGCGCTGGCAAGCCGATCACTGGGGGCAAGGAGACGATGGCCCTCCACGCGATGAGCCTCGATCCTCGGACCGGGCTGCCCATCGGAGCGAGGCCCCCCGCGAGCACGGCGGCGGTCCTCGCCCTGGTCTGCGGCTGCCTGCTCTGCCTCGGTCCGCTCACCGGACTCGTCGCGCTCGTCGCCGGCTTCGTGGGCTGGCGGGCCGCGCGTCGCGACCCGCAGCGGGTGGGGGGGGCGGGGATGTCCATCGCCGGGTTGTCGCTGGGTGCGCTGAACCTCCTGCTCTCGAGCGTGTTCCTCTTGCTCTGGGCGCTCACCGCGCTCGCTGGCTCCTGAGCGGCCGCGGTCGCCCGCTCGCGGCGTGGTCACGGCGCCGCGCGCGCCTGGGCGGATGTGCAGCGCCGTGACGTCCTGCGGCGTGCGATTCGCGCGCCCGTGGTCGCGCGCGCAACTGGGCGGTACGCGTGGTCGAGATGGCTCCGTCGGGAGGTGTCGCACGGCGTCGACCGGGGCCGAGGGACTCGGCTATTCTGCGGCGGCTCCCGGTGGCACGTTGAGCCCGGGCGGACGAAGCATGGCAGCGAAGGGGGGAGCCCGGCAGCTCGAGGTCGGCGCGTTGGTGCCCGGGACGCGGTACCGCGTGGTGGGTCACCTCGGCCGCGGCGGCATGGGTTGCGTCTACGAGGTCGAGCAGGTCGAGCTCGGCCGCCGCTTCGTCCTCAAGGCGCTGCTCCCCGAGCACGCCACGCGAGCGGATCTGGTCGCGCGCCTGCGCCAGGAGTGGCGCGCGCTCGGGCAGCTTCGGCACCCGGGGATCGTCGAGGCGACGGACGCCGGAGTCAGCGCCGACGGGGCGCCGTACTTCGTGATGGAGCTGCTGACGGGCGAGACCCTCCGGGCGAAGATGCGCCGCGAACGCCGCCTGGCGACCGGCGAGGCGATCGCCATCGCCATCGAGGTGCTGGAGGCGCTGGCCGCGGCCCACGACCTCGGGGTGGTGCATCGCGACGTCAAGCCCGCGAACGTGTTCATGGTGGGACCGCGGCGCATCAAGCTCCTCGACTTCGGCATCGCGAAGCTGGCGGTCGGCGGGGTGACCATCACGGCCCGCGGCGTGACCCTCGGCACCCCGCGCTACCTCTCGCCGGAGCAGGCTCGTGGCGATCCCGTCGATGGTCGGACGGACCTGTATGCGGTTGGCCTGCTGCTCTTCGAGATGCTGACGGGCCGGGGGCCCTTCGACGAGGATCGCGACCCGAACGCGCTCTTCCTCGCCCACCTCACCCGCACCGCGCCCCGTCTCGACGCCTTCCTGCCCGGGGCCGAGCCGCGGCTCGTCGATCTGGTCGCGCGCCTGCTCTCCAAGCGACCGAGCGAGCGACCGGGGGCAGCGCGCACGGTGGCGAGCGCGCTGCGGCAATTGGAGCCCGCGCCCCCGGCGGTGGGGGACGGCCCCGACGAGGACGGCGTCTTGACGCAGGCGCTGGCGACGGCCGTGGGGACGAGGGGCCAGGGCGCGTCGTGCACCACCGAGGTGATCCCGCGGTCGGGTGCGTGCCTGCGCGACGGTCGCTGCCTGGTGACCGAGAGGATCCCGGTCGGGCGGAGCGGCGATGGCTCCCTGGTCCGGGCCTTCGCGAGCCTGGCGAAGCCGGAGGAGCCGACCTTCGTGCCCGGACCGATCCCGGTGTCGAGTGGGGCGTGGGCACGGCGAGGGGTGGCCCTCGGGGGCGCGGCAGACGAGCCGACCTTCGTCCTCGAAGGGGCGGCCCTGGCCGTTGCGGACCCGACCCGCACCGCCGCCCGCCCTGGGCGCGCCGGTCCGGTCGCGGCGGCACCGAGGGCGGCGTGGGCCGCGGCCCTGGCCCTGTCTCAGCGGATCCCCGCCACCGCGGCGATCGCCCTGCTGGTGACCTGCTTCGGCGTGGCGGCGCTGGCGCTCGGCTGGTGGATGGGCGCGCGCGGGGACGCCGGGGCAGCGCCGGGCGGGCCGATGGTGCCGGCTTTCCGCTCCCTTACCGCGGAGTGAGGCTTACGGCGGATAGGGCGCGTCAGTGGGTCGGCCGGCGTCGGCCGGTCATCGCGGGCCCGCGCCCTCCAGGAGCTGCCCTCGGCGCGCGGCGTCGAGGCGGCGCTCGAACTCGGGGGCGCGGACGCTGCCCGCGCGCCGGGCCTGCTCGATGGCCTGGGCCGCGCGGGCCAGCCTTCCCGTCTGCAGGGCGGCGTCCGCGACGCGTTCCCAGTCCGTCGCGGCGCCGGACTCGCGCGCGGCGCGCTCGAAGTACGGGGTCGCCTCGTGCCAGCGACCGCGCCGGGCGTAGCGCTCGGCGAGCCCCCGCGCGGCGGCGGCGCAGGTCGCGCTGCGGCCGCAGGAGGCGGCGAGCAGACGACTCGCGGCCTCGGCGAGCCGGGTGGGATCGTCGGCACGGTCGGCCGCGTCCGCGAGGCGCTGCTGGCAGGCGCCGGAGGCGGGCCAGCGCTCGCAGCGCGCGGCGAGCAGCTCGAGCGCGGCGCGCGGTCGGTCGGTGGCGAGCAGCAGCTCGGCGCGGGCGAGGGTGCCCGCGGGCGTGTCGGGGAGCATCCGATCCAGCGCCGCGGCTTGCTCCTCGACCAGCGCGTGGCACCGCGGGGCGCGGTCGCCCGCGCAGGGTGAGCCGGGCGCGGCGCGGACGAGCAGCGCGGTCGCGCTGCGGGCGAGCTCGGCGCGCGGCCGGGCGTCGTCCGGAGCGCGCGCGACTGCCGCTTCCAGGAGCGAGAGACGGGCCGCGCCAGAGCTGTCCAGCGAGAGCTCGCCGGCGCAGGCGATGAGAAATGGGACGCCCGCGCTCCCCGCGGGCGCAGCGCGCAGGATGGCCGCCGCGTCCTGGGAAGCGGCGACCGCGATCCTCGCGGCTGGTCGGGTGAGGCCGCTGTCCTGCGCCGCTGCCGCAGCTGCCGCCTGCAGCGCCTGGCCGGACGCGGCCCGTCGCGCGAGCAGCTGCGCGAGCAGTAGGTACGGTCGCCCCGCGTTCGGATCTCGCTCCAGCGCGTGGTTGATCCACGGCAGGGCGCTCTCGCCGCTGCGCCGGGCGTGGAGCGCCCCCAGCAGGGGGAGGTACGGATCCCCGGGGTGAGCGCGGAGGGCGGTGGCGAGCTCACGCGAGAACCGCTCGCGCCCCGCCGGGTCCGCGGAGCCCGTCGCCAGGAACGCGTCGTGCAGCCGGTGGCGTTCGGTCTCGATCGGGCGCGTGCCGAGCGTCGCCGCGGCGGCGATCAGCGCGCAGCCGGCGGCGGCGAGGCCGACGGCGGGGACGCTCAGCCGCGGCGTCACCTCGGCGGGGGCCTTCGGCGCGCGGGCCGCGCCCCAGAGCGTTCCCAGCACGGTGGCGACCGCGAACCCGATCGACGCGAGCTCGAGCCCCAGGTCGAGGAGGTTCTGGGCGAAGAGCGCGATCAGGCCGACGGCGGCGCTCGCCGTGAGCGGGTGGTGTCCCGCCCGGAGCCGCCCGGGGCGGAGGGTCCAGGCGAGCCCCAGCAGCGACAGCAGGCCGACGACGGCGCCCCACTCCGCGATCCACTGGACGACGAAGTTCTCCGCGTACTGATAGACGACGTGCCCCGGCCCGGCACGGTAGGGCGGGAACGCGGTCTCGTAGGCGCCGCGCCCGACCCCGAACCAGAGGTGGTCCGCGATCATCGGCCGCGCCCAGGTGGCGAGCAGGAGCTTGCCCGTCGTCTCGTCGAGCAGGGATTTCAGCACCGGTGGCGTCGCGCCCAGGAGGAAGAGCACGGCGCCGGCCAGGGCCGCGGCGACGAGCGGGATGGCGGTGACGAGGCGGCGACGCGGGCGCCGCTCGCTGCCCCGGGGGCGGCGCCAGAGCGCGGGCACCAGCAGGAGCAGCCCCAGCAGGAGCGCGGCCAGGCCCCCGCGCGACGCGCTCAGGACCCCCACTGCCAGGGTGATCGCGGCGAGCAGGGCCAGGATCGTGCGGGGGCCCGCGCGGCGCTCGGTCACGAGCCACCCCGCCCCGCAGAAGAAGCCGAGGTTCAGGTAGCCGGCGAGGTTGTTCGGGTTCAAGAGGGGCGCGAGGGCCCAGGGCGGGCGCGCGGCGAGAGGGGCGTAGATCCCGTAGAGGCGCTCGGCGGCGGCGGCCGCGTGCAGCAGCGTCACCAAGGCGGCGGTGGCGGCCGAGGCGAACACCAACCCCATCCCCGTTTGGGGCCCCCGCCGCCGCGCGAGGCGCGCCGCGGCGACGAAGAGGGCGCCGTATCCCAGCCATTTCAGCGCCTCGAGCGCGGTCGCGCCCGGCTCAATGGAGAGCGACGACCCCACGGGCGACGGGTCGCCGAGGAGCGCCGCCGCGCGCCGCCACGCGTCCGCCGCCCGGGGCGACAACGCCGCGACCCAGCCGGTCGGCAAGGGGGCGAACTGGAGCGCGGTGAAGGCGGCGAGCCCCGCCAGGATGCCGGCGGGGGGGGGCAGCTCGCGAAGGCGGGCGGAGTCGAGGACGATGGCCAGCGTGCCGGTGGCGATGGCGATGGCAGCGAAGCCGATCACCCACGGCGGGTGGACGCTGCCGACGGCCAGCATCGAGCCCACGACGGTCAGCCCGATCCCGACCCCGAGCGCGGCGTCGCCGCGTCGCGCGAGCCACGGCTGGGTGCTCGGAACGCCCGGGGGCGGCGCGGCCAAGCGGGGCGCCGACGGGGTCGGCCGGGCCGGGTCGGGCGAGCGGTGGGGCCCGGCGACGGGCCATCGCTTCAGCCCGGCTCGGGCGGAGCGGGCCGCGCGGAGGCAGAGGTCGAGCGGCCTCGTCCAGCGGCGTCGGCGGAGCGCGGCCGGGTCGAGCCCGGGCCCGTAGATCGCCTGCAGCTGCCCGTCCGTGGGCAGCAGCGCGCCGCCGAGGGCGCTCAGGCGCGCCCGCCAGCGGGAGCCGTCCGTCATGGGGGTCCAGTCGCCGAAGAGCTTGAGGCTCGCGACGTAGTCGTCGTCGAGCGCTCCGGCCGCGAGGTGGCGGAGCAGCAGGCCCGCCGGCTCGCGCTCGTCGGGGAGCGCACCGCGCCGCGTGAGCGCGACCAGGCGTGCGATCGCCTCGAGCTCGACCGGGGTAAGCTCCCCCTCGAGCCAGGCGCGGGTGCGCGGGGGCAGCGGATCGGCGCCCTCCGCGGCCAGGTCGTGCAGGTCCGCCAGCATGCGGGCGAGCGGGTAGGCGCGCGGCGTTCGCCCGTGCTGCGCGAGCCCGTGCACCGCGGCGTGGGCCCGGACCAGATCGCGGTCGGGGATCGAGCCTCCGTCCGGCGCGGGGAGGAGGGCGCCGTGCGCCGCGAGCGTCGACCAACGGGCGTAGCGTCGCGACCCCGGCGCGCGCAGGCCGGGGATGCATCGGTGCACCTCGACGCCGATGCCGCTGGGGGCCGCGAGCAGCGGGAGCTGGTGCTCGGAGCCGGGCAGATCGAGCCGCGTGAACCCCTGTGCCACGAGCCGCTCCTGCAGGGACTCGGCCAGCTCCGGCGGTACGAGCACGTCGACGTCGCTCACGTCGCGAGAGCCGTCGTTGCAGAGCCCCATCGCCACGAGCGCCGCGTGCTTGAGCCAGACGATCGGGATCTCGGCCGCGCTCGCGACGCGCGCGATCTCGGCTCGAGCCAGGGCGGCGCGGCGTGAGCGCGAGCGCGCACCGAGCTGGGCCAGCCCGAGCCGTCGCGCCCCCTCGAGGCCGACCTCGTCCCCGAGGCGGGCAGGTGGGGTGCGCACCGCGATCCGCGCGGCCAGATCGAGCTTCAGCGCGAGCTCGACCGCCGCCGCGGTATCCCTCGGCGCGGCGGCGTCGCCGACCGGCCCGAAGGCGCGCCCGAGGACCCAGCGGAGCTCGGACGACGGCGCGAGCGGGGGCGGCCGGAACCTGAAATCACGCATCGTCTGCCGAAGGCGCCTTGCGACGCGGCGCGGGATGAGCGATGGGAGTCCTCCTGCGGGTCCCCGTCGGTACCGGACGAAGCATAGGGACTCGGGCCGCATCATGTCGAACGATCCCGCCCCGCGCGCCACCAACGTCACCTGGGACCATGGCCAGCTCAGCCGCGCCGACCGCTGGAAGGCGCTCGGACAGGTCGGCGCGACGCTGTGGTTCACCGGGCTCTCGGGCTCGGGCAAGTCGACCATCTCGGCCGCGCTCGAGGTCGCGCTGGTGGAGCGGGGGGTCCACGCCTACCGCCTCGACGGCGACAACGTCCGCCACGGGCTCAATTCGAACCTGAGCTTCTCGACCGAGGATCGCCAGGAGAACGTGCGGCGGGTCGGCGAGGTCGCCAAGCTCTTCGCGGACGCGGGCGTCATCGTGCTCGCGACGTTCATCAGCCCGTACCGTGAGGACCGGGCGCGCTGCCGGAAGACGCACGAGGAGGGCGGGCTAGCGTTCCTCGAGATCTTCGTCGACGCGACCCTGGCCACCTGCGAGTCGCGGGATCCGAAGGGGCTCTACCAGCGGGCTCGTGCCGGTGAGATCCCGTTCTTCACCGGCGTGACCCACCCGTACGAGCCGCCGGAGTCGCCCGACCTGCGCCTCGTCGGCGAGCAGCCGGTGAGCGAGTCGGTGGAGCAGGTGCTGAACCTGCTGCGGGCGCGCGAGATCCTGGGTGGGCGCGCCTGAGGGGCCCGCGCACCGCGGCAGCGGGCCGCCGCGCCCGGGTGCCAGCGTCCTACCGGATGCCGAGCTCGGCGATGGCGGCGATCAACCGTGGGTGCGCGTCGGGGTGCGCCACCACCACGCCGCGGTTGCGCTCGAGCCCGCGGCCGTGGCCGAACTCGAGGGGCCGGCCGGCGATGTCCGTGACGCGCGCGCCGGCCTCCTCGGCGACGACCACGCCGGCGGCGTGGTCCCAGATCCGCTCGACGTAGTCCGCGCGGGTCGGCAGCCGGAGGTAGGCGTCGGCCTGGCCCCGCGCGACCACCGCGTACTTGGCGCTCGAGTCGAGCCGGACGACGGCCGGATCGGCGCCGACCGCCGCGATCACCCGGTCCGTGTCGGAGACGTTCGAGTGCGCCTTCTCCACGGAGGCGGTCACCCGGATCGGGCGGACGAGCGCCCCGGCTCTGGGCACCGCACGCGCCGCGCCGTTGCTGGCCGCGACGCAGGGGATCTCCTGCGTCCCGCCTCCGCGCTGGGCGAAGTAGAGCGAACCCTCGGGATCGGCGACGACGACGTCGGCGTCGGCGTCGCGCGCGAGGTTGGGGCAGGCCAGGGCCCCGACCACCGGCGTGCCCCCTTCGACGAAGGCGAGCGCGATGGCGTACTGCTGCCCGCGGAGGAAGCCCTTGGTCCCGTCGATCGGATCGAGGGTGAAGAAGGCGCCGGTGCCGCCCTGGCCGTGCCCGGTCGCCTCCAGGGCCGCGAGCAGCCGCTCGGCGGTGAGCTCGGGCCGCACGGCGCGGGCGACCTCCACCGTCGCCTCCAGGTAGGCGGCGCGCTCGGGTGCGCGCAGGAAGGCGGGATCCTCCTCGGCGACCAGCCCGACCTCGGCGAACCACGGGCCGAGCGCTTCGGCGAGGGCGGCCGCCACCACCGCCTGGGCCGCAAAATCCGCGACGGTGACGGGGCTCTTGTCGTCCTTGGTGGCCGCGCGGACCGAGGTGATCTCGGCTTGAGCCCGCCGGCAAGCTGCCGCGGCGAGCAAGACCGCGTCCCGCGCGGCGGCGAGCAGCTGCGCGTGGTTCGAAGGGGCAGGGTTGCGGGCGGTCATCGTCGTCGTCGGGTTTCGCCTTTACTCGCTCGGGATCGGGACGTAAAGTCCCGGCCCCTGCGAGCCACGGGCCTGCCCGAGGGCTTCGCTCATCCACCACATAGACACACGCCCCGAGTGCATCCGACTGGGTCCGGTGCCCGTGCGACGGCCTCCCCCCGAGGGGGTCGCGGCGGGTTGGCCTGGAGGCGGGGCGGAGGCTCAACCGAGACGGAGACCAGCGCACATGGCCGAATATCAGACACCCGGTGAGGGCGACCTCAGAAACACGGGCTTCGGGGATCGCGGTTCCCGGGGCGGGTTCGATCCCTCGTTCGACGACGATTCGATGGGCGAGGAGCTTCCGGAGCGGGTCACCGAGGTGCCCCGGACGGCGGTGATCGCTGGCGAGCGCGCCGCGGCCAAGGCCGCGGGCGAGGCGGTGCCGCTGCGCGATCCGCAGAGCCCGCTCACGGTGCGGGAGCTGTTCGAGTCGGGCGTCCACTTCGGGCACCAGACCAAGCGCTGGAACCCGAAGATGAAGCCGTACATCTACGGCTCGCGGAGCGGGATCCACATCGTCGACCTGGATCAGACCTCTCGGCTCTTCAAGAAGGCGTTCGACTTCCTCAGCGACACGGTCGCGCGCGGCGGTCACGTGCTGTTCGTCGGCACCAAGCGTCAGGCGGCGGAGATCGTCGAGGAGGAGGCGCGCCGCGCCGAGCAGTACTTCGTCACCAACCGCTGGCTCGGGGGGACGCTGACCAACTTCCGCACCATGAAGGGCGGCCTGGAGCGGCTGCGCAACCTGGAGCGCATGGCCGAAGACGGCACCCACGCGCAGCTCCCCAAGAAGGAGGTCGTGCGCCTGGAGAAGGAGCGGGTCCGCCTGGAGAAGTACATCGGCGGCATGAAGGGGATGAGCGGCGTCCCCCACGCGGTCTTCATCATCGACCCCTCCCAGGAGGCGATCGCCATCGCGGAGGCGCGCAAGCTCCACGTGCCGGTCGTCGCCATCACCGACACCAACTGCGACCCGGACCTCGTGGACTACGTGGTGCCCGGGAACGACGACGCCATCCGGTCGATCCGCCTCATCACCAGCGCCATCGCCGACGCCTGCATCTGGGGCACGGCGCGGCACCGGGAGCGGATGTCGGCGAGGGGTGGCGACGAGGGCGATGTCCAGCCGACGGGGCGCAGCGGTGGGCCGCCGGCCGACGTCATCTACTCGCGCCGGCCGTGAGCGGCGGACGCGACCAGCAGAGACTTCTTTTCAGGGAAAGGTAGCGCATGGCTCAGGTCAGCATGGCGCAGGTCAAGGAGCTGCGCGATCGCACGCAGGCGGGACTGAACGACTGCAAGGGCGCCCTCGAGGAGGCGGCCGGCGACATGGAGAAGGCGGTCGAGATCATCCTCAAGAAGGGCCTTGCCAAGAGCGCGAAGCGCGCGGGCAAGGTCGCGAGCGAGGGTGTGGTCGCCGCGAAGGTCGCTGGTGATGGCCGGAGTGGCGTGATCGCCGAGGTCAACATCCAGACCGATTTCGCCGCCCGGAACCCCGAATTTCTCGCCTTCGTCGAGCAGGTGCTCGTCGCGGCCGAGCGGGCCGCCGACGGCGCCGCGATCGCGGTCGGCGCGCTCGAGGAGGCGCGGCAGGCGCTGGTGGGCAAGCTCGGCGAGAACATCACCCTCCGCCGCTGGCGTCGCGTCGCGGTCGAGGGCCCCGGGCGCGTGCAGGCTTACGTGCACATGGGCGGCAAGGTCGGCGTCCTGGTCGCGGTGAGCACCGCCGACGCGGCCGCGGCCGGTCACCCCGAGGTGGCGGAGTTCGCCGAGAACGTCGCCATGCAGGCGGCCGCGATGGCGCCGCTCTACGTCGACCGGAGCGAGGTGCCGGAGGCGTTGAAGGCGAAGCAGGCCGAGATCTTCGACGCGCAGCTCGTCGAGGAGGGTAAGCCCGAGGCGGTGCGGCCCAAGATCGTCGAGGGCAAGCTCCAGAAATGGCTCAAGGAGATCTGCCTCCGCGAGCAGCAGAGCGTGATCGACACCGACAAGACGGTGGATCAGCTCCGCGCGGCCGTGGCCAAGGCTGTCGGCGGCGCGGTGGAGCTCACTGCGTTCGCCCGCTTCGAGCGCGGCGAGGGCATCGAGCGGCCCGAGGGGCCGGACTTCGCCTCCGAGGTCGCGCAGATGGCTGGGGCCGACTGAGGGCCGCCGGTCCCGGAGGAACGCAGACGTCCGTGACGGACGGCGGCGGCGTGAGCCCCGCCCGTCACGGGCCTGGGCCGGCGTGAGGCGCGGATGGGGCTCGGAGCACAGCGACGCACGGCGGTGGTGACGGGGGCGGCGGGCTTCATCGGCTCGCACCTGGTCGACCGGCTGCTCGCCGAGGGGTTCGAGGTGGTCGGCCTCGACAACCTGATGACGGGCGACCTCACCAACCTCACGGCCGCGGGCAAAGACCCGCATTTCCACTTCCAGACGGCCGACGTCCGCGAGCCGATCCAGGCCTACCCGGAGATCCTCTTCAACTTCGCCTGCCCGGCGTCGCCGGTCCACTACCAGGCGGATCCGCACGCGACGTTCACCACCAGCGTCCTCGGTGCGCTGCGGCTGGTGGAGCTCGCGCGCGGCCGGCGCTGCACCATCGTGCACGCCTCCACGTCGGAGGTGTACGGCGATCCGGCGGTGCACCCGCAACGGGAGGACTACTGGGGCAACGTCAACCCGGTGGGGCCGCGCGCCTGCTACGACGAGGGCAAGCGCGCCGCCGAGACGCTGCTCACCGACGCCCGCCGGGTCTGGGGGCTCGACGCCCGCATCGTCCGCATCTTCAACACCTACGGGCCGCGCATGGCCTTCGCGGACGGCCGCGTGGTGTCGAGCTTCATCGTCCAGGCGCTCGAGGGCCGCTCGCTGACGCTCTTCGGCACCGGGCAGCAGACGCGCTCCTTCTGTTACGTGGACGATCTGGTCGAGGGAGTGGTGCGCGTGGCCCGCCTCTCCGCGCTCGAGGGGCCCCTCAACCTGGGCAACCCTACGGAATTCACGGTGGAGCAACTGGCGCGGCTCGTTCTCGAGCTCACCGGCTCGGGCGCGACGCTCGCCCACCAACCGCTGCCCGGCGACGATCCGAAGCTCAGGCGCCCCGACATCGGCCGCGCGCGGGAGCTATTAGGGTTCGCGCCCGCCGTGACGCTCCGCGAGGGGCTCGAGCGCACCATCGCCGACTTCCGAGCCCGGCTCGGCCCC
>CAYOLF010000002.1:0-1959 GCA_964404725.1 uncultured Polyangiaceae bacterium
GCCGCCGACGAGGCCGCCCTCGAGCGCTACGCCGAGCGCGTCCTCTCCGCCGACAGCCTCGCCGCCGTTCTCGACTAGAGTTGCCCCCACCCGTCGCGGCTGGGGATGCCCCCACCCGTCGCGGCTGGGGATGCCCCCACCCGTCGCGGCTGGGGATGCCCCCACCCGCGGGCCTCTGGCCCGCGACCTCCCCCAAATCCGTGCTCGCCGCTTCGCGGCTGCGCGCGGATGGGGGAGGTGCGCGTCTTCTTCGTGCGCGAGGGCGCGAGCCGGGGCTCTGGGCCATTCCTTGCGCAGTCTGTGCCAGCCTGTGCCGGGGCGCGGGGCGGGGGAGGGGGTGCCGGAGGCGGGGTTGCGGCTGCAAGTTCCTGAGATGGCGCGGGTTCGAGTGCGAAGGTGGGGCCGCGTTGGGGGGGGGCACGGGCCTTGCTTATGGGGGGGAGGACGACCTTGCCCTCGTGGAGCGAACCATGACCGATCCCCTCAGCCCCGCCGCCCTCCGTGCCTTCCTGGCCGCCTACCTCGAGCAGCCGCAGCGCGCTCGGCGCAACGGCTTCCGCGATCTGCGCGCGCTGGTCGCTTCGGGGCCCCTGGCGCTGTCGCTGGCCATGGCGAGCGCCTGCGGCGGCGCGTCCGAGGCGGGTGACGGGAGCGTGGGGGAGGGGAGCTGCTCCGGTGACGACTGCGTGGAGCAGTGTCAGGACGGGGTCGACAACGACGCCGACGGCGCCCGCGACTGTGACGACCCCGACTGTGCAGGTCAGGCGGTCTGCGATCCAGACCCCTCCGGCACGGGGGGCGAGGCGGGAGCGGCTGCCACCGGCGGAGCGCCGAGCTCGGGCGGCGTGCCCCTCTACGGGATCCCGATGGGCACGGGCGCCACGGCGGGAACCGGCGGGACGGCGGGCACCGGAGGCAACCCGGGCCTCGGCGGGGTGTACGGGATCCCGTACGATCCGGAGGACTGCACCGACGGCATCGACGACGACGGCGACGGCTACACGGACTGCGACGATCCGTACTGCGCGGGCCGCCCCGAGTGCGCGGGGAGTGGCGGGGGCCCGGGGACGGGCGGCGTGGCGGGCACCGGCGGCGATCCGGGGACGGGCGGCGTGCCCCTCTACGGGATCCCGACCGGCGGGGTGTCGGGGAGCGGCGGGGGTCCGGCGACGGGCGGCGTCGCGGGCACCGGGGGCGATCCGGGCAGCGGGGGCGGTACCCTCTATGGGATCCCGACCGGCGGCGTGTCGGGCAGCGGCGGGGGCCCGGTGACGGGCGGTGTGGCGGGCACCGGTGGCGATCTGGCGACCGGTGGCTTCGTGGGCACCGGCGGCGCCTACGGTATCCCGTACGAGCTGAGCTGCGACAATGGAGTGGACGACGACTACGACGGCCGCACCGACTGCGCGGATCCGGACTGCGACACGAGCCCCTACTGCGGGTCGGCCGACTACGCGGCGCCGATGGAGGACTGCGCAACGGAGGGGGACGAGGACTACGACGGTCTGGCCGACTGCGAGGACGACGACTGCGCGGACAGCCCCAACTGCATGATGGCCGCCTACGCGATGCCGATGGAGGACTGCGCGACGGCGGGCGACGAGGACTACGACGGCCTGGCGGACTGCGCGGATCCGGACTGCGCGGACTACCCCGCCTGCGGCGAGCGGTACGCGATCCCTCGGGAGTGAGCGCCGGCGCGTCGCTCAGCGCGCGCGCCGGCCCCGGCGTAGCAGCCCGAGCGCGGCGAGGAGCAGGCCCCAGGCCCCGCTCGACCGAGCGCCGCCCGCGGTGACGCAGCCGCAGCCGGAGTCGTCGTCCGAATCGCCTGCGGGCCCGGGGGCGGACCCGCCGCCCGCGTTCGCGGCCGCGCCGGTGGCCGCCGTCGTGCCGCCGGACGACGCGCCGCCCGTGGTGGGCGCGCCGCCGGAGCTCGTCGTGCCGCCGGTGGCGGGCGCG
>CAYOLF010000002.1:2059-98373 GCA_964404725.1 uncultured Polyangiaceae bacterium
GCCGCCGGTCGCCGGGGCGCCCCCACCGCCGCCGGTGCCGCCCGCGCCGCCGGTGCCGCTGGCGTCCTCGTAGACGTTGCCGCTCACCAGCGTGGTCACGCTGCGCGGCGGCAGCACGATGCCGTCCGCGGCGAGCTCGCCGAGGGCCTCGCAGTCCTCCGTCTCGCTCGAGCGGTAGACCTCGAAGCTCGCCGGCAGCTCCGCGCCCGCGAGCGTGAGCGGTTTGTCGTCCGCGCCGACGTTGATCGCCACCAGCGTGAGCGCGCCCATCGCGGCGTGGTCGAACGCGACGACCAGGGCCTCGTCGTCGTCGCTCTCGGCCTCCACCCGACGCGCGCCGGGCCGGATGAAGCGGTAGAACTGCTTGGAGACGTGGTAGCGCTTGCTGAGGGTTTCCGCGCCGCCCATCAGCGCGTACTCGGAGGGGCCGTCGAGCTCGCTGCCCTGCCACCACACCCAGGCGGAGGCGTCGCCGTAGCGGAGGGCCGCGAAGATCCCCTGGGCGAGATCGATCGCGCCCGGGAGCTCCCCCGCCTCCCAGCCGTCGTCGTACCCGGACGTTTCGGTCATCCAGACCGGCTTGCCGGTGGCGCGCACGGCCCCCGCGTACTCGCTCCAGAGGGTCGCCATCTTGGAGGTCGGGGTGGCGGCGACGCCGTCGGAGTAGCCGTGGACGGCCCAGGCGTCGAGCTGGGAGAGGGCGTCGGGCGCTTCGAGCAGGTTGCCCGTGTACCACCAGGGATCGAACTCGCCCGCCTCGCTCCGGCCGCACTCTATCTCGAGCATGTTCTCGGAGCCGAAGAGCTTGACGTTGGGGTACGCCGCCTTGATCGTGGGGCCGATCGCGGCCAGCGTCTCGGCGTACTGCGCCTGCGTGTAGACGCAGGAGTTGTACGGCTCCACGAAGAGCGGCTCATTCTGGAAGCTGAGGCCGTAGACGTCCACGCCCACCTCGGCGTAGAGGTCGAGCCCCTCCAGCAGCCAGGCCGCGAATGCCTCGCGCTGGGAGGGGCAGAGCGCGCCGCCGTCCTTGGTCCCGCCGGGGTGCGGGGTGCCGTCGTCGATCACGTCGTCGGTGACGGCGCACTTCATCGCGGCCGGCGGCGTCCACACGGTGAGCAGGACCTTGAGGGGAACCCCCCGCTCCCGGGCGACGTCCCGGAGCAGCTCGACCACGGGCCGCTGCTTGTCCCAGTCGGCGTCCTGCCCGTTCAGGGCATCGGCGGGCGGGTAATACTCGTTGCGCCACATCGACAGACCGAGGTCGTCGATGACCAGGCGCACCCATTCCTCGCTGACCATGTCGGCGTCGCTGCCCCACCAGACGTCGTGGGCGCCGAAGAAGCCGAACCCCTCGATGGACTGGGCCGTGGCGCTCCGATCGAGGGTGACCTCGGCTGCCTGCGCGGAGCTGGTCGCGGCGACGAGGGCGAGGGAAGCCAGGGAGGTGGCGCGGGCGGTCCTCATGGGAGCCATATTACGCTGGGTGGCGTGCGGGCGCGCGGCGCCGCGTGCGTGGGCGGCGGATCCGTCGTCGATCCGCGACCTTGCCGGACCCGTGGCGGGCGCGGTCGCGGCGGCGCGCCGTCACCGCGCGTTCGGGTGGCGGCGGAGGAGCTCGCGCAGGTCGCGGCGGCCGCTGACGAGCGGCTGCTGATCGAGGGCCACCAGCAGGCTGCGCGGCGTGCCCGGGTGGGCGGCGAGGCGCATCACGAGCTCGGTCGAGGTGATCGCGCGCCGACCGAGGTACGTCGCCGTCTCCTCGTCGAGCGGCGTGCCGTCGAGGAACGCCAGGGCCTTGCCGTCGCTCCAGTAGACGAGATCGGCGCGCTCGCCGGGGGTGGCGGCGCCGAAGCGCGCGCCCAGGGCCCGGCCGAGGGCGCGGCGGACCTCGGCCGGGAGGGCCGGATCAATCGCGTGCTGGTAGAGCTCGTCGAGCGCCGCGGCCGCGTGCACGCGTTCGGCGAGCGAGGCGGTGAGGCGTGGGTTGCCGAGCAGGGCGCGCTGGACATCCGGATCGCGGAGCAGCTCGCCGTGGCGCGCGAGCAGCTCGAGCCCGGTGGCGTTCTGGTGGTAGTGCGCGACGACGCTGGCCTGAGCGGGGCCGAACGCGGAGTTGGCGAGCAGCGCCAGCACCACCTGCGGGTGTGGATCGTGGCACAGGGCCAAGAGCTCCTCGCCCGCCGCGTGCTGCGCCTTCGCGGCCCGTGCGGAGGGGGCGAGGCCGCGCAGGGACCGCTCGAACAGCTCGCGGGCGGCTCGCGCCTCCTCGGGCTCAGCGCCCGGCGGGGCGCTCTCCCGCAGCGGGCCGCCCCAGGATGGCCGATCCTCGGCGTCCAGGTCCGGCGTTGACCGGAAGCGCCGCGGGCCCGCGGGCGGCGCGGAGCCGACCGCGGCGACCGATCGGGATCCGGACGCGGGGCGCTCGGCCGCGGCGGCGGCGCGCGCGGCGTCTCCGTCGAGCGCGATCACGCCGGCCTCGAGGAGCCGGGCGACGATCGCGTCCGCCTTCTCCGGCGGCATCCCCACCAGCGCCGCCACCTCGGTCCGCAGCACCGGGCGGTCGAGCCGGGAGAGCACGTAACCCTCCTCCGGGGTCAGCCTCACGACCCGGTGATCGAACGACAGGGGACGGATGCGGGCGCTATTCACCGAGGGGCGGCCACCTCCCCGCGCGGTCGGCCGTTGGCCGGGCGAACGGCGGAAGGTGATGTAACTTTACCATGTCGGCGTTCGCGCGTGGGGACTCGCTCGCGTCGCCTCATTCCCCGAGGCGCCGGCCGGGCAGGGTGGTCCGCTCGCGCGAGCGGGAGCGCGTCTCCCGCTTGTGGACGACCAGCTCGCAGGGCTTCTTGCTCACCAGCTCGTACTCGACGCCCGCGTGCAGCACCAGGAAACGCCGCGTCGGGCGGTCGTACCGGCCGAGCAGGAAGTAGGGCGAGTCGGGCCCCCGCCGGGGGTCGGGCCCGAAGTAGAAGAAGGTCCCCGGCGCGAAGCTCACGGCGAGGCCGTCCGGGATCGGGAACTCGACCACGCCCGGGGTGTGTCGGGGGATCCGGACCACGTCGATGGCCCTCCCGGAGCGGACCTGGAGGCGCCCGTGCACCACCTCGCCGGTGGCCTGGTTGACCTGCCGCTCGAGCACGCACTTGCCGCCCATGTAGAACTGCACCTCGTGCAGCCGGGCGTCGTCGACCCCGTAGCCCTCGCGCATCGCCTGCGTGAAGGTCGCGCGGCCGCAACCAACCGCGCCGAGCGCGGCGAGGAGCACGAGCTGGGCCCAGCCACCGCGCGCGGGCCGGTGGGCGGCGGGGCTCGGGGAGGGCTCGGGGCGGGGCTCCATGTTTCGGCAAGGGTTGCCGGCCGTCCCCCGAGCGTCAAGGCCGCCCCCCCGCGCGGCGGAGGGATGCGAGCGGGAGCCGACGGCCGCCGGCCTTGACGTGACCGCCCCCGCGAGGAAGGTTCCCGGGTTCCCATGGCCACGGACACCGAAGCGACCCTGCGCGACCTGCTCGAGCGCCGCATCCTGCTGCTCGACGGCGCGATGGGGACCATGATCCAGCGCCGCCGCCTCGACGAGGCGGCGTTTCGGGGCGAGCGGTTCCGGGACCACCCGCGCGACCTGCGCGGGGACAACGACCTCTTGGCCCTCACCCAGCCGGAGGTCATCGCCGAGATCCACACGGCGTACCTGGAGGCCGGGTCGGACCTCATTGAAACCAACACCTTCAACGCGACCCGCATCGCGCAGGCCGACTACGGGCTCGAGGCCGTGGTGCCGGAGCTCAACCGCGCGGCGGCGCGGCTCGCCCGGGCGGCGGCCGACCGCTTCACCGAGCGGGACCCGTCGCGGCCGCGCTTCGTCGCCGGCGCCCTCGGCCCGCTCAACAAGAGCCTGTCGATGTCCCCCGACGTGAGCGACCCCGGCTACCGGGCGGTGACCTTCGCCCAGGTGCGCGAGGCCTACGCCGAGCAGATCCAGGCGCTGCTCGAGGGTGGGGTGGACCTGCTCCTGGCCGAGACGGTGTTCGACACGCAGAACCTCAAGGCTTGCATCGTGGCCGTCGAGGAGGTGTTCGAGGCGCTCGGGCGGCGGGTGCCGCTGATGATCTCCGGCACCGTCGTCGACAAGAGCGGGCGCATCCTCTCCGGGCAGACCCTGGAGGCGTTCTTTGCCACCGTGCGCCACGCGCGGCCGCTCACCATCGGGCTCAACTGCGCCTTCGGGGCGCGGGAGATCCGCCCCTTCCTGCAGGAGCTCGCCGCCGTCGCCGACCTGCCGGTGACCCTCTACCCGAACGCCGGGCTGCCCAACGCCTTCGGCGAATTTGACGAGGATCCGGCGACCACGGCGGCGCTGCTGCGCGAGTTCGCCGAGGAGGGGCTGGTCAACGTGCTCGGCGGCTGCTGCGGCACCACCCCCGACCACATCCGGGCGATCGCGGCGGCGGTGGCCGGCGTGGCCCCGCGCCGGCGTCCGGCGGTCCGGGCGCCGGCCTGGCTCGCGGGGCTCGAGCCGCTGACCGTCCCCCCCGACGCGCCGTTCGTCATGGTCGGCGAGCGCACCAACGTCGCCGGCTCCAAGAAGTTCGCCAACCTGATCCGGGGCGGGGACTACGCCGCCGCGGTGGGGGTGGCGCTCGAGCAGGTCCGCAGCGGCGCCAACGTCATCGACGTCAATTTCGACGACGCGATGCTCGACGCCGAGGCGGCCATGCGCCGCTTCCTCGCCCTCGTCGGCAGCGAGCCCGAGATCGCCCGGGTCCCCACCATGATCGACAGCTCGCGCTGGAGCGCGATCCTGGCGGGGCTCGAGAGCGTGCAGGGCAAGCCCATCGTCAACAGCATCAGCCTCAAGGAGGGCGAGGCGGACTTCCTCGCCAAGGCGCGGCTGGTGCGCCGCCACGGCGCGGCGGTGGTGGTGATGGCGTTCGACGAGCGCGGTCAGGCCGAGACGGCCGCGCGCAAGGTCGAAATCTGCCAGCGCGCCTACCGGCTGCTCATCGAGCAGGCGGGGTTCGAGGCGCAGGACATCGTCTTCGACCCCAACATCCTCGCCGTCGCCACCGGGATCGAGGCCCACGACCGGTTCGCGCTGTCCTTCCTGGAGGCGGTGCGCGAGATCCGGGCGACCTGCCCCGGGGCCCACGTCAGCGGCGGCGTCAGTAACCTCTCCTTCGCGTTCCGCGGCAACGACCGCGTGCGCGAGGCCATGCACTCCGTGTTCCTCTACCACGCGACGCGCGCGGGGATGGATATGGGGATCGTCAACGCTGGGCAGCTCGCCGGCTACGACGATCTCGATCCCGAGCTCCGGGAGCGCGTCGAGGACGTCGTTCTCGCGCGCCGACCCGACGCGGCCGAGCGCCTCCTCGCCCTGGCGGAGCAGGTCAAGGGCGCGGGGGCGACGCAGCGGCAGGCGGATCTCGGCTGGCGCGAGGTCCCGGTGGCGGAACGCATCGCCCACGCGCTGGTGCACGGGATCGTCGAGTTCATCGAGGCGGACGCGGAGGAGGCGCGCCAGGTCCTGGGCGATCCGCTCCGCGTCATCGAGGGGCCGCTGATGGACGGGATGCGGATCGTCGGCGACCGCTTCGCCGCGGGCAAGATGTTCCTGCCCCAGGTGGTCAAGAGCGCGCGGGCGATGAAGCGCGCCGTGGCCTACCTCGAGCCGTTCATCCAGGCCGGTCAGGCCGAAACCGGCGTCACCAAGGCGGGCCGGATCCTGATGGCGACGGTGAAGGGCGACGTCCACGACATCGGCAAGAACATCGTCGGCGTCGTGCTCGGCTGCAACAACTACGAGGTGATCGACCTCGGGGTGATGGTGCCGGGCGACCGGATCCTCGACGAGGCCGCCGCGCGCGGCGTGGACGCTATCGGCCTGAGCGGGCTCATCACTCCGTCGCTCGACGAGATGACCCTGGTGGCCCGGGAGATGGAGCGGCGGGGCCTCACCACGCCCCTGCTCATCGGCGGGGCCACCACCAGCCGGCAGCACACGGCGGTGAAGATCGCGCCCGAGTACCGCCAGCCCGTGGTCCACGTCCTCGACGCCTCGCGGGCGGTGGGCGTGGTGTCCGCGCTGCTCGATCCCCAGCGGCGCGGCGGGCTCGACGTACGCAACCGCGAGGAGCAGGCGCGGCTGCGGTCGCTCCACGCCGACCGGCGCGAACGGCCCCTGGTGCCGCTCCGGGTGGCGCGCGAGCGCCGGGCGCGGCCCCCGTTCGTGGCCGCCGAGCTGCCGGCGCCGGCCTTCCTCGGGTGGCGGGTGGTGACCGACGTCGCGCTGTCCGACCTCGTCCCCTACCTCGACTGGACGTTCTTCTTCACGGCGTGGGAGCTGAAGGGAAAATACCCGGCGATCCTCGACCACCCGGTGCACGGCGCGGCAGCGCGGGAGCTCTTCGCCAACGGCCGGCAGATGCTCGATCGGATCGTCGCCGAGCGGCTGCTCGAGCTCCGCGGCGTCTACGGCTTCTGGCCGGCGGCTGCCGAGGGAGACGACCTCGTCCTCTACACGGACCCGGCCCGAAGCCGGGAGCTGACGCGCTTTCCGTGCCTGCGCCAGCAGTCGCCCCGCGACGCCGAGGCGCCCTGCCTCAGCCTGGCGGACTTTGTCGCTCCCGCGGGCGAGGGCGTGCCCGATCACGTCGGCGCCTTCGCGGTCACCGCCGGCGTCGGCGCCGAGGAACTCGCCGCGCGCTTCGCGGCCGAGGGCGACGACTACTCGTCGATCCTGGTCAAGGCGCTCGCCGATCGGCTCGCGGAGGCCTTCACGGAGTGGCTGCACCAGCGCGCGCGGCAGGATTGGGGGTACGGCGCGGCCGAGACGTTCACGCCCGCCGAGCTCATCGACGAGCGGTACCGCGGCATCCGTCCCGCCCTCGGCTACCCCGCCTGCCCCGATCACTCGGAGAAGGAGCGCCTCTTCACCCTGCTCGAGGCGCCTGCGGTCGGGATCACCCTCACCGAGCATTTTGCCATGCTCCCGGCGGCGAGCGTGAGCGGCCTCTACCTCGGCCATCCGGCGGCCCGCTACTTCGCCGTCGGCCGCGTCGATCGCGATCAGGTCGAGGACTACGCGCGGCGCAAGGGCCTGACGCGCGCCGAGGCCGAGCGTTGGCTCCGGCCCAACCTCGCCTACGATCCTGAGTCCTGAGCCGCGCGGGGGGCGGCGCTGCACGGTTCAGTCAGCGGGGCCGTGCCCTGGCGCGCGATGAGACGCGCACCCGCGCGGGCGCCGGGCCGGGGCGCTGGCGGAGGGCGACGCGGTTTCGCGTGCTAGACTCCGCCCTGGCGTAGCGACGCGGTCCGGGTCGGCTGGTCAAGCGTCCGCTGCCTACGGATTGCCATGACCTCGCCCATATCGAGATCCTCCCTTTCGGTCGCCCTCGGCGCCCTCACGGTCGCGTTCGTCACCGTGGGGTGCGAGCTCGATCGGGAGGGTGGGGGCTACTTCCTCGGTTCACCGGACTCCCCCGCCGGCGCCGGCCAGAACGGGGACGCGAGCGGCGGCACCGAGACCGGGGGCACCGGCACGGGGGGCCAGGCCCTGGGCGGCACGGGCACGGGCGGCACGGGCACGGGCGGCACGGGCGGCACGGGCGGCACGGGCACGGGCGGCACGGGCACGGGCGGCGCCAGCGAGGGTGGTGCGGACGTGGGCGGCGCAGCGGGGAGCAATGCTTCCCAGGGCGGTGCCGCGGCGGGCGGTGCGGACGTGGGCGGTGCGGACGTGGGCGGTGCGGAG
Source organism: uncultured Polyangiaceae bacterium (assembly GCA_964404725.1). GTDB lineage: Bacteria > Myxococcota_A > Polyangia > Polyangiales > Polyangiaceae > JAFGBI01. The sequence goes on from CAYOLF010000002.1 coordinate 9,813, forward strand.
ACGGGCGGTGCGGAGACGGGCGGTGCGGAGACGGGCGGTGCGGAGACGGGCGGTAGCGACAGCGGCGGGGCCGGCGCGGAGACGGGGGGCGCGGGGGGCGCGGAGACGGGGGGCGCGGAGACGGGCGGCGCGGGGGGCGCGAGCGGCAGCGCGGGTGTTCCCGACGGCGGCGCGGCCGCGGGCGGCGCGGAGACGGGGGGATCGGAGACGGGGGGATCGGAGACGGGCGGCGCGGCCACCGGCGGTGGAGCGGGCGCGGGCGGCGTCGCGGGAGCGGCCGGCGCCGGCGCGGCGGCGGGCGGCGTCACCCCGGGCGGCGCCGGAGGCGGGGGCGGCGCCAGTCAGGACACGAACCTCATCGCGAACCCCGGGTTCGAGGCGGGCCTCGAGGGGTGGGAGATCTACGGTGCCGGCCCGCGGAGCGCCGTGAGCATCACCGCGACCTCGGCGGCGGCCCACGGCGGCGAACAGTGCCTGCTGGTCGCGGATCGGGACAAGGACGAGCAGGGACCCTCCTACGTCTTGACCGGCCTCGTCTCGGAGGGCGAGACGTACCGCCTGGTCGTCTGGGCGCGGCTCCCGGAGAATGCCGCGTACGATCCCATCTACAACTTTGGCGCCAGCGTCCGCGTCACCTGCGGCACGAGCAGCACCGTCCGCGTCCTCGAGGCGCAGACCGTGAGCTCGGAGGCTTGGTCGGAGCACTCCGGGACCTTCGCGGCAGAGTGCACCATCGGGACGCCCTCGGCGGTCGTGCTCTATTTCCACGCTCCCTCTCCGGTTGACGGCTTCTACATCGACGACGTGGTCGTCGAGCCCGTCCCCTGAAGACGCGGACCCCGCGGCTACTCCGTGGCGGGAGGGTCGCCGTCGAGCGTTGGGCGGCTGTCCGCGACGCCCCCGCTCCGCTCGAGCGCGAGGTGGCCGGTCGCGTCGAGGTCGAGCGCGTCGGGGCCGAGCGCGCCGAGCTCGCGCTCGGCGAGGGCCAGCAGCGCGGCCGGGTCTTCGGCGCGCAGGGCGCGCCGCCGGAACGCGCCCCCATCGGGCAGGGAGCGGGTGAGGTAGCCGAGGTGCTCCTTGAGCGCGCCGAGCGGGTGCGGCGCGGGCGCGGGCGCATGCGCGAAGCGCTCGGCGAGCGCCCGGAGGTGCCCGACGAGGTCGGCGCCGCTCGGTCGAAACGGAGGCGATCCCGCCGCGAGCTCGGCGATCTGCCGAAAGATCCAGGGGTTGCGGAGCGCCGGGCGCCCGAGCATGACCGCCGCGCACCCCGTCTCGCGGCGCATGCGCGCCGCGTCGCGCGCGGTCCAGAGATCCCCGTTGCCGACGACCGGCACCGGGAGCGCGGCCGCGAGCTCGGCGATGATCCGCCAGTCGACGTCGCCCGCGAAGCCGTCCACTCGCCGCCGTGGGTGCACGGTGACGAAATCCACGCCCGCGTCCGCCAGTACGCGACCGACGAGGAGCGCTTGCCCCGCGTCGTCGAAGCCGGCGCGGATCTTCGCCGAGAGCAGGCCCTCCGTGGCGCGGCGCATCGCCCTGGCGACGCGGCCGAGGCCGGCCGGATCGCGGAGGAGGGCCGCGCCCACGCCGCCCTTGACGGCGCGCCGCGACGGGCAGCCGACGTTGAGGTCGACCACGTCAGCGCCCGCGTCGTCGAGGCGCCGCGTCGCCTCGGCGAGGGCGTCCGGATCGGCGCCCATGAGCTGTACGCTCAGCGCGGCGCCGGGCGCGCGGACCACCGCGGCGCCCACGCGCTGGAGCGGGGTCTGGGGGTGGATGCGCACGAACTCCGTGCAGACCAGGCCCAGGGGGCCGAGGCCCGCGAGGTACGCGCGGAGCCCGGGGGTGGTGACGCCCTCCATCGGCGCGAGGACCGTCGGGGGCTGGAACGGGAACGCGCCGGCCACGGCCCTCCGGCTACCACGGGCCGCGGCTCGCAGCGAACGGCGGTGCAGGCTCGCCGGGCCCCGCCCGCGGCCGGGGGACGCCCGTCATGGGCGCGAGGGGACCGGGTGAGCTATCCCTCCGCCGGTGAAGACGCTCGGCCGCCACCTCATCCTGGAGTACTACCACTGCGATCGCCCGCTGCTCGACGACGTCGAGCGGCTCTCCGCTGCGATGAAGGCGGCCGCGGCCGCCGTCGGCGCCACGGTCGTCGGCGAGGCGTACCACGCGTACGAACCGCAGGGGGTGAGCGGCGTCCTCCTGATCGCCGAGTCGCACCTGTCGCTCCACACCTGGCCGGAGGCGCGCTACGTGGCCGTCGACATGTTCACCTGCGGCGGGCTCGATCCGCGCCCGGCGCTCGGCTCGCTCTACCGCGCGCTCGGCGCGGGCGCCTGCCGCATGCAGGAGATCGTGCGGGGACTGCCCGAGGACGTCGAGGGCGCGGTGCTCCCCTCGGACGTGCGGATCGTCGCGCACGCGGCCGAGCTCCTGGTGCTCTGACGGCGACGCGCCGCCGGAGTCTCCGTGGTGGGCTCACGCGCGGGCGAGCACGTTGACCAGGCACCCGATGGTGCCGTGGTGTGCGTAGACCTGGCGCACTCGGATGGGGCGGACGGTCCAGCCGAGACGCGCATAGGTCTGGGTCGCCAACGCGTCGAGCGCGGGCACGTCGTACACGGGCAGGTAGACGATCTTGTCTCCGCCCCGGACCTCGAAGACGGCGTTCGTGTACGAGAGGTAGGTCTTGTCGTCGAAGGGGACGTTGGGGATCCTCTCCACGCGGTAGCCGCGCTCCACCAGCTCGTTCGCGGCGCGGTCGAAGCGAGCCACCGTGCTCGGCGAGAAGTCCGCGCGAAGGGGGCGGCCGCTCTCCGGGGAGGTTTCCCCCGGGGCGAAGCCCGGGCCGACCACCGCCTCGGCCGCACGCGGGTCCCCGACTAGCATCACGCCGTCGTCGAGCGGCGTCATGACCATGGCCAGGTGGTGGCGGGGCGTGTCGCCCGGCTCGTCGCCGAGGACCAGCACCGGCGCGCGCAGCCAGGCGCCGAGCGCGCCGCGCAGGGCCTCCTTGCTGGTCAGGCCGTGCCGGCGGTTCTTCTCGATGAGGTTACTGTCCACGAGCACGTGCCCGCGGGCGTCGACCACGAAGTCGCCGGCGTCGAAGTCGAAGGGGGCCACGTGCGCGGCGTAGCGACCGCCGCTCGCGTCGGCGAGCGCCTGCACCGTGCTCCAGTCGTGGTGCCGCTTCGCCCAGGCACGGCGCGGTTCGAGCGGGGTGATGAGCCACGCCGGCTCGCCGGGCGCTCGAGGATCGGCGACCAGCGCGCGGTCCTTCGACCAGGTGGTGATGGGTCCGGTGACCTCGACCTGCTGGACGCGCCGGGCGAGCGCGCCGCTCGGGTCGATGGCGCGGAGGCGAGCCTCGAGCTTGGCGCGGACCGCGGGGTCCGGATCCCGCGCGAGCACGAGCGACACCGCGACGTCCGCCGGTAGCGCGCGCAGGAAGTCGGCGTAGGTGTCCGCCGTGGCGGCGTCCATCTCCGGCGTCCAGTGCATCACCACGGCGGCGAGGGGGCGGTCGGCCTCCGGGAGCAGCGCCCCCGGCGCGGGAGGGGCGCCCTCGCCGCTTGCGGCCCGGCCGGCGGCGGCGATCACCCCCACGGCGAGGAGCAGGCCGAGCGCCGCGCCGAGGGCGGCGACGCCGAGCGAGGCGGCCCGGGCCACGGCTCAGATCCCCTGCCGCGCGCTCGGCGACGGCTCGGGCTCCTGGACGCTGGCGTAGTAGTACTCGCCGCGGATCTGCGGGTTTCCGGCCCGCTCGGCCCGCTCCGTCCGGGCCTGTGCCTGGGCGATGCGGAAGGACAGGTTCGCGGGGAGCAGGTGCCGCTTCGCGATCACCTGGCCCGGCTCGAGCTTCACGGTCTCCTGCTGGCGCCAGGCCGTCTCCGGCATGGGGCCGCCGCGGGAGTCCTCGCTGAAGGCCTGGGTCCACACGACCGTCTCCAGCCGGGCCTCGCAGGGGGCTTCGGCCGAGGGGTTCTTCAGCGTGACCGCGAGCTCGTACATCCCCTTGAACTTCGGGTGGGGCACGAGCTTCGAGCTTGCCAGGACGGGGCCCACCTGGGAGGCGTCGGGATCGATGGTGGCCTCGGCCGAGGGCGGCTCGGGGTCGGTGGCGCGGGTGACCGCTGGCCAGGCGAGGGCGAGCGCCGTGGCGCAGGTGACGCTGGCGGAGGCGAGCAGGGTGCGGGCTCGATGCATGGGGATACCTCGCTGGGGGAGGGGACGAGACGTTCGATCCGGGGACGGCTGCAACGCGCGTGCCGCGCCCGGGCCGCGCCAGTTTCGGCGCCAGCGAGGGGGAGTCGCCGGACCGGGCCGGATCGTGACCGCGGTTGGCGGGGCACGGGCGCGTGTCCGGACGGACACGCGCTGGACGGCCGGCGCCCGCCGCGGGAGGGTTCGGTCGGCGCCCGTCGCCCAGGAGAACGCATGAAGGTGATCCGAGTCGCCGCCGCCGCGCTCAACCAGACCCCGCTCGACTGGGACGGCAACCGGGAGCACATCCGGGCCGTGCTCCGGGCCGCCCGGGAGCAGGGGGTCGCGATCCTGTGTCTGCCGGAGCTCGCGGTCACCGGCTACGGTTGCGAGGACGCCTTCCTGTCGCCGTCGGTGCGCGCGATGGCCGAGAGCGTGCTCGCCGAGCTCCTCCCGGAGACGCGCGGGCTGGTCGTCAACCTCGGTCTGCCGCTGCTGGTCCGCGGCGCCGTGTACAACGCCTCGGCGCTCGCCTGCGACGGGCGCCTCGTCGGTGTGGTCGCCAAGCACGCCCTGGCCGGGGACGGTATCCACTACGAGCCCCGCTGGTTCAAGCCCTGGCCCCGGGGCGTCCGCACCGAAACCGAGGTGGCCAGCGAGCGCGTTCCGCTCGGGGATCTGACCTTCCTCGCGGGCGGCGTGCGCGTCGGGCTCGAGATCTGCGAGGACGCCTGGGTCGCGGAGCGCCCGGGGACCGATCTGGCGCGGGTCGCGGTCGATGTGATCCTCAACCCCAGCGCAAGCCATTTCGCGTTCGGCAAGGTCCAGGTCCGCGAGCGCCTCGCCGTCGAGGCGTCACGCGCGTTCGGCGTCACCTACGTCTATGCGAACCTGCTCGGCAACGAGGCAGGGCGCGCCGTCTACGATGGCGACACGCTGATCGCGACCGGGGGCGAGCTGGTGGCGCGTGGCCGGCGCTTCTCCTTCGCCGATCACGAGCTCGTCACCGCCGTCGTCGACGTCGACGTCACCCGCACCCGCCGCGCCTGGGTGTCGAGCTTCCGACCCGATGTGGCCGCCGACCAAGAGGTGCGGGTGGAGCTCGCCGCGGGCCTGCCGGCGGGGGCGCTCGAGCCGAGCGGGTTCCAGCCCACGCTCTCGCCCTCGGTGGGCAAGGAGGAGGAGTTCGCGCGGGTCATCGCGCTCGGGCTCTTCGACTACCTGCGCAAGTCGCGGGCGCACGCCTTCGTGGTGTCGATGAGCGGTGGCGCCGACTCCAGCGCCGTCGCCTGTCTGGCAGCGCTCGCCGTTCGCTTCGCCGTCAAGGACCTGGGGCTCGACGGGGTGCGCGCGCGGCTCGCCCACGTGCCCGCCGCCGTCGCCGCGGACGACGAGCGCGCGCTGGTCGGCGCCCTGCTCGTGGGCGCCTACCAGGCCACGCGCCACAGCTCGGTGACGACCTTGCACGCGGCGCGCGCGGTCGCCGTCGCGCTCGGCGCCCGCTTCCACGAGCTCGACGTCGACGCCCTGGTCGAGCAGTACCAGGCGCTCGTCTCCAGAGCGATTGGCCGCCCCCTCACCTGGGAAGCCGACGATCTTGCCCTGCAGAACGTGCAGGCCCGGGTGCGCAGCCCCAGTATCTGGCTCATCGCCAACCTCGAGCGGGGGATCTTGCTCGCCACCAGCAACCGCTCCGAGGCTGCCGTCGGCTACGCGACGATGGACGGCGACACCTCCGGGGGGCTCAGCCCCATCGCCGGCATCGACAAGGCCTTCCTCCGCGAATGGCTCCGCTGGCTGGAGGCCACGGGACCGCTCGGCGTCGGGCCCATCCCCGAGCTCGCGCTGGTGAACGCGCAGGAGCCAACGGCGGAGCTCCGGCCAGCCGCCGCGGGCCAGACCGACGAGGCCGACCTGATGCCGTACCCGGTGCTCGACGCCATCGAGCGGGCTGCGATCCGCGACAAGCGGGGCCCCCGCGAGGTGCTGGCGCTGATGGCCGCGCAGTTCCCCGCTCACGGCCGGGCGGAGCTGCTCGCCTGGGTGGAGCGGTTCTTCGTCCTGTTCAGCAAGAACCAGTGGAAGCGCGAGCGATACGCGCCGTCCTTCCACGTCGACGACGCCAACCTCGACCCGAAGACCTGGTGCCGCTGGCCGATCCTCTCCGGCGGGTTCGCGCGAGAGCTCGCCGAGCTTCGCGCGGAGGAAGCAGGGCGCTGACGCTCTCCGCGCACGGCCCGCTGATTGGCAGGGGCCGGCCGAGCCCCCCTCGCTGGCGGGGCCCCAAGCGAGGGGTCCCGCGCGGACGAAGTTTGCACGGGAAGGCGCGTCGGGGTCGCTCCCGGGCGAGGGCAGACGGCCGGCCCGCCTCGCCCGGGGCCATCGGGAGGGAGCGACGAGCGAGGGAGTTTCATCCAGTCTCCGTCGCGAACCTCTCTTTATCCTTATGGAAAGTCTCCGGCGCGCCGCTCCGGGTGCGCCGGGCCAGGGAATGGCTAAAACTCCGTTGAAAAACCGCTTAACTATGGGTGGCGTTGGAAACGCATTTCCCGTTTGAGCGCGCCCGGAGTCGGCGGTAGATTCAGCGCTCGAAGGTGGCCACGGCCTCTCACGGGGGACAAGGGACAGCATGAAGTACCAGCATATTTTCTCTGGCTTGGTGATCACGGGGCTCGTCACGGCGTTCGTCGCCGGTTGCGGCAAGAAGGACGACGACAAGGGTGACAACGACGGGACGGGTGGCGTCACCGCGACCGGCGGTGTCAGGACGACGGGTGGCGTGGCGACGACGGGCGGCACCCAGCCGACGGGCGGCACCCAGCCGACGGGTGGCACCCAGCCGACGGGTGGCACGCAGCCGACGGGCGGCACGCAGCCGACGGGCGGCACGCAGCCGACGGGCGGCACCCAGCCGACGGGCGGCACGGAGACTGGCGGCGCGGGCGGCGCGGGCGGCGCGACCGAGGACTGCGTGGAGTCGGCGGCGCTCTTCGTCCCCCTCGCCGAGCCCGACGTGGACACGGAGTTCGAGGTCGACTTCGGGGCCGACACGCCCGTGGACATGTCTGCCACCACGGTGACGGTGCGGCTGCGCGTCGAGACGGAGGGCAACGCGGGTGGCCTGCAGGTCTACGCGAAGACCGGCGACCCGAACTACGCCTACCAGTACGCCGAGTGGACCGATCTGGCCGATCTGTCCGACTGGACGGAGTTCACCATCGATCTCTCCGCCGTCGCGGCCTGCACGACGACGGAGATCCCGGCCGAGGGTGGCGCCGGTGGCGCGGTCAACGCCGGTGGCGCGGTCAACGCCGGTGGCGCCGTGAGCGCCGGCGGCGCTGGCGATGCCGGTGGCGCGGGGACCGTGACGGTGAGGGAGTGCCCGGGAGACTTCGACAAGAGCGCGGTGCGCTACGTGGGGGTCACCGTTGGTGCCGGTGCCGATTGGCCAGACGGCGATCCGGTCTGGGCCGACGCCACGGTGTACGTCGACTCGATCACGTTCTCCGACGGCGCGACGGCCGACCTCGACTTTGTCGAGGACGCGGGCGGGTTCGCCATCAACGAGTATAGCGAGCCGATCGAGGGGTCCGCGGTCAGCCACCTCGGCTGCGACGCGCCGCTCGGCACGGGTGGCGCGGGCGGCGCCGTGGGTGTCGGCGGGCAGGGCGGTGCGGCCCCGGCCGTCGGCGGCGCGGGCGGCGCGGGCGGGGTCGCCCCCGTGGGCGGCGCGGGCGGCGCGGTGGGCACCGGTGGCGGCGGCGGCGCTGCCCCCGTCGTCGAGGGCTGGGACTTCTCGGCGGAGACGCAGTCGGCCGACTGGGGCGTGAAGGACGCCGGGTCCTGCGGCGACACCTGCTTCGACGCCACGACCATCGACGGCGTCGCCGACGGCGTGATGACGATCAGCGTCCCGGTGCCCGTCGAGGCCAACGCGGCGATCATGTCGACCTACCTCGAGACCGGGTTCGATCCCACGGATCTCTCCGGCGAGACGATCACGCTCGTGATGTCGCTGGTGGACGCCGGCCTCGGCCCCGACGCGAATCAGGGCGGCTTCGACGTCTTCATCGCCGTCAACGACGAGGACTGGACGCAGTTCGACGGCGGCGACCCGGTGGGCGAGTTCTACGCCTCGGACGCCGGCGAGCCCGCGAAGACCTTCACGCTCACGCTGCCCGCTGCGGTGGACGGAGACTTCGATCCGGCGACAGTGCGCATGATCAACGTCCGCATCGACAGCAAGTACTGGACCGACGATCCGCAGCCCGTGTTCGACTACGGGACGGCGGTCTTCTCGATCGACTCGGTCACGTACTGAGCGCACCCGCTCGGGCGACGCGCCGGCCGGCGCCGACTCGGGGCGACCCTCGCGGGGGCCGCCCCGGGCGCCGGAGCCGCGGCGGAGAATTCCGAGCCGGCCAGTCGTTCGGCTCCCGGCCTACCGAGCCCGATCGCCGGGTACCGCGCGGGGTATCGGGCTCGGCGGCCCCCGCCCGCGGCGCCGGACGGGAAGAATGCCGCATCAGTGCGACCGGATCCGTTCGAATGATGCTATGAGCGCCGTCCCCGACGCCACCACGCCGGCCCCCGCGCGGGCCCGGGTCGACGTCGAATGCGCCCGCGCGGGCGAGGCACGGAGGCTCAGCAGCATGGCAATCATCGATTTTGGCGGCGTGAAGGAGGAGGTCGTTACCCGGGAGGAGTTCCCGATGGCCAAGGCCCGGGAGGTCCTGAAAAACGAGACCCTCGCGGTCATCGGCTATGGCGTGCAGGGCCCGGCGCAGGGGCTCAACCTCAGGGACAACGGGTTCAACGTGATCGTCGGTCAGGCCAAGCGCTACCAGCGCGACTGGGACCGCGCGGTCGCCGACGGCTGGGTGCCGGGCAAGACCCTGTTCGAGATCGAGGAGGCCGCCGAGCGCGGCACCATCGTGAAGATGCTGGTTTCGGACGCGGCGCAGAAGGCGATCTGGCCCGTCATCGAGCCGCGGCTCAAGGCCGGCGACGCGCTCTACTTCAGCCACGGCTTCTCGATCGTGTACCGCGATCAGACGGGCGTGATCCCGCCCCCCAGCGTCGACGTGATCCTGGTCGCGCCCAAGGGTTCCGGGCTCAACGTCCGGCGTAACTTCCTCTCCGGCGCCGGGATCAACTCGAGCTTCGCGGTAGAGCAGGACGCCACGGGCAGGGCGCGCGACCGTTGCATCGCGCTCGGCATCGGGGTCGGTTCCGGCTACCTCTTCCCGACCACCTTCCAGCAGGAGGTCTTCAGCGACCTGACCGGCGAGCGCGGCGTCCTGATGGGCGCGCTCGCGGGGATCATGGAGGCGCAGTACGAGGTGCTCCGCGCCAACGGCCACAGCCCGAGTGAGGCCTTCAACGAGACCGTCGAGGAGCTCACTGAGAGCCTCATCCGACTGGTCGGCGAGAACGGCATGGACTGGATGTACTCGAACTGCTCGGCGACGGCGCAGCGCGGGGCGCTCGACTGGCGGCCGCGCTTCAAGGCGGCCGTGCTGCCGGTGTTCCACTGGCTGTATGATCGCGTCGCGAGCGGCAAGGAGACGGCTCGGGTGCTCGCCTCGACGGGCGGGCCGGACTACCAGGCGGAGCTGCAGAAGGAACTCCACGAGATGGGGAATTCCGAGCTCTGGCTCGCCGGGAGGGCCACGCGCTCCCTGCGCCCCAAGGACGCGCCGAAGGCGATCGCCGCGGACACCAAGGGCGTCGGCGGGCGCGGCCAGAACTGAGCGAGGGCGCCGCGGGGCGGGCGCCGTCGCCCGCCCTGGCGCTAGAGCAGCAATCAGGTTGATCGCTGCGACAAGTCAACGATCTGGAGCCCCGAACTGGGAGCAGACCTCGGCAAAGGAGGCCTGGAAAGGGTTTCCTCGCCGTGCACGGAGGCATTTTCCGGGCCCCCGTCGCTGTCGGCAACCTGATCGGTGCGCTAGCGGTGCACCACGAACGCGGTCGCGGGCTCGAGCGCGGGCTGCCAGCGCACGCCGTGCCAGCCAGGGGGCAGGCGGGGCTCGGTGAACTCGAAGAGCCAGCGCCCGTCGGCGGGGGAGACGTTGACGCAGCCGGCGCTCATGCGGTTGCCCCAGTCGTCGTGCCAGTAGGCGCCGTGCAGGGCGTGCGGGCCGCTGAAGTTCTGCGTCCAGGGCACGTCGCTGTGGATGAACTGGTGCGGGGCCACCATGGTCGCGGTGGCGAACTTGCCGGTGATCCTGAAGGTTCCGACGGGGGTCGACGCGGTTTCGAGCGGATCCTTGCCCCGCACCGGCACTCCGCCCCGCCCGGGTGAGATCATCGTCGCGTAGACGGGGCGCTGGCCCTCGTAGGCGACCAGCCAGCCCTCCATCACGCTCGCCTCGAGCCAGGTGGCGCGGCCGGCGGGGGCTTTGCCCGTCGTGTCCGGTCCGTTCATCGGCGCGCCCCACGGCGTGCGGCGGGCGAGCACCGGCACCACGGCGTCCTCGGCCTTGACCCACCACCCACGATCGCGCGTCTCGAGGTACGTGACACCCTCCTGCTCGGCGCGCTCCCCGGTGAGCTCGACGAACGACAGGCGCTGCCACTTGCCGCCCGCAGGCTCGAGGCCGCCGCCCGGCAGGCGGCGCTGCTGGGGGCGGTCCTCGCCGCGGAAGAAGGCGAGCGGCAGGCGCGCGTCGCGGCCGAGCACGACGCCGCGGAAGGTCACCTCGGGGTACGGCGCGACCCGGTCCTTCGGCACCCACATCAGATCGGCGGTGAGGAGGAAGCTGCGGCCGTCGTGGAGCGCCTCGCGCGAGTAGGCGACGGTCGAGAGCGGCTTGAGGTCGCGGTGCTGCTCGTGGATCGTCGGGTGGAGCGCGGGGAACGGCGGCGGCGGCTCGGTCGCGGGGGTGAGCTCGACGCCCCGCAGCGCCTCGACCCGGTCGCCGCGCTGGGCGTCGGCGACACGCGCGAGGTGCGCCGCGAGGTCCCACTCGCGCCGGCGCTGCTCCTCGCGCGTCGGCAGCGCCTCGTAGCGGCGCAGGCCGCGGGACTCGGCGTAGCGGTGCGGCGCGGCGCGCTCGAGCGCGGGGGTGAAGGGCGCGACGGCGGCGAGCGCCGGATCGTCGGGATCGAGCGTCGCGCGGCGGCCGTCCACACAGACGAAGCCGCGCGGCTCGATCGCGACCCAGCGCTCGCACCCTGGGCCGTGGCGCGGCTTGAGGTCCCGGACGCGGACCGAGCCGCCCGTCCACAGGTAGCCGATCCAGCCCTCGTCCCCTGGCGCCTCCCGGATCCAGACGAAGCGCGCCTTGACGTACACGCGCGGGCCGTCGCGAGGGATCGCCGCGGGCGCCGCGGCGGAGGCGGGGGCTGCGGACGCCGAGCCCGCCGGCGCCGTCGCCCGGGACGCGCCCGCGCTCGCGGCCGAGCGCGGTGCTGACGCCGTGGCCGCGGGGGCTGCGGGCGCCGCCGGCTCCTGGCCCGAGCAGGCCGCGAGCGCCAGGAGCAGGGGCCCGGGCGGCCACCGCCGGGCCCGATCGAGGCGGGGATCGCGCACGGACCTTCCCTAGCGCATCGTCGCGGGTCGCGAAAGGAACCGGCGCGCCGCCTGCTGGGCTAGATCCGAGGCATGTCGAGTGTCCGTCCCGCACCCGCGAGCGAGGCCGACCTCGTCGCCCGGGCGGCGGTGCTGGCGGGGCTCACCCTCGGCGCGCTGGCGGGCGAGCTCGGCGTCGCCGTCCCGCCCGATCTCCGGCGGGCGAAGGGGTTCCCGGGGCAGCTCGTCGAGCGCGCCCTCGGGGCGACGGCGGGCTCGCGTGCCGAGCCCGACTTCCCTGACCTGGGCGTCGAGCTCAAGACGATCCCGGTCGACGAGCGGGGCCGCCCCTGCGAGTCGACCTTCGTGTGCACCATCGACAGCGGCGCGATCGGTCAGATCGAGTGGGAGCGCTCCCTGGTGCGACGGAAGCTCGCGCGCGTGCTCTGGGTCCCCGTCGAGGGGACGCGCTCCCTCGCGGTCGACGCCCGGCGCCTCGGCTCCGCGCTGCTCTGGAGCCCGAGCTCCGAGGAGGAGGCGGCGCTGCGCTTCGACTGGGAGGAACTCGCCGGCCTCATCGGACGCGGCGACGTCGAGCGGGTGACGGGCCATCTCGGACGGCACCTCCAGGTGCGGCCCAAGGCAGCCCACGGGCGAGCGCGCCGGCGCGCCCTGGACCAGGACGGGACGAGCTTCGCGGCGCTGCCGCGCGGGTTCTACCTCCGGTCGAGCTTCACCGCGGCGCTCCTCGCCCGCCACTACGTGCTGCCCGCCTGAGCGGTACCCGGGGCCGCTGCGCGGCGTGACCGCGGTTCGAGCGCGGCGCTGGAGCACCGAACAGGTTGCCGACAGCGACGGAGGCCCCGAAGATGCCTCCGTGCAGGGCGAGGAGACATCTTCCAGGCCTCCTTCGCCGAAGTCTGCTCCCAATTCGGTACCCCACGCCCTCACCCACCCAGCGGTGGCTGGGTGGGACCCGGAGGACGCGGGTCCCTAGGTCGTTGATTCGTCGCAGCAATCAACCTGATTGCTGCTCTAGCGCCCGCGGGCGGCGCGCCGTCCGGCCGACCGTTGCCGCCGAGGTCGCCGACCGGGATCGAGTCGGGTAGATTCGAGCCCCGTGAGCAACCACCGACACCCCACTTCTCGGTCCTGCACCCTCGCACCGCGGCTCCATCGCGGCGCCATGGCCGCCGCCGTCGTCGCGGCGACCCTCGCCGGTGCGGTCACCGCCCGGGCGGATCAGATCGGGGCCTACTCCGTCCGGTCCCTCACCCTCGGGCGCGGCACGCTGCGCGTCGACGGCGGCGCCCCCGATTTCGGCTACTTCCACCCCGGGTCCCCGCAGTGGCTGAACGAGAACCGCGGCTTCCGGCTCCAGGTGCCGCCGCCCGACGGCGACGTGGCGGCGTGGCTCGGCGTCGGCTTTGCGGGGGGCATTACCGACGACATCGAGGTCGGCGGGCTCGTGCTCCCGCTCAAGCTCGGCCCGGACGCGGACATCGACGATCTCGAGGCCTACGGGCGCTTCCGGTTCCTCGACGGGCCGTTCGAGATGGCGTTCCAGGCGACCGTGCAGTTCCCCGCCTACAACGACTGGGGCCTCGGCCTCGGGCTACCGATGCTCGCCCACGTCGGGAGGAGCCTCCGCATCGACACGGGGTTCGAGCTCGAGATGCTCTTCTGGGACCGGAACACCGTGGCCGCGCTCGACGTTCCCGCTGCGTTCACCTGGGATCTCGGCGCGCACGGGTTCCTGGGGCCGCGCACCGGGATGTACGTGAGCGATCTCATCGACGACCACGACCGCCACGACGATCTCAGCGTGGTCATCCCCCTCGGCGTCCACGGCGGCGTCGTGCTCGGGCGCGGCAACATCGATCTCTCCGCCTGGTTCATCTGGCCCGAGTTCCTCGAACCCGGCCGCGAGCGGCCCGATCCGGAGTCCGCCCGCCCGGACCACATGGAACCACACCCGTTCGAGGTCGAGGGCTTCGAGATCGGCTTCGGCATCAACGGCCGCATCCCCACCCGTTGACCGGCGGGTAAGGGGGTGGAGCCAAGGTCGGGGCGGCGACGTGCGTCCAGCTCGGGTGCACGCTGCCGGTGCCCCGCTCGCGGTTCGGTGGGAGGCCCGGTGGCGCCGCGCTAGAGTTCCGCTCGTGCGCGAGCGGACCGTGCTCCCTCGCCGCCGGCTCGGGAGCCACCCAATGGGGTTCATGCCGGTGACGATCCTCGGCGCCGCGCTCGTCGTGGCGATCGTGAGCTTCTTCGCTCACAACCTCGCCGACCCGCGCGCCCACGCCGACGCCATCGAGCGGTACGCGGAGTCCCTCGTCGAGCGGGACCTCGGTGAGCGCGGCTGGGTCGCCGTGGCGGTACCGGCCGCGCGCACCCCCGGCCCGTCCTTGGCGGGGGCGCGGCCTGGCCGCGGCGTGCCGGCTGGGTTCGAGCCCACGGGGGGCGCCGAGGCCGCGCTGGTGCGAGCGGCGGCCGCGGTGGAGCGCGCCCAGGGGGTGAAGCTGCTCTTGCCCGAGCGGAGCTTCTCGCTCGACCTCTACCACGGAGCGGTGACCGGCCGGCCCCCGACCGCGGCGGCGGCAGCCGAGGCGGCCGCAGTGGTCGCTCACGAGCTCGATCGCTTCCCGGCGGGTGCGCTCGCCGGCGCACGCCTTCGGCGCTTGCTGCTCTGCGCCGAGCTGGCAGAGGGGGGCACGAGCATCCCCTCGCTGCCGAACTACCAGCAGACGCTACTGCTCGACGTCGGCTCCCCGCCGGAGTTCCTCCGGCGACTGCTGCACCACGAGCTCTTTCACTTCATCGACTTCTCCGACGACGATCAGGTGCTGGTCGACCCGACCTGGGAGGCGCTGAACGATCGCTATTTCGTGTACGGCGCCGGCGGGCGCGCGATGCGGCAACCGGGCAGCTCGCGGCTCGCCCGGGGGCTGCCCGGGTTCGTGTCCCGCTACGCGACGGCGGGGCTGGAGGAGGACAAGGCCGAGGTCTTCTCGTTCCTGATGACGGCGCCCGCGGACGTCGCCGCGCTCGCCGCCACCGATCCAGTGATCCGCCGCAAGGTCGCCGCGCTCGAGCGCCAGGCGGGGGCCGTGCTCCCCTCGCTCGATGCGCGCTTCTTCCGCGCGGTCGCGCGCGGCGAGCGGTGAGGCGCGGGCGCGGTTAGGCCGGCGCGTCGTCGTCGACCGCGTCGTCGCCCCCGTCGCCGTGGTCGGAGCCCGGCGTCGTCGCGGCCGCCGCGCCGCGTTCGCCCCAGGGCGTCGCCACCAGCTCGCGCAGCACCTGCGTCGCGTAGCCGCCCGGCGGCAGCGAGAACCTCACGACGAGGCGCGCCCCGGGCGCGGCCTCGACGGCGAGCTCGGCCGGCCACAGGAGGAGATCCCGTCGCGTTCCGTCCGCCAGGCGTCCGAGCGTTGCGAGGGTCGGCTCACCGAGCGCGAGCTCCGTCACGACCGCGTCCTCCAGCTCGCGCGGGACCCCAGCGGCGGCTCGCATCTTGGGCCCCAGCATCGGCCCGGTCAGGTGGATCTCGCGCGCCGCGAGGCGGGGCTGCTCTGCCGCCGCATCCTCGACCAGGAAGACCGCGCGGCGCCCCTCGAGCCGCACGACGTCGCCGGCGAGGACGCGCCCGAGCCCGAGGGAGTCTCGTCGCGCGAGGTACCGGTTGAAGATCTCCGACTGGACGACGCTCGGGAAGAGCTTGCGCAGCATGCGCGTCTGCCGGCCGCGCGCCGGGGCGCCGGCCGCGAGCCAGCTCGCCGCCTCCGCGAGGTTATTGCCCTGGCGGCCGAAGCGCTGGGCCCCGAAGTAGTTCGGCAATCCGCCGGCGGCGAGCCGGTCGAGTCGCTCGCGCGCGCGGGCGAGCGCGTCGGGAGCGGCGCCGACCAGGGTGAGGGTGAAGCGGTTGCCCGCGAGGTGGCCCGTCCGGAGCTTGGCGTCGTGCCGCGCGGCGTCGATGACGGTGATGCTCGGGGGGAGCGCCCAGGACTCCGGGGGGCGACCGCGCGCCGGGACCGTGAGCCACTGGGTCGTCACCGCGTGCCGATCCTTCATCCCCGCGGTGCCGAGGTCGCGCTCGGCGACCCCGGCGGCCTTCGCGAGCTCGTGGACCAGGGCGGCCGTCGTCAGGTCGCGCTTTCTCACCTGCACGAGCCAGTGCTCGCCCGACCCCGAGGGTGCGAAGGCCGGCAGCTCCTCGACGACGAAGTCCTCGGGCTCGGGGCCGACGCTGGCGGCGACGGGCGGCGCTCCCGGGAACCGCCGCTCGGGCACGAGCGGCTCGAGATCGCGCGGCGTCATGGCTCCGACCCCCGCGGTCCGCCCGATCCTCCCGGGGGCTCCGTGCCGGGTGGAGCGAGGCTCGCGACCAGCTCGGCGAGGTCCAGATCCTCGATCCCGACCAGGAGGATCTCGGGAGCCGCCGCGTCTCGCGCCCGCTCCCTCGCCGCCCGCTGCTCGATGGCGTTGCGCGCCTCGCGGCGGCGCCCCGACTCCGGGTCCGCCTCGGGGCACTCGATGACGATGACGGTGACGTTGTCGGGGGCGCCCGCGTCGTCGGCGGCGTTGAGCAAGAGCTGCACGGTGGCTCCGGTGGGGCGCGGCTCGGCGAGGATGGTGGCGATGAGCGCTGGCGGGACGTAGGTGGACAGCCCGTCGCTGCACAGGAGGTACCGGTCGCCGCTGGCGACGTCGTGGGTGCCGATCGCGACGCGCGTGGTCGGCGCCATCCCCAGTGCGCGGGTGACGACGTTGCGCGGCAGCCTTGCCAGCACCCGCTCGTCCACCTCCGGGTGCTCCTCGAGCACGTCGCGGTACAGGGAGTGATCGCGCGTCAATTGCTCGCAGACGCCGGCGCGGCTCCGGTAGCAGCGGCTGTCGCCCACGTTCGCCACCTGGAGCTGCCCCGTGCGGGGCACGAACAGCGCCGCGACCACCGTGGAACCCATCCCGGTCGCCGCCGCGCGGGTACTCGCGACCTCGTGCACGTCGCGGTTCGCCTTGTGCACGGCGCGTGCCAGCCACCGCGCGGCCTTCGGGATCCCCGCGCGGTCGACCTCGGGCAGAGTCACCTGCTCGGCCGCGGTCGCCTCGAGGAAATTGGCGATGGATGCGACCGCGATCGACGCCGCGACGTCGCCTGCCGCGTGCCCGCCGGCGCCGTCGGCCACCAGGAAGAGCTGCAGATCCTCCCGGATCGCGAGGCGATCCTCGTTCGCCGTGCGCACGCGACCCGTCTCCGTCGCCCCCACGGCGTGGAGCCACAGCGGTGCGGTCCCCGGCGCCGATCTGAACATCGGCGACCATTATACGACCGTCGGGGGGAAACCCGCGCAATTCTCGCCGGGCTCCGGGGGGGCACCCGGCTTCGGCCCGGTGGGGCCCGCCGGCGGCGCGCGGCGGCGTCGGGCAGGCGCCGCGCGCCGGGTGCTATGCTGCGGGACCTCCCATCGCTGCCATGCGCCAAGATGGCCCCGTCTTCCGGCCGCCGAGCGAGGCGGACAGCCTCCTGCTCCAGGTGACCGTCGGCTGTTCCCACAACGGCTGCGGCTTCTGCGGGATGTACCGCGACCGGCGCTTCCGGGTGCGGGACCGGCGCGAGATCGCGGCGGACATCGCCGAGGCGGCGGCGCACGCCCTGGCGGGGGGGCGTGTCTTCCTCTGTGACGGGGACGCGCTCGCCATGCCCCAGGCCGCGCTGGTCGAGGTGCTGGAGATGATCCGCCGGGAGCTGCCCGCGGTCAGCCGGGTGGCGAGCTACGCCAACGCCCGCAGCATCGCCGGGAAGACGGACGCCGACCTCGCGGAGCTGCGCGCCCTCGGGCTGCGGCTGCTCCACCTGGGTTTGGAGAGCGGCGACGACGCGACGCTCCACGCCGTGCACAAGTACGGCGACGCACGGTTGCACGTCGAGCAGGGGCGACGCGCGCGCGCCGCCGGTATGAAGCTGTTCGTCACCGTGCTGCTCGGCCTCGGCGGCGTCGAGCGCTCGGCGGAGCATGCCCTCGCTACCGCGCGGGCGCTGTCGGAGATGCAGCCCGAGTACGTCGGCGCGCTCAGCTTGATGCTGGTGCCGGGCACCCCGCTCCACGACGCTGCGGCGCGCGGCGCCTTCGTGCTCCCGGGGCCGCGGGGGCTCCTGCGCGAGCTCCGCACCTTGATCGAGCAGGTGGAGCTCCGCGGCATCTTCTACGCGAACCACGCCTCGAACCACCTGCCGCTGCGCGCGCGCCTGCCCCGCGACCGGGCGACGGCGCTCGGCGCGCTGGACGCCGCGCTGAGCGGTGCGCTGCCGCTCAAGCCCGAGTGGCTGCGCGGGCTGTGAGCGGCGGGCGGCCGTCACTCCGACAGGAGATCGTAGTAGTTGATCAGGCTGAACCGCATCAGGTCGACGTCCAGGGGATCGCTGGCGAGGAATTCGCCGAGCCGTTCATTCATCGGATCGCCCCACGCCGAGGGGGCCAGCGCGGACAGCGCGGGCACCAGCGGACCCTGCGCGAAGTCGCGGATGGTCTGGCGGGAGAGCTCGTCGTAGGTGTCGAGATCCACGTCGCGCGTCCGCGCCGGGATCGAACCCTTGATCGGGTTGAACGCCGCCTGGCCTTCGGCGGACGCGACCGTCTCGAGCCACGCCTGGGCGGCGGCCGCGTTCTCGGCCCCCTTCGGGGCCGCGAAGGCGTCCGAGGTGAAGACGAAGGCTGGCGCCGATCCCGGGAACGGGAGGGTGCCGAAGTCCACCCCCGGCTCCAGTCCGGCGGCCTGCAGGCTGCCCTTGGCCCAGTCGCCCATCACCGTCATGGCGGCGTTCCCGGTGCCGACGAGGGCGACGGCGTCGGTCCAGGACCGCTCGAGCACGTCGGGATCACCGGCGCGCACCCGAGTCCATAGCGCCGTGGCCTCCACCAGCGTGTCCAACATCGGCGGGGCGTCGGCGGGCTCATGGCCGTGGAAGTAGCTCACGTAGAAGTCGACGCCGGCCGTCGCGAGCAGCAGGTTCTCGAAGAGCAGCGCCGACACCGCCCAGGTGTCCTTGCCGCCCACCGCGAGCGGGATGACGTGGTCCGCCGCCGACCGGTCGGTGTTGGCCGCGATGATGGCGTCCATGGCCGCGTACAGCTCGGCGAGCGACTCGGGCGGTTCGAGCCCGTGCTCCGTGAGGACGGTTTGGTTGAAGTGCAGCGCGTTGATGCGGTGGATGTTGGCGGGGACGCCGTAGACCTCCCCGTCGACCCCGAGGCGCTCGGTGACCGCCGCGGGGAAGACGTCGTTCCAGTCGCTCACCCCGGCGGTCGCCGCCGGATGGAGCGGTCGCAGCTTGGTTTCGTCGTCGTTGACGCCGTTGACGAGGACCCAGCGCAGCAGGTCGAGCCCGACGTTGGCCTGGAACGAGTCGGGCGGGGCGAGGCGGAGCATGCGGTCGTCGATCCGCGCGCGCGCGGCGGCCGCGTCCGGGTGCACCGCGTTGACCACCGAAGCCCCGGGGTGGCGGCGCTCGTGCACGGCGATGAGCGCGTCGAGCGCCTCCTTCTCGCCCCCGCTCGACCACCAGTTGACGACCTCCACGACCGTGTCCTCGTCGCGCGGTGTCGCCCCGCACGCCGTCGCGAGCGCGAGCGCCCCGAACGTCGTCCCGAGCGCGGCGCCGGGTGCCCTCCCCCGTGCTCCTCGACCCGGGAGCACCCCGTTGGGACCGGATCGAGACAGGCGCACATGAAGAAAATGAACCGATTTCGACGGGTTGGCAACGGGTGGGGTTCTCGCGGCCGCACCCCGGGCCCGGGCGCGGCCACGACCCCATAGGCGGCGGCGGCAAGGTGCGCTTTGCTTGGCCCCAAGGGACGATGACCCACTTCGTGCCCCCAGTGGGCTTCCTGCGGATCGGCCCGGTCGTGGCTCCCCTCCTGGTGGCAGGGCTGGCCCACGGTGCTCCGCCCGCCGCGCCTGCAGATCCGGCGGCGGATCCGGCAGCGGTAACTGACGCGAACTCGGTGCCGGCGGGGCCGGTGGTGACCCTGCCGGACGCCGTGCGCACCTGCGTGGCGCGGCACGGGGAGGCGCAGGAGCACCGGCTGGAGGGGCGGCTGGTGGAGGCGCGGCGCGCGCTCGTCGAATGTGGCCGCGCCGAATGCCCCGGCCCCGTTCGGGCCGACTGCGCCGCCTGGGAGGCGGAGGTCGCGCGGAGCATCCCGACCGTGGTGGTGGCGGCGCGCTCGCGGCGCGGGGACGAGGTCGCGGTTCGGGTTCTGGTCGACGGGACCGTGCTGCGCGAGCGCCTCGACGGCGGCGCGATCGAGGTGAACCCCGGTGCGCGCCGCTTCCGCTTCGAGCTCGTCGGAGAGCGCCCGATCGAGCTGTTCGTCTTGGTGCACGAAGGTGAGAAGCACCGCCTCGTCGAGGTGGACTTCTCGCCGCCCTCGCCGCCGCCGCCGACCGAGCCCGAGCCCGAGCCCGAGCCCGCGGGACCCGTCGCGCGGACCCCCGCGCTCGCCTGGTGGCTCGGGGGCGCCGCGCTCGCTGGCGCGGTCGTGGGGACGGGCTTCGGCGTCTCAGCGCTCGAAACGCGCGACGAGCATCGCCGCCAGTGCGCTCCCCTGTGCACGGCGGACGACGAGCGCGAGGTCCGTGGCCGCGCCCGCGCCGCGGACGTCTCCTTCGGTGTCGCGCTGATCGCCGCGGGTGCGGCCGTCGTGCTGGTGCTGGAGGGCAGCGAGCCGCGGTACCGGCGGCGTGGTGACGCCGCCCTGACGGTCGAGGGTGGCGCGGTCCCCGGGGGTGGGGCGGTGGGGTTGCGGGGGAGGTTCTAGGTGGTGGGGCGGGTTGCTCGTGCGTTGGCGCTGGCGGTGTGGCTCGGCGCCGGGGGCTGTCTCGTGATCTCGGACCCGACCGATCTCACGGAGGGCTGTGGGGAGGGCAGCAAGGCCTGCGGCGGGCGCTGCGTCTCGCTGAACGACCCCGAGACGGGCTGCGGCTCCGCCGACTGCGTGCCCTGCGTCTTCGCCAACGGGGTGGCGATCTGTCGGAGTGGCGAGTGCTACCTGTCGACCTGTCGCGAGGGCTTCGCGGACTGCGACGAAGACGGGGACGACCCGCAAGGGACGGGCTGCGAGGTCGACATCTTCCACGACCCGGACCACTGCGGCGGCTGTGACGAGCGCTGCACCCCACCGGAGCATGCCGTGGCCGGTTGCGCGGTCGGGGATTGCTCCATCGACCGCTGTGAGGCGGGCTGGGGCGACTGCGACCGCACGGCGGCGAACGGCTGCGAGGTGGACGTGACCCGGACCGCGGCGCACTGCGGCGTCTGCGACCGGTCCTGCGACGACGGCGCGGACTGCCTCGACGGCAGCTGCGGCTGACCGAGCGCGCGCCGCCAGGAGGGGACTGGCGACGGGCACACGGGTGGCGCTGCCGGTCGTTGCGTCCGCGCGACCGTCTCCCTTATGATCGCGTCATGAAGCCGGATCGGGATCGGGTGGGACTGGGCCTCGCCGCCGCCACCGTCGTGCTCGCGGCGCTGGCATGCAAGCAGTCGGGCGGCGCCGGAGCCGATTGCTCTTCGGACGGCGACTGCAAGAACGGCTTCCTCTGCGAGTCGAACGTGTGCCTCGAGGCGGCGAAGGTGGAGCGCCTCCGTGAGCGCTCGGTCGCCCGGGAGGAGCCGCCGCCACCCCCGCCGACGCCGCCCGCCGCGGCGAGCTCGGCCGCCGCCGCCAGCTCGGCCGCCGCCCCGCCCCCGGTTCTCGGCCCCGAGACGCTCTTCGCCGGCATCGGGCAGCGCTCGAGCCCGCCCACGACGGCCGAGTGGGACGCGGTCCCCAAGGAGATCGACGTCCGCCACTCCACGCCGCTGCGCTGCGAAACCAAGTTCCTCCGCGAGTGGCTTCGCGTGAGCTGTCGCGGCGAGGCGGTGCAAGATCTGGCCGTGATCAAGCGCGAGGGGATCATCGCGGGCGAGGTAATGACCTACGCACGGCCGAAGAGCGTGGCCAGCCTGGTGATGCCCATCCGCGGCTCCCTCGAGGTGACCGTCGCCTACCGGTGGACCACCATCGGCGCCCGCCTGCTCACCGTGCGCTACGCGGCGGGGACCAAGATCCCCGAGATCTACTTCGACGCGCCCCCGTGAGCGGTGGCGTCGGCCGGCGCCGCCATCGTGAAGACGGCGAGCACCTCGGCGAAGTAGGCGCGGTGCCAGTCGTCCCCGGCGTAGAGCGTCAGGATCGACCGATCCCGGAGCCGCTCGGGCTCGATGTCCACCGAGGCCAGCACGCGACCCTCGAGCGCCAGCTCCGCGCCCTTCACCCGTGGCACGCGGACCGTCTCGCTCGGCTCCGGCTCGAGGCCGGCCAGGCGCCACTTGTCCTCATCGCGCCCGGACACCTTCCCGCAGATGTCCAGCGCCGCGCGCCGGTCCGGGGGCAGAAAGGAGAGCGTGAGCTCGCCCGACTCCTCCAGGCAGGCGAAGGTGTGGCGGATGCGGCGCACGTACACGGTCACCACCGGGCGGTTCCACAGGGTACCGAAGCCGCCCCAGGACACTGTCATGGGGTTGGGCCGCTCCCAGCCGGAGACGAGCAGCGCCCAGTCCCGGTCGAGCTTGCGGAAGGGGGCGAGGGTGAGGTCGCGGGGATCGATCCGGTGCATGGGGCCCGCAGCCTACCCGGCGTGAAACCGCGGGGGAACACCGGACGCCTCAGAAGGTGAGGGGGACCGCGGGCAGGGCGTCGCCGAGCGCGGTCACGACGTTGCCCCGTTCGGTCACGTCCCCGAGGCCGAGCTGACCGGAGCTGTTCAGGCCCCAGCACTTGACCGAGCCCTCGTCGAGCAGGACGCAGGTGTGACTGCCGCTGGCGGCGAGCGCCTTCGCCCCTCGTCCCTTGCCGAGCGGTACGGCGTCCGGGACGATGCCTGTCGCTACCGGGTCGTGCCCGCCGGCGAGCACGTCGGTCGCACCCCAGCAGTGCACGCCGCCGTCGTCCTCGAGCACGCAGACGTGCCGGCACCCGGCGTCGAGGGCGACCGCCGCGCGCCCTGGGGGGAGGGCGAACGCGGGGAGCGCCGCGCCCATCTGGTTCGGCTCACTGCCGACCTTGACGACGTCAGCGAGGAGGAACCCCAGGTAGCCCCAGCAGCGGAGCGCCCCGTCGTCCCGGATCGCGCAGGAGAAGGGGGCCGAATCCGACTTGTAGCCGTAGTTGCAGGTGCCCATCCCGACCGACATCGCGGTCCGCCCTGCGCCGAGATCGACGGCCTGGAGCCCCTCCCTCACCTCGTCGGCGGCTCCGTCGATTGCTTCGTCGACACCGACGCCGAGTTGCCCGCCTCCGTTGTCGCCCCAGCAGTACACCGCGCCGTCCGTCGTCAAGGCGCACACGTGGCCAGGTCCGACGGAGAGGGACCGAGCAGGCTCGGGCGGGTCGATGCGGATCAGGGAGCCTCCCGTCTCGTTGGGCTCGTCGCCGATGGCGGGCGAGCGCGAGGAGCCGCACTGCGAGTATTCGTTGTCGCCCCAACAGGCGATGGTGCCGACGTCCAGCAGCGCGCAGGTGTTGTTGCCCCCAGCCGCGAGCGTGACCGCCGTGCGCCCGACGCCGAGATCCACCGTGCGGAGGACGTCGCCCATCTCGTTGGGCTCGTCGCCGCGATCCTGGGTGTCGCCGAGGCCGAGCTGACCCTTGGCGTTCGCGCCCCAGCACTTGATCGCGCCGTCTTCGAGGAGCGCGCAGGTGTGAGCCGAGCCGGCGGCGAGCGCCCGGGCCCTTTGCCCCTCGCCGAGGTTCACGGCGGTGAGCGCCTCGCCCATCTCGTTGGGCTCGTCGCCGCGACCTTGGGTGTCGCCGAGGCCGAGCTGCCCCGAGGCGTTGCCGCCCCAGCATTTGACCGCACCGTTCGCGCCGAGGGCGCAGCTGTGGGTGGTGCCGAGCGCGAGGGCGACGGCCTCGTGCCGGCAGTCGGGCGTGCAGCCGTCACCGGCGTCGTCGTTGCCGTCGTCGCACTGCTCGTCATCGTGCAGCACGCCGTCGCCGCAGGTGGGCTCGGCGCAAGCACGGGCGCTCTCGTCGCAGCGCGCCTCGCAGGGGGTGTCCTCGGTGGTGACGAGGTCCGGCCCACAGGTGGTCAGCACCTGGCCGGTCGAGCAGAAGGCCTCGCCCGGCTCGAGGTCGGCGCAACCCGGGGCGATGGGGAGGCAAGTCCCGCTCGCGCCGTCGCAGCGCTCCGTGGGGTCGCAGGTCTGCCGGAGTATCCAGGCGCCATCGCGGCAGAGGAGCGTCTCCACCCCCGCCGGCCCGGCGCAGCCGAGCGCACCGTCCCCTTCGCACGGCCCGAAATCACTCGCGTTCTCCGCGCCCCCCGCGCCGCCTGGCCTCCCCGCGTCGCCCGCGCTCCCGGTGTCGCCCGCGCTCCCGGTGTCGTTCGCGCCCCCGGTGTCGTCCGCGCCCCCGGTGTCGTCCGCGCCCCCGGTGTCGTCCGCGCCCCCGGTGTCGTCCGCGCCCCCGGTGTCGTTCGCGCTCCCCGCGCTCGGGAGCGGCGCTCCGGCGCGTCCTTCCGCGGAGAGGCCGCCGGCGCCCCCCGGGGCGGCGCCGGCGCGACCGTTGGGGAGCGCGCCGCCGGCGTCGTCCTCCGGCCGGGTCCCGCCCGGACCCCCGCTGGCGCCGCCGCGGGCCGGGTCGCCCCCGCTCCCGGCGGCCTCCGGGGCTCCGCCCTCTCCACCCGCGCTGGCACCACCGCCGTCGATCGAGGCGGTGCCGTCGCAGGAGAGCGTGTCCGCACAGCCGTCTTCGGGCCCGCTCTTGCACGCCGCGCCCCCCGCCAGAGCACCGAACAGTATGAACGCATCGAGTCGCAGGCTTGCCATGGGCCGTGATCGTCCACGGCTCCTGCTAGTTTCCGGATTTCGGCTCCAGGTGCGAGCGGATGGCGCGGGCAGCCGGGGCCTGCGAGTCCGCTCGGAGCGGTCGGGTCGCTGGTCCAGCGCCCGACGCATCGCGTCAGAACGTCGCGACGTGGCGTGGGGGCAGCCCGATGCCGTCCCCGAGGGCGATCGCGGTGGGTTCTCCCAGCCCCGAGTCGCTGACGACGAAGTGCTGGAGGACGCCGCCGTCCCGTCCGGCGTCGGCGGCGAGGCAGACGCCGCAGCGCGCGTCGCAGCTCACGTCCCCGAGCGTGAACGGGGTGCCAGCCGAGCGGAGCCGGGTGTGGTGCGTCCCGTCGTCGAGATCGAGCTCGACGAGGGCGTCGTCCAGCGCGGGGGTCGCAGCGTCGCCGAATCGACCCAGCGTCGTGAAGACGAGGCGCGACGGGCTCGCGTAGCTCACCGACATCCCGACCGGCCCCTCGCCGAGCTCCGCCGCCGCCGTGCGGCCGAGCTCGGTGAGCGGGGGTGCGGTCCGGACGCGCACCACGGCCGATCCGGCCGGGTCCGGGACGCCGTCGCAGTTCCATTCGCCCGTGCAGGCGAGGGCGAGCTCGCTCCCGTCCGGGGACAGGGCGAGCCCGGAGCAGCCGTGCACGCCGCCGAGGACCAGTGTCTCCTCGATCGCCGCCGCCTGCGGGTCGACCGCGACCAGGCGCGCCGCCGCGGAGGCGCAGAAGTCCGCCGAGTAGCCGCCGAGGAGCACCAGGATCCGCTCGCCGACCCGCACGGCGCGGTCCGGGCGCGGCAGCGGCGCGCCGGGCTCGCCCTCGAGCGCGGGCTCGAGCGGGATCCGCCCCACGATGGCGAGCCCGTCCGGGTCGAGCTCGAGCAGGTCGCCGCCCGCGTCGAAGGGCTCCGAGCCCGGCGCGGCGTTGGACTCGAACCGGGTGACGTAGGCGCGGTCCGGCGCCATCGCGACGTAGTCGTGCGGGTTGGAGAGGAAGCCGGTGGCCACCGAGAGTTGCCCGCGCACCGTCGCCGAGCGGACGTCGACCCAGGTGATGACGCTCGCGGGGTAGCGATCCAGGAGGACCAGCTCGTCGCCGCCCGGCGCCATCGTGGGCAGGACGACGTCGCCGCCGAGCGCGGCGGACAGCTCCGGGGCGGCGCTCCCGGAGGACAGCAGCGAGGGGACGAGCACGGTCCCGTCGCGCGCGACGAGCCCGACGCTGGTCGACTGGAAGTCGGAGCTCACCACCGCGAAGCCGCGCGCGCAGCCGCCAGGGTCCTCGTCGCCGAGGAGGCCCCCCCCGGCCGGCGCGGGCGGGGGGACGTCGCAGCCACCGCCGGCCACGACGAGCGCCGCGCCAAGAAGGCCACCGAGGCTTCGGTGCGTGCCGCGCCCCGCGAGATAGAATAAAATGTCCAGACGCATAAATGTAGTTCTCACGGCAGTCGAGCCTCCACCGAGCCGGTCAGGGTGCGGCCGGGGAGCGCGAGCCCGACGAGATCCCACTCCGGGGCGTCGAGCGCGTTCTCCAGCGCCGCGCGCAGCCCGATCCGATCGCCGAGCAGCGTGGCAGAAATCTCTAGATCCAGCGCAGTCTGGCGTGGGATCACGACCAGACCGGCCGGGTCCTGGTAGCGAGAGGAGCGGTGGCGGAGCCGCGCGCCGGCGGTGATCCGTTCGAGCCCCGCGCGGTGGGGGGCGAGCGACCCCTCGAGGTGCTGCGCGACCACCAGCCGCGAGTGGAGCGGCAAGAGGTCGTTGGCGAGCGTCCGGTCGGGCGAGACGTCGCGCGGGTCCTCGAGGGTCACCGCGGTGCCTAGCCGCAGGGCGCGCCGCCAGCGGAGCTCGCCCGCGAGCTCGAGGCCCTGGATCCGCGCCGCGCCGAGGTTCTCGGGGACGAGCTGGCGGAAGCTCTGGCGGTAGCTCACCAAGTGCTCGACCCGGCGCCGAAAGGCGAACGCCTCGAGGTCTCCCGCGAGCCCCGAGCCCGGATCGTCGCCGCGAGCGCGGAGGCCGACGTCCACGGCGGCGCCAGTCTCCGGCTCCAGCGCGGCGTTGCCGCGCACGAGGGGGGCCAGCCCGTACAGCTCGCCGAGCGTCGGGACGCGCACGGTTCGGCCCAGGTTGGCGAGGACGTCGAGGAACGGCGCCGGGCTCAGCCGCAGCCCGGCGCGACCCACCGGCTCCAGCACGTCGCAGCCGGGCCTGCCCCCCGGGCCCGCCGTCGCGTGGCACTCGAGCGCCGCGAGGGCGAGCGCCTCGACGGCGCGGGTCGGGGTGACGGTGATGCTCGCGGCCGGTCGAGTGACGCTGCGGCGCGCCGAGAGCGAGAAGGCGCCGCCTCCGTCGAGCGACCGGGCGAGGGCGAGCGTCTCCACGCTCTGCTCGCCGCTCGCCGTTATGGAGACGGCGCGCGCCGGTGAGGCGCGCCAGCGGATCACCTGCCCGAAGCGGCGACCGTCGGTGGCGATGGCCGTCGAGCCGAGCGCGAGCTCGCGCGCTGGGTCGGCGAGCGCCGTCCTCGCGGCGAGCCCGGAGGTGACAAGTTCGAGCTCACAGCGGTCGCGGTCACCGTCGTCCGCCGCGCAGGGGACGACGGCGGAGACGGCGAGGAGCTGGCGCCCGAGCCGCGCGCGGCTCCGCGCCGCGGGTAGCACGGACAGACCGGTGACGCCCTGCTCCCGAGCGAAGCCGGAATAGACCAGGGTCACCCGCGCGCGCTCGCCGACGGCGATGCGTCCGATCGACCAGAGATCCCAGGTCGAGTGGTCGGCGTTGGTGCGCTCCACCCGCCGGTCGTCGGCGGGCTCGAAGCGGGTGCCGGCGTCGCTGACGTAGTCGAAGTCGTTGGTCGCCGCGTCGTGACGGAGCGCGACCAGGGCGCCGCGGCGAGGGTCGCCCGTGGCCGCCGCGAGCCAGGCGCCGCGCGCGCCGTGGCTCCCGACGAGCTCGCCGAGGCGCAGCTCGGGGCCGACCGGGAGGCGGGGCTCGAGCAGGATCGCGCCCCCGATCCCGAGCCGATCCGCCTCGGCGGGGGCGCTGCCGCGGTAAAGCTCGATCCGGTGGAGGAGGAAGGGCGGGATCGTGGAGAGGTCGGCGACTCCGGTCACGTCGTCGTTGAGCCGCACCCCCGCGAGGTACACGGGCGTCTGGGCGGCGGTGGCGCCCCGGAGGCTCGCGGTGGCCAGGTCGCTGTCAGCGCCCGTGCGCCGCGTCTGCACCCCGGGTGCGTCGGCGACCAACTCGGTGACGCTGGCGCCGGGGCGCTGGAGCTCCTCACCGCGGAGCACGGTGGCGGCGGCTGACGGATCCCGCGCGGACCCCGGACGCCCTCCGCCCTCGATCCGGATCTCGATGGGAGGTGGCGTCGCGCGCGCCGGAGCGTCTGGGTCCGGGGTCTGGTCCCCGCCAGCCGCTGCCGGCGCTGCCGGCGCCGCGGGCGGGGGTGCCGCGTCCGGGGTGGCGGTCGCGGGGGTCGCGAGCGCGGTCGTCAGGAGCGCGGCGGCGAGGCGCGACCCCGGCGCGCGGGGGCTAGCGGCCCGCGGCATGGAGCGCGGCCACGGCGTCGAGGTCGAAGCCGGCGGTCTGGGTGGTGGGGTACGGATCGTAGATGGGGTGGCCGAAGGAGTCGGTGACCGACCCGTCCCCCACCACGTCCACCACGCGCACCAGGGTGACCCGAGCGAGATCGAGGGCGCCGACCTGGACCTCCGGACGGGCGCGGAGCGACGCGAGATCGAACGGGGTGCCGTGGCCCTGCTCGTACTTGCCGGCGAGGCCCGCGAGTAGGGTGGTGTCGAGCGTCCCGAAGGGACCGAGCGGCGACGTCCCCAGGGAGGCGCAGTCGAAGCGCACGAAGTGAACGCCGTCGCTCGACACCTCGACGATCCCCAGCTCGAGGAAGGAGGCGCTGAAGCCGTTCTCGAAGACGGCGAGGTCGGGGCCGACGCCGTCGGCGATGGGGGGGTCGAAGCGGAGGGTGATCGTTCCGCCCTCGCCGAGTGACACCGCGTCGAGCGCGGTCCCCTCCGCGGGGCCGAGGGCGCGCGCCGGATCGCGGAGCTTGGGATCGTCGCTGCCGGCGCCGAGCTCGAGCGCCTCGACCGCCGCGGCCCAGCCGGCGATACGCGGGTCGTCGCGCGCGATCGCGGTGGTGTCGGGGGTGCCCGCGGGCCCGGGATAGGCGGCGACGACGGTGTAGCGGTGCGAGAACCAGCCGGCGTCGCAGGCGGGGTCGGCGACGCGGGCGAACACCGTGATCGCCCCCACCTCGGGCAGCGTGACCGTCCCCTGGTCGAGCCACTCCTCCGGCGCGGTGGCGGCCGGCTCGAGCGCGGTCCCCACCTCGAGCGGCGCGCTCGACGGTGCGGTGAACGCGAGCACGGCGCCGGGGTGAACGCCGTCCAGCACGGGCGCCCACGGCGTGAGGCAGCTCGGCAGCTCGAGCGTCGCCCCCGCGGTGCCCGCCGTGGCGCTGGTCGTCGCGCCCGCGGCGCCGGCCGGCGCGCCCGCCGACGGCGCGTCGGTCGCTGGGCCGCAGCTCCACACCGAGAGCGCGCAGCCGAGGAGGCGCGCGGCCCCCGGCGCCGCGCCACGCATGAAAAATCCCTGGTCGACCGCCACTGATCCTCCGTCATGGGTGGGGGCGTCGTGGGGGGGCGCGGAGGCACGAGGTGCCGCGCTGAGAGCGTGAGGCTCCTCCCCTCGGAGGCGACCACCCACGCGGTCCCGGGGCAGATATTCCGGCTCGTGGATCGTCCTACTCCCGGCGCCTTCCCAGGATCGCTCCCAGTGGCTCTTCTGGCCGGTTTCGTCCCCACATACGGCGGCGGGACCGCGTCGGCATCGCACCGACCTTCCCCACCTCGGGACCTGACGCTTTGGTTGTCGTCAGGCGATACTGGCTGGCGTGCGGGTTGTCAAACTCGCCCGCGCCGCCAGGCCGCTCTACGGGAGGGTCGAGTTTGGGGCGTCCCGCCGACAAGACCGCGCGCTCGGCGGTGCCGCCGGGGGCCGTTCGGTGGCGCCGGTCGCCCGGCGTCCCGGGGCAGACAGGGACGCGCCCGCTCCGCCATACTGGCCGGCGCCGACCGCCGTCACGGCGGCGCTCCTGGAGCCCCGGCCCCGATGACCTCGCGCCGCGCCGCCAAGGCGATGTTCAGCCTCGCGCCCGTCGCGTTCCGCCAGAGCTCCATCGAGGGCTGCGGGGTCTTCGCGCGGCGCGCGTTTCATGCCGGTGAGGTGGTGGTCCCCTACGCGCCGAGCCAGCGCAAGCTCCCGCTCGACGACCCGGAGGCGATCGCCGCTGCGGAGAGCAAGCTCACCCTCCTGTCCGAGGGCTGGGCCGTGATCATCCCGGACCCATCCGTCCCCGGCGGCTGGCTCTGCAACCACTCCTGCCGCCCGAACGCCGAGCTCTACTCGGACCGTCAGGGGCGCATCCAGTGCACGCGCCCGATCGCGCCCGGGGAGGAGGTCACCATCTTCTACGGCTGGGTTACCGTCAACCAGCCGGGCCGGGACCCGTGCCGCTGCGGGGCGCCGGGGTGCCGGGGCACCATCAACTTCGACGTCGGTGACGACGACGCGCGCGGGCTCCGCGAGGACACGCCGGCCGGGCGTGCGCTGCGGGCTCGGCTCGCCGAGTACGGCGAGTTTCTCCGTTCCATCGGCCAGGAGCAGGTGCTCGAACTGGTCGCCGAGCGGCTGGCGCAGGTGCGCCGGCGCCTCGGGCTGGACGAGGGTAGTTAGCCTCGCCTCGCCGCGCCGCGCGCGCGTGCGCGCCGGTCGACCGCGGCCGGTTCGGGATAGCATCGTCAATTCCGCCGCCCGCGCTCGCCGGAGGCGAGCGTCTCGCGCCACCGGGCCGCGCCAGAGGGTGATGGTGCTGCCCGAGGGCGTCGGATACGATAGAGCGAGCGGGACGATGGGCGGTTTGGACGACCTCTTCGAGCACGTGCCGGTGGCGGGCTACGCCTTCCGCGCGGCCGACGAGGAGTTCGTTCTGGAGCAGGTCAACGCGGCGGGTCGGTCGCGCAACCCCCACGTCGAGGTCCTGCTCGGCAAGCCGATGGCGGCGCTATACCGCGACCAGCCGGAGATCGGCGAGGCGGCGCGCCGCTGCGTCGCCGAGCAGCGGCCGCTCGTCCTCGAGCAGCCGGTGCGCCGCTACGACCGCACCGAGGCGACCCTGAACCTCCGGCTCACTCTGGTCCCGCTCGGGCCGGAGCACCTCGCGCTCTTCCTCGAGGACGTGCCGAGCCAGCGGGTCGCGCAGATCGCGCTCAGCGAGAGCGAGTCGCGCTACCGGAGCCTGGTCGCCGCGCTCCCCGACGCCGTGCTCCTGCGCGGCGCCGACGGCCGGGTGCTGGCCTGCAACGACGTCGCCGTGCGCGTCCTCGGCGCCGAGCGAGAGGCGGATCTGCTCGGCGAGACGCGCGTCATCCCCCCGGGGGTGACCGTGCGCACCGAGAGCGGGGAGTTCGTGCCCCACGACGCGCTACCGGACCAGGCCGTGCTCACGACCGGGCGGTCCGCGGTGGCCGCCGTCTACTCGCTGGAACAGGACGGGCGCACCCGCTGGCTCCGCGTGGCGGCCGAACCCGTGCGCTCCGCCACCGGCGCCGTCACCGGCTCGGCCGCGATCCTCACCGACGTCACCGAGCGCCTGGTCGCCCAGCGGGCGCTCGCCGAGAGCGCCGCGCGGCTCGACCTGGCGATGGTCGGCGCGCGCATGGGAGTCTGGGAGCTCGATCCCGGCGCCGATAAGGGGCGGTGGTCGCCGAACCTCGACGATTTGTTCTTGCTGCACGCGCGGGGGCGAGGCGTGGACGGCTTCCTGGAGCGCGTCCACCCCGAGGATCACGGCAAGGTCCAGGGGGTCCTCGAGGAGCTGGTGGCGGGGCGCCAGACCTCGGTCGAGCTGGACGCCCGGCTCATCGGGAGCGACGGGGTCGCGCGCTGGGCGCGGCTCCGCGGGCAGGTCCAGCGAGAGGGCGCGCGGGCAAGGGTCGTGGGCACGGTGATGGACGTCACCGAGCAGCACCGCCTCGAGGACGAGCTCCGGCGTGCCAGTCGGCTCGAGAGCGTCGGGCGCCTCGCGGGCGGGGTGGCGCACGACTTCAACAACATGCTGGCCGCGATCCTGGGCGCGCTGGAGCTCCTGGAGGCCCGCTGTCCCGCTGGCTTGAGTGACGATCTGATGACGATCCGCCATGCCTCGCTGCGGGCGCGCGATCTCACCCGGCAGCTGCTGGCGTTCGCGCGGCGGCAGCCGGCCGAGCTCCGGGTCGTCGAGCTCGGTGCCCTGGTACAGCACGTGGACCGGATGCTGCGGCCGCTGGTCGGCGGGGACGTCGAGCTCGTGATCGAGTACGGCGCGCGGGCCTTCGTCCGCGCCGACCCCGCGTTGCTCGAGCAGGTGCTGGTGAACCTGGTCGTCAACGCGCGTGACGCCATGCCGGGCGGTGGGCGCCTGGAGGTGCGGGTCGGGCGCCGGACGCTCCCCCCCGGTGGCGAGCTCTCCGGCGAGGTCGCGGCGCTACAGGTCTTGGACTCGGGCACCGGCATCGACGAGGCGACGCGGGCCCACCTGTTCGAGCCGTTCTTCTCCACCAAGGGCCACGGGACCGGGCTCGGGCTCGCGAGCTCCTACGGCATCGTGCGCCAGCACGGCGGGGACATCACCGTGGAGAGCACACCCGGCATCGGCGCGAGCTTCTCGGTCCTGCTGCCGCTGGTGGCGGAGGCGCCGCCCGACGAACGTGAGGCGACCCCGGTGCCAGCCAGCGCGGGGGAGGGCGCCGTGCTCGTGGTCGACGACGACGAGCTCGTGCGGGGTACCGCGGCGCGCCTGCTCGAGAGCCTCGGGTATCGGGCGGTGGTGGCCGGGAACGCCGCGGAGGCGCTGGCGTGCGCGGCGGCCCGCGCGACGCCGTTCGACCTCTTGCTCTGTGACGTCGCGATGCCGGGCCGCAGCGGCCCCTCCATCGCCAGGGAGCTCCGGGAGCGGTACCCGGGCCTCCAGGTGGTGTTCGTTTCGGGTCACCCCGGGGGGGGACAGGCGGAGCTCGCGGGGGCCGCGTTCCTGCAGAAGCCCTACGGCCGCGCGGACCTCGGCGCCAAGCTCGCCGAGGTGCGGCGCGCGGCGCGTCGGTCCTGAGGCGCCGTCGCGCCGGGTGCCGGGGCCTGCGGACGGAACCCGGGGGCCCGCGGCTGCCTGCACCTCGCGTCGCGGGTCCCGCCGAACCGACGTCCACCGGCCTTTCCCCGGTCGGTGGGAGGTGGTAGGCGTAGCGCCGAGGGACCGGACCGCGGCGCGACGGACACCGATGCAACCAGAGACGACGCCAGCGGTCGGGATCGAGCCCGGCGACCTCGTCGCCGAAAAGTATCGGATCGATCGGGTGATCGGCGTCGGCGGCATGGGCGTCGTGATGTCGGCCCACCACGTGCAGCTCGACGAGCCCGTCGCGATCAAGGTCCTGCTCCCCGCCGCGGCCGTCGTGCCGGACGTGGTGGCGCGGTTCTCCCGGGAGGCGCGCGCGGCGGTCAAGATCAAGAGCGAGCACGTGGTGCGCGTGCTCGACGTGGACGTCCTCCCTACCGGTGCCCCGTACATGGTCATGGAGCTGCTGGAGGGGTGCGATCTCGCCTCGTGGGTCCAGGAGCAGGGGGGGATCCCCATCCCGCGGGCCGTGGACTTCGTGCTGCAGGCGGCCGAAGCGCTCGCGGAGGCCCACCGCCTGGGGATCGTCCACCGGGATCTGAAGCCGGCGAACCTGTTCTGGGTGTGCCGCCCCGATGGCGCCGATCTGATCAAGATCCTCGATTTCGGGATCTCCAAGCTCGCGGTCGCCGCGGACACGGCGGAGACGTCGCACCTGACCCGGACCGCGGCGGTCTTCGGCACGCCGCTCTACATGTCCCCGGAGCAGATGCTCTCGGCGCGCGACGTCGACGCTCGCACGGACATCTGGGCGCTCGGCGCCATCCTCTACGAGCTCTTGGCAGGGCACGGGCCGTTCCTTGGCGAGACGCTGGCGGAGGTGCACGCGCGGGTGTCGAGCCAGCCGCCGGCGCCGCTCCGGGTTTCGCGGCCCGACGTGCCGCCGGAGCTCGAGGCGGTGGTGCTCCGCTGCCTCGAAAAGGAGCGGGGCCGCCGATACCCGGACGTCGGGGAGCTCGCGATCGCGCTCGAGCCCTACGCGCCGGCCCACGCGGTCGCCTCCGTCAGCCGGATCCGACGGACCCTCGGGATCGCGCCGGGCCGCACCGACCCGCCCGTCGTGGGGGAGACGGCCGGTGCCGCGGTCGCGCCGCGAGCCGCGACCGCCGCCACCTGGGAGCACCTCCCGTTGCGAGAGCGTCGCGGGCCGGGATGGATCGTCGCGGGGGCGGTGCTGGGCGTCGTCGCGCTCGTGGGGGGCGTGGTGGGGTATCGGGCGCTCGTCGGAGCGGCGCCGCTGGGCGCAAACCTCGAGGTCGAGGCGCTGGGCAGCGCCGGGATGCTCGCTCCCTCCGTCGAGGTGGTCCCGGAGGGATCCGCCGCGGGGAGCGTCGCCGCCGTCGCGAGCGGGGCCGCCGCGCTCCCGGCGCCGTCGGGCGCGGAGACGCTCGCCTCGGCCACCCAGGGGCCGCAGAGCCAAGGCTCCGCGAGCGCCATCGCGAGCGGGGCTGCCGCTGCGTCGCCGCCGGCGGGTCGTGGGCGCACGGGGACGGCCGTCGCGGGGTCAATCGTCCGGCGCCCGCCGTCGGTGCCCAGCGGATCCGCCGCAGCGACCTCGCGCCCGCCCGCGCGACCGGGCACGAGCTTCCTCGATCGGCAGTACTGACCCGATCTTCGCGCAAAGAGGTATGACGTCGTAATGGTCGCTCCCCGCCCTTGGTCCTCCTTTCGGTGGTCGCTGCCGATGGCGCTCACGATCGGCGCGCTCGGGTCCGCGTGGGCAGGGGACGCTGCGGCGGACTCCGACGTCCGGGATCCGATCGCGGCCCGGACCCTCTTCCAGGAGGCGCGGGAAGCGGCGGCGGCTGGGGATCACGTGACCGCCTGCCCCAAATTCGAGGAGAGCTATCGGCTCGACCCCGCCGTCGGCACGCTCCTCAACATCGCGGCCTGCGATGAGCGGCAGGGGCGGCTCGCGACGGCGTGGACCCGCTTCCAGCAGGCGCTGGAGCAGCTCTCACCCGATGACGATCGGCGGCCGCAGGTGGCGGCCCTGGTGGCCGAGCTGGAGCCCCGCCTCCCGCGCCTCACGCTCCGCTTCCCGCCGGACGGCGACGTCACGGTGATCCGCGACGGCGTGCCCGTGGGGCGGACCAGCGACGGCGTCGGGTTTCCGGCCGATCCGGGTCCCCACGTGGTGGTGGTCGCCGCGCCCGGTCGGGTCGCGCGCCGCTACGAGGTCGAACTCGCCGAGGGGGAGCGCGCGGAGCTCCGCTGCGAGCCGGGGGAGCTGGCGGCCGCGCCTGCGCGCCGCGAAGGAGCCCCAGCGGCGCGCGCCGTGGAGCCGGCGTCCCCGGCGGCGGTCGCGGCCGAGACCGGCGGAGTCCGCCACGGGACCCGGACGGCCGCGCTCGTGCTCGGCGGGGTTGGCGTTGCGGGCCTGGTTGCGGGCGGTGTCCTGCGCGCGCTCGCCTGGTCCGAGCAGGGGACCATCGACGAGCGCTGCGACGCCGATCTCCACTGCGACGCGGAGGGGATGGACGCCGTGGAGCGCGCGCGGACGCGCCAGCTCGTGAGCACCGTCTCGCTGGCCGCCGGCGGCGCGGCCCTCGGTGTCGGACTGTACCTCGGGCTCGCCCGCCCCGGCGAGGGCTCGCCGCGGCGAGCGACGCTCACGCCGACCTTGGCGCCGGGCGGGGCGGGGATCACCTGGAAGAGGAGCTTCTGAGCGATGGGGATGTCGGATCGAGCGAAGCGCTTCGGGGCTGCGGCTCTCACCGTGGCCCTGCCGGCGCTCACCGCGGGCTGCATGGATCTGGAGGGGTACTCCCGCCGCGCGGATCCCGCCGGGGGCTCGGCGGGCGAGGCCGGCAGCGCCAGCGACGCCGCTGGCGCGAGCGGCGCCGAGGCCACGGCCCGCGCGGGCGCGTCGTCGGGCGGTGCGGCTCGGGGCGGCGCCGGCGGTGGGCTCGACGGGCTCGGCGGTGTCGCCGGCGGCGACGAGGGCGACGGGGGTGAGTCGCCGAGCGGCGGGGGCGGCACCGGCGGTGGGGGCGGCGATACGGCGGGCGGCGTCGGCGGAACGGGTGCCTTGGGGGGCGAGGGCGGCGCGCCACCGAGCGGCGGCGACGGCGGGGACGGGGGCACGACGGGTGGCGAGTGCGCCGCCGGTAGCTGGGACGACGACGCCGATCCGGCGACGCCCTGCGTGCCCTGGAGTGCCTGCCCCGCCGGTGTGAGCGTCGAGGGGACGCCCGGCTCCGACCGGCAGTGCGTGCCGTTCATCGTCGAGCTGGCCGCAGGCGAGTACGAGACCTGCGCGCGGCGGAGTGACGGGAGGGTTTTCTGCTGGGGCTCCAACTGGTTCGGGCAGCTCGGTGACGGTTCCACCATCGACAGATCGCTGCCCGTCGAGGTGGTGGAGCTCGTCGACGCCCGGGGGATCACGGTGGGCGGCGAGCATGCCTGCGCCGTGCGCGCTGACGGCACCGTCGCCTGCTGGGGCGCCAACTGCGAGGAGCAGCTCGGCTACGTCTACGATGGGTACGACAGCGGCAGCCCCGTGCCCATCAAGGTGACGCGCCTCGCCGGCGTGGTGTCCGTGGACGCGGGGTACCGGCACACCTGCGCCCTGCTCGCCGACCAGACCGTGCAGTGCTGGGGAAACAACGGGTCCTACCAGCTCGGTGACGACGCGGTCGTGGGGGCCAGCGCGGAGCCGATCGAGGTGGACGTCGGAGGTCCCGTCGCGGAGGTCCGGGCGGGAGGGGGCCACTCCTGCGCTCGGCGTACCGACGGCACCGTCTGGTGCTGGGGGCGCAACTCGCACGGCCAGCTCGCCCGCGATCGCAGTACGACCGTTCAGAGCGCCGCGCCCGTGCTGATCGAGCTCGCGGCGCCCGCGGTCGCCATCACGGCGGGCGACAACCACAGTTGTGCGCTCTTCGCCGACGGCAGCGGGAGCTGCTGGGGCGACAACGCCTACGGGCAGCTCGGCAGCGGCCGCGCCACGCTCCCGGTGGCCGCGGTCCCGGTGGTCGAGCTCGAGGACGCGAGCGCCTTGAGCGCCGGCGGCTACCACACCTGCGCTCTGCGCGCGGGGGGCACGGTGACCTGCTGGGGCAGCGGCGAATACGGCCAGCTTGGCGACGGCATGTTCGAGGGCCAGAACCTCCCGGCGACGTCGACCGGGCTCAGCGGCGTGAGCGCGGTCGCGGCGGGGGGCACCCACACCTGTGCCCTGCTCGCGGACGGCGCCGTGAGCTGCTGGGGGGGCAACACCGCGGGTCAGCTCGGCGATGGCGTCGTGGCGGACTACGCGTTGCCCCAGGTCGTCCCGGGCCTCACCGGGGTCGAGTCGGTCGGCGCCGCCATGAATTTCAGCTGCGCGCTGCTCGAAGCGGGGACGGTCGCATGCTGGGGCGACGGCGCCTGGGGCCAGCTCGGCGACGGCGCCGGGGAGCGCAGCAGCGTCCCCGTCGCCGTCGCGGGGCTCACCGACGCCACGGCGCTCTTCGTG
Organism: uncultured Polyangiaceae bacterium; assembly: GCA_964404725.1. Classification (GTDB taxonomy): domain Bacteria; phylum Myxococcota_A; class Polyangia; order Polyangiales; family Polyangiaceae; genus JAFGBI01. The sequence continues at coordinate 47,102 of CAYOLF010000002.1, forward strand.
GGCGGTGCCCACGCCTGCGCGCTGCGCACGGGCGGCTCGCTCGTCTGCTGGGGGGACAACGATCTCGGTCAGCTCGGCGACGGCTCCAACAACAACCGGCTCGCCCCCGTGGCGGTGCTGGACGCCGGCACGCCGCTCGAGGTGGTCGGCGGGCATGACCACACCTGCGCGCTGCGATCCGACGGCACCGTGGCCTGCTTCGGCAGCAACTACTCCGGACAGCTCGCACGCGACACGGCCTCCGTCGACGGAAGCTCGACGCCCTTGGCGGTCCCTGGGCTCACCGGGGTGGAGGGGCTCGCCGCCGGCGCATACCACACCTGCGCGCTGGTGAGCGGGGCCGTGCTCTGCTGGGGCGATGACGACTACGGCCAGCTCGGCGACGGCCCCCTCGTCGGAGAGGGCCCCGCCGTCAGTGCTACCCCCGTCTCCGTCGAGGGCATCACCGACGCGGTCGCGATCGCGGCCGGCGACAACCACACCTGCGCGCTCCTCGCCGGCGGGACCGTCCGCTGCTGGGGCAACAACGAGTGCGGCCAGCTCGGCAGCGGTGATGCTACGACGCTGGACGCTCCGGTCGAGATCCCCGGCCTCACGGACGTGGTCGCCATCACGGGGGGGGGACTGCACACCTGCGCGCGGCAAGGGACCGGCGCGGTCCTCTGCTGGGGGCACGGCAGCGACGGAGCGCTCGGGTGGGGCAGCTTCGACGGCGGCAGCGCCCCGGCACCGGTGCTCGATCTCGAGAATGCGCTCGCCGTCGACGCCGGCGCCAACCACACCTGTGCGCGGCTCGGCGACGGGACCGTTGCCTGTTGGGGTGACAACGAGCAGGGCGAGCTCGGCATCGGCAGCTTCGGGATCCGCCCGGACCCCGCGCTCGTCGTGTGGCCGGAGCGTTGAGCGCGGGTCCCGGTTGACAAGGTGAGGGGGGCAGGGGAGCCTGCCCGCGCGATCTAGCTTCAGCGGAGCTGCCGTCCTCATGTCCGATCGTCCGCGAGAGCGGCTCCGGAGCCTGCCGCCCATCTTCACGCGGCCCGACGAGCGGCTCGTGCGCGAGCTGCCGCTCACGGTCCTGCGCTCGCTGGCGGCGCCGCTGCGCGATCTCGAGCTGCGCCACGCTGGTCGGACCCTGCTCCTGGGTCTGGCGGTGGGCACCGCGGTCGGCCTAGTCGCCTGCGTCTTCGTCTACGGTCTGGGGCTCACCGAGCGGGTCTTCCTCCAGGGGCTCGCCGGTTATGCGCCGCTCCAGGCGCGCGGAGAGCTCGCCCTCTTCGGCGAGGAGTCCTCGGGGGTCCTCGTCCCCTGGCTCTTGGTGGCGGTGCCCGCGGTGGGAGGGCTAGTGACCGGGCTCCTCGGGCATTTCCTGGCGCCGGAGGTGCTCGGCGGCGGCGGCAACGCCTACGTCGAGGCCTTCCACCACGGCGGGAGTCTGCGACGCCGCGTAATGGCGCTCAAGCTCGCGGCCACGGTCAGCACGCTCGGTACCGGCGGCTCCGGGGGCCGCGAGGGGCCCACCATGCTGATCGGGGCGTCCGTCGGCAACCTGGTCGGGCGCGCCCTGCGACTGAGCGAGCGCGATCGGCGGCTGCTGCTGGTGGCGGGGACGGCGGGCGGACTCTCCGCGGTCTTCGGCACCCCGCTCGGCGCGGGCCTGCTGGCGACCGAGGTGCTCTACCGCGACGACTTCGAGTCCGACGCGCTCGTCCCCGCGATCCTCTCGAGCGTCACGGCGTACTCCGTGTTCCGCCTGGTGTTCCCCTCGGACGTGCCCGTGTTCGGCGTCGCCGACGCCTACCCCTTCGACCCGCGCGGCCTGTGGCTCTTCGTCCCGCTGGCCCTCTTCATCAGCCTCGGTGGGTACCTCTTCCACGCCCAACTTCGCGTCGTGCGCGGGCTCTTCCGTTGGTCTCGGGTCCCGCGGTGGCTCGGGCCCGGGGTCGGTGGCCTCGCGCTCGGGCTGCTGGCGCTGGTCTGGATCACCCTCGTCAACCCCAGCCTCGGCCGCGTGCACGAGGGGATCGGGATCCTCGGCTCGGGCTACGGCGCCGCGCAGGCGGCGATCCTGCGGCCCGACTGGATGCCGAGCGGCTGGACCGCCGTGCTGCTGCTCGGGGGGCTCGCGATCGTCAAGATGCTGGCCACCGCGCTCACCCTCGAGTCGGGCGGCAGTGCCGGCGACTTCGGGCCCTCCATCGCCATCGGTGGGCTGCTCGGCGGGGCGTTCGGTTGCGCCGTGCAGCTGGTGCTCCCCGACGCGCCCGATCCAGGGGCGTTCGCCCTGGTGGGGATGGGGACCTTCTACGGTGGGCTCGCCCACACTCCGGTCGCGGCGGTGGTGATGATCAGCGAGATGGCCGGGAGCTACGATCTCTTGGTCCCGCTCATGCTCAGCGTCGGTCTCGGCTATCTCCTTTCGCGCCGGGTGTGCCTGTACCCGGCCCAGCGCCAGTCCCGCTCGGCCGACGGCGAGGTGAGCCTGCTCGACACGCTCGTGGCTCGCGATCTGGTCGCCGCGCCGCGCGCCCCGGTCGTCGTTGCGGCCGGCGCGCCGCCCGCCGAGATCGCGGCGGGCCTCGAGCGCAGCGCGGACGACGCGGTCGTGGTGGTCGATGCCGCGGGTCGGCTGCACGGCGTCATCGAGCGGCGCACGCTCGATGAGGGGATGCTCGATCCTGCGCTTGCCTTCGTCGTGGTCGCCGCCGATCTGGCGGTGCCCGTGCGGGGCGTCAGGGCGACCGATCCGCTCTCCGTCGTGCTCGGCAGCATGCTCGAGTCGAGCACGCACGTCCTCCCGGTGGTGGACGGGAACGGGCGGGCAGAATGGCTGATCACCGAGCGCGAGGCGACGACCGCGTATTACGGGCTCGTCGCCGGTCAGCGGCGAGCGCGCGCCCAAACCCCCGAGTAGCGGGCGTCCTCACGCTCCGAAGTGCGATGCAAGCGGCGGTCGGTCCGAGGCGGTGCCGTTCCTTTGGCCAGCGCTGGCCCTCGTGCTAGCGAGCGGGTCCATGCGACGCTGGGCCCGAGTGCTCCGCCTCGCGTGCGCGGTGGCCGTGCTGGCCGTGCACGCTCAGGCCGCGCCGCGCGAGCACGTGGTCGTCGAGGGGCAGACGCTCGGCGCCATCGCCCGGCGGTACGGCGTGACGATCGAGGAGCTCGCGGCGGCGAACGGGATGCGACCGGCCGACGTCCTGGCCATCGGCCGGCGGCTGGTGATCCCGGCGAGGTGCCCCCCGACCCGACCGGCCGCGGCGCCGCCGCGTGAGCCCGCTGGGTACGTCGTGGTGCCCGGGGACACCCTCGGCTCGATCGCGCTCCGACACCGCGTCAGCCTCGCGAGCCTGGCCCGGGCCAACGGCATCCGGGAGGCGGACTTGCTGCGCGTCGGCCAGCGCCTGCGGATCCCCCCCGAGCAGCCCCAGCCGGCGGACGAGTCGGCCCCGGCCCCGGTCGCCGCGGCTCCGGCTCGGCCCGGGCCGCAGCGGCTCGATCTGCCCGGGCTCGCCCCCGTCCACTACTACGAACCCGAGGGGCGCGGGCGACTCGGGCTCCGACCGGTGATCTTCTACCTCCATGGGCGGGGCGGGGACCCGGCGCGCGACTGCCAGCGCTGGGCCCCGATCGCTCGCCGCCACGGCTGGCTCGTCTGCCCGAGCGGCGCGGGGTACCACGGCGGGGGACGGACCTGGAACAACGACTGGTCGGCGGGGTACGCCGCCGTCACCGCCTCGCTCACCGCGCTGCGCGCGCGGTTTGGCCGTCGCGTCCAGCTCTACGGGAACACGCTGATCGGCTTCAGCGAGGGCGCCTTCGTGGCCATGAACGTGGGGGTCCGGTCGCCGCGGGCGTTCTCTCGCTGGCTCATCCTCGGCGCCAGCGACGGCTACCTCGGTCCCGGCGGCCCGGGACTGGTCGCGAGGAGCCGGCCGAACCTGCGCCGGATCGTCCTGCTCACGGGGGAGCGCGACGCCGTCGTGCCGGAGACGCGCCGCGCCGGGACCTGGTTTGAGCGGAGCGGGGTGCAGCTCCGCCTGCTGACGCCGGCCTCCCTCGCTCACGAGGTCGCCCTCGAGCGGGAGCCGGCGCTGTACCGGGATGCCCTCGCCTGGCTCGAGGCGGGGTAGGTGGGGCTCGGTCGAGGCGGCGAACGCTGGAAAGGACGCCTGACAGCGGACCCTTCTGGGGATAGGTTCCCGCCAGGGGCAAGACCGTGCCCGCCCCGAGGAGGCCCACCGTGCGACGTCGCGTTCAGACCCTCACGTTCCTCTCGTGCGTTCTGCTCCTGGTCGCCTGCGAGGAGTACCCGTCGGTGATTCAGTCGGGCGTCGATGCCGGTGGGGCCGGCGAGGGTGGGGCCGCCAGCGGCGGGCGCCCGCCGGCCTCCACGGGCGGCGAGCAGATCATCGTCGAGACCGGTGGCACGCCCGCGACGGGCGGCACCGACGTGGAGTACGTCTGCGGCAACGGCGAGCTCGAGCCGGGCGAGCTCTGCGACGACGGGGGCACCGTCGACGGCGACGGCTGCTCGGCGGACTGCGCCGTGCAGGACGTCGAGTTCGTCTGCGTCCCGGGTGAGCCCTGTGTGGACATGGTGGTGTGCGGCAGCGGCGCGCTCGAGGGCAACGAAGCGTGCGACGACGGTGACGAGGAGTCCGGTGACGGCTGCTCCGAGCTATGCACGGTGGAGCCCGGCTGGGTCTGCCCGCGCCCCGGGGTCGCCTGCGTTCAGCTCCCGGTCTGCGGCAATGGCGCGCTCGAGCGCGGGGAAGACTGCGACGACGGCGACGCCGTCTCCGGCAACGGCTGCAGCGGGATCGAGGATCCGGAGCACGCCTGCGAGGTGGAGCCTGGCTACTTCTGCCCCGCGGCGGGCGAGCTCTGCCTCGCGCTGATCTGCGGCAACGGGGTGCGCTCGCCCGACGAGGCCTGTGACGACGGCGACGCGGACGACGGCGACGGCTGCAGCGCCACCTGCGCGGTGGAAGCCGGCTGGCTCTGCATCACCCCCGGCGAGCCCTGTGTCCCCGTCTGTGGCGACGGCGTCGTGCTCGGCGCCGAGGAGTGCGACGACGCCGATCTCGAGGGAGGCGACGGCTGCAATGCCGGGTGCCGCAACGAGCCGGGCTTCGCCTGCCCCGTGGAGGGCGGCGATTGCGTGCCCGCCGTGTGCGGCAACGAGGTGGTGGAGCCGGGCGAGGGTTGCGACGACGGCAACGAGGTCGCCGGCGACGGTTGCGGTCCGACCTGCCAGAGCGAGCCGCTGGTGTCCGTTGGCCCCGCCCCGGTCGTGTCGGTCACCTGCGGCGACGGGCTGCAGACCGCGACCGAGGGTTGCGATGATGGCAACGAGGCCTCCGGCGACGGCTGTTCCGCGGATTGCTCCGTGGAACCCGGTTTCGAGTGCGAGAGCGTCCTCGAGCTCCCGGAGTTCGTCGAATTCGCGGTCACCTACCGGGACTTCATTGACCAAGGGGAAGATGGCGGGCACCCCGACTTCGAGTGGCGGCTCGGCACGGTGGCTCTCGAGATGCCGGGGCCGGTCTGCACCACGGCGAACGCCGAGCCCTGCGTGGATGAGCCGGGAGCGATCTGCGCCGAGGGCACCTGCGGGGTGCTCGACGTCAACGGCAAGCCCGTGTTCCACCTGACCGAGGAGGAACAGGAGCTGTCGCGCGTGAACAGCGCCGAAACCTTCGCGCTCTGGTACCGCGACGTGAACGAGCCCGGTACCGAGGGCCCGAACGGTGTGGTTGAGATGTGCCACGTCGCGGACTCCCTCCGCCTCGACCAGGTGACGCCGGGCTCGGACCTGTACCGGTACGACAGCACCGAGCATTTCCCGCTCAACGACGATCCGTGTGGATTCGACGACTTCTACCGTGAGCGCAACTACCTCTTCACCACCGAGCTCCGGTACTTCTTCCAGTACCGCGGCGGCGAGACGCTGACCTTCCGCGGCGACGACGACGTCTGGGTCTTCATCAACGGGCGGCTCGCCGTCGACATCGGCGGCGTGCACACGGCGCGCTACGGGCGGGTGGTGCTCGGCGACGACGGCGACGACGGCGCGACCGACAGCGACTGCTCCGTGCACGCCGTGGAGCTGGACGACGAGGAGGACGAGCTGCCCGAGTGCGAGCTCGAGCCTGGCGAAGAGGACAGCGACGACGATCGCCGCTTCGGGCTCGAGCTGGGTGGGGTCTATGAGATCGTGCTCTTCCACGCCGAACGGCACACGGTGGAGTCGAACTTCCAGCTCACTCTCGCTGGCTTCCTCGCGCCGCGCTCGAGCTGCGCGCCCATCTGCGGCGACGGCGTCGTCACCGGCTGGGAGGTCTGCGACGACGGGCTGGAGAACAACACGGGCGAGTACGGTCAGTGCGACGCCACCTGCACCCGGCGCACCATCTGCGGCGACGGCGTCCAGCAGGGGCCGGACTTCGTCCCGCCCGGGCCGGAGGAGTGCGACAACGGCCTCAACGCCGACCTCTACTCGATCCCGGGGGCCGACGCCTGCGCGGCGGGGTGCGTGCGCCCGCCGTACTGCGGCGATGGCGTCGTCCAGGAGGCCTACGAGCTCTGCGATCAGGGCTCGCTCAACAGCGACACGACCTACGAAGGCTGCGCGACCACCTGCACCTGGGGGCCCTACTGTGGCGACGGCGTGGTCAACGCGCCGGCGGAGGCCTGCGACGACGGCGACGAGAACGTCCTCTACTCGGCCGACGGGAGCGGCTGCGGACCGGACTGCCAGCCCGCTCCCTACTGCGGGGACGGGGTCCGCAACGGTTCGGAGCTCTGCGACGAGGGCGTCGAAGGGAACACGGGCGAGTACGGGGGCTGCAGTCCCGACTGCACCCTGGGCCCCTTCTGCGGCGATGGCGTCGTCCAGAGCGACCAGGGGGAGCAGTGCGACGCGGGCCCGGTCGGCAGCCTGGAGTGCAGCCAGGACTGCAAGCGTCGGGACGAGATCCGGTAACGGTTCGGCGCCGCCCGACCCGAGGGGTCACCGGCGCGCGCCCGCCCCCCCGGTCGCGGCGGGTCCAGGATCCACAGGGCAGTCTTCACTCGGGCTGGGGTGCCCACCGGCAGCGGTGGCCGCCGCCCCGACTGGGCGGGCGCCGGGCGCGGCGGCCACCGAGTCTCCGCTGGGACGGCGCCCCCGGATGGGCTAAGTTCCGCCGCCCTGGGCCCCCCCGCGCCCTGGATCGGCACCGCGAGCGCCGGTGCTCCGGGGGGGGCCACGGACAGCGCGCATCGCCCCCCCCCCGCCGCGCCGGCTGCGGCCGTATCGAGAGAACCCCCATGCGAACACTCAAGGAATTCTACGAACTGATGGAGCACACGCGCGACGTCCGCGTGGCCCTGGTCCGAAGCTACGTCGACTCGCGGACCGTCGACGCCGGCAAGCTCGCCGAGCTCGAGAGCGCGCTCGCCACGCTGGAGGCGATCCCGGAGAAGGACGGCCGCCGCCAGCTGATGCTCGATGCCACCAAGCAGATCGACGTTGAGCTCGACTACGAGATCGGCGAGCTCAAGAAGGATCTCGTCTTCTTCCAGCAGGGCGAGGCCGCCTTCGAACTCTACCTCACCGGCATCCACGAGCAGTTCGAGCGCCGCGTGGTCGACGCCCTGGTGGCCCTGGAGGGGATCCACTTCAACAACTTCGTCACCGATCGGGACGGCACCATCTCCAACTACTGCGGGCGCTACCGGTCGAGCATCCAGAGCGCGTACAACGCGATCTACCTGACCCGGTTCTCGCGCGGTCGCGCCAACAGCGCCACGGTGGTGACCTCCGCGCCGCTGCTCAACCCCGGCGTCGCCGACGTGAGCGTGATGCCCGTCGGCGCGTTCATCTACGCGGCCTCCAAGGCCCGCGAGTTCATCGACAAGGAGGGCGTGCGCCGCACCTTCCCCATCGAGGCGTCCCAGCAGGCCAAGCTCGACGAGCTGAACCGGCGCCTGGCCGCCCTGGTCGCCCGGCCCGAGTACGAGAAGTTCAGCCTCATCGGCTCCGGACTGCAGTTCAAGTTCGGCGAGACGACCCTCGCGCGTCAGGACATCTCCAAATCCATCCCCGAGGAAGAGTCGCTCGCCTTCCTGGAGGTGGTGCGGGGGGTCATGAAGGAGGTCGACCCCGGCGGGACCGACTTCGGCCTCATCGACATGAAGCTCGACATCGAGATCATCCTCAAGGGGGCCTCGGAGGGCGAGTTCTCCAAGGCCGACGGCCTCCACTTCCTCGACCGTGAGCTGGGGCTCGGGCTCGACCAGGGGCCGACGCTCGTGTGCGGCGACACCAAGGGCGATCTGCCCCTGGTGAAGGCCTGCATGGCCAAGTCCAAGGACGTCTGGGCCATGTTCGTCACCCGTGACGAGGCGCTGATGGCACAGGTCCGTGAGACCTGCCCCAACGCCATCATCGTGCCCGAGGTGGACGTGCTGGTGACGGTGCTCAACCGCCTGGCGACGCGCCAGCAGCGGGTCCGCCCCGCGGGCTTCAAGTGCGCCATCTTCGACCTGGACGGCGTGGTGACCGAGACGGCGAAGGTCCACTCCGCCGCCTGGAAGGTGATGTTCGACGAGTTCCTCGCGCGGCGGGCGAAGGCGCGGGGGGAGCCGTTCGCGGAGTTCACCGGCGAGGATTACCTCAAGTGGGTCGACGGCAAGCCGCGCTACAAGGGCGTGAACGACTTCCTCGCCTCGCGCGGCATCACCCTCGAGTACGGCACGCCGGACGACGCGCCCGACCTGGAGACCGTCTGCGGGCTCGGTAACCGCAAGAACGTCTCCTTCCAGGCCGTCCTCAAGGAGAAAGGCGCCCACGTCTTCCCCTCCAGCGTCAACTTCATCCGCGAGCTGAAGGCCCGGGGCATCCGGGTGGGCGTCGCGTCGAGCAGCAAGAACACCCAGCTCGTCCTGCAGAAGGCCAAGCTCGAGGACCTGTTCGAGACCCGCGTCTGCGGTGTGGTTTCCGCGGAGCTTGGCCTCAGCGGCAAGCCCGATCCGGACATCTTCGTCGTCGCGGCCAAGAACCTGGGCTTCACGCCCGGGGAGACGATGATGGTGGAGGACGCGATCTCGGGCGTCACCGCGGGATATCGCGGCAACTTCGGGATGGTGCTGGGCATCGCCCGGGACATCGACGGGCACGAGCTCACCAAGGTTGGCGCCGACGTGGTGGTGACCGATCTCGGCGACATCTCGGTCGACGACGTCTTCGACTGGTTCGAGAGCGGCATCGCCACCGACGCCTGGTCGCTCCGGTTCGACACCTTCGAGCCGAGCGAGGAGCCGGTGCGAGCGGCCCTGGGCACCGTGGGCAACGGGTACCTCGGGGTGAGCGGCGCCAGCGAGTTCTGCCGTCCCGACGGCGTCCACGCCCCCGGCACCCGGGTGGCTGCCGCGCCCGAGGGCGCCGTGCTCGACTGGACGCGCTGCGAGCTCAAGATCGGCCGCGGGGAGTACGTCTCGCCGTTCCGGATGCAGATCGTGAGCTATCGGCAGGAGCTCGACATGTTGGACGGCACCCTATCGCGCACCCTGGTGGTGCGAGACAAGGCCGGGCGGTTGACACGGATCGAGAGCCGTCGGTTCGCCAGCGCGGCCGAGGTTCACGTGGCGGCGCTCGAGCTCTCCGTCACCCCGCTGAACTACTCGGGGACGATCGCCCTCCGCTCCGGGGTCGATGGTACCGTCGGCGCGGCCGCGCCGGTGACCCAGGGCGCCACGCCGGGAGGACTGTTCGTCCAGGTCAAGACCGCCGGGGAGCGTCCCGTCGAGGTGGCCTGTGGGGCTCGGCACCGTCTGTACGACAGCGGAGTGGAGATCGAGCTTGAGTCGCGGGTGGAGACGGCGAGCGGCGTGGCCCTCGAGGTCTTCGAGCTCGAGGCCGAGGCGGGGCGCACCATCTCCCTCGAGAAGATTGTCGGCATCTTCACCTCGACCGACGACGACGTCCCCTCCTTCGTCACCGCCGCTCGCGAGGCGGCGCGCGAGGCCGACGGGTTCGACGACGTGCTCCTCCTGCACCAGGCGGTGTGGCACACGCTCTGGGATCGGGTCGACGTCGGGGTCGAGGGCGATCGGGTCGCGCAGCGCATGGTCCGGCTGGAGACGTTCCACCGCATGATCGCGGCCAGCACCCGCGAGGCCCAGCTCGCGGCGGGGCTGCCCGCGCGGGTGGTCCTTGGCTCACAGGCGGCGGGTCCCGGGGCCTGGGACGAGGCCCAGGTTGCGCCCTTCATCGCCAAGTCCCTCCCGGCGACGGACGCGGTGGTGAAGACGTGGGCCGGGCTGTCCGTGACCGGGGACGGCGTCACCGTCACCCCGGCGCTGCCCGAGCACGTGGCTCGGGTCGTCTTCACGGTCGTCGTGCAGGGAGTCCCGGTCGAGGTCGACGTGGATCGCGACGGCGTGTCGGTAGCGGCCCAGTCCACCGTGACCGTGGGCAAGGGCGAGCGGAAGCAGGTCGCGGCGCCGGGCGGCAGGACCCTCGCGATCGTCGTCAAGTGAGCGGGCGGGCGCCGGGCACGAGCGCGGCTCGTTCCGGCGCCCCGCGCCCCCGCCCGGGGCGGTCCGACCGGCTCAGTTCACGCTGGCGCTGAACGAGTTGGTCTTCATCCCCTGGCATCCGTTCCAGATCTCGAAGCCCGCCTCGATCGACTTCAGGTAGTTGCTGCTGGACGCTTGCCCGCGGCTGACCGCGTCGTCGATGAACGCCTTGAGGTTGAGGTTGGTCACGCTGTTGGTCGAGGTGGAGCGGACGTAGGAGATGACGTTCGCTCCGGTCGAGTAGCTGCCTCCCCACCAGATGGCCCAGCTCGTGCCGTCGACGGTCGCCGTCGCCTGCTGGCTGCCGATCGGCTGCACCCCGCTGCGATCGAGCCAGATCATGAGCTCCGTGCCGCCGGCGGTGGTCTCGTAGGTCGCGCCGCTGCCGGGTAGGATCCACAGGTCGTAGGAGACGTTGTAGCTGCCGCCCGCCGTCGAGAAGCTCCAGCTCGACGTCGCGGAATTGAGCGCGCTCACTTGGATGGGGAGGTTCGACTTGGTCGCGTCGCTGCAGGTCGACTCGTGGCACCCCTTGAAGAACGAGGTGTAGGCTGCAGGTCCTCCCGACGTGCCCACGCTGACCCCGGAGCTCGAGATGGTGAAGCTCGTGCCAGTGACGGTGGCGCAGAGCGTCTGGCTCTCGGCGTCGGGGTTCCAGCGGTTGTTCTGGTAGACGTACTCGGTGCAATTCACGCCCAGGCGATCCCACTGACCGCAGAGCTCCTTGGTCGGGTTGTCGGTGGGATCGCACTCGACGACCGTGGGCCCCACGCAACCGGTGGACGTGCAGACCTCGCCGGCGCGGCAGGCGAGGCCGCAGCCGCCGCAATTGAGGCCGTTGTGGTTCACGCAGACCCCGTCGCACAGGTACTGGTTCTCGGCGCACCCGGGGTTCACCACCTCGGGGACCGTGCAGGCCCCCTGGATGCAGAGGGCCCCGGCGTCGCAGGTGACGTCGCATTCGCCGCAGTGGTCCCCGTGCTCCATCAGGTTCACGCAGTCGCTCCCGCAGAGCGTGAGGCCGGTGCCGCAGCCGGCGGTGGAGCAGGCCCCGACCGAGCAGACCGCGCCGCCCGTGCAGGCCGCGCCGCAGTCGCCGCAGTTGGCCGCGCTGCTGTTCAGGTCGACGCAGGTCCCGCCGCAGTCGGTCTGCCCGCCCGGGCAGGCGCAGGCACTCGCGGCGCAGACGAAGCCAGCGCCGCAGGCGTTGCCGCAGGCGCCGCAGTGGGCAGGGTTGGTGCTGGAGTCCACCATGCCGCTCCCGCAATCGATGACCGCGCCGGGGCCGGTCGCGCAGTCGGCGGCCGACAGCACGCAGGTGTTGCTGGCGGCGCACAGGACGAAGCCCGCCGGACAGCCTGGGGGATCGTTTCCTCCGCAGGCGCCGAGGGAGAGCGCGACGAGCGCCGGGGGGACGAGGCGATGAAGCAAGATCATGGCGGGCGGATCCTCCGGTTGGGCGCGCTTCGGGCCTCGGGGTCGCGTCGCCGGCCCGCCGCGTCGATTCAGGATACGTCAGGATAGCGCGCGGCGACCGCCCGTGCGGGTCACAACCGATACGGTGCTGCCCTTTCCATCCGCAATCCCACGGAATTGTTGCACCCCCGAAGCACTGTAGGGGCGGCTGCGTTGGGGTCCCACCCCGCGGGCGAAGACGGGCCCGCCGCGGCGAGCGGGCCCCGTCGCGCGGGTGCTCAGCGGAAGCCGCGCAGGTACGGCAACGCCGCCGCCGTCGCGCGGATCGCGTCCGCCGCCGCCAACAGCTCACCCGTCGTGTCCCAGCGGCCCTCGAGGAACTGGTGCCGGGGTCCGTCGGGCATCTCCAGCGGCAGCTCCCGAGCGCCGGCGGTGAGCCGGCGATGCTCGAGGTCCACGGCGACCTCGAGCGTGGGATCGTCCTCGACCAGCGCCATCAGCTCGCTCGCCACGGCCTGGCTCACCGTGGGGCAGGGGATCCCTAGGGCGATGCAGTTGCCGTAGAAGATCTCCGCGAAGCTCTCGCCCACGACGACCTCGATCCCCCAGCGCACGAGCGCCTGCGGCGCGTGCTCCCGGGAGGAGCCGCAGCCGAAGTTCTGGTTCACCAGGAGCACCCGCGCGCCCCGGTATCGCGGGTCGTCGAAGGGGTGGCGCTCCCCGCGCCCGGCCAGGGCAGCGCGGTCGTCCTCGAACGCGTGCTCGCCGAGGCCCTCGAAGGTCACCGTACGGAGGTACCGGGCGGGGATGATGCGGTCGGTGTCGATGTCGTTGCCGCGCAGGGGAACGGCGCGGCCGCGGATCACGATGCGCTTAGAGTCGTTCATGCTGATCCTCCTCGACGTCAGGCCCGCTCGAGCCCGAAGAGCCGTCGGGCATCGGTGACCTCCCCGGTGACCGCGGCGGCGGCCACCATGACCGGGCTCATCAGCAGCGTGCGCCCGGTGGGGGAGCCCTGGCGCCCCTTGAAGTTGCGGTTGGAGGCCGAGGCGCTCACCTGGCGGCCCTGGAGCTTGTCCGGGTTCATCGCCAGGCACATCGAGCAGCCCGCTTCCCGGAACTCGAACCCCGCCTCGGTGAAGAGGCGGTCGTAGCCGCGCTCGATCATCGCGCGCTTGACCTCCTGGGAGCCGGGGACCACCAGCGCCTGCACGTGGTCCTTGACCCGCAGGCCCCGCCCGCGCAAGAGGTCGGCGACGGCCTCGAAGTCGCTCAGGCGGCCGTTGGTGCAGGAGCCGATGAAGGCGACGTCGATGCGGGTGCCCGCGATCGGCTGCCCCGGAGTCACGCCCATGTAGTCGTAGGCCTCGCGGACCGAGTCGCGCTCGGGCTCCGGGAAGCTCTCGACGGCGGGGACGCTGCCGGTGACGGCCGTGGACTGCCCTGGGGTGATGCCCCAGGTGACCATGGGCTCGATGCTGGACGCGTCGATCCGGACCACGTCGTCGTACACCGCGTCGGGGTCGCTGCGGATCGAGTCCCAGTACGCCACCGCGCGATCCCACGCCGCGCCCTGGGGCGCTTGCGGGCGACCCCGGAGGAAGTCGTAGGTGGTGCGGTCCGGGTTGACGTACCCGACGCGGGCGCCGCCCTCGATGCTCATGTTGCAGACGGTCATCCGCTCGTCCATCGTCATCCGCTCGAAGGTGTCGCCGGCGTACTCGTAGGCGTACCCGACGCCGCCCTTGACGCCGAGCTGGGCGATGACGCGCAAGATGACGTCCTTAGCGTAGACGCCCGGGCCGAGGTGGCCGTTCACCTCGACCCGGCGCACCTTGAGCTTGCCCATGCTGAGCGTCTGCGTCGCCAGCACGTCGCGCACCTGGGACGTCCCGATCCCGAAGGCGATGGCCCCGAACGCGCCGTGGGTGGCGGTGTGCGAGTCGCCGCAGCAGATGGTCATGCCCGGCTGCGTCAGCCCCTGCTCCGGCCCCACCACGTGGACGATGCCCTGGGCGCCGGACTCGGGCGAGAACAGCGTGATCCCGTGGCGGCGAGTGTTGCGCTCGAGCGCCACCATCATCTGCTCGGCCAGGGAGTCGGCGTAGGGACGGAGTTGGGAGGTGGTGGGGATGATGTGGTCCACGGTCGCGAAGGTGCGCTCCGGGAACATCACCGAGAGCCCCCGCTCCTCCAGCATGCTGAAGGCCTGGGGCGAGGTCACCTCGTGGATCAGGTGCAGCCCCATCAAGAGCTGGTACTGCCCCGACGGCAGCTCCTGCACCGTGTGGCGCTCGAAGACCTTCTCGTACAGCGTCTTTCCCATGACGGCGTCACTCCTTCTTGGCCCGGTGTGCGTACTGCTCGAGGCGCACCGTTAGCTTCTGTCCGACGCGGACGAACTCGCACACGTCGCGGTCCTCGAGCGCAAGCCACACGTCCGCGATCGCCGCCTCGCGGGCCGCGCGGAGCGTGGTCATCGTGCGGCGTCCCCGCGCCGTCAGGACGTAATCCCGCTGGCGCCCGTCGCGCTTCGACAGCGACACGCTGATCAGGCCCTTCTCGGCCAGCTTGCCGACGACCTTGGACACCGCGGCCGGCGAGCTCGCGCTGCGGTGGGCGAACATGCTCGGCATGAAGTGCTCGGAGGAGATCTCCTCCAGCACCGACCACTGACGCTCCGTGATCCCGGCACCACGGGCGAGCTGCTCGCGGCGCTGCTGGAACGCCTCGGTGAGGCGCCCGAGGGTCACGATGGCCTCGTGGACGGTGGCGCGGTCGGTGGACATGCTCTACACGAGGAGATTATTAACCTAGGTTAACTAAATGCGCAAGCCCCGCGGCGCTCCTGCCGTCCCCATTGGACCCGAGCGCGGGCCGGCGGCCGGGGGGCGGTCCGGGTCCGGCGGGGCGAAGCCCGGTCAGAAGAGCACGATCAACAGGATCACGAGCAGCAGGGCCCCGAGCAGGGCCAGGCCGGAGACGAGCCCCTGGCGATACCGATCGGCGTCGATGGAGGCGAGGGCGAGCTCCAGCCGGTGGCTGGCCGCGGCGAGCTCCCGCACGCGATCGTCCTGATCGCGGAGCAGGTCGAGGGTCTTGACGGGCAGGTGCGCCGACCCGATCGAGAGCGCCGTCCGGACGACGTCGGCGCGCGCGGTGACGTACGCGCCCTCGGCGGCGGCGAGGCTCGCGTCCACGTGGCGAGTCTCCCTCGCGTACCAGAGGTCCACCGCCTTGCGCTCCGCCTCGATCAGCTTGATCCGACCCTCGGCCTCACGGGTGGCCTGCTCGGCGGCGCGGAACTCGCGCTCGGCCTCCTCCATCGCCGCCTGGAGCCGCTTTGCCACCGGGTACAGCTTGCCGAGCTGCAGCTCGATGCGCGCGGTCTGCGTCGCCGCCTCGTTGGGGGGCGGGTTCGAAGCGCGCGCGATCGGCGTCGGGGCGACCGATCCCTCCGCCTGCCGCGCGTTGCGCCGCTCGATCTGGAGGCGCTGGAACCGGGCTGCGATGCGGTTGAACTCGCCCTGGCGTTGGGCGTGGACCTCCGCCCGCGCGGCCTGGGCCTGCCGGAGCGCGGCGACGACCTGCTCCGCGTGGGTCGCGCGCAGGGTGAGGCCGCGCTGCCGCTGCTGGTACTCGCCGCTCACCTGGGCGAACTCGCGCCGCTGCCCGTTCGCCTCCGCTTCGGGGCCGTGGGGGGGCTCGACCGGCTCGGGGAGCTTGACGACCGCGTTGAGCTGGTCCCGAAATTTGACGAAGACCTCCGCCAGGACCAGGTCGCGGTCGCGCTCGGCGCGTGTGAGCGCGGCGCGCGCCGCCTTGGCTTCCGCGGCGAGCTGCCGCCGGCGCACCAGCACGCGCGCGGCGTACGCTGGCGCGAGCAGCGCGCCGTTGGGGGGCTCCCCGAAGCGCGCCAGGCGTGCGGCCTGGTCGCGCGTAACCCCCAGCGCTGCCGCGTCCGGCGTGCGACCGGTGGGCAGCGGCTTGCCGTCCGGCGCCGCGCTCGGGGAGGCTCCGGGCGCGGAGGCGATCTCGAGCGCGGCCCCCGCGGGATCCCCGGGGACCTCGTCGAGATCCATGTCGAAGGAGGTCGGCGGAGATGTGGGCACCGGAGAGCGTGGCGGGTGGTGCGGACGATCGCTCGCGATCTCGTTGGCGCTGCTGGTCGTTCCGGGCGCGCCGCTGTCCCCGGTGGCCCCCGATGCGCCTGGTGGCTCGCTCGCTGCCGAGGTTCCGTCCGGAGGTCGGGACGAGAGCCCGCGGTCATCGGTGGCGGGCCGCGCGAAGCGAGGCGCCAGCGGGACCTCGAGCTCGGGCACCTCGTGGGTGCCGCCAGCGTGCACCGGGGGGGCGGAGGGCAGTCCCAGCCCGTCGTCATCGGGGAGGGCAGGGGAGTGGCTCGCGGGGGGAGCGGAGGGCAGCCCCAGTCCGTCGTCGCCGAGGGGCGCCGGGGCGGGGCGGCCCGCGCCTGGCGACGAGGCCAGCGCCGGCTCCGGGAAGGTGAGCGCCGGTGCCACGCTCGGCGCCGGGGCGGCGTCCGCGAGGATGATGGGGACCGGCGCCGCGCGCGGGATCCGGGGCTCGATCGCGCCGCGCTCGGCGGCGCGGGCCATCGCGCGCCGAGAGCGACGTGCCTCCCCCAGCGCGGTCGAGTCGAGCTCCAGATCGGCGCCCAGGCCGAGGTGCGCGGGTCGGGCGCGCTGGTCGAGGTCGAGCGCCGCCATTGAGTCGTCGCGCCCGATCCGCGTCCGCTCGCGGTCGAGGTCGGGCAGCGGCTCGCCGAGATCTGCCGACTCCGAGAAGAGGTGCCCGGGCTGTTGCGCCGCGGTCCCGTGGGGCCCCACCGCGAATGGCCCGCGCGCCGCCGCCGGAGGGGGCGTCGGAGCCCCGCCCAGCGAGAGCTCCGTACCGGGGGTCCCGGAGTCATGCCGTGGCGCCTCGGAGGCGGGAAGCGACCAGGCGCCGGCGCCGGGCGGCGCCAGCGATCCGAGGTCGCGGGGTGGCTGCACCTCGGCCGAGGGTGGCGCCGAGCGATCCGCGGCGAAGTCGAACTCCTCGCCGGCATCGTCCGCCGAGACGGCTCCCGGGCGAGGCGGAACCACCGCGGCGGCGGGCGCCGGCCGCTGCGGGCTCCACGCCGTGGGGATCGCCGCCTCGAGATCGTCGTCGGTCCGTTGCCCGCCCCGCGCTACGTCGACCTCCGCCAGCTCTAAGCCGGAAGGCCCCTGGCTCGGGCCTCCCCCGGCGCGTCCGTACTGCGGCACGGGCGCCGGCGTCCCCCGGCGGGGTCGGACCGGGGTGGGCACCGCCTCCTCGTCGATGGCCTCCGAGCCAACGTCAGCCTCCGGCGTCGGGTTCTCGGGCGCGGTCCCGGCGATCTGCGTGCGGTTGCCCGACCCGGCCATGCGAGGCCTCCAGGATAGCAGAGCTCGGCCGTTTCACGCACGGAGGGCTCAGGCGCCTGCCAATGCGCGTCTCCGCCGCGTCACTCGGCCGCGGGGCGCGTCAGCCGCTCGAGCACGGCGTCCCCCATCGCGCGCGTGGACAGGGCTCCCTCGCCGCCCCCGAGGTCGGCCGTGCGCGCGCCTCCCGCGATCGCCTGGGCCACGGCCCGCTCCACCGCCGCCGCCTCCCGGTCGAGCCTGAGGCTGTCCCGGAGCAGGAGCGCCGCGCTGAGCACCGTGCCGAGCGGGTTGGCGATGCCTCGCCCCGCGATGTCGGGGGCGGACCCGTGGATGGGCTCGTAAAGTCCGCGCGGGCCGTCTCCCAGCGATGCGCTCGGCAGCATCCCGAGCGAACCGGTGATGACCGCCGCCTCGTCGGACAGGATGTCGCCGAAGAGGTTCTCCGTCAGGATCACGTCGAGGCTAGCGGGGTTGGTGACCAGGCGCATCGCGCAGGAGTCGACGAGCTGGTGCTCGAGCGCCACGTCGGGGTAATCCGCCGCGACCTCGCCGACGACCTGCCGCCACAGCCGCGAGCAGGCGAGGACGTTGGCCTTGTCGACCGAGGTGACCCGGCGGCGGCGGGTCCGCGCGACCTCGAAGGCGCGCCGGGCGACCCGCCGGATCTCCGTCTCGCTGTAGCGCATCGTGTCCACGGCGCACCGCTCTCCCGCCACCACCTCGGATCGCCGTGGCTCGCCGAAGTAGAGCCCCCCCGTGAGCTCCCGCACCATCAGGATGTCCACCCCGCTCACGAGCTCCGGGCGCAGCGGCGAACCGTGCGCGGCGAGCTCGGGGAAGGCGCGCACCGGGCGGATGTTCGCGTACAGGTTCAGCTCCGCCCGGAGCGTGAACAGCCCCTGCTCGGGCCGCACCGGCGCCGTCGGATCGTCCCAGCGCGGCCCGCCGACCGCCCCGAGCAGGATGGCGTCGGCGGTGCGGCACGCGGCCAGCGTCGCCTCGGTGAGCGGGATCCCGCCGGCGTCGATGGCCGCGCCCCCGACCCGGTGGGTGTCGAACGCGAACTCGTGGCCAAAGAGCTCGGCGACGCGCTCGAGCACCCGGCGCGCCTCGGCGACGATCTCGGGGCCGATGCCGTCACCCGGCAACAGGACGATGTTGGCCTTCATGGATTGGCTCCTCACTCGGTCGGATGGTCATCCCTCGCCGCCCGAGGGGGCGGTTCGGACGGACGCCCGCGGACGGACCGCACCAGGGCGTCGTCGGGGTCCAACGCCACCGGCCCGGTGCCGGTGCGGAGCAGGCCCCACTCGATCCCCTCCAGCACCGCCTGCAGCGACGCCTCGATGATGTTGGGTGAGGCGCCGACCGTGCTCCAGGCGCCGTGCCGGTCGGTGAAGTCGATGAGCACCCGCGTCACCGCCTCGGTGCCCCCCAGGCTGTCGAGGATCCGGACCTTGTAATCCGCCAGGTGGATGTGCTCGATGGCCGGGTAGAGCGGCGTCATCGCCTTGCGGAGCGCCGCGTCGAGCGCGGCCACCGGCCCGTTGCCCTCGGCGACGGTGTGCATCACCTCGCGCCCCACCTGGAGCTTCACCGTGGCCTCGGCGAAGGTCTCCGTGCCCTGGCGGCGCCCGACCTCGGCCTTGTAGTCGAGCACCGAGAACGGGGGCTGGTAGTCGGGCCGTCGGCGGCGCAAGAGCAGCGCGACGCTCGCCTCGGCGCCCTCGTAGGACATGCCGCGGGCCTCCGCCTCCTTGATCGCCTGCACGGCCTCGTCCTCCACGCCCGCCGAGAGGACCTCCCCGAGCTCCTCGGCCTTGCTGAGCACGTTCGCGCGCCCCGATAGCTCGCTGACGAGGACGCGCATGGTGTTGCCGACCCGCGCTGGATCCACGTGCTGGTAACTCTCGCCGTGGCGGCGCATCGCCGAAACGTGGACCCCCGCCTTGTGGGCGAAGGCGCTGCGCCCGACGTAGGGCATCTGTTCCCCGAGGGCGTGGTTGGTGACCTCGGCGACGAAGCGAGAAACCTCGCCGATCTCGCGCAGGCGCCCCTCGGGCAGGCAGCGTAGATCGAGCTTGAGCTCCAGGTTCGGGATCACCACGCTGAGGTTCGCGTTGCCGCAGCGCTCGCCGAGCCCGTTGATCGTTCCCTGGACGTGGCGGGCGCCAGCCTGCACCGCAGCGAGGCTGTTCGCCACTGCGCAGCCCGTGTCGTCGTGGGCGTGGATCCCCAGCGGGTGCCCGAGGGCACGCCCGACCTCCCCGACGATCCTCTCCACCTGCCAGGGGAGGCTGCCCCCGTTGGTGTCACAGAGGACCAGGACCTCGGCGCCGCCGCGCTGAGCGGCCCGCAACGTCTCCAGGGCGTAGGCGGGGTCGGTGGCGTGGCCATCGAAGAAGTGCTCGGCGTCGTAGATCACCCGCCGCCCGCTCCGGACCAGGTGCGCGACCGTCTCCTCGATCATGCGCAGGTTCTCGTCGAGGCCGATCCGGAGCACGTCCTTGACATGGAGCGTCCAGGCCTTGCCGAAGATGGTGCAGACGGCGGCGCCGGAGTCGAGCAGCGCCCGGATGCTGGCGTCCTCGTCGGAGCCGAGCTTGGCGCGCCGGGTGGCGCCGAACGCGGTGACGATCGCGCTCTGCCAGCTCACGTCGCGCGCCCGCTGGAAGAACTCGGCGTCCTTGGGGTTCGACCCGGGCCAGCCCCCCTCGACGAAGGCGACCCCGAGCTCGTCGAGGCGCTGGGCGATGCGGAGCTTGTCCCGTGCCGTGATCGACACGCCCTCGCCCTGGGTGCCGTCGCGCAGCGTGGTGTCGTAGACGGAGACGCGGTTCGGGGGGGATACGACGGCGGGATCTGCGGCCATGTTCGGCGAGCCTCGCGAGCGGGGGTGGGGAGCGGGGGGCGGCGCCGCGCGGACGGTCCGCGCGGCGGCCTCGGGATCAACCTCGGTCTTCCGTCGTCTCCGCGTCCATGGGCGCGGGCGCGACGCTCGGCATCCGCCGCCGGTGCTCGGGCTGGAGCGCACCGAGCAGGCGATTCAGCGCCGCCACGTAGGCCTTGGCGCTCGCCGCGATGATGTCCATCTCCGCGCCGTGCCCGTAGAAGATCCGCGGCTGCGAGTGCTCGTACTGCGGGTTGGGCTTGGAGTCCTCGCCGCGCGCGGCGACCCGTACGCTGACCTGCCCGAGCGCGTCGATGCCCTCCGTCACCGCGTGCACCGAGTACTCGAGCAGCTCGCTCGGGGCCTGCACCAGGGCGTCGATGGCCTTGAAGACGGCGTCGACCGGCCCCGTCCCCGCGCCCTCGTTGGTGACGACGCCGTCGGGGCCCTTGAGGCAGACCAGGGCCGTGGCCGGCCCCCGGCTGCCGCAGCTCACCTTCAGCGCCTCCAGCGCGAAGAACTCCTCGCGCCCCTCGGCCTCGGCCTCGGCCAGCGCCTCCAGGTCCGCGTCGGTGATCGATTTCTTCTTGTCCGCCAGGGTCTTGAACCGGGCGAACGCCTTCTCGAGCGCGGCGTCCTCCAGGGAGTGGCCCAGTTCGCGCAGCCGCACCGCGAAGGCGTGGCGCCCGGAGTGCTTGCCCATGACCAGACGGGTCTTGACCGCGCCCACTGCCTCCGGGCGCATGATTTCGTACGTCTCCTCGTGCTTCAGCATCCCGTCCTGGTGGATGCCCGACTCGTGCGCGAAGGCGTTGGCGCCGACGATGGCCTTGTTGGCCTGGACGTTGATGCCCGTCCGCATGCTGACGAGCTTGCTCGCCCGCGTCAGCTGCGTGGTGTCGATGCCGGTGTCCAGCTGCAGGGCGAGCCGCCGGGTCCGCAGCGCCATCACGATCTCCTCGATGGCGCAGTTGCCGGCCCGCTCCCCGAGCCCGTTGACCGTCACCTCCGCCTGCCGCGCGCCGGCCAGGATCCCGGCCAGAGTGTTGGCCGTGGCCAGCCCCAGATCGTTGTGACAGTGGGTCGAGATGATGGCCCGGTCCACGCCGGGGACGTGCTGCCTGATGCCCGCGATCAGGGCGCCGAACTCGTGCGGCAGGGTGTACCCCACGGTGTCGGGGATGTTCAGCGTGGTGGCGCCGCACTCGATGGCGAGCGCGAGGACCTCGTACAGGAACTCCGGCTCGGTGCGACCGGCATCCTCGGGGCTGAACTCGACGTCCGGGCAGAGGGTCCGGGCAAAGGTCACCATCTCCCGGGTCTTGGCCAGCACTTGCTCCCGCGTCATGCGCAGCTTGTGCTCACGATGGATCGGGGAGGTGGCGATGAAGGTGTGGATCCGCGGGTACTTCGCCAGGCGGACCCCCTCCCAGGCGCGCTGGATGTCGGCCTCCCGGGCGCGCGCCAGGCCGCAGATGATCGGCGGGTGCTGGCTGGGCCGCCCCTCGATCACGGTGGCGCCGACCCGCTCCGCGATGGTCTGAACAGCGAAGAGATCGTCGTCGGACGCCGCCGGGAACCCCGCCTCGATGGCGTCGACCCCCAGGCGGGAGAGCGCCAGGGCCACCTCGAGCTTCTCCTCGGACGTCAGGGTCGCGCCCGGCGACTGCTCGCCGTCGCGGAGCGTCGTGTCGAACATGCGGACGTATTGCTCGGGGGGACGTGGCATGGTTTCGGTGGTCATTTCGATCTTCTCCGGGGCTGGCCCGTCGGGTGACGGGACGCCTTCGACGTTCACGGGGGCGGGGGCAGGAGGCTGGGTCGGTGCGCGGTGGCGGAGGCGCCGCCCTCGCCGCCGCGCGCCATCGCGACGGCGCCGGTCTGGACCATCTCGACGATGCCGAACGGGCGCAGGAACGACAGGAATTCCCCGATCGCGTCCTGGGTCCCGGTCATCTCGAAGACCATCGTCTCGTCGCCGACGTCGATGACTCGGGCGCGGAACCGCTCGGCGATCTGCAGCACCTCGGCGCGGCCCTCCGCGACGGTCCGCACCTTGACCAGGGCCAGGTCGCGGACGACGCTGGCGTGGTGGGTGAGGTCCTCGACGCTGATCACGTTGACCAGCTTGTACAGGTTCGCCTCCAGCAGCCGCGCGGTCGTCTCGTCGGCCTCGACCACCATCGTCAGTCGCGAGACGCCGGGCTCGTGCGTGCGCCCGACGTTGAGAGAGGCGATGTTGTAGCCCCGTCGGCGGAACAGGGACGCGATGCGGTTGAGGACGCCGGGCTGATCCTCGACGTAGGCCACGAACGTCCGCAGGGGGCGGCCGTTGTTGGCTCGATGGCCGTTGTTGCCGTTGCCGGGGGTCATCAGCGATCCTTTCCGGTTTCGTAGATCGGGTTGTGCTCTTCTCCGTCCGGTGGGGAGGAGTCGGTGGGAAGCGGGCGCAGGATCATGTCGGCGAGGTCGGCTCCGGTCGGGACCATCGGATAGACGCTGTCCTCCTGCTCGACGCGAAAATCGATCACCGTGGTGACGGCGCTAGCCCGGGCCTGGGCGACGGCGTCCGCGATCTGGTCGCGGCGGGTGACGCGAAGGCCGAGCAGACCGTGGGCCTCGGCCAGCTTGACGAAGTCCGGGCTAGTGATCGGCGTACAGACGTAGCGGCCCTCGTGGAAGAACTCCTGCCACTGGCGCACCATGCCCAAGAATCCGTTGTTCATGACGGCAACGTTCACCTTGACCGCGTCCTGACGCGCGGTCTGCAGCTCCGCCTGGGTCATCTGGATCCCGCCGTCACCGACGATGACCCAGACCTCGTCGTCTGGGCAGGCGAGCTTGGCCCCGATGGCGGCCGGCAGGGAGAAGCCCATGGTGCCGAGGCCGCCCGAGGTGATCAGCCGCCGCGGGCGATCGTGGTGGTAGTACTGGGCCTCCCACATCTGGTGCTGGCCCACGTCGGTCACCACCAGCGCTTTGCCCTCGGTCAGGCGCCACAGGTCGTGGATGACGTGGGCCGCGTACAGCCGCCCCGCGTCGGGGAGTTCAATGATGTCGCGCACGGCGGCGGCGCCCCGATTCGCGTGGATCTGCGCCCACCAGGCGGGCAGCTTCCGCGCTGACACCCGCGGCAGCAGGTGGGCGAGGATCTCGCCGACGTCGCCGATCAGGGGCAGGTCGACCCTGACGTTCTTGCCGACCTCGGCGGGGTCGAGTTCGACGTGGATCTTGCGCGCCTTGGCGGTGTACGTCTTGAGGTTGCCCGTCACGCGGTCGTCGAAGCGCATCCCGAGGGCGATGACGAGGTCCGCCTCCTGGATCGCGGTGTTCACCCACTGCTCGCCGTGCATGCCCATCATGCCCAGGCTGTGGGAGTGACTGGCGGGGAACCCGCCGAGGCCGAGCAGCGTCTGCGCCACCGGGATGTCGGTCTTCTCCACGACCTGGCGGAGCACGTCGGTGGCGTTCGCGTCGATCACGCCGTGGCCGCAGAAGATGACCGGGCGCTCGGCCTCGGCGATCATTCGCAGCGCCAGCGCGTACTCGTCGTCGCGGGGGTGGCGCTCCGGGCGGTAGCCCGGCAGCCGCACCGGGGTCTGCTCCCAGACGACCTCTGCGCTCTTCTGCTGCGCGTCCTTGGTGATGTCGACCACGACCGGGCCCGGCCGACCCGAGCGCGCGATGTAGAACGCCTGGCGGAGCGTCGGCGCGATGTCCGCGGGGCGCGTGACCAGGAAGTTGTGCTTGGTGATGGGCAGGGTCACGCCCGTGATGTCGACCTCCTGGAAGGCGTCCGTGCCGAGCAGGTGCGAGGCGACCTGACCGGTGATGAAGACCACCGGGATCGAGTCGAGCATGGCGTTCGCGATGCCCGTCACCAGGTTGGTCGCGCCGGGGCCGGAGGTCGCCACGGCGACGCCGACGCGGCCCGAAGCCCGTGCGTATCCATCCGCCATGTGGGCCGCACCCTGCTCGTGTCGGGAGAGCACGTGGCGCAGCTCGGGGAACTGTGGCAGCGCGTCGTAGGCCGGCATGATGGCGCCCCCGGGGTACCCGAAGACGACCTCTACCCCCTCCCGGACCAGGGTCGCCCAGATGATCTGGGCGCCGGTCAGGGTCTGGGACCGGGTGGACTCGGCGGGGGCCGGGGCGTCGGTGCTCGGTAGCGACATGGCTCGGTCTCGCGGTGAAGGATCCAAGGGGTAGAGCGGGGAACGTGGCAGGGGCGGGCAATAAACCAAAAAACCCCCGCACCGTGGCTCGGGTGCGGGGGCCGGAGAGACTCGATTTCGCTCGTGCTCGTCAGGCGGCCGCCGCACCCGGGGTAATAAGTACCCCGAGCAACAGGACACCGAGAAGGACGACGCCCAAGAGGCGCTCGCCACCGGGCGCGCGCACGGGCGCCGAAGCGACCGCGGCAGACCGCACGACCAACACATCGCGCCGCGGGATCGCGGTGCGCGGGCAGTCGGGGGTGGCGGCTCGGGCCATCGGCGTCACGGAGTCTGGGAGGCAGCCACCGCCCAAGTCAAGTGACTTTTTTCGTAGGTGCCCGGCGAGGGATGGCGCGGGGGCTCACTCACCGGCGGCGGCGGCGTCCGGCGTCACGGGGCGAAGCCGGCGCAGGTCGGTCCAGGCGAACGCCTTGGTGTGGGGCGTGAGCAGCGGCTCGGGGGGGTTCAGGCTGAACCAGGCGGTGCCGCGGCCCGGTCGGAGGACGTGGATGTTCATCGCCTCCGTCAGCGCCTGGCCGAGCAGCGCGAGCCGCTCGCCGCTCGGCTTGGCGACCACGTCGAGCACCACCAGGGCGTGCCCGGTCTTGTCGCGCTGCAGGAAGAAGTCGCCCGGGGCCAGCTCCTTCGCCGGCACCGGGTCGCTCTGCATCCGGACGGCGGTGCTGTTGGCCCAGATGAAGACCGTGTCGAGGTAGTCGCGGAACGCCCCGCGATCGTTGGGATCGGTCGGCTCTCGCTGCTTGACCCAGTACAGGTGCGGGCCCTGGGCGAGCACGCGCTTGCCCTGCACGTAGCTCGCATACGGCAGCGGATCCTTGGTCGCCGCGAGGTAGGCCATGTCGCGCTTGCCCTGCGACCAGCGCCACTCCGCGTCGAAGCGGAGGATGACGTCCGCGCTTTGCTGGAGATCGGCCTTGCCGACGTCGATCGCGAGCACCGCCTGCACGTACTCCTCATCGCCGCCGAAGACCTCCTCGCCGCGCCAGCTCTTGACCGGGGTGCCGGGGGCTGCCAGCGGCAGATCGCGGAGCCACGCGGCGAAGGAGCCGACGGGCGCCGCGACCCGGTCCCAACCGGGTGGCGCGGGGATGGCCTCGGCGAGCGTTGTCACCGCCGGCACGGCGCTGCGCGAGGCGTCGGTGAGCCAGGCGTAGCGCGAGGGGTCGGCCTTCTCCGCGGGCGGGGCCGCGGCCGCCGGCCTCGCCGCCGACGGGTCCGGGGTCGCGCTCGCACTCGCCACGGGAGCGCTCGCCACGGGAGCGCTCGCGGTGCCGGAGGCGCTCGCGGCGGGGGGCGGCGGCGAAGGTTGGCGCCGGCAGGCGGCCGCGGTGACGCCAATGGCGAGGAGGGCGAGAGCGCGAGGGAGCGGGGCGGAGGGACGCATGGTCATCCGGGTGCGGCGGCGCTCACCGGTGGCGGTCGAGCGAGCGGTCCGGGGCCATGCTGCCAGGGAGCCGCCGGGAGACGCAAGGAGGCCGTTCGGCCGTGACGGTGCGCCTCGCACCCGGCAAGCCGCGTGCGGCTTCCCGCCGTCGCGAGGCGCGATGGGGCGGGCGCGCCCCGCGCTCCGCCCGCGACCTCGCCGGGATGCCGGGCTCGGCGCGCCGGCGGTTATGCCTTGCGAACGCCGCGTCAGGTGTGCGACTGCTATCCCTCGGCGGCGTCACATGGGGCTCGAGGTGGAGTTCTGGGGCGTACGGGGCAGCATCGCCTGCCCCTCGCCGAACCATGTGCGGTACGGGGGGAACACCAGCTGCGTCGCGGTGACCGCGGGTGACGTGCGGATCATCCTGGACGCCGGCACCGGGCTGCGGGAGCTGGGCAATCGCTTCCTGCAGGCGGATCACCGCCACGCCTGGCTCCTGCTCACGCACACCCACTGGGACCACATCAACGGGTTCCCCTTCTTCAAGCCCGCGTACCTCGCGGATCGCCACTTCGAGATCATGGCGGGCCACCTGGGGGCGGGTGGGGTCCGCAACGTGCTCTCCGGGCAGATGGCTGGCCCCACCTTCCCGGTCCCCCTGGAGACGATGCGGGCGCGGCTCGAGTTCCTCGACTTCGATGCCGGCGACTCGTTCCGACTGGGACCCGACGTGCTGGTGCGCACCGCCCTGCTCAACCACCCGAACGGGGCGACCGGGTACCGGATCGAGTACGGGGGAAGCTCCTTCTGCTACGTGACCGACACGGAGCACGTCGTCGGCGCACCGGACCAGAACGTGCTGGGGCTCATCGAGGGAGCCGATCTGGTCGTCTACGACTCGACCTACACGGACGAGGAGTTTCCGCAGCACCTCGGCTGGGGCCACTCGACCTGGCAGGAGGCCGTGCGCCTGTGCCGTGCAGCTCGCGTTCGTCGACTCGCCATCTTCCACCACGACCCCGATCACGAGGACGGGTTCATGGATCAGGTCGAGCGGGACGCGGTCGCCGTCTTCAGCGAGGCGTTCGTGGCTCGCGAGCGCACGCGCTTCGTGCTGGGCTGACGGCGCGGGTGCGCGAACGGACGAGACGGCGCGGGGTCGGCGCTCGACACGGCCTCGGTGCGAGCGCGTGACCGGTGGCATCGTGGGGGCGTACGCCAGGGCCGAGGTACCGAGCCGGCCGAGTGGGCGGTCTGCTGGGCCATGCTGCGGGACGTCGCCCCCCGTCGGCCGCCGGTCGTCCGGTTTGGCAGGCCTCTACGGGAGCCCACCCCAGGGCCAAGCTCACGAGATGCCTTTCTTTCCGCGCCCTTCTCGCACCCGGGGGCGGGGCGGCCCGCTTGACATGGAAGGACCCGGATTGTAGCCGAACGCGCACCATGCCCGGGTCGAAGCCCCTAGTCATCGTCGAGTCGCCCGCCAAGGCGCGCACGATCGGGGGCTTTCTCGGCCCCGGGTTCGTCGTCGAATCGTCCATCGGGCATGTCCGGGACCTGCCCCGGAACGCGGCCGACGTCCCGGCAGCCTTGAAGAAGGAACCGTGGGCGCGCCTCGGGGTGGACGTGGAGCGGGGCTTCCAGCCCCACTACGTGGTCAGCGCCGACAAGAAGGCGCAGATCGCCAAGCTCAAGCACCTGCTCGCGGACGCCTCGATGCTCTTCCTCGCCACCGACGAGGACCGCGAGGGGGAGAGCATCGCCTGGCACTTGCTCGAGGTCCTCAAGCCCCGCGTCCCCGTGCGGCGGATGGTCTTCCACGAGATCACGAAGCGGGCCATCGAGGCGGCCATCGCCGCCCCCCGCGAGCTCGATCGGCGCCTGGTCGACGCCCAGGAGGCCCGCCGGATCCTGGACCGCCTCTACGGCTACGAGGTGTCCCCGGTCCTCTGGAAGAAAGTGCTGCCTCGGCTGAGCGCGGGCCGGGTCCAGAGCGTCGCCACCCGCATCGTCGTCGAGCGCGAGCTCGAGCGGATGCAGTTCGTCGTCGCCGCCTACTGGGACGTGGAGGGTGCCTTCGACGCCGCGGGGCGGACGCCGCCCCGGTTCGACGCCACCCTCTCGGCGGTGGATGGACGGCGCGTGGCGACCGGCCGGGATTTCGACTCGGGCGGCGCGCTCGCCAAACCCGACTCGCTGGTCATCGACGAGGGGGTCGCGCGCGAGATCGCGACGACCGCGGCGGGCCAGCCGTTCGCGGTGCGCGCGGTGGAGCGCAAGCCGAGCCGCCGCTCGCCCTCGGCGCCGTTCATGACCTCCACGCTCCAGCAGGAAGCGGGGCGCAAGCTCCGCTTCTCGGCGTCGCGCACCATGCGGGCGGCGCAGCGGCTGTACGAGAGCGGCTACATCACCTACATGCGCACGGACAGCATCACGCTGTCGGACGCGGCGATCGCGTCGGCGCGCGAGCAGATCGAGCGCCTCTACGGCGCCGAGTACCTCACGCGGAGCCCCCGCGTTTACAAGAGCAAGGTCAAGAACGCCCAGGAGGCGCACGAGGCGATCCGACCAGCGGGAGAGGTCTTCCGCCGGCCCGAGCAGGTCGCGCGGGAGGTCCAGCCCGACGAGGCGCGCCTCTACGAGCTCATCTGGATGCGGACCATCGCGTCGGAGATGCGCGACGCCGAGGGCGAGAGCGTCAACGTTCGGCTGGGGGCGGCGCTGCCGAGCGGTCGTGACGTGGAATTCTCGGTGAGCGGGCACACCATCCGCTTCCCCGGCTTCCTGCGCGCCTACGTCGAGGGGTCCGACGACCCGGCGGCCGAGCTCGAGGAGAAGGAGCGTCCGCTGCCGCCGCTCGCGGTGGGGGACCAGCTCCCCGGGCTCACCTTCGAGCCGCGGCGCCACGAGACGCAGCCGCCAGCCCGGTACACGGAGGCCTCGCTCGTCCGGCGTCTGGAGGAGCTCGGCGTCGGGCGCCCCTCGACCTACGCCTCCATCATCTCGACCATCCTCGATCGCGGCTACGTCTGGAAGAAGGGCACCCTGCTGGTGCCGTCCTTCACCGCCTTTGCGGTGGTGGCGCTGCTGAAGCAGCATTTCGGTGACCTCGTCGACTACGAGTTCACGGCGCGGATGGAGGACGACCTCGACGCCATCGCGAACGGCGAGGCGCAGTCGGTTCCCTGGCTCGATCGCTTCTACTTCGGCGTGAAGGGCGAGGCCGGGGAGGGCCGCCCGGGCCGCCCGCTCGATCGCGGCCTGCGCGCGCTCGTCGCCGAGCAGCTCGGCGCCATCGACGCCCGGGCGATCAACTCCCTCTCCCTCGGCTTCGACGCGGAGGGGCGCGAGATCCTGGTGCGGGTCGGCCGGTTCGGTGCCTACTTGCAGCGCGGCGAGGCCACCGCGCGCTTGCCGGAAGACACCCCCCCCGATGAGCTCACGCTGTCGCGCGCGGTGGAGCTGCTCTCGGCGCCGGCCGATGATCGCTCGCTCGGGACCGATCCGGCTTCGGGCCTGCCGGTGCTGGCGCGACGCGGTCGGTTCGGCGCCTTCGTCCAGCTCGGCGAGGGTGGTGACGGCAAGCAGAAGCCGAGGACGTCGTCGTTGCTCAGCTCGCTCACCTTCGAGGGGGTGACCCTGGCAGACGCGCTGCAGTTGCTCGCGCTGCCGCGCACGGTGGGGGTCGATCCAGCGAACGGCGAGGCCATCACGGCGCAGCTCGGGCGCTACGGTCCCTACGTGGCGCGGGGCAAGGACAGCCGGAGCCTGGAGCGGGAGGAGCAGGTCTTCTCCGTCACCCTCGAGGAGGCGCTGGCGCTCTTCGCCCAGCCTCGTGCGCGGCGCCGGGCTGGCGGGGCCGCGGCCCCCCTGCGTGAGCTCGGCCCGGACCTGGTTTCGGGCAAGCCCATCGTCGTGCGTGAGGGTCGCTTCGGTCCCTACGTGTCCGACGGGGAAACCCACGCCTCACTACACAAGGGCGACTCGCCCTCGTCGATCACGCTCGAGCGCGCCCAGGAGCTGCTCCAGTCGCGGCGCGATCGCGGCCCGTCGTCTACGGCGCGGCGCCCACGCGGCGCGGCCGCTGGTCGGAAGCGCGCCGCCGGTGCCGGCGATTCGGCGGGCGCTGGCAAGCCGAAGAGCGCCGCGGCGAAGGGGAACGGTCAGAGCGCCAAGGGCACTCGCGGGGCGGCCGGGGCCAAGGGCAAGGGCGCCAAGCCCGCCGCCCGCGGCCGCGGGTCGAAGGCGGACGGTGCGTCAGCGAAGGGCGCGAGGGCGGGCGCCGGGACCCCACGGACCGACGGCGAGAAGGCGACGACGAAGGGCGCGACCAAGCGGGGCCTCGCCGCCAAGACGACCGCGAAGGGCGGCGCGACCAGCCAGGCCAAGGGCGCGCGCGGGGGACGGACTCGCGCCGCCTCCCCCCCGCGGGGCGGTCCGGCGGCGTCGACCTGAGCGTCCGGCGCGTTACGACGCGCGTCGGGCGGCGGGTGACGCCAGGAGGGCGAGGAGCGCGGGCGCGCCGATCGCCGCCGTGAGCACTCCGACGGGGATCTCGTGGCCGGGCACGAGGACCCGCGCCGCCACGTCGCACCCGATCAGAAAGCCCATCCCGGTGACGAACGAGAGCGGCAGGAGCGCCCGGGGGGAGCTGGCGCCGGTGAGCCGGACGAGGTGGGGGACGATCAGCCCGACGAACCCGATGGGGCCGCACCACGCGACGCAGGCGGCTACCCCGATGGCGCCGGCGCCGAGCGCGATGGCGCGGGTGCGCGGGACGTCGACCCCCTGCGTACGGGCGACGTCTTCTCCGGAGGTGAGCGCGTGCAGGGCGCGGGTCTGACCGAAGACGCCGCCCCAGGCGAGGGCGAGCGGCGGCACGATCACCAGGACGCCGCGGTACCCCACCTGCGGCAGGTGACCGAGTGACCACTGGCTCACGGTGAAACGCTGGCCGACGTCGGCGATGCTCTCGATGGCTGTGGCGAGCGCTCCCGCGGCGAGGGTCACCGCGATGCCGGCGAGCAGGACATCCTGCATCCGCGAGCGTCCGCTCGCCGCCAAGCCGGCGACGACCGCGGTGGTCGCGATGGCGCCGGCGAAGGCGGCCAGCGCGAGCCAGGGAAGGTTGACCGTCGTGCTCGGCTGACCGAGGACCACGGCGACGAGGACGCCGAGCACTGCGCCCGCTGAGGTGCCGACCGTGCTCGGTGTGGCCAGGGGGTTGGCGAACACGAGCTGGTAGGCAGCACCCACCAGGGACAGGGTCCCGCCCACCAGCGCGGCCATGAGCATGCGCGGCACGCGCAGCTGCCAGAGCACGAACGCGCCCGTCTCCGGGTCGAGGGGGGGGCCGACCAGCGGTGCCCCGGCGATCGTCGCGACGGTGACCGCGATCAGGAGCAGCGCCGGTCGCCTCACGCGCACGGCGGCTCCTCCGCCTCGGGTCGGGGCCACCAGGCCACCAGCGCGCGCTCGCCCTCGCGCTCGGCGAACGACAGCCGCAGATCGAACAGCGCGCCGAGGTGAGCCGCGAGCGAGGGGTCGCCGAGCGGGAGCTCGAACGCGAGCCGGCCGCCGCGGAGCCCCACCACGCGGGTCGATCCCGTCGCCGGGAGCCCCGCCAGTACTCCGACGTCGTGGGTGACGCAGAGGATGCCGCGTCCGGCGCGCGCGAGGCGCGTGATGAGGAGGAAGGTTTCGCGCCGCTGCCGGGGATCGAGGTGGTTCGCCGGCTCGTCGAGCAGCAGGAGAGGTGCCTCCTGGGCGAGGACCGCCGCCAGCGCCACGCGCTGGCGCTCCCCTCCGGAGAGCGTGGCGAGGAGTCGGCCCGCCAAGGCGGCCGCGTCCACCTGCGCGAGCGCGCGCCCCGCCCCTTCCCGTGCTCGCGCTGCCCCTTCGCCGAAGCGGAAGCGCGCGGCCGCCACGTGGTCGGCCACCGTGAGCGGCTCTTCGACGCTGCTGGTCTGCGGGAGCCAGGCGAGGAACGCCGCGCGCTCCCGGGGTGAGAGCGACGCCGCGTCCTGGCCGTCGAGCGTCACGAGCCCGCGGTCGAGGCGCAGCAGGCCGAGCGCGGCCCGGAGCAGCGTGGACTTGCCGGCGCCGTTCGGGCCCACCAGCACCACGAGCTCCCCGGCGCCGAGGGCGAGCGACAGGTCGGTGACGAGCTCGACGCCACGTCGCCGGACCGTGACCCCAGCCAGCGCGAGCGTCGTCACGGCCTCCCCGCCTGTGCGGCGACCCACCGCGAAAGCACCTCGACGAGCTCGAGCACGCGAGGGCCGGGGACGAGCAGCTCCGGATCGGGCAGGGCGCCGACGCGTCCGTGCCGAACCGCCGCGAGCGCAGTGAGCCGGCGGAGCGCGTGCAGGGTAGCGGCGGCACCCGCATCGCCGCCGCCGAGCACCATGACGAGATCGGGATCGACGGCGAGGAGCCGCTCGAGGCTCATCACCGGTGCGCCCGCGACGGGCGCGGAGACGGCGTTCACCGCCCCCGCGGCCGTGATGGTGCTGCCGTGGATGGAGTTCGTCTTCACGTACCAGATCTCCGCCTCGGCCTGGGCGCCGCCGAGCACGAGCAGGAGGCGCGGAGCGCCGGCGGGCGGCGGGGCACCGAGCGTCGCCTCGAGTCGGTCCGCGAGCGCGGTCGCGGCGGCGGGGCGCCCCGCGAGCAACCCGAGCTCGCGGGTCGACGCTGCGACCTCGGCGACCGTGAGCCAGGCGAGCTGTCGGGTGGGGGCGAGCGCACGGAGCCCGTCGAGCCGGGCCGCGGGCGTGCTGCTGGTGACGACGACCGAGGGGCGGAGCGCGGCGATCTGCTCGTAGCTCGGCCCCAGACTGGTCCCCGTGCGCGGGCGCGGCGCCGCGTCGGGTGGGGTCGAGCAGAAGTCGCTCACGCCGACCACGGCCTCCCCCGCGCCAATCGCGAACAGCGTCTCCGTAACCGCGGGCGAGAGCGACACCACGCGTGGTGGCCCCTCCGGCGCCGCGACCGCGCGGGCGTCGGGCACGGCGCGAGCCAGGACCCCGCTCGTCGCGGCCGCCGCGACCGCGACGAGGGCGAGCGCGGACCACGACGCGAGGGTGGAAGTCCGGCGCATCAGCGGGGCCGTAGCAGCATCCCGCCCGGGGCAGCAAGCCCGGCGGCGCCGTCGGCCGCGCGCCGCGCCGTCCCGCGCGTGGGGCCGTACCGGGGCTTGTGTTCCGAGCCCCTAGCCGCGACGCTTGCCGGCGTGAGGCCGGTGATCATCGGGGTCGCGGGGGGGACGGGCGCCGGCAAGAGCACCATCGTCGCCGCCATCGTGGGCGCCCTCGGCGACCGTGCCGTCACCGTGATCCAGCACGATTGGTACTATCGCGACCGGTCGCACGTCGCGGAGCCGGAGCGCGCGCGCCTCAACTACGACCACCCGGACGCGCTCGACACGGCTCTGCTCGTCGAACACCTCACGGCGCTCCGAGCGGGTCGGGCGGTGGACGCCCCCATCTACGAATTTGCCCGCCACTGCCGCGCGTCCGGCACGCGCAGGATCGCCCCGAGCCCGGTGCTGATCGTGGACGGCATCCTCATCCTGGCCGATCCCGAGGTGAGGGGGCAGCTCGACATCCGGGTTTTCGTCGACACGGACGCCGACCTGCGCCTCATCCGGCGCATCCAGCGCGACATCGCGGAGCGGGGGCGCACGCTCGACGGCGTGATCGAACAGTATCAGGCGACGACGCGGCTCATGCACCTCGAGTTCGT
This sequence comes from uncultured Polyangiaceae bacterium, assembly GCA_964404725.1. GTDB lineage: Bacteria > Myxococcota_A > Polyangia > Polyangiales > Polyangiaceae > JAFGBI01. The sequence goes on from CAYOLF010000002.1 coordinate 80,723, forward strand.
CGAGCCGAGCAAGCGCTACGCTCACGTCATCCTCCCCGAGGGCGGCGAGAACCAGGTCGGCATCGACATGCTGGTGACGAGGATCCGCGCGCTCGTCGCCGCGGCATGAGGCGCGGGCGCGGCGGCGCTACTGCGGCAGGCGTACGGACAGGCCGGCCCCGAGCAGGTGTCCGCGGCTCGAGAACCCCGGGTAACCCGGGTTGTTCGTCTGCAGCCCCTCGGCCGCCGCGATCGGAGCTCCCGTCACGAAGTTCTGCGCGTCGTCGGGGAACTCGTCGATGACGGGGTGCGGGGCGTCCGCCCGCTTCTCCACCGAGCGGGGCAGCAGCCACTGGCCGTGGAGGTAGAGCCCGAGGCTCACGGGCGTCCCGAACACGTGGACCGGCAGCTCCCAGGAGAGGCTGGTCGCGGCCCGCGCGTTGTCGACGTAGTTGCTGCGCCCGGTCTGGTCGGGCACCGGGGTGGGGACGTAGCCGACGTCGACCCCGAAGCGACCGCGATCGGTGTCGAGGTTGCCGCCGATCGTCGGCCGCAGGGTGTTCTTCCAGCGATCCTCCGGGTGCTCGCCGTGCCGGTCGCGGTACTCGGACCACTGCTCGATGACGACCTCGGTCGCGACCTCCCACCGTCGCGCGCCGGAGGGGCGCGAGCCGTGGGCGTAGGCGGCGCCGAAGCCCACGCGGAGCGGCGTGACCGCCTGAGTGAAGGTGTAGCGCTGGAGGACGTGGTCCTGGTTCTCGGGGTAGCTGTAGTTCCAGAACCGGATCCGGTTCTCCCCCTCCATCTCGACCCCGACGGGGGCGTGGATGGTCGCCGTGGTGGTCAGGTGGTCGGAAGGGAAGAGAGCGATCCCGGCCAGCGGGGCCGCGCTGGTGGTGGCCTTGAGCTGGGGATTGAGCAGGACGGTCCCCTGATCGGCGGCGTCGGGGACGTACAGGTCGAAGCTCGTGCGAGTCGAGAAGCCGAGGTCGATCCCGACCCCGACGCTCAGCCACCGGGAAAGGCGCGCGCCCAGGCCGAGGGTGAAGCTCGCGACACCGCTCCGATCGCCGAGCCGCTCGAAGTCGAGCCGATTCGAGAAGTACTGCTCGCGCTCGTCCGCGAAGAAGCCGCGCTCGTCCAGGAAGCCGCTCAGCGGGACCACGCCGAGGAAGCCGAAGCTCACGTCCCCGTCCAGCAGGGGGCGGACCACGCCGACGACCGCGAAGGATCGCGTCTCGGTGGTCTCCGTGTCGCTCCGGGGTCGGGGCAGCCTGTCGGTGGGGAGCGGACGGAGCGCGAGTCGGCGCGAGGTCCCGTCGGTCCCGACGACCTGCGCGTCGTACACGTCCTCGGGCACGTCGACCCCCGGCGGGCGCGCGTCGAGCTCGATGGTCCCCGCGGTGCGCATCGTGAACCAGCCGAGCTCGAGCAGCGGGCTCGCGCGCGTCATCAGCGCGGGGTTGAAGTAGGTCGTCTCCGAGGTGTGGCCGAGCGTGCGCGCGGTCAGCCCGTTGGTGCTGGTCGGCGCGCCCACCAGCTCGAGCGCGCCCGCGGCGCGCGCGGGGCGGGGGAGCAGCACGGCGCAACCCAGGAGGGTGACGGCGATCGTCGTGGAGGGGAGGCGAAGAGTCATGAGGGGCCCGAGGGGGGACGTCCGACGCCCGCGTGAGCTGGGCGGATGGTATCGCCGCGGGGGGAGTCGGGGCGCAAATTTCGCCCCGTGTCGTCGCGTGGGAACGGTCCGCCGGCGTGGGTTGCGCTAGAGCAGCAATCAGGTTGATTGCTGCGACAAATCAACGACCTGGAGCACCGAGTTGGGAGCAGACTTCGGCGAAGGAGGCCTGGAAAATGTCTCCTCGCCCTGCACGGAGGCATTCTCCGGGCCTCCGTCGCTGTCGGCAACCTGTTCGGTGCTCTAGGCTTCTCGCGCCGACCCGGTGCTTCGGGCAGGCATGGAAGGTCGTGCGCTCGCCCCGTCTGCTCCCCATTCCGCTGCTCGCGGGGCTGCTCCTCGGGGGGAGCGCCTGCGGAGGGCATGAGGCCGCGCCGCCCGCTGACCTGCGGGCCGATGTCGACCGCGACGGCGTCGTCGCGCCCCCGGGCGGCGCCGACGAGGCGGGAGAGGACGAATGGACCGCCGCGCGCGGCGCCACCGTGCTCGCGAACCTCGACGACGATCTCGGGGCCTGTCGCGCCGACTCGACCCTCCCCGACCCAGGTCTCGACGACTGCAGCGACGCGGCGGACGAGGTCGTCAACGGTACCGACGATCTGGCGGATCTCGCGCCCGTCGCCGTCTCGCCCTGGCCGGACGCGCCGCGGGGCGCGCGCGCCTTCGTCAGCGTGAGGCCCGCCGAGAAGGGCCGGCTCTTCCGCCTCGACGGCGTCGAGCCCGTCGCGCTCGGTGCGGAAGATCCGCTCGACCGCGAGGCGCTGCGCAGCGGCGTCGAGCTCGGCCTCGAGGCCACCGACTTCGTCCGTGACCCCTCCGTCTGGGACGGGGTGCTCGAGGTCAGCCTCCGCGTCGAGGCTGACAGCAGCGGCGGCAGCGACCGAATCGTCTTCCGCGTCGCGCCGCTGGTCGTGAACCACCACCTGCAGTCGCCCGAGGCGGTCCTTGCGGCCAACCTCCCGGGGCTCGCCGAGGCCGCGTACCGTGCCGATCTCGCGGCCGCGATCGAAGCGTCGGGGGCGGCGGCGGGGCTCACCCTCGTCGAGGGACGGGCCAACGATCAGTGGTCGCAGGATCACTTCGAGGCGGGCTGGACGAGCGTGCCGGGTCCGGACGGCCCCCGGGGGATGAGCGTGTTCCTGCGGACGCCCCACGTCGACTACTTTAACGATCCCCTCTTCCCGCTCCGCCGCGCCGGGCGCGCCGTGTTCGAGGACTTCCGCGGCCCCGACGTGGCCGGGGTGCAGGAGTACGAGCCCGGGGGGACGGAGGAACAGCAGACCCTCAACTCGCTGGGAAACCTGGAGGTGGTGCCGCCGTACTCGCTCGAGGGCGCCGATTTCCCGTTCGGGCGGCTGCTGATCGGGATGACCGACGCCCTCGCTCCGGACGCGCGCTTCCTCGAGCTGCTGCGCGCGCAGGGCGTCCAGCCCTGGATCGCGCTCGACACCTCCTGGCTCACCGTGGGGCACGTGGACGAGACACTGAGCTTCGTGGGCGTCGACTCGCCCCGGGGGTGGGCCGTGGTGGTCGCGGACGTTGGGCTGACGCTGGAGCTCTTCGAGGGTTGGGCCGCGGCGGGTCACGGGGACGCGGAGCTCTTCGTGGGCAAGGAGTGGCTCGACCTCGAGGAGCTCGTCTACTTCCCGGCGACGACCACGGTCCAGGGGGTGCTCGACGATCCGGAGGTGATGGCGGCGAGCGCGGCGGCGGAGGTGGAGACGGCGGGGCAGCTCGCCGTTCTCGAGCGCGAAGCGGGCATCGCGGAGGCGGACCTCATCCGGGTGCCATCGCTTCATTTCCGCAGCCTCGGCGGGAGCGTCGCGTACCTGCCGGCCACGGCGAACCTCGCCGAGCTCGGGCGCGGGCACGTCGCGGTCGCCGACCCGCATGGCCCGGTGATCGACGGAGCGGACGTGCTGCGCGCCGCCATCGTCGAGGCCTTCGCGTCCCGCGGCATCGTCGTGCACTTCGTGGAGGACTGGGACGGCTACCACCGCCTTAACGGTGACGTTCACTGCGGCAGCAACGTGGTGCGGGCGCGCCCCGCCGAGGAGGACTGGTGGCGCGCGATGGAGTGACCGTGAGGCTGGCGTCGGTGCGGCGCGGCCGCGGCTCGCGGGCGGCGTTGCTCGCGCTCGGGCTCGCCCTGTCGCTGCCGGTCGCGGCCGCCCCGTCGTCGCCCCCCGTCGTCGCCCCCGCCGCGCCGTCCTTCGCGGCCGAGGTCGCGGCCGCGCGCGCGCGGGATCCGGCGGCGTTCGCGCGGGTGGCGGCCGCGCGGCGGCGGCTGGCCGAGGGCGCTCCCGGCGGGCGGCGCGCGGCGACGACCACGCTCGCGCTGCGGCGCCAGGGCGCGGCGGAGATCTGGCCGCTGATCGCGGCGGTGGAGGAGGCGACCGCAGCTCCGGCGACCGGGGGGACGGAGGTCGAGGTCGAGCTCGGCCTGGTGGAGGCGCTCGGCGCGCGCCGCGACCCGCGCGCGCGGCCCGCGTTGGCGGCATGGCTCGGTCGACACCGCGGCGATCCCCGCCGGACGCGCGCCGGCGCCGCCGCGCTCGGGCGCATTGGCGACGACGCGGCCGTGGCGGCGCTGCTCGACCTCGCCGCCCGCGCGCCCGACGACCTGGCGCTGCTCGCGGGGCTCGGCGAGTGCCGTCGCCTCCCCGTCGCCGAGCACCTGGCGCAGGCGCTCGCTCCGGGGCCGGATCCGGCGCGCGCGCGCGTCTTGGCGCGAGCGCTCCGTGACGTCGCCGCGGCGCGCGTCTGGCAGACGCCGGCCGTGCGCGCCTCGGGCGAGGGGGACGCGGTGCGGTCGCTCGCCATCGACGCGCTCCTGGCGGCGGCGGTCACGGCGTCACCGGCGCTCCGCGACGAACTCGCCCGGGCGCTCGTCGCCATCGATCACCCGGAGACGGCGGCGCGGCTGGCGGAGGCGCGTTCCCGGGTGGCGAGACCGGCTCGCACCGAGCTGGACGCCCTGACTGACGCGATGGCGCGCCTGACCCGGCTCGCCCGGCGGTGAGGCGCACCGGGGTCTCCGGTCGCGCCCGCCCGACCCTGCAAGCACGCCGTCACCCGGTTCGATCCGACGGCCGCCCGGGCAAAACGCGGCATTTTCTCCGGCTCTCGCGGCCAGCTCCCGGCACGTTGCGGCTTGTGCTTGCAGTGCGTCGCCACATCTGCTGGCCTGGGCGCGAGGGATCGAACCGGTCCATCCAAGGAGGGTCACGATGAAGCACGAGTCGATCACCAACCAGCCGATGGCGTACGGGCTGGGAGCGTTGCTGCTGGCGCTCGGCGCCTGTGCACCGGCGCCCGCGCCGGCCTCCGCGCCGATGGCGCCGCCGCCGCCCGCCCCGGTCGCCCCCACCGCCGCGCCCCCGCCGCCCCCGGCGACCGCGGCGCCCGCGCCGCCGCCGCCGCCCGCCCCGGTGCTGGTGGTGAAGGACGTCGGGCTGCTCGCGCCGGAGTCGGTGCTTCACGACGAAGAGTCGGACACGTACCTGGTGTCAAACGTCAACGGCAAGCCGCTCGATGTCGATCGCAACGGGTTCATCAGCCGGATCGGCCCCGACGGGAAGGTCGTCGAGCTCAAGTGGATCGACGGGAGCAAGACCGGATCCACGCTCGACGCGCCCAAGGGCATGGCCGTCTCCGGCTCCACCCTGTACGTGGCCGACATCACCTGGATCCGCCTGTTCGATCGGAAGACCGGCGCACCGAAGGGTAAGCTCGCCGTCAAGGGCGCGACCTTCCTCAACGACGTGGCGGTGGCCCCCGACGGCGTGATCTACGTCACCGACACGGGCTGGAAGGCGGGGGCGCAGGGCTTCGAGGGCACCGGGACGGACGCCGTGTTCCGCGTCGATCCGAAGACGGTGGTGCCGGCGCCGCTGCTGCGGGACAAGGCGCTCGCCAACCCCAACGGCATCGTGGCTACAGCCGATGGCGTGTGGGTCGCGTCCTCCAACGGTGAGCTGTCCCAGATCGGCAAGGATGGCAAGCGCGCGGCGCCGACGCTGCTGCCAAAGGGCGGGCTGGATGGGCTGGTCCTGCTCAACGACGGCACGCTGCTGGCGTCGAGCTGGGAGGGCAAGGCGATCTATCACGGCAAGCCCGGCGGTCCGTTCACCGCGCTCGTCGGTGAGTTCGAGGGCTCGGCGGACATCGGCTTCGACGCCAAGCGGGGCCGCCTGCTCGTCCCGCTGATGCCGAAGGACGCGCTCGTGGTCTACGACCTCGCCGCGCTCACCGGCGGCGTCGTGGCCGCGCCGGCCGCCTCCGCCACCCCCGCGCCGGCGGCGTCCCCCGCCGCGGCCCCGGCCGCGGGCGCCCCGGCCGCCTCCGCCACCCCCGCTCCGGCCCCCGCGGCTAAACCGTAGCCCTCGCGCCCGCGTCACGTCCGCCGCCGCCTCGCGGCTGCGGCGGACGGCGGCGGCTCGTGGCTGGTCCTCACCGCGCGCGCGCCGACCCGGCCGCTTCCGGTGGGGGCTCGGTGACGTCCTCGCCCTCGACGTCGATGGGGGCGACGCGCTGGCGCGGCGCGGGCGGGTCGGGGGTGCGGTAGCGGCGCGGCGAGCTGGCGGCGCCGGGCTCGATCGGCTCCGCCAGGGGCACGCCCCCGCCCGTGACCTGTCCCTCGAGCCCGAGGAGCTTCTCCGTGAGTGAGCGCTCGAGGTCCGTCATTGCGGCTCGGGTGCGCGCCGCCTCGGGCCCCGCGAGCACGCCGCTCTTGGCGAGGACCCGCGGGACCACGCGCCCGAAGAGCAGCGCGAGGAGCCAGCGCAAGATCCCGATCCCGATGAGCGCGAGCGCGCGGGGGATCTCGCCTCCGTGGCGAGGGCCCCGGTGTCGGCGGCGGTGGCGGCGGTGGGCACGCCCCTCGTGCGCGGACGGGGCGTCCTCACTGGCTCCCCACGGCGTGCCCGTCCACGCCGGGTTCACCGCCGGCTCGGCGTCGCCAGGGGTCCGCTCGGGGTCGCGGGCGAGCGATCGGAGCAGCGGCGCGAGCGCCGCTGCGCGCTGATCGGGATCGGGCACCAGCATCTGCTCGAGCGCGGCGACCAGCCGGGGGTTCGCGCGCGGACCGAGCGCGGCGCGCACGTCGATGGCGAGGCCGCGGTGCGGCAGGTCCTCGGGCTCGCGCCCGGTGAGCAGCGCGAGCGCCGTCGCGCCGATCGAGTAGACGTCGCTGGCAGGCGCGGCGCGCCCCTGGAATTGCTCGGGCGCCATGTAGCCGAACGTGCCCACCACGGTCGAGCCGCCCTCGGAGCGCAGGGTGTCACGCACCGCGCCAAAGTCGAGGAACGCGAAGGAGCCGTCGCGACGGAGGACCACGTTGGCCGGCTTCAGATCGCGGTGGATGACCGGCGGGGTCTGCCCGTGGAGGTAGTCGAGCACGACGCTGGCGTCGCGGAGGAAGCGCACCACGATGTCTTCATCGAAGGCGTGGCCGCGAGCGCGGAGCGAGGCCAGCGACTCGCCCTCGACCAGCTCCATCACCAGGTAGAGGCACCCGCCCTCCTCGAAGTGATCGACGTAGCGCGGGAGCGCGGGGTGGCGCAGGCGCGCGAGGACCCGGGCCTCACGCTCGGCGAGCTCCACGTCCTTCCAGGAGCTCGCGCCCCGGATCCGGAAGCGCTTGACCGCGACGGGCCGGCCCTCGCGTCGGTCGACGGCGGAGAGGGTCTCCCCCTGGGCGCCGCTGCCAAGGCGGCCAAAGACGGCGAAGCGGCCGTCCCTGAGCAGCTCCAGCTCCGCGCCCGCGCCCGCCACGCGGGTCACCATGCACACGGACGGCCCGGCGCGCCAGGGGGCGTGAGCCGTTCGCGGCGTGGGTCAGCGGCCCTCCACGGCGAAGAGCGAGCAGCCGGCGTGGGTGCCCCAGGGCTTCAGGGGGCCGCCCTCCGGGTGGTAATGCCGCTCGATCCGGCCGACGAAGGCGCGGCCGTCGAGCTCGAAGGGGATCTCGGTGCCGAAGGGCTCGCGGTGGTGCTCGCGGATGATCCTGGAGGCCTGGCGCACCAGCCCCGGATTGAGCTCCTCGCCGCGGAGGCGCCGGAGCGAGCGGGCCGGGGTCGTGGCGGGCGGCGGCTCGGGCTCGGCTTCTGCCGCGGCGGGCGCGGTTGGCGCGGTCGGCGCGGCGGGCTGCCGCGGGGCGTGGTGGGTCACGGTCGCGGTGGCCGCCGGCACGGCGCTCGCCCCCGTCGCGCGGGCCGTCTCGCTCGAGGCTGCGCGGTGCGCGTCGAGCCGCGCTGCGGCCACCGTCGCCGTGCCGAGCAGCCCGACTGCCAGCACCGACACCGTCATCCATCCCCGAGCCATCCCCATCCAACCACGCTGTGACATCGCCGATCTCCCGTCCGGGCTCGCGGCCCGCTGGGGACGGGAACAGCAACCGACGTGCCGGCGTTCTCCCTGAAAGAGCGAACACAGGTCCGCCCCCTCGAGCCGCCGCGGCGCCACGACGATCCCGCGTCCAAGACGCGGCGCCGTCGCGGCTCGCGGCGAGCGGTGGTCGCCGGGCCGCGCCGTGTGGTCGGGTGCCCACGCGCTCGTTCGGCACGGTCAGGTCGCGCCGCGTGGGCGCGCGACCGCTTCGCGTGGGCGCCCCACCACGGCGTCGGCGGCTCCCGCCGTCACCGTCGGGAGCTGCGCGCGGGCCCCCGCGGGCCACGGGGCCCGGGTCGAGCGACTGCGGCTCAGCGGGGCCGCTCGCGCCGGCGGACGTGGGAGCAGGGGATGGGACGCCGCCCGTGCGCCGCACGGGGTCGGGGGCGCTGCGCCGGCTCGGCGGGGGTGGGGGTCTCGATCGCGGTGGGTGACGGACCTGTCGCTTTCTTTCCCATGGATGTCCTTCCTGGCTTCACGTCAGGCATGGATTCGACGGCGGCAGGCGGGCTCCGATGCAAGCACGAGCCGGCTTGGGTGGGTGCGTCGACCACCTCGGCGCCGACCGGCCCCGCTCGCGGCCTCGGCGGTGCACCGCGGTTCGAGCCGAGGGCCCGAGCCGAGCGCCACGATGGCCGCCACGGTGCATGTGACCCGACAATAAGGCGTCGGGTCGCGCGAAATCCAGGAAACGGCGGCAAGAAAGTCGCCGCTGGGGCGCTCGGGATCCGGGTGGGCGACAGCCAGTCGGGGATCGCTTATAAGGCGCCACCCCATCTCCCCACCCTCGGGAAGAGGCCGCCCTGACCGGTGCGCGCCGCTCCCGGGGGGCGCACCCGGACGACGGCCGAGAAGGATCAGATCATGCCCCAGAACTCCATCAAGTACCTCCTCAGCGAAACGGAGAAGCCGAGGAGCTGGTACAACATCCAGGCCGACCTGCCGGAGCTCCCGCCCCCATACCTGCACCCAGTGACGAAGCAGCCGATCGGCCCCGAGGATCTCGCGCCGATCTTCCCGATGGGCCTCATCCTGCAGGAGGTGTCGCAGGAGCGAGAGATCGAGATCCCCGATCCCGTGCGCGACGTGTACCGGCAGTGGCGGCCATCTCCGCTCTACCGCGCGCGCAAGCTCGAGCGCGTCCTCGATACCCCCGCCAAGATCTATTACAAGTACGAGGGCGTCTCGCCGACCGGCAGCCACAAGCCGAACACGGCCGTCCCGCAGGCGTTCTACAATCAGCAGGAGGGCGTCAAGAAGCTCACCACCGAGACGGGGGCCGGACAGTGGGGCTCCTCGATCGCGTTCGCGGCGCAGATCTTTGGCCTCGAGGTCGAGGTCTACATGGTCAAGGTGAGCCTGAAGCAGAAGCCGTATCGCGGCGCGCTCATCCAGCTGTTCGGGGCCCAGGTCTTCGGCAGCCCCAGCGACCGAACGGAGTGTGGTCGCGCCATCCTCGCCAAGGATCCCGACTGCACCGGCAGCCTCGGCATCGCGATCGGCGAGGCGGTCGAGCGCGCCATCGCCACGGGCGCGAAGTACTGCCTCGGAAGCGTCCTGAATCACGTCTTGATGCACCAGACCATCGTGGGCCTCGAGGCGCAGAAGCAGATGGCGCTCGCCGGTGACGATCCCGACGTGATCATCGGCTGCGTCGGCGGCGGCAGCAACTTCGCCGGGCTCGCCTTCCCGTTCCTCGGCGAGCAGCTCCGCGGCGGTCGCATGCGCCGCTTCCTCGCGGTCGAGCCGTCGGCCTGCCCCACCGTTACCCGCGGCAAGTACGCCTACGACTACGGCGACACCGCGCACCTGGCGCCCATCGCGATGATGCACACGCTCGGCGCGAGCTTCGTCCCGCCGGGCTTCCACGCCGGTGGGCTCCGCTACCACGGGATGGCGCCGCTGGTGAGCAAGGTGGTCGACCTCGGGCTGGTGCAGGGCGTTTCGTGCCACCAGACCGAGTGCTTCGAGGCGGCCGTGACCTTCGCACGGACCGAGGGCATCACCCCGGCGCCGGAGTCTAGCCACGCCGTCCGGGTTGCCTTCGACGAGGCGCTGCGCTGCAAGCGCGAAGGCAAGAGCGAAACCATCCTGTTCAACCTGAGCGGGCACGGTCACTTCGACATGCAGTCGTACATGGACTACTTCGCCGGCAACCTGAAGGACGTCGAGGTCAGCCAGTCCGAGATCGGGATGGCCTTGGCGGGGTTGCCCTCGGTCGGGTGACGAGCGTGGGCACCCGAGCGGTGGCGAGCGGGGCGACCCCGATCGCCGCCGCGCTCGCCCGGCTGCTTCGCCCCGGGGCGCCCGTCAACGCCGCGGTCGAGCTCCCGGCCCCGGCCGTGCTCGATGAGTGGGCGCGGGTTTGGGTCGAGCGCCTCGGGCTCGCCACGCCGGGTGCGGTCGTCGAGGAGGCGGACCCGGACCCGGGCGAGCTCGTCTGGTGGTTGCTCGCGATGGCCGCCGTGACCTACCGGCGGGAGCGCGAGCCGCTCCCCGCGCTGGATCCGGCCCTGGTGTCCCGCCTGGACGCGCTGCTCGCTGGCCGCCCCGCGCTCGCGCCCGAGCACGCACAGCTCCACGTGGACGTCGCCTCCGTGGCGCGACGCGCTGCCGTCGTGCACGAGCGGCTCGCCGCCGCGCCCGGGCCGGTGTTGGCGGTCGGTGACGACGACGGCGTGGCGGTGGCGCTCGCGTTGCTCGGGGTCGAGGAGCTCTGCGTGGTCGACGTCGACGAGCGCGTCCTCGAGTTCTCAGTCGCGGCGGGGCGCGCCGCCGGGCGCGAGATCCGCGTCGGCTGCGTGGACGTGTTCGAGGATCCGCCGCCGGTGCCGTGGCGGGGCGCCTTCGCGGCGGTCATCACCGATCCGATCCGCAGCCTCGACCCCTGCCTCGCCTTCCTCGAGTACGGCGCCGCTTGCCTCCGGCGGGACGCCGCCGCGGGCCTCTTCTGGGCCGACCACCCCGCCTGGAATCTCGAGGTGGGGGCGGTGATCGCCGAGCTCGGGCGCCGCGGGCTCGCCGTGCGTCGACGCCACGATGACTGGCACCGCTACCCGCTCGCCCGGGAGTGGCTCGGTGATCTCGACGCGAAGGCGCGCGCCGTGGGCGTCGAGCCCGCGTGGCTGGCGGCGCTGGCCGCCGCGGTGAGCGGCTGGTCGCACCTGTACGAGCTCGGCCCCGGATAGCGCAGGCGGTCGCGGTCAGCGCCCGGTCGAGCCCTTGGCGCGCGCGAGCTTCCGCTCCAGGCGCACCCGCCGCCGCTCCGCGGCGTCCGCCGTCTCACCGGTGCCTGCCAGCGTGAGCTCGAGTGCCCGGAGCGGCTCGCGGGCGTGGTGCTCGTAGAGCTTGGCGAGCTCGAGTCGCAGCCCTGGATCATCGAGCCGCTCGCAGAGGGCCGCGAAATCATGGAGCGCGGCAGCGCGATCTCCGCGCGCCTTGGCGATGTCGCCGCGTGCGCGGAGGGCCGCGTCGCCCACGCCGCGCGACACGGCGTCCTCGGCCACGCGCGCGGCCTGGTCGAGGGCGCGCGCGCGCTGGTACGTCCGCGCCAGCGCCACCAGATCCAGGTCGGGGAGCGTGTCGAGGGGTTCGCCATACAGACCCACCAGGGCGGCCATCGTCACCACGTCCCAGGCGTTGTGCTCCACCACGGCGCGGAGTCCCTCCACGTCGCCCGTGCGCAGGTAGTGCGAGTAGCGGCTGGGTACCTCGCTGCCGTCGATGTCCTCGCCGCGCACGAAGCCGAGCACGTCGCGCTCGAGGGTGGTGAGCCGGCAAGCCCCGAGCCGCGCCCGGTGCAGGCGCCGGGCGACGTGCAACAGGTCGAGGTGTGGCCGCGGGGCGAGCGCCGGGAGGTGGTTCATCACGCGGCGCGTGGCGAGGAGCGGCGCGTCGAACGCCTTGCCGTTATAGCTGACGAGCAGTCCCGCTCCGGCGAACAGCTCGCCGACTCGGTGGAGCAGGGGCAGCTCCTCGCCTGGCTGCCGCAGCAACAGCTGCTCGAGCCACGCCCCTCCGTCGGCGTCGTACCAGAGGGCGCCGAAGAGGAACACGATCGAACCCGCGCCGCCGAGGCCCGTCGTCTCCGTGTCGAAGAAGACGGCCCGGTCGATCCCCACCGCCGCGAGGTTCGGGTCGAGCGCCAGCAGCGCGAGCACCTCGCCGCGCGCCGCCCGGGCGGCGTCGAGGGGCATGCGTCCCACGTGGCGCGAGGATCGGAGCGGCTCGAGCCGCCGGAAGAGCGGGCCGGCCTCCGTCTCCTCCCGCGCGAAGGGGAGGCCGGTCAGCGAGAGGTCGCGGGGTTCGGCGCGCGGCTCCGGCGGTCGCCCCAGGATCGCCGCCATCTTCTGGCGCAGGGCCTCCAGGGTCGAGGGCTCGGGGCCGGGCCGCGGCGGCGCCGCCGTGCTCGCCGTGTCGCCAGGAGCGGTCGCGCCCGCGCCACCTAGGTCGCGCGGGCGCGCGGGGCCGAGCCGGTCGAGGCGCTTCTTCAAGTCCACGACGGAACCGTAGCAGGGCCCGCCGTGGCCGCCCGTGTCGGCGCGGTCGGCGGGCGATCAGGGTGAGAACGCCACCGTCACCATCGAGCGCCCGGGGACGCGCACGATCCCCGCGGGCGGCAGCGCCCCGAGGTCGACCGAGCGCTCGACCCCGTCATAGACGGTGCGCGTCACGCGGGGGTGTCCCGGCGCTACCTCGTCGTGCGCGAGCGCGACCGCGAGCTCGTCCGGGCCGGCGTTGACCAGCACGACGGTGAGGGAGTCCCCCGCCGGCGCGAGCCAGGCCGAGGCCAGCAGGTCTTCCGCCTCGTCGTCGGCGGCAACCCGCACCCAGCCCGGCTCGGTGAACCGCGCCCAGTGCCGGAGGCTGTGGTACGGGTCCCGGAGGGTGAAGCCCTCGGCGTCGATGGCGACGAGCGCTTGCGGGCTCCCGTCCGGCGCCGCTGCCGCTCCCACGAGGTCGTTCTGCAGATACGCCGTCGCGCCCCCGTCGACCAGCGCGTGGTGAGCGAGTACCGCCGTGCCGAGGCCGTCCGACTCCATCTCGGTCTGCAGGAGCGGGCGGTCGCTCGTCTGCCCGAGGGTCGCCAGATCGCGCAGGGCGTCGACGTCCACGGCGGCGGGGTCGGTGCCGTACAGGTGGAAAGCGAGGGCGTCCACGCTAGCGAGATCGAGGTGTGGCAGGTACTCTGCGACGGACTCGAAGCCGGTGGTTTCGGGCGCCAGGATACGCGGGGCGGGGTCCAGATCGGCGATCGCCGCCACGACCGCGGTGAGGGCCCGATCGAAGCCGGGGTAGACCGCCGCCACGCTCGCGCCGTCGATGGTGACGGTCGCCGTCCCCTCGGTGGGCAAGAACCGGCAGGCCTCGAGCGCGTCCGTGTCGGGCGGCACCGAGTTCGGGTTGTTCTGGAGCCCGATATAGTCGGGGACGATCCCCGCTGCAGCGTAGGCTTCCAGCGACGCGCGCCAGTGCGCCGCGAAGCCCGAGTAGTCGAAGGCGCCGTCGTCGAGGCGCACGAGCGTGCAGGTGTCCGGGGTCCCCTCGCATCGGGTCGATCCGTTGGCCTTGAGCGCGGCGGGGGGGCTGAAGGAGGTCAGCAGCGTGGTCGGCGGGTGACCGAGCCTCGCGGTCGCGGCGGCGACGATCTCGGCGCTGCTGGTCAGATCCTCCGCGCCCTCGACGCCGTGGCGGTTGCGGAGGCGCAGTAGCTCGAAGCCGGAGTCGAGGAAGAGGACGTCGTACAGGTCCGCCGCGAGCGGGTGCGCGGCGAGGTCGTCGTTCATGTAGGTGACGCCCGCGCCGAGGCCGAGGAGCGTCTGGTAGCGGCGCCCGGTGTCGATGGTGACGTGGGCCGTCGGCTCCGGCAGGGGGCCGCAGATGCCGGCGACGCAGGCCGCCCCCGTCCCGCACTCGTCGGCCGAGCAGCGCTGGAGGCAGAGGCCGGGGCTCGCCGGCGCGTCACCGTCGCAGAGGGCGATGGCGCCGGCCTCCTCGGCGCCGACGCACGACGTGCCGTCGAGGTCGGTGCAGGTGGCCGTGGTGTCGCAGGGGAGGGTGCAGGCGCCGCAGAGGCACCGCAGGTCCCCGCAGTCGGCGTCGCGCTCGCATGCTCGGAGCCAGTTGGTCAACCCGCCCGCCCGGGGCCCGCCGCTGGCGTCGCAGCCGCCGAGCAGGAGCAAAGAGAGCGCCGGCAGGAGCCGGCTCCGGCTGGCGAGTCCCCACGCGCTCACGCGCCGTCCTCCTCCTCGACGAGGAACTGCCCGCAGTACATCGTCACCTTGTAGGTGACCTCCTGGCCCTGAGCGCGGTTGTACTCCTCGATTTCGTGCCAGAGGGAGGTGAGTCGGCTTCGCGTCGAGGCGAGTAACTCCCGCACCTCCTGCTCGCGCGGGTGGCCGGGCCAAAGGTCGTAGGAGACGGTCATCCCCCCCACCTGGTCGCCCGCCTCCGCGACGTGCTGGCCGCTCATGGCCTTCGCGGCCAGCGCGTTGACCACGGCGCGGTGGTGGTCGACGACCGCGGCCTCCCAGCCCGCGGCTTGCCCGATCGGGATGAGGCAGTGATCGGTGACGCAGTACATGCCGTCCGGGCGCGACTCGAGCCGGATCCGCTCGTCGGCGACCAGGCGCTCGACCGCCGCCTCCAGCGCGGGCAACCGCAACGGGACGGCGCCGGCGAGCTGGTCCCGGCGCACCGGGCCCTCGCGGTACACGTGCACCCAGACGAGCGCGGCGTTCGTCTCTACGGAGTTCGCGGTGCTCGAGGCGCCGAGCTCCTCGAGCTCCTCGGCGGTCGCGTTCCGGTAGCGGGTGTCCCTGCCGCGCCCGCTGCGCAGGACCAGGCCGCTCTCGACCAGGTCGTTGAGGATGCTGCGGAGGGTGGCCTCCTCATCGTGCTTGAAATGACCCAGGATCTCCGCGCGCGTCGCCGAGTCCCGCCCCGCCAGGAAGGCGTGGACCGCGCCCCACAGGGTGACCCCCCGCGTCGTCACCGACTCCCGCAGGCGCTGGACCTTCTGGCGGTAAGAGCGCAGGGCCAGCCCGAACATGTCGGCGATCACCTTCTTGCCGACGCCCTGGCTCTCGAGCTCGCGGACGAGGTTGACGAACACCTCGTCCGCGACGTGCGATAGCGGCGAGCGCACGCCGTCCACCGTCGAGAGCTGCGCGATGAGCACCATCGTCTGGCGCACGATCGGATCGATAAGGAGCTGTGGGTTCATCTCGGGGCGATCCTCGAACAAGGAGAGCACCCCGGTCCAGGCCTCGCAAGGCGCGCCCACCGGCTCCGGGCGGCCCCGGCGTGCCAAGGCGGGCCGAGGGGGGGAAAGCTCTGCGTCGCCCCACCGCATCAGAGGGGGAGCAGGGGGCGAAAAACCTCCCCCGGGACCCCGAAACCTGCGCCGGCGACGGCAGGGCCAGGGCCGGCCGCTGACGGGCGGCCGGTGGGGCGCCGGCTAGCAGCCCTTGGCGAAGTTCTGGGTGGCGAGCAAGAGGTAGATGAGGCGCAGCGTACCCGGGAAGTACGTCTGGTCGTCCACCGCGGTGGTGAGCCAAGCGTCCGCGTAGGTCTTGGCCGTCGTCGCGCCCTGGGGCAGGCCGCTCAGGGCCAGGGGACCGCGATAGGTGCTGTTCGGCTCGAGCGACCGGGCCACGCCGCCCTGCCCCTCGACGTAGCTGGCGACGTTGTTCAGGAACGTGACGGCCTTGGGCTCGTTGTTCCACACGTAGTCGGTGGCGATGCGCCAGGGGGTGCGTGAGGCGTCGGGCCCGTAGGCGCCATCGACGAGGTTGCCGCTCGAATCCGCCCAGTCCGGCACCAGGCCGTCCATCTTGCCCTGGAGCGTGGCGAGCAGCGTGTAGCTGTCGTTGGTGAGGGCGTTCCAGGTGGCGGCGCCGGCCGTGTCCAGGCCCGCAAAAACCCTGTAATAGGCGGGGGAGAAGTAGGAGGGGTTGGTCCGGTCGCAGCCGCCGAAATCCGCGCCCGCCCGGAGCACGGTCTGGCCGCTGCAGCTGGTGACCTCGGTGTTGCGGATCGCGCCGATCAGCGTCGTCGCGTCGCTCCGGTAGCTACCGCCCCACTTGCACCCGGCCTGGATGAGCGCCATCGCCGTGTCGAGCTCCCCGTCGGTCGCCGACCCCGACTCGAGCACGCCTCCGCAGACGCTCGTCCGCCAGTCCATGACGCTGCCGTTGCGGTGGTTCTTGTAGTACTGCCAGAGCTTGTCGAAGGCGCCCTGGTCGTCGAAGGCGACAGCGAGGAGCATGCCGTAGCCGACGCCCTCCGAGATGCAGTCGTTCTGGTCGCCGTCCCGGGGGACGCAGGCGGAGCCGTCGCCGCAATCGCGGTAGTGGTTCGCCTTCCAGGCGTCGTACTCTTGGGCCAGGATCGCGTCGTCGACCGGGCGCGGGCCGGTGAAGCTCGGAGCAGCGGGCTCGGCGTCGCGGTCGAGTTCGGCGGGCGGCAGCGGCTCGAAGTCCTCGACGCAGACCTCGAACGGCCCGGGCTCGTCGCCGGCGAGGTAGATCTGCACCGTGTAGAGCGACGCGCCGACCTCCGCGCCGGAGTTGGCGACGTCCCAGCTCGTGGGGACCTGCGCCCAGCCGATCCGGTAGACCAGGGTGGTGTTGAGCAGCCCCACGAGGAACGGTTGGGTCCCGTCCTGCGGCTCGTTGACGATGAACTGCACCCGCACCGGCCCCGGGGTGTGGCCGGTCAGGCCGATGCGGAACCCGCCGACCTGGCCGCTGTGGGCGTAGGACAGGCGCTCGCCGCCGCCGGGGGCCTTGTTCAGATCGAAGGCGATCCCTGCACCCCAGTCCGCCTCGGCGCCGGAGAACGTGCCGGCGACGCAGTATTTGCCGTCCGCGTACGGGTTACCGCTCTGGCTGGTGGAGTTGCCGTCGCCGACGGCGTAGACCGGGCCCTGGATGCCGAGCGCGTTGTCCTCGGCGAGCATGAAGCCGCCGGAATTGATGAAGGGGCCATCGACCGGGACGACCACGCTGCCCGGATCGTAGATGGGCTCGAACTCGGTGATACAGAGGTCGATCGGGCCCGCGGTTTCGGCGCCGGGGGTCTGGATCTGGATGGCGTAGAGCGGCGCCCCGTCGATCCGCTGGCCCGCGTTGTCGACGTCCCACTCGAGCGGCACCTGGGCCTCTGCGATGTTGTAGACCACGGACTCGCCGAGCGTCGCCGTGATGAACGGCGACACATCGGCGGCGGTGTCCATGATGAAGTGCACGCGCGCTCCGGCGGGCGCCTCGCCCTCGAGGCGGATGCGGAAGCCGGTGACCGTCCCGTCCCAGGCGTAGGGCAGCTTGGTGTCCGAGCCGCCCTCGGGGTTGTTGAGATCGAGGCCGATGCCGGCGCCCCAGTGCGCGGCGTAGTCCTCGTCGCCCGGCGCCTCCCCCGCGAGGCAGTAGGCGCCGTCGAGGTACGGATTGCCGCTCTGGGTCGAGGTCGCGCCGTCCCCGAAGGCGTACCAGTTGCCGTCGATGCCGAAGGTCGCGTCGCTCGGGCACACCCGGCCCTTCTCGTTGATGAACCCCACGGCGGTGCAGTTCGAGCTGCCGCCGCTGCCGCCGGAGCCCGTGTCGCC
>CAYOLF010000002.1:98473-194967 GCA_964404725.1 uncultured Polyangiaceae bacterium
ACCCCACGGCGGTGCAGTTCGAGCTGCCGCCGCTGCCGCCGGAGCCCGTGTCGCCGCCGCTGCCGGTGTCGCCACCGCTGCCGGTGTCGCCACCGCTGCCGGTGTCGCCGCCGCTGCCGGTGCCGCCGGCGCCCGGGGTCGGGGTGCAGACGCCGCCGGCGCAGGAGCCGTTGCAGACCAGCCCACAGCCGCCGCAGTGGGCGGGGTTGCTCGCGGTGTCGACGCAGGCGCCGCCGCAGAGTGTGCCCGACAGACAGGTGCAGGCCCCCGCCGTGCAGGTCTGCCCGCCGGGGCAGACGTTGCCGCAGGCGCCGCAGTTGCCGAGGTCCACCGCGACGTCCACGCAGCTCGACCCGCACCGGGCCAGGCCCGCCGCGCAGGTGGACGAGCAAGCGCCGAGCGAGCAGACGGTGCCCGCCGCGCAGGCGACGTCGCAGGCGCCGCAGTGCGCCGCGCTGGTGGCGAGGTTCACGCAGTCGGAGCCGCAGGCCGCGAGCCCTGCCTGGCAGTTGCACGCGCTGGCGACGCAGGTCGCGCCCGTGGGGCAGGCGTTGTTGCAGCTGCCGCAGTTGGACGCGTCACGGTCCGGGAAAACGCACGACGCCCCGCACTGGAGCTGCCCGGTCTGACAGGTGACCCCTCCGCCGCTGCCGCCCGTGATCGACGCTCCGCTCCCGCCCAGGACCGGGCCCGTGGCGCCCGTTCCTGGGCCCCCCGCGGTCGTCGTGCCGCCGCCGGGCAACGCGCCGTCCGCGGGCGTCTCGCTGCACCCCAACGCGAGCAGTAGCCCCGCGACACCGAGGAGCTCGAGGCTCCGAGCCGAGCAACCGCGCTGGTCGACCTTTCGCGAACGACTCGTCATGGCGTTCTTCCCGCTGCGTCCCCCCGCCGGTGACCCGCCGTGAGGCGATGTGGTCGAGGAATCATGGACCATCCACGGCACCACTTCATCGGAATCCGCGCGCTCGTTACGGGTCTTTGCGCTGCTGACGGCGGTGCGCGCGGCGCGCCGGCGCGGTGCGCCACAGGACGCGAACTTGCTGCCGCATTGTGCGAGGTTGCCTGTGGTGCCGGCGGCGCGCGGGCGCCGTCGGGCGAGTGGGCGTGGCCTCAGCTCGGGGTTGTGGCCGCCCGCCTGCCGGCGCCAGGATCCCTCCAGGACATGGCCGCTCGTCGCCGCGTCGCACTGGTCACCGGGGCCTACGGGGCGATCGGTCGGGCCATCGCTGCGGGGCTTGTCGCGCGGCCCGATCACGAGGTCGTGGTGGTGGGGAGGGATCCGCAGCGGCTCCAGCGGGTCGTCGCCGAGCTCGAGCGCGGCGGCGGGGTCGGGCGGGTGCGTGGCGAGCTCGTCGACCTGTCGTTCCACGAGGACGTCCGCGCGCTCGGGCGGCGCTTCACCGGGCCGCTCGACGCGCTGGTGAACGCGGCCGCGACCGCGCCGCGTCAGCGGAGGGTGACCGCGGCCGGCATCGAGGTAGTGCTGGCCACCAACGTGCTTGGCTACGTCTGGACGCTGGAGGAGCTCTTGCCGGCGCTCCGCCGCGGGCAGGAGCCGCGGGTGGTGAACGTCGCCAGCTACTGGGCGGGCGATCTCGCCCTCGACGACCTCGAGTTCGAGCGCCGCCGCTACGACAACGACCAGGCCTACCGCCAGTCCAAGCAGGCCAATCGCATGCTGACCCGCGCGGCGGCGGAGCGGCTCGCCCCCGACGGCATCACGGTCCACGCCTGCCACCCCGGCGACGTCGCGTCCAAGCTCAGCCACGACCTCGGCTTCGGCGGCGCCGAGAGCCCCGAGGAGGGCGCGCGCACCCCGCTCTGGCTCGCGACCCGCGCCGAGGTCCCGGGCGAGACGGGCGGCTACTACGAGCACGAGCGCCGCGTGGCATGCCGGTTCAGCCGCGACACGGCCGCCGTGGCCGCGCTTGCCCGCCGCGTGGCGGCGTACCCGTGAGGGCGCCTCACTGGAAGTAGATGTCGTCGATCTGCACCATCGATCGGAGGTCGCGGGGCCGAGTTCGGGTGGCCGGGTCGGGGTACGGCTTGGGGCCCGGGCCGTGGGTCCGGAATGTAGATTTCGGTTCGGGCGTCAGCCCATCGTCGGTCAGAGCCTTCTCCGACGCCGCGAGGTCGGTGCGACTGGTCGCGAGGCACCAAGGTTCCTTCATGCGCTTGTCGTGGACGGTGACCACGCCCGGCACGATGTGGAAGTCGCCGGTGACCGCCATGTCCTTCAGGAGGCGAGCGCGTCCGTGCGAGTTCAGCCAGCCGCTTGCAGGCCGCTGGTCGCCGAACAGATCGGCGACCAGGATGTCCTGGCGAAACCGCACGATTTGGTCGAAGGCGACGGAGCTAGGCGATTCTCCCTTCGATCTTGGGGGATCGCTCAGGGCCTTGACCCTGCCTCTTTGGGTTGGGTAAGCTTCCCCAAACGCGTTCCGTGGACGTATCCGTTGGGTGGGAGGACATCATGGTTCTTTCTATGCGGCGCGGACTACCCATCCACCTCGAGCGGTGGTCCTTCCGCCAGGTGGCCTTCGCGGTCGGCCTAGCGGCTCTGCTCGCAAGTTGCGGCAACAAGGACGACGATGAGGACGACACGTCCAGCGCCGGAGGCACGGGGGGCGTCCCCGCGACCGGCGGGCAGCGCACCGGGGGGAGCACGTCCACGGGCGGCAGCACGGCGACCGGAGGCAGGACGACGGGCGGCGGCGGCTCGGCCACCGGCGGCGCCGACGAAGGCGGCGAGGGCGGTGAGGGCGGCGGGGACGTTGGCGACGGCGGCGTACAACCCATCGCCGGTGCCGGGCCGACCCTGGGCGGCGCGAGCTCCGCGGGCGCTGCCGCCGCTGGCGCCGAGGCCGGCGCTGGGCCCCAAGGCGGTGCCGCTCCGCAGGGCGGCGCCGAGCCCCAGGGCGGTGCCACTCCGCAGGGCGGCACCCCGCCCGAAGGCGGCGTGCCGCAGGCCGGCGCGGGCGCCGGCGGTGTGCTCACGGGCGGCGCCGGGGGCGTGCCTAGCTTCGGCGGCACCGGAGGTGTCGCCGGTGCCACCGACGCCGGTGCCGCCGGTCAGGGCGGGGCGGTCGAGCCGCCCCCTCCGACCACGCCGCTGTCGCTGTACGTCGCCTGCGCCGACAGCACGGGCAGCATCCAGCAGTACGCGGTGGACCGAGAAGCGTGGACGGTCACGCAGGTCAACACCTTCGCGACGGGCGTCACCAATTCCTGGCTCACCCTAAACGGGTCTGGCGATCGAGTATTCGTCGCCAGCCGCACTGAGGGCCGGATCACCACGATGTCCCGCGACACCACCACCGGCGCGCTGACCGTGATGAACGCCGTGCCGGTGCCGATGGAACCGTCGAGCGGCGCCGGCGGCGCACCCCCCACAGGCAACCCGGCGACTCAGGTGGTCGCGCTCGATCCGAGCGAGCAGTACCTGCTGGCCGCCAACTACTCCGCCCACTACGTCTACGTCTACGGCCTCGAGGGCGACGGAGCGGTCGGCAACCTCGTCGAGTCCGCGAACGACGGGCTGTCCTCGCACCAGATTGTGTTCGTCCCCGGATCGACCCGGGGGTCGGTACTGGTGCCCTATCGCGGGTCGGACACCATCGTGACGTATCGGCTCGACAACACGGACGGCAGCCTGGTCACCGAGTATGTAAAAGAGGTCGATGACGATGACCTGGACGCGACGACCGGGCCCCGACACCTCGTCTTCCACCCGACGGAGCCCGAGCGGGTCTACTCGCTCAACGAGGTGTCCGGCACCATCGACGCCTTCGGGTACGACGACGCCAGCGGCAGCCTGACGCTCCGGAGTTCGATTTCGTCCGTGCCGCCGGACTACACTGACGCCGACAAGTTCGCCTCCGAGATCGCCATCTCGCCGTCCGGCCGCTTCATCTTCGCCTCTAACCGCTACAGCACCCAGGGCACCTTCACGGGAGAGGGCTCGCTCGGCGTGTTCGCAGTGGATCCGGACAGCGGCGAGCTCACCGCGGTCGCCTTCGAGAGTTCGCACGGGGCGCTGCCGCGGCATTTCATGTTGTCGCCCGACGGCGCGACGCTGGTGGTAGGCAACCAGAACTCCAACAACATCGCCGTGTTCAGCGTGAACACCAGCACCGGCGAACTCACCCTGCGCAACCTGCGCGACGTCTGCAACACGCCCTTCTTCGTGCAGGTGATGGACGGCTGAGGCCGGCGGGTCCCCGTTCTGGCCGGCGTCCCCGCGCTCACGGCCGCTGGCGCCGCCGCCAATCGCCCTGCGTTGGCAGCCCGCCGCCCGGCGCGCTCGGGCCCGGGTGGATTCCGGGGACCCCCTGCACGAGCGAGCGATATCGGCTGCTCGGGAGCTCGGCGATGAGGAGGGGCGCGCGCTCGCTCCTCTTCCATCTCGCCCAGCTCCACCAGCAGCGTGATCCCCATGGCCTGGCGCGCCTTCGCCCTCACCCCCGACGCGGAGCACGAGCGCTCGCCCTGGTGCACGAACTCGAGCGCGCACCGCTGGTCCGTCCGGTTCGAGCGCGCGAGCTCGCGGAGGTACTCGTCCTCGTCCGCGAACCGCGGCCCCGCGTCGGTGGCGATCGGCGCTGCGGGGCCGTCGCCGAGCAGCCTGAGCGATGGAGTCGCACGCAGCCTGAGCGATCGGCATTGCGTACGCGGCAGTTGGCCGCCAAAGACGGCGATGCCCACCGCCCCGGTGCCAGGGCGATCCGCGCGTGGGACGCATGCAGCGGGTCGACGGCCTCGAGCCCCGCGGGCAGCGGGAGCACGAGCGCGGCTTGCTCGCGCGGCACCGGGGTCGTCACCACGGCGGAGAGCTCCGCCCAGCCGAACTTCCCGACGCGTCTTCAGTGAGCGACCGCACGCGGGCCATCGCACGGGGTCCTCGGCGCCTTCTCGCCTGCGGGCGGGGCGCTCAGCCGGCGGGGAGGCGAGACGGGTCGACGCTGGCGAACAGCCCGACGTTGCGCGGCGTGACGGCACGCTCGAAGATCGTGGCGACCGTCACGGCGAGTCCCCGCGCCTCGAGGCAGGCCCCGCGGTCCAGCACCACCGTGACCTCGAGGAGGCGCGCCAGCATGGCTCGCGGCAGCGAGAAGCGGCGCACGCGGGCGTGGCGCTCCGTTGCGAGCTCCTCGTGGTGCCGCACCTCGCTCGCCGTGGGGGGCGACAGCCCGCGCAGGGCGCAGGCCCGCTCGGCGACGGCGCCGAGGCCCGCGTGGGCCCGGCGGCGGTTGATGCCGCGCATCTCTGCGCCCGGCTCGACGAGGATGCCGCGCGCCGCGAGCAGGCTGCGCAGGGCGTAGCGCACCTCGCGCGCCCGCAGGGTCTGCTCCAGGGTGGCCTCGACCCCCAGGGGCTGCGCGGTCAGGTTGGTCAGCCCGAGCACCCCGCGCCGCAGGCGCAGCCCGTTCGCGACGGGGGAAAGCGGCTCGCGCCAGGGCTCGGGGCGCTTCTGCAGGCAGCAGGAGACGAGCGCGAGATCGCAGCGCGCCGCCGCGACCGCGAGCACCAGATCGTCGCCGAGCTTGCCGCAGGCGTGGAGCCCCACCGCCAGATCGTCGCCGCGGAGCGCGAGCGCGTGGCGGTCGGCGTCGACCGCCACGTAGGTGGCCGAGCCCGCGCCCGGCCCCTCGCCGAGACGGCGCGTCGCGGCCGCGACCTGCTCGGCGCGTCGCTCGAGGCCGACCGCGGCGCGGTCGAACGCCTCCGCAGCCAGGCGCGTGAAGTGCCCGCTGCCGGCGCCGACGTCGACGATGCGCCCCGCACGCATGGCCATCGGCTCCACCGCGCCGAGCAGCGCGGCGAGCTGCGCCTGCTTGCGGTGCGGGACCGCGCGGAGGCACACGGGATCGATGGCTCGCGCGCGCTCCACCGTCGGCAGGCGCGCCGCCTCGGTCGCCTCTCGGCCGAGCGCGACCAGATCGGGCGGGGCCCCGGGCAGCGCCGTGAGGTGCGCGCCGAGCCCGTCCGCCTCGCAGGCCCCGAGCTCACGGTCGTCGAGCGCGAGCAGGAACCGCGTCCAGCCGCGCCGCTCGCTCCATCTGGGCGGCTCCGCCTCGGCCGCGCGCTCGTCGAGGACGTCCGCGACCGGCAGCAGCACGGCCACCGCCCGCGCGAGCCGATCCTGGACGGTGATCGCCATCGCCATGCCCGGTTGGGTCCTCACTGGCCGGCACCTGCGTGGCCCGAGCCAGCCGCGTCGCGCCGCCGCGAGGGTCCGAGGCTAGCACGTTGGGCGGCACCACCGAGCGCGGCCCGTTGGCCTGTCGCTCCCGTCGGCGAATGAGGCGCTGGGCCTCGGCGCGGTCGTCCTTGCCCAGATACGTACAACCGGATATACGAATGCCCGCATATCTCGCCGGACCATCGCCATGAAGGACTTGGCCCAGTTCCTGAAGGTGCTCGCGGACGAGGCTCGCCTCGAGATCCTCTGGCTCCTGTTCAACCACGAGGAGCTCTGCGTCTGCGACGTCATGGAGGCGCTGGAGATGACGCAGTCGAAGACCTCCCGTCACCTCGCGACCCTGCGCCACGCGGGGTTGGTCGTCGACCGAAAGGAAGCGGCCTGGTCCTACTACTCGCTGCGGCCGTGCGAATCCGCGGTCGAGCGCAGCCTGCTCGAGTCTCTCCGTGCTGAGCTCGGTCGCCGCCCGGGCGCGGCTCGGGTCCTGCAACGGCTTCGGGCGCAGATCGCCCGAAAGGGCGGCAAGGGGCGCTGCGTCGTGACCCCCGCCCGCGCCCTTGCCCGCCAGCGGACTTCTCACCGCGCTCCGCTCCGAGGAAACACCCGATGACCCAGGACACCAATTCCGTCGACGTCCAGCGCGCGGGGAGCGAACCCAGCGTTTCCAGACGGCTCTCGTTTCTCGACCGCTACCTCACCCTCTGGATCTTCCTCGCCATGGCGATCGGGGTGGGGGCCGGGTACCTCCTGCCCGGCGTCGTGCCCTTCATCAACCAGTTCAACGTCGGCACCACGAACGTCCCCATCGCGGTCGGGCTCATCCTGATGATGTACCCGCCGCTGGCGAAGGTGCGCTACGAACAGATGGGGCCGGTCTTCCGCAACACCAAGGTGTTGGGCCTCTCCCTGGTGCAGAACTGGCTCATCGGGCCCATCCTGATGTTCGCCCTCGCCGTGCTCTTCCTGCACGACAAGCCGGAGTACATGGTCGGACTGATCCTGATCGGCCTGGCCCGTTGCATCGCGATGGTCATCGTCTGGAATGACCTGGCGAAGGGCGACACCGAGTACTGCGCGGGCCTGGTCGCCTTCAACTCGGTCTTCCAGGTCCTCTTCTTCTCGGTCTACGCCTACGTCTTCATCACCGTCTTGCCCACCTGGCTCGGCCTGCCGGGCGTGGTCGTCGACATCACGATCGGCGAGATCGCGGGGAGCGTCTTCATCTACCTCGGCATCCCGTTCCTCGCCGGGCTCATCACGCGTTATTCGCTCATCAAGCTCAAGGACGAGGGGTGGTACCATGGCAAGTTCATCCCGAAGATCAGCCCGCTCACGCTCGTCGCGCTGCTCTTCACCATCGTCGTGATGTTCTCGCTCAAGGGCGAAAAAATCGTGGAGCTGCCGCTCGACGTGGTTCGGATCGCCATCCCGCTTCTCGTCTACTTCGTGGTGATGTTCTTCCTCTCCTTCTTCATGTCCAAGAAGGTGGGCGCGACCTACGCGCAGTCGACGACGCTATCCTTCACCGCGGCGTCGAACAACTTCGAGCTGGCGATCGCCGTCGCCGTGGCGACCTTCGGCATCAACCATGGCGGCGCCCTGGCCGCCGTCATCGGCCCGCTCGTCGAGGTGCCGGTCATGATCGGCCTCGTCAACGTGGCGCTCTGGCTCGGGCGCCGGTACTTTCCCCACGATCCGGCGCGGCTCCGGGCCGTGCAGACCTGTGCCGGAGAGAGCAACGCCTGAGGAGGTGAGCCTGTGAAAGGGATCTTGTTCTTGTGCGTGGCGAATTCCGCGCGCAGTCAGATCGCCGAGGGCGTCGCCCGGTCGATGGCCCCGGCGGGGACCACCGTGTGGTCGGCAGGGTCGCGTCCGACCAGCGTCAGGCCCGAGGCGATCGCGGTCCTGCGCGAGATCGGCCTCGACATCTCCAGCCACCGCTCGAAAGCGGTCGCTGAGATCCCGGCGTCCGAGGTCGACACCGTCATCACACTCTGCGGTGAAGAAGAGTGCCCGCTCTTCTTCGGCCAGGCGACGCGGTTGCACTGGGGGTTGCCTGACCCGGCGGCGGTGACGGGCAGC
The DNA here is from genome assembly GCA_964404725.1 of uncultured Polyangiaceae bacterium. Taxonomy (GTDB): domain Bacteria; phylum Myxococcota_A; class Polyangia; order Polyangiales; family Polyangiaceae; genus JAFGBI01. Next base: position 106,758 of record CAYOLF010000002.1, read on the forward strand.
CTGGAAGAGCGCCTGGACGCCTTCCGCCACACGCGTGACGAGCTGCGCCGGCGTCTCGCGGCGTTCTTCGCTGGTCGCGACGGGGGCGCCGTTGCCCCATGAGAGAACGCACGAAGCTCCTCCTCGTCCTGGCCGTGTTCGTGGCCTGCTGGTTCTTGCCGGTCGAGAACGAGCGCTTCTTCGGCGCCGTGCGCGAGAGTTTCTCCCTGGTGCGTTGGTACGCCCAGGAGCACGTGCTGCTCTGTCTCGTCCCGGCGTTCTTCATCGCCGGTGCGATCAGCGTCTTCGTGAGCCAGGGCGCCGTGATGAAGTACCTGGGGCCCCAGGCCAACAAGGCAATGGCCTACGGGGTCGCTGCCGTCTCGGGGACCATCCTCGCCGTCTGCTCCTGTACGGTGCTCCCGCTCTTCGCCAGCATCCATAAGCGTGGCGCCGGCCTCGGACCCGCCATCGCTTTCCTCTATTCTGGGCCCGCCATCAACGTCCTCGCCATCATCCTCACGGCCAGGATCCTGGGCGCGGAGCTCGGCATCGCCAGAGCGGTCGGCGCCATCGTCTTCGCCGTCGTCATCGGGCTTTTGATGCACGTCATCTTCCGGAAGGAAGAGGCGGCCCGCCAGGCGGAAGGAACCGTCGTCCTCCCCGACGAGGAGAAGGGGCGGGCTCTCTGGCAGGACGGCATCTACTTCGCGGCCATGATCGGCATCCTGGTCTTCGCCAACTGGGGCCGGCCGGCGGAGGGTGAGGGCGGATTCTGGGCGGCCATCTTCGCGGCGAAGTGGGTGGTGTCGGGGGTGTTCCTCGTCGTTCTCGTCGGCAGCATCGTCGCCTGGTTCAAGCGGGACGAGCTCTCGATGTGGGTAGACTCGAGCTGGACCTTCGCCAAGCAGATCCTGCCCTTGCTCCTCGGGGGGGTGCTGGTGGCGGGCTTCCTGCTCGGCGGTCCCGGCGGCTCGGAGCGCGGGATCATCCCCAACGCGTGGATCTCGCAGGCGGTGGGGGGCAATTCGCTCCTCGCGAACCTCGCCGCCTCCTTCGTCGGCGCCTTCATGTACTTTGCCACCTTGACCGAGGTGCCGATCCTAGAGGGCCTCATCAAGTCCGGCATGGGTAAGGGCCCGGCGCTCGCCCTCCTGCTCGCAGGTCCCGCGCTCTCGCTCCCCAACATGCTGGTCATCCGCAGCGTGATGGGGACCAAGAAGACGGCGGTGTTCGTCAGCCTCGTGATCGTGCTCTCGACCCTGGCCGGGATGGCTTACGGGGCGCTGTTCTGAGGGCGCTCCATTCAGTACGAAGGATTACCCGCCGCCCACGGCGGCTCAGGAGACGGAGAGAGGCGATGAAGATCCAGGTTCTGGGGACCGGCTGTCCCAAGTGCAAGAAGCTCTACGCGGAAGCCGAGAAGGCGATCGAGGCCTCGGGGGTCCCCGCGGCGCTCGAGAAGGTGGAGAAGATCGACGAGATCATGGCCTACGGTGTCATGATGACTCCCGCGCTCGTCGTGGACGGGGAGGTGAAGTCGAGCGGGCGGATCCCCACGGTCTCCGAGATCGCCTCCTGGCTAACGACGGCAGCGGCGAAGGAGAGCTCGTGACCTGGTCGCCTTCGGCCCCGCGGTCCTCGGTGGCGGCGCGCCGCCCCGGCCGCGGGCGTTCACGCCAAACCGTCCCCTCCGCGACGAGCGTCCCCCGCCTCGCCGCGCTCCTCGTGCTCGCGGGGACCCTCGCCGTCGGCGGCTGCAAGCGAGCGACGCCCTCGACGACGAGCGCGTCCGCCGAGGCGGTCAGCGCGGCCACCTCGTCCGCCGCCGTCGCCCCGGAGAGCGTCACCCCCGACCGTGTCGTCGTCTACTACTTCCACAAGAACCGGCGCTGTCGCACCTGCGTGGGCATCCAGCAGGCGATCAAGGCCACCATCGACGAGCGCTTCGGGGAGGAGACGGCCTCGGGGCTCCTCACCTTCCGGGAGGTGAACATCGACGAGCCCGCCAACGCCCAGTTCGTCCAGAAGTACGACCTCAGCTTCAGCTCCATGGTCGTCGTCGCCCAGGGCGGAGAGACGGCGGTCAAGTGGCAGAACTGCGACCAGGTCTGGCCGCTGGCGCGCGACGAGGAAGCGCTGAAGAAGTACGCCGAGGCGCAGATCAGGGCGCACCTGGACCTGGTCCCGAGATCCTGATGGACCTCGCACTGGCCCTCGGGGGCGCCCTCTGGCTGGGGCTGCTGACGGCGATCAGCCCCTGCCCGCTCGCGACCAACGTCGCTGCCATCTCGTACCTGGGCAAGCGCGTGGACCGGCCCGCCCTGGTCCTGTCGGGGGGCCTGGTCTATACGCTCGGCCGGACGGTGAGCTACGTCCTGGTCGCCCTGCTCGTCGTCCAGGGGCTCCTGTCCCTGTCCGCCGTGTCGCGCTTCCTGCAGCAGACCCTCAACCTGGCGCTTGGGCCCCTGCTGGTGCTGGTGGGGCTCCTCCTGCTCGACGTCATCCCCTGGCCCTGGGTGGGGGGCGGCTCGGGCCTCTTCGAGAGGCTCCAGAGGCGGGCCGACAGCCTCGGGCTCTGGGGGGCGGGCCTGCTCGGGCTCGCGTTCGCGCTCGCGTTCTGTCCGGTTTCGGCGGCGCTCTTCTTCGGCAGTTTGGTGCCGCTGGCGGTCAAGCATCAGTCCCCGCTGCTCCTGCCGTCCGTGTACGGGATCGGAACCGCAGTGCCGGTCGTCGTCTTCTCCTTCTTGCTCGCGTTCGCCGCCAACCGGGTCTCGCGGGCCTTCGACGTCCTGACCGTCCTCGAGCGCTGGATGCGCCGGCTCACCGCGATCGTCTTCATCCTCGTGGGCGGCTATTACTGCCTCATCTACCTCTTCGGAATCCTCTAGTCGCGACCCGGCTTCAGCGGGTCGCAGTAAAGGAGTGGAACCATGGCAACGGAGGAAGGGGCCGGCTGCGGGTGCACCTGCGGCGGGGAGGGCACGACCATCGTGCTCGCCTGCTCGGGTTCGTCCAACGTCGGACAACTCACCAACGACCTCGCCCTGCGGATGACGCGAGAGGGGCTCGGCAAGATGTCCTGCCTGGCCGGGGTCGGCGCGCACCTCAGCGGGTTCGTCGTGTCCGCTCGGGACTGTGATCGCCTGGTCGTGCTCGACGGCTGCCCCCAGCGTTGCGCCGCCAAGATCCTCGAGCACGTCGACGTCAAGCCGCACCTGTACGTGCTGTTCACGGAGCACGGCTTCGAGAAGCGCCACGACATGCCCGTGCAACCGGAAGAGGTCGAGCGAGCCCGTGAGCTCGTGGTCCAGCGGCTGCGGGAGCTCGACGCTCGATAGCGGCGCGAGCAAAGGAACGCGCGGAGGATACCGATGTCGTCCCGACGCATCCCCACTCGACGAGTCCCATCCCGGCCGCTCGTGATCCTCGCCACCGTCGGTGCGCTCGGTGGGATCGGGGCTGGCTGCGGGGGCGATCCCGACGATGTCGCCGCTGTCCCGGCTTCGCCCCTCGACCAGCGCGTGCAGGGTGTCTGCCCTCCGTTCCCCCTCCGTGACGAGGCGGGGCGAGCGATCGATCCGGTCAAGGGAGTGAACGACACGGCGCCGTACTCGCCCAAGCAGACCTGCGGCGCGGCGGGGTGCCACGACTACGGCAAGATCACCGAGGGGTTTCACTTCACGCAGGGCAAGGGCGAGGCGGTCCCCGTTGCCATGGCGGAGCGGTATGCCTGGGTGACGTCGCCGGGAAACTACGGCGGCAGCTGGTGCTCGCCGGCGCCGCTCTATCGCCAGCTCGCCCCCAAAGAGAACGCGAGCGCGAGGTCGATCGACATGACGTCCTTCGACTTCGTGACCGCGAGCTGCGGCGGCTGCCACCCGGGCGGGGGCCCCCTCGAGTACGACCGCGAGGGCAAGCGCTACGACTGGCACATGCTGAACCCCGCCGCGGGGCTGACGCCAGGCGGCGAGAACGGCCTCGACGGGGACTACTTCAAGGCGCGCTGGTCCGAGACGGGCGTGATCGAGGCGGACTGCCTGCTCTGCCACCAGCCGGAGTACGACTTCAAGCGACGCAACGCGGCGCTCGCGGATCTGAACTTCCGCTGGGCCGCCACCGTGGGTGCGGGCTTCGGCAGCGTCAGCGGGAAGGTGAGCGCGAAGGAGCAACCAGCGGTCGCGTACGACAAGAGCCGGTTCGACGCCGACGGCAACGTGCTCGTTCACCTCGCTCCCGAGCCGCGCAACGAGACGTGCTTGAACTGCCACAGCAAGCCCGACTGGAAGAAGCGCGGCGCCGCGTTCACGGCGCGCACCGACGTCCACCTTGCCGCCGGCCTGCGCTGCGTCGACTGCCACGCGGCCGGCAGCGATGCCGCGGATCCTCGCATCCGGGGACGCGAGGTCCATCAGTTCGGCAAAGGGGACGATCCGTCCGGCTGGGTGCGCAACGACCTGGACGACACCGTGCGCTCCTGCGAGGACTGTCACCTCGAGGGGTGGCGCAACGCCCCCCGCGCTGTGCACGCCTGGCTCCCGCCGCTCCACCTAGAGGAGATCGCCTGCCAGACTTGCCACATCCCAGCTCGCGCGGTGAAGAGCGCGCTGGTCCAGGCGAGCGACGCCTACACCACCGCGCCGCGGATCTCGCCGCCGCCCAAGCATATCTGGGCCTTCTACGACCAGACGATGAGCCCCTGGAACCACTACGGGGAGCTCGAGCTGTTCACGGCCAAGGACCAGCCGACCGACGTCTTCCGACCGACGCTCATCCGGTATCAGGGCAAGATCTACCCGGCCAACCGCGTCCACAGCGCCTGGGTGGGCTTCGAGGAGGAGGGCAAGGCAGGCCTGAACCAGCTCTTCATGAAGGACTTCTTCCAGATGTGGACGCAGCACCGGGCCGCACCGAAGGAGAAGTACCCGGAGCTTGCGAAGATCACCGACGACAACCAGGACGGCGTCATCGAGGTGAACCGCCCGGAGGAGATCGATGCGCTCCTCTCCTCGGTGCGCGCCCACCTGACGGCGACCGGCTTTGCCCTGGCGAATCGCCGTCTCGTCTGGGTCTCCGACAGCAAGGCGTACTACTCGTCCCAAGATTCGAAGAACCTGCCGCGCGAGGGGTGGGAGGCGACGGCGTACGCCTCCGTGCACAAGTACTCGCACGACGTCTCGCCCGCGCTGGCCGCGCTCGGCTCCGGTGGCTGCACGGACTGCCATCGAGCGGGCTCCCCGTTCTTCCAGGGCGCCGTGCTCGAGGCCGCCTTCGCCGGTGACGACGCGCGCCCCGAGTGGTTCCCGAACCACCGGATCCTGGGCCTGTCGCCCGCGTGGGTGCGCCTCGGGGCGTTCCGGGAGGTTTGGCTCAAGCCCATGGTCGCTGGGTTGGGGGCGGGGCTCCTCCTGCTCCTGACGGGGCTCGGCCTCGGCCGCGTCGCGAGCGGACGGCTCGGCTCGTCCTCTCGCCTGGCGGGGGCGCTATCGCTGGCAGTACCGGTGGCGGGTCTGCTCGCCCTCGGCCGGCTCGCCCTGCTGCCGGACTGGCTAGAGTACGTGGCCGTGCGGCGCTTCACCCTCGACGCGAACCACGCCGCGGTGTCGCTCGCGCTCTTCGCGCTCGCGCTCGGCGCGGCGCTGGTGCAGGTACCCGGCTCCCGCTGGCGGTGGCGGGCGCAGCGCGGGCTGATCGCTCTCGTCTGGGGCGGCCTGGCGCTCGCGGCGGTCAGCGGTGCCCTGATGCTGGTCAAGCTCGGCTCCGTCACGAGCTGGTCGCGCCTGAGCTACACGGGGCTCGAGGTGGGGCTGGCCCTGGCCCTGCTCAGCGCCTCGGTGCGGCTGCTCCTGCGCATCATCCCCGACGCCTTCCCGCGCGCGCCCATTACTGCAGTCACCCCCGAGGCGACGGCAGACGGTGTTCCGTAGTCGGTCGAGTTGCGGGTCGGGGCTACGGTCCCGGCGACCCCGCGGGGCGCCCCTCGTCGGGCTACTGCTCCTCGCAGAGGGGGGAAGACAACGGGAGCCGACACCGAGTACCGTGCGCGCATGGGTCGACGCTGCCTGGCAGGCTCGCTGCCACTCCTGCTCGCGTGCACCTCGGGCGGGTTGCGGACGACCGACCGCGGACCGGCGCCGGAAGCAAGGCTGCCCCAGGCCAACAGCGCCGCGGACCGGGCGACGATGGATCCAGAGTACGTCCGTGGTCACTTCGATGAGCTGTTGCTCGGCACGTGGCTCGTCGGCCCCATCGGCGATCCGAGCCGCCGCTCGTGGATCCGCTTCGGCTCGCACGACGATGGCGTCGCGTCGTGGGGCGGCAACCTCGCTGTGCTCGCCGAGCCGTCGCTGCCCGCGGTCGACCCCTACTGGGCCTGCAACGGGAGCTCCCGCTGGCAGGTCACCGCGCGGGCGTTTACGGTGGACCTGCCGCTCGACCAATTGGGCTGCACGCGCGAGGTTCTAGTCTTCGAGTCCTTCCATCCGGTCAGTCCGCCCGGTCCCGTATCGCTCGAAGCCCACATCACCACGGCCAAGGCAGTCCCCACGGGCTGGGGCGAGCCGACGCCGCTCGTCGGCCTCAAGTACCCCGACGACGCGTGCAACGTCGCCTTCACCGCCTGCTCCCCGCCCAAGGGTCAGTAGACAGGCGAGGCACCGCTGCGCGAACACAGGAGCTCAGGTGCCGGTTCGGTCATGCCGGCTTCGTGCCGACTGAGAACAGCGCGGGGACGCCCAGGCGGATGCCCTCCGGCGTGCGGAGCGCCTCCACCTCGGCCAGATGCTGCTCCTGGAAGCGCGCCTGTTCCGCTGGGGCGACCCGGCCGAGCAAGCGGCGGAAGCCGGCGTTCCAGATCACGTCCCACCACTCCTCGGCGCCGGCGAGGAAGTAGCCGAGATCCTGCCGCTCGACCTCGACGTCGCGCAGCCCGGCCTGGGCGAAGAACCGGCGGCAGCCTGCCTCGTGGGCGATGGCCTGCCAGGGTTGCGGCGGCGTGGGCACGCCGAACTGGTCTAGCCGCGCCAGCAGCAGCGAGCGCAGCGGATCCATGTAGTCCTCGGCGAAGCTGCTGATCATGAGGCGACCGCCGGGCTTCACGCTCTCGGCGATGCGGCGGAGCTGGGCGTCCATGTCGTCGACGAAGAAGATGCCGAAGGCGCAGACGGCGACGTCGAACCGCTCTTGCCAGCCGAGCGCCTGCATGTCGCACTCGACGAAGTCCAGGTTGCGGATGCCGGCGGCCGCGGTCTTGCTGCGCGCCTGGGCGAGCATGCGGGGTGAGAAGTCGATCGCGGTCACCCGTCCGCTGGGCAGGCGGCGCGCCAGGGCTAGCGCGACATGCCCAGTCCCGCACGCCACGTCCAAGACTTCTTCGCCCCCGCGCAACGCGAGCCGCTGCGCCATGTGCTCGCCGCCGGCGACGAAGAAGCGCAGCACGCGGTGGTCGTAGCCGTCGGCGACGGCGTCGAAGGTGTCCTTGATGATCTGTTGCTGTGCGTTGTCCATCGGTTGACTGCCGTTTGCGACGAGGGAAGCCTGGGGGCCCGAGAGCTCGGTGGCAACGTACGCGTGGCGCACCCCGATCGCCACCGGCTCTCACGAGCCGGTCCGTACGGGGGCTCTGCCAGAGCGTCTCGCCCTCGGCGCTCCGACGGAGCCGGAACCGGTCGTCCGGCGACTGGATCCCGAAGGCGTTGTCCCCCAACACCAGCCCGCTACCGTCGGGGACGCTGGCGTGCACGCCGCGTGGTCGGATAGTCTCCGGTCATGCCGCGCGCGGAGTCTCGGCGCGAGCCGGTCGTCTGGCGATGGTCGTGGTCCACGGCGACTCGCCGGTGCTGCGCGGCGTTTAGGGGGGAGGCTGACCGATGACGCGTGGGCGCCGGCTCACGCTGCTGGCCGCGGGCGCGATCCTCGCGATGGGGGGCGTCGTGGTCGGGGTGGTGGGGCTCCGCAGCCGGTCCGCGGCGCCGTCGCCGGCAGCATCCGCGAGGCCCGCCGCCGAGGAGCGCTGCGACGAGCACGGCTGGTGCCGGCCGACGCCGCTTCGCGGGTCGCGCTCCGACGGCGGCGGGGAGAGCCTCGCCGGCGTGTGGGCGGCCGCCCCCGACGACGTGCACGCCGTGAGCCTCTCGGGGATGCACCACCACTTCGACGGCGTGCGCTGGACCGGGCGCGCCACCGGCCTCCGGATCCTGCGACACGTGCACGGGGTGGCGGCGGACGCGGTGTGGCTGGTGGGCGCGCAGACGGCGCTCCTCTACGACGGGCAGCAGCTCCGCCGTTTCCCGGTCCCCGTGGCCGGGGAGCTCCACGGCGTGTACGCCGTGGCGCGGGACGACGTCTGGGCCGTGAGTGACGCCGGCCAGACCGCCCACTTCGACGGCACCGCTTGGTCGCCGGTGGCGACGCCGTTCCGTGGCTGGCTCCTCGCGGTGTGGGGCGCCAAATCGAACGACGTGTGGGCCGCGGGTGGCGGCGAGGACGGAACCAACACCGGGACGGTGCTGCACTGGACCGGCCAGGCCTGGACGCCGGTCGCGCTCCCCCGGTGGACCAACATCGAGGCGCTCGCGGGCACCGCAAGCGACGACGTGTGGGCCGCGGGGAGCTGGGGGACGCTGCTGCACTGGGACGGCGCGCGCTGGACGGAGGTCTCCTCGCCGGCCTCCCGCGGCCTGAACGGGCTCTGGGCGCGGGCGCCGGACGACGTCTGGGCCGTGGGCGAGGACGGCGCCGTGCTGCGCTTCGACGGCCAGCGCTGGGCGGGCGCCAAGCCCGACTGGCGCTGGCTCCGCGGCGTCACGGGGACGCCGTCACAGGAGCTGTTCGCCGTGGGTCTGCACGGGATGGTGCTCCACTGGCGGGGCGAGGGGTTCCGCCTCGCCCCGCCGCTGCCGCCGCGCCGGCCGCTACCGCCCGCCGCGCCGGTCGTGACCGCGGCGCCCGTCGTGACGGACCCCGGGCAAGCGGCCGCGCTTGGTCGCGCCCGCCAGCTCCTGTCCGAGGGCCGGATCGAGGCGGCGAGCCAGGCCTTCATCGCGGCGTCGGGGAAGGATCCGCTCGTCACCGTGCGGCCCGTTGTCGAGCGCGCCCACATGCTCCTCACGCGCGGCGCGGGCACGACCGTCCCCTTCACGCTCGACGAGCTCGAGGGCGAGCTCGAGGCGGGGACCGTGAGCGGAGACGCCGAGCTCGAGGCCCAGGCCTGGTATAACCTCGCCCTGCTCTACGCGCGGCAGGGGGAGGCGGAGCGCGAGCGCGCCGCGCTCGGCCGCTCGCTGCTCCGGCGCGAACAGGCGAGCGTCCGCGCCAAGCTCGGCGCCCGCTCCGCGTGCGCGGCGGAGGTCCACGCGACCGGCGGTCCTCAGGTGGTTGCGGGCTGGCTCGGCGTCTGCCGAAAGCTCGGCCGCTGCCCGGAGGGCGCGACGATGACCGCCGCGGAGGCCCACGCGCTCGTGGGTCAGACCTGCGCGCTCCCCGCGACCGCCGCGGACGGGAGTCGCGGCTGCGAGGGGGACGGCCCCTGGGAGTCGACCTATGCGCACGATCCGGGCGCCATGCAGCGGTCCTTCATCGCCTCGGTCGGCGGTGACCGCTTCTTCGTCCACAGCGTCCGAATCGAGAGCGCACCGCTCCACTGCCGCGGGACTTCGACCCTGAGCTTCAGCGCGAGCGGCGCCTTGGTGACGGTGACGACCGCGCAAGAGCGGCTACGGGCTGCGCCCGGCCGCTTGCTCCCTCAGGAGAGCGCCGACGAGGGGACGTGCCTGGTGCTGCCCGCCAGGACGACGACCGCGACGTACGAGCTTGCCACGGCGAGGGCGCTCGGGGAGGTTTCCGTGGTGGATCACCACGGCGTCACCGTCGCGCTCGACGCCGAGCGGTCCCGCCTCGCCCTCGAGGGCGGCGGCTGCGACGGCGGCTTCGTGCCCCTCGACGGGAGCGCGCGGCTCCTGCGCGAGTAGTCGCCCGGCGGCCCACGGCGGGTGCCGGTGCGACCCGGCGGGGCAGGGCGGGCCGCCGCCGGTACCGGCCTCCCGCTCCGCGCCCGCGCGGCGCTGGGCCGACGCGCGGCATCGGGGACGCGGCTGGCCTCGAGGTCCACCAGCGCGCATACTCGCGCCTGGCGCGCGGCCCTTCGCCCGGCGCCACCGGGGATCCATGCGCACCGTACACATCGCCCTCGCCGGCCTCATCGGAGGCCTCGCCCTCGCGTGCAACTCGAACACCACCGTGGACCGGGCCGACGACACGCCGGAAAGCGGCGGCGTGGCCGGTGCGAGGTCGACGACCGGCGGTGCGGGCGACGAAGCCGGCGGTGCGGGCGACGAAACCGGCGGGATCAGCCCCGGTGAAGGCGGCGGCACCCCCATCATCGGTGGTGCGGGCGGCGATGCCGCTGACGCCGAGGCGGGGGACGCGGGCAGCGACGCCGGCGGGAGCCCGCCGACGACGGGAGGCGCCCCGGTCGGCGGCGCCGGCGGCGCCAGCGGTGGTGGGGGAGCGTCCGGGGCCAGCGCCGGCGGCACCGCGCCCGCCACCGGCGGCGCACCCGCGGGCGGGACTGCGGGGGCGCCGAGCGGTGGCGGCCCTGTCGGCGGCACCACGACCGGAGGCGCCGCGAGCGGCGGCATGGCCGGCGTCGAAACCACCGGGGGCACGGCGGGCGGCGGCGGCGCTGACGAGACGGGCGGGGCCGGCGGCGCCGGCGGCGGAGACACCACCGTGCGCGGCCGCGTCATCGACTTCTGGGGCCACCCGATCCCGAACGTCCCGGTCGAGATCGGCGGCGAGGTGACGCTCACCGGTAGCGACGGCACCTTCACGGTCGCCGAGGTCGCGGCCGAGTACGACGCGTCGCTCGTGGTCGATTACCTCGCCCCGGGGCGCCGCATCTACGGCTGGGTCTACCAGGGGCTCACCCGTCGGGACCCCACCTTGCAGGTGTACGGGGGGCTTCCCTTGCGGTCCGGCGACTTCGCCCTGTCGCTGACGACCGAGCCGTTCGACGCTGACTGGAACCTGACCATGAGCTTCGGCGGACCCGACGGGACCTCGACGCACGAGGACGTGGGAGACAACGGGATCGATCCGGGCTCGGTCACCTGGCGCGGTCCGGACACCGCGACCTTCACCGTGCACGGCCTCTTGTGGCGGTACGACAGCACGACGGAGCTGCCCATCTCTTACCTTGCCTACGACTCCACCCTGATCGCATTGACGGAGCCCGTGAAGACGGAGTTCTCGCTGGATCTGTCCCCGGACTCCATCGCCTCCTCCAACCTGCGGGGCGAGGTGCTCGGCAGCGCCGCCAACCGCACTCACGCCGCGTTCGTCCGCTTCACCACGGGCGGGGCGATCGAGGTCGCCCGCGAGTACGAGGCCCCGGGCACCTTCTCCTACCTGGTCCCGAGCCTCCCGGGCTCGAGCCTCACCTTCGCCGCCTCCGTGGGTAGCGCCTTCACGCCGCCGCTCGCCCTCGCGCACGTCGAGGGGCTGGCCCCCGGACAGGACATCGAGGTCACGCTCCCCACCCCGTCGACGCTGCTGACTCCGGCCACGGCGGCCACCGACGTGACCCGCGAGACTCCGTTCCGCTTCCTCCCCAGCCCGGACAGCGGCGGCGCGGTCGTCGTCGTCTTTGACCGCGTCGACTACTACGACGGCCTCTACATCGTCACCGCGCGCGAGGAGCTGACCATCCCGGAGGTCGCTGGAGGCGCGTTCGGCCTGCAGCCCGCGGCCACCTACGTCTGGTGGGTCGAGACTCACGGCGAGCAGAGCACGGTCGACGAGCTCGCGGGGGCCGACGGGTTCCTCGACGCCTTCTCGTGGGATTACGAGCAGCCCACGGGGCCAAGCCTGGGCAGCGGAACCTACACCATGTCGGGCGCCCGCTCCTTCACGACCGCGCCCTGAGCGCCGCGCCCGCGCGCGGCGGGCAGGAGCCAGGTACGGCCCGCGGCCGGCGGCGGCCCTTGCCGGTGGCGGCCGCCGGCACTAGCGTCGCGTGCACCGCCATGACGCACTCCGCCTACGAGCTCCACGTGCAATTGCGCGACATCGAACCCCCGATCTGGCGCACGCTGGAGGTCCCGGGGAGCGCGACGCTCGAGGACGTCCACTACGCGATCCAGCTCGCCATGGGCTGGGAGAACTCGCACCTGCACATGTTCACGATCGGCAAGCGGCGGTATGGAATGCTCGACGCCGTCGAAGGGGACATCGAGGACGAGTGCGCGCACTTGCTGCAGGACGTGGCGAAGCGCGGCTCGTCGTTCCGATACGAGTACGATTTCGGTGATAGCTGGGAGCACGACGTCAAGGTGCAGCGCGTCACCCCGGCGGCGAAGCCCGTCGTGCCGCGCTGCCTGGCCGGCGCGCGTGCCTGCCCACCCGAGGACTGCGGCGGCATCCCCGGCTACGCGAACCTGCTGGCGGCGCTGGCAGATCCGAAGCACGAGGACCACGCCGAAATTCTGGACTGGGTGCCGAAGGGCTTCGACCCCGAGCGCTTCCGCGCGACCGCGAAGGACCTCACGCGGGACATGGCGGAGCAGAGACGGCTCGCGGAGGCGGCCGACGGCTGCTCCTGCGGCTGCGACTGCGACTGCGGCTGCGGCGGGGACGATCCGTTCACGGCGCTCCCCCATGCGCTCGTTGAAGGAGCCCTGGCCCTGTCACCGATCCAGCGCGCCAGCCTGGTCGCGGTGCTCGCGGGCTCGCTCGCCGACGACGTGGAGAGCGCGGTCGAACAGCTGCAAGAGGCGGACCGTGCCCTTGCCAAGAAGGCGAAGCCGGCCGTCGCGGCCAGCGCGCGACGTGGCAAGCCCGCGGCCAAACGAAGCCGGTGAGCGCGGTCTGCCGGTGATGGTCCGCGCCGATCCCGAGAGCGCCGCGGGGCCGACTGAGCGATGGCGCCGGGGAGGCTGCCTTCACCCCGCCTCCCGACCGTTTCGGCCGTGACCGCGCGTGAGTCCCGGCGAAGATGGCGCTGGGGGGGGGGGGGCCGAGTCGCGCGTTCGAGGCCGTGAGAGGATCGCTTGCCGCGACGAGCCTTAGGCGCAATCGCGGGCGGCGACTGGGTTGGGATGACCCAGGCCCCACCGCCCCAGGATACATTGGGGTGTATACGAGCAGTACACGATTTCTTCCTCGTAACCTCGAGAATCACGTGCTTTCCGTCCAGACGAGGCTCATCGTCACTGGGTGACGCCGGACACACGAGTAAACGTCTTCGGGTACCTCGACTACCGCGCCTACCTCCGCGACCACTACGCGGAGCGCAAGGCGCACGAGTACGGGTTCTCCCACCGCGCCTTCTCGAAGCGCGCGGGGCTGCGCTCCACGAACTACCTCAAGCTCGTGATGGACGGGGAGCGCAACCTGACGCCGGAGATGGCGCACCAGTTCGCGGCCGGCTGCGGGCTCGAGGGGCCCGCAGTCGACTACTTCTGCGAGCTGGTCGCCTTCGACCAGGCGGAGACCGCCGTCGAGCGGACCCGCTGCCACCAGCGGTTGGCGCGATACAAGCAGTACCGCGCCATCCACCAGCTCGACGCGGCGCAGGCCAACTACCACTCGACCTGGTACCTGCCCGCGATCCGCGAGCTGGCATCCCGGCCCGACTTCGACCCCGACCCGCGCTGGATCGCCCGCACCCTGCTGCCGCGCATCGCGCCGGACGAGGCACAGAAGGCGCTCACCGTGCTGCTCCGGCTCGGGCTGCTGGTGCGCGACGACGCGGGGCGCATCGTGCAGGCCGAGGCCCTGGTGACGACGGGCCCCGGGCCGCTCGGGCACCACGTCGTCAACTACCACCGCACCATGATGGAGCGGGCGGCCGCGGCCATCGACGAGATCCCCTGCGAGGAGCGCGAGATCTCGAGCCTCACGCTCTGCGTCAGCCAGGACGTGCTCCTCGATCTGAAGGAGCGCATCCGCGAGTTTCGCCGCGAGCTGCTCCAGCTCGCCGAGCTCGGGGGCCCCCCCGAGCGCGTCGTCCAGCTCAACTTCCAGCTCTTCCCCCTTTCCGAGAAGAAGGCGAGGCGCTCGGCATGGCCTCCGCATTCGCCGCCGGAGCGGCAGATTTCGCCGGGATCGATCCCGACTCCGGGCTCTACGTGGACGGCTTCGTCCACCGCACGACGGTGGGCGTCGACGAGAACGGCACCACCATGGCCGCGGCCACGGGGGAGGTGATGGTCCCCGTGGGGATCGCGCCGCAGCTCTGGCTCGACCGCCCGTTCTTCTTCTTCGTCTACGACCACGGCACCGGGACCGTCCTCTTCGTCGGTCGCCTGGTGCGGCCGGCGGGCGCGGCAACGCCGCCGGCGGAGCCCCCCGCGGTCGCGACGGACATCGCGGTGATTTGCTCGGGCCTCGCTACCTGCACCGGGCGCACGACCACGGAGGCGGAGTGCCAGGCCGCCCTCGCGGCCGACGAGCCCGCGGTCGTCGAGCAGTGCGACGACTGCATCCTCGTGGACGTCGATGACTTCGACCTGGGCTTCGTCGGTGATCGCTGCGAGCCCGCGACGTGCGCCGAGCATTGCCCGGACCACACCTTCTGAGGCGCCGATCACCCACGGTCCGGAGACGAGCCGCGGGGGGCACCGCGCCGCGTCACCCCGGGGTCAGCCGGTGGCCGCGGCGGGCTCCACGTACGCAGGATCCATATAGAAGGGCTCCCAGACGTGACCGTCCGGATCGGCGAAGCTCCACTGGTACATGAAGCCGTGGTCGTGCGGCTCCAGGTGGCGCGTGCCGCCGGCGGTCAGGGCGGCGTGGACGAGGCGCTCCACCTCCTCACGCGATTCGACCGCGAGCGCCACCAGCGCCTCGGTCGCCCGGTGCGCGTCGCTGATCGGCTTCGGGGTGAAGGTCGCGAAGAACGGCTCGGTCACCAGCATCGCATACTGATTGGAGCCCAGGATGAGGCACGCGGCCTTCTCGTCGGTGAACTGCGCCTGAAACTTGAAACCCAGCGCGGCGAAGAAGTCCCTCGATCGCGCGAGATCCTTAACCGGGAGGTTGACGAAGAGCTGGCTTACCATGCACGGGTCCTGGGACCGCGAGCGGTCCGCCGGCAGTGGGGCGCCCCGCGACCGCGTCCCGAGGCGACGCCGCGGCTCGGCGGCGGGACGGTTGGCCGCCGGTCCGAACGCGCTGGACCTTGACTTCGGGGGGGTCATCGTTCATCGTCGAACAGCGATGACAGCTCGCAACGCAGCGCGGCGCAGCGCGGACGAGGACGAGGACGAGCGCATGAGCGAGCTCGCCGCCCTCGCCAAGGCGCTCGCGCACCCAGCCCGGCTCCGGATCCTGCGCCTGCTCATCGCGCGGAACGCCTGCGTGTGCGGCTCGATCGTGGGCGAGCTCCCCCTCGCGCAGTCGACCGTCTCCGAGCACCTGCGCGTCCTCCGGAGCGCCGGGCTCGTCCGCGGCGAGGTGGACGGACCCCGCGTCTGTTACTGCGCGGATCCGGCGGCGTTCGCCCGGCTGCGGGGGCTCATCGACCAGCTCACGGAGGGCTTCGACGTCACCGGCGCGGGCCGCGGGGGCTACGGGTGACGGGCCGCGAGCCCGCGCCAGTGGCCCCGTTCGCACCCGTGGTCGCCTCGATCTTCCCCGCCAGCGCCGTGTGCCTCGCGTGGCGGCTGCCGGCAATCCCCGCCCCAGATCCCCCCCAATACCCAGGAGCAGAGTCATGAGCGAACGCACCCCCGAAGAGATCCGCGCCGCCGTCCGCGAGCAGTACGGAGAGGTCGCGCGCAGCGCCACCCCCTGCGGCTGCGGCACCGGCTGCTGCGGCCCCAACCCGGCCGCGAGCCTCGCGCTCGGGTACACCAGCGAGCAGCTCGCCGCCGTGCCCGACGGCGCCAACCTCGGCCTCGGCTGCGGCAACCCGCAGGCCATCGCGGCGCTCCGCCCCGGCGAGACCGTGCTCGATCTCGGCGCCGGCGGCGGCTTCGACGCCCTGCTCGCCGCGCGGCAGGTGGGGCCGACGGGGCGCGTGATCGGCGTCGACATGACGCCGGACATGGTCGCCCGCGCGCGCGCCAACGCGGAGCGGGCGGGCGTCACCCAGGTGGACTTCCGGCTCGGCGAGATCGAGCATCTGCCCGTGGCCGACGGCACCGTGGACGTCATCCTCTCGAACTGCGTCATCAACCTCAGCCCGGACAAGGCGGCCGTGTTCGCGGAGGCCTTCCGCGTGCTCGCCCCGGGCGGGCGCCTGGCGATCGCCGACGTGGTGCAGACCGCGCCGTTGCCGGCGGCCCTCGCGGACGACGTCGGCGCGCTCACCGGCTGCGTCGCTGGAGCCGCCCCCGTCGCGGAGCTCGAGCGGTGGCTGGTCGCGGCTGGCTTCGAGGACGTGGACATCGCGATCGACGAGGCAAGCCGCGCGCAGATCCGCGATTGGCTCCCGGGCTCGGGCGCCGAGCAGTACGTCGCCTCCGCGCGCATCGCCGCGTGCAAGCCGGACGCCCGCGGCTGCTGCGGTCCGGGCTGCTGCGGCGGCTGAGCGGCCGCTGGATGCGGTAGGGACGGACCTCGACGGGGACGTCGAGCGCCGCCCCTCTCGTGGAAGGAGCACCCCGTGGATGCACTGATTCGTAGCGCGACGACCGAGGACCTGGAGGCTGCGGCGGCGCTGGGCGTCCAGATCGTGCGGCTCCACCACGAGACGAATCCCAGACGCTTCTTCTGGTTCGAAGGGGTACTGGCTGGCTACGCCTCCTGGCTCGCCCAAGAGATACGGCGAGACGGGGCGGTGGTTCTGGTGGCGGAGCTCGACGGGAAGGTCGTCGGCTTCGCCTACGGCGCCATCGAGGAGCGCGACTGGAGCATCCTGGTGGACCGCCACGGGGCGTTCCACGACCTGTGCGTCGCCGAGCACGTTCGTCGCCGGGGGATTGGACGCCAGCTCGCCCTCGAGATGATACGACGGCTCGAAGGGCTCGGCGCGGAGCGCATCCTGGCCCGTGCCATGGTGCAGAACGAGGGTGCTCAGCGCCTCGTGGCGGGGTTTGGGTTCATGCCCACCATGCTGGAGATGACGCGCGAGCGCGGTTGAGCCGGCCCTGGACGAGCGCCCGCTTCACCAGCGGGCCCCGTCAGGGCGCGAATCTCGACGTCCTCCTTCCCGTACACCCCCCGCCGCACGCCGCCCTCACCCCTGCTCGCGGTAGGCCGCGAGCAGCGCCGCGATCTCGGTGAGGTCCGGGTCGGCGGGCGAGGCGGCGCCGGCGGCCTCCACGGCGTCGAGCGCCTCCGTGAGCACGGCGGCGCGCTCCCGTCCGGTGAGGCCGTGGGCCTCGACCAGCGCCTCGGCGTAGCCGGCGACGGCCGCGGCCTTGGCGAGCTCGGCGTCGTCCCCGGCCAGGTCGTTGAGCGTGGTGTCGAGCACGGCCTCGCGGGCTCGGCGTGTGAACGGGTCCTCCCAGGTCGCGCGCAGCCGGATGCGATCGTCGCCGTGGATGAGCGAGGCGTCGCAGGCGTTGAGGATCTGGAAGAACAGCATCGCGTCGTTGGGGCCGAGGTGCTGGGGGCGCACCAGGGTCGGGTCGATCGAGATCTCTTCTCCGTAGAACTTCGCCACCGCCAGGTACCAGGGCAGGGTCATCTCTAGGCGCACGGAGCGCGCCGCGAGATCGACGACCTGCAGGAAGCGGTCCCCGAGCATCTTCTGAGCCTCGGCGGCGGAGTCGAGGTAGACGTAGGCGCCGCGGCCGCGGTCGGTGACGACGTTCATCAGCGTGTCGTTGACGCCGTCGCCGACGCCGATCCCGGTGAGGTAGATCCCCGCGTCGCCCTCCTCGTCGTCCGCGGCCTCGCCGATCAGCTCCTCGTCCGTAACCCCGACGTTGGCCTGGCCGTCGCTGACCAGCACCACGCGGTTGATGCGGTCGGGCGCGTAGCTGGCGCGGGCGAGCGCGTACCCCCGCCGCAGGCCCGCGGCGAGGTCGGTGCCGCCGCTGGGCGAGAGGGCGTCGGCAGCCGCGACCAGCGTCGGATCGTCGGGACCCGTGACCTCGTGGCCGGTGAGGATGTCCGCCTGGTCCACGCTCCAGGTCACCATCGACACCACGTCTCCCTGCAGGAGCTCGCCCGCGATGGCGCGCACGGCGGCGCGCTCGAACTCGATGGGGGAACCACTCATCGACCCGGAGGTGTCGAGCACGAAGGTGACGGTGAGCGGCGCGCGGCCCTCCGGAGCCCGCGCCTCCGCCTGCAGCGCGACCTGGAAGCTCAGCTCTCCGTCGACTGGGCAGGCCGACAGCTGCGGGACGATCCGCACCTCCCCAGGGTCCGCGGGCTCGAAGGTGAAGTCGTAGTAATTCAGGAACTCCCAGGACCGCACGACCCGCGGATCGACGGGGAGTCCGGAGCGGATCAGCCGCCGCGCGATCACGGGCGACGCGGTGGAGTTCGAGTCGTCCGCCGAGAGGTAGAGGGTGGCGGGCTCGGTCCGATCGAGGGCGGAGCAGGCCGCGGGCTCGGCGCGGGGGCGCAGGCCCGCGCCGTCGGCGGGGGCCGCAGCGGGCGCGCCCGCGACGCTGTTGCCCGCCGTCCCCGCCTCGTCGGCGACCGGAGCGCCCGCGACGCTGGAAGTCCCCGCGGCGGCGAGGCCCGTCGCGCCGGCGGCTCCGGCGGTCGCGGCGGCCGCGCCGCTCGCGGGAGCTCCGGCGGCGGCGGAGCTCCCGCCCGTTCCGGCGCTGCCCCCGCTCGCCGGCTCCGGCTCCACGCTGGTGAACCCCCCCGTCGAGCTCATGCCGCCGAGGGTGCCCAGATCGTAGCTGCCTCCCATCGAGGCGGAAGCTCCGCCCGTCCCGGTGGGGTAATAGGTCCCCGAAGAGCCCCCCGCGCCGGTGCCGGTCGCAGGGAGCCCGTCGGCGACGTCGGTCGTCGTCTCGCAGCCATCCGGATCGGCGCACTCCTTGTCGGCACCGGCGCCCAGGCACAGGCCGGGGGCCGCCGGGAGCAGCTCGAGCGGCTGCCGCCCCACCGCGAAGCCGTCGCCGGAGGGGCCGTCGCCCGAACCCGCCGCGTCGTCCGTCCCGGAGCGGTGCGAGCAGGCCGTGGCGGCGAGCAGCATTGTGCCAACAAGGAGGGTCGTCTGGCGCATGAGCGAATCGCTGTGCAATCCACGGGCCAGCCCCCAAATACCCGCTATCGGCCGACTCCAGTGCGGTGGCTGTGCCACCTTGCGCCGCGGGGTCGCGGCAGCCGGTGACCGCGGGGCCTCGAGGGCAGAGCTCACGGCGGAGGATACCAGCGCGCCCCCTGGACCCGAGGGCTCGCGGCAGGATGGCCCCCGCCGTCTCGAGCTACGGGGTCGGAATCGAGAGCGGTCGCCATCAACCGCGCGCCAGATCCCGGCCTCGCCGTCAGGACGTGGCGCACGGCGGGGTTGGCGCGCAGACGGCGCTCCACCTCGGCAGCGGCCTCAGGCAGACACAGGCAGTGAACGTTCGGTCCGGCATCGACCGTGCAAGCGACCGCCAGGCCCCCGGCGCGCCATCTCGGGATGTCGCGCCACAGCTCGGCGGTGGCCGGCTCGAAGTAGGTCAGTGACGGCCGGGAGGTTCGCATCACGATGACCATCAGGCGAGTGTCCTCTTCGATGATCCCCGCCAGCGCCCCGAAGTCCCGACGCAGGATGGCGTCGCGGCACACCTGAAGTCGCCGCGGCGCGTCTGCCACGCGCCCCTCCTGGTACGGGCTCGTGCTCGCCAGGCGGCTCCCCGCCACCGAGCCAACCTCCTTGTGACGGGGGTTGACGATCGCGATCAGATCCACCAGCGGCCAGTGGTCCGGCGTCGCGATGGAATGCGCGAACGAGCCGTCGTCTCGATCCGCGGCGTACCACTCGACGAAGCCATCCGGTACGGAGCGACTCGCCGAGCCGGATCCGCGCCGAGCGAGGACGGTGAGCTCCCGCTCCGGGAGGTGAAGCCCCAGCGCTGCGGCCCCGGCCAAAGTCAGCGCGGCGAAGGCGGAGGCAGACGAAGCGATGCCAGCGCCGGTCGGGAAGCTGTTCTCGCTGGTGACGCGGGCCTTCCAGGACGCCCCGGCCCGGCGTCGGAGCCAATCCAGGTGGGTTGACACCCGTGTCAGCGGAGCCCCGGTCTGCGGACTCCCCTGCAGCGTGAGCTCGTCCCGGGCCAGCGCCGGATCGAACGCAACCGTCGTGCGCGTCTCGAGCCCCGCGAGGTTCATCGAGATCGAGCCGTTGACGGGCAGCCGCTGCTCGTCGTCCCGGTTGCCCCAGTACTTGACGAAGGCGATGTTGGGGTGCGCGACGGCGGTGGCGCAGGGTGGCATGGGCTCCCCGATCCTGTGACACGCTGGCAAGGGTCGGCCTCGGCGGTCGGGTCGCTCACCCAGAAAGCAGCCGGTCGACTCGCGCGGCGCTGACGAAGTCACTCTCGCTCAGTCCGCCGACCGCGTGTGTATTCGTTCCTGTCACCCGATGGATATGTAGACACCCGAGCCGTTCCGCAAGCCGCCCGGGCCCTCGTGAACCGTGGAGGCCCGAGCCCTTGGAGCGGCTTCGCCGTGCCCGCCGTGGTCGGCTCCGCCCGAGGTCCCGAGGTGGAGCCCACGTCTTCGGCAGCGCTCGACGACCCCGAAACCCCGGGGCGCTACTCCCCGTCGAACCGGTAGACGGTCCCGGAGTCGTCGTTGACGAAGAGGGAGCGACCGACGACGACCGGGACACTGGTCACGGGCGCGGAGACGGTCAGCCGGAACCGGAGCTCGCCTGCGGCGAGCCCGAGGCCGAGGATCTCGCCGGCGTTGGTGCCGATCACCACCAGATCGCTGCCGAGCACGAGGGTCGGTGAGGAGGAGACCCACGCGCCGGCGTCGAACGACCAGCGCGGCTCGCCGCTCTCGGCGTCGACGCAGCGCACGAGCCCGTCGTGCGAGCCGAACACCACGCGGCCCGCCGCGATCGCGGGTGAGGATAGGATGGTGTTCCCGGTCACGGCTGTGAACCGCTCGGCGCCGCTCGCCGCGTCCACCGCGTGGAGGCGGCCGTCGCCGGAGGTGAAGTACGCGGTCGCGCCACCGCGCGCGTCGTCCGCGACGGCCGCGGTCGACTTGATCGCGCCGGTCGTTGGCACCGTGAATGCGGGGGCGGGCGCCGGCGGCTCGAGGCGCACCAGCGCGCCGGCGTTGCTGCCGACAAAGAGCGCTCCATCCCGGCGCGACACCGACGAGTGGGGGTGGCCGCCGAGCCAGCCCGACTGGTACTCGCGCTCACCGGTCGCCGCCCGCAGGCCGAAGACGCGTCCGTCCGGCGTGGGCTCCTCGACGGCGAGGAAGAGGCCGTCCGCGTCGAGCGCCGGGGACGCGCCGATCGAGCCGCCCAGCCCCACCTCCCAGGCAAGGCCTCCCGTCCGCTTGTCGACCGCGTAGGCGAAGCCCGCGTAGTCGCCGACGTACACGCGCTCCGCGTCGATGGCGGGCGAGCCGTGGATCCCGGTGAAGGCGCCGTCGGCGGGCGGTTCGACGAGCTCCTGCTCATGGCGGTGGGTGGCGAAGGCCCAGACGACCTTCCCCGTGGCCCGCTCGAGCGCGTAGAGCCGTCCGTCGTCCTCGCCGACGTAGAGCCTCTCGTCGTCGACCGCCGGCGACGACTTGGACGCCGTGTAGGTCCCGATCCCGAGGGCGCGGGTCCGCCAGACCAGGCGCGGCGTCCCGTCGAGCGCCGCGTCCGGCGGCGCGAGCCCGCGGCGCCCGGGATCGCCGCGGTACTGGGCCTGCCAGCTCGCGGGATCCGTCTCCGCTCGTCCGGGAGCGGCCGGAGGGTCCGAGCACGCCGCGAGTCCGAGGCCCAGGGCCGCCGCGCCCTCAATCCGCCGAGAGTGGCACCGAGGCAACCGGCTCCTCTAGCTCGCCGACCTCGGCGACGTCGATCCGGTCGAGGGCGACGGCGTACACGAAGTCCTCCATGAAGACGCTCCGCTGCACGACGGAGTTGCTCTGGGTCCACCAGTTTGCGCAGGTGTACGCCGTCGGGTCCACCGGGTGCGAGAGGCCGCCGAGGTGCTCGAACCCATCCTCCAGCGTGACCCGATAGACGTACAGGCCGCTGAAGGTCATCTCGCCGTACTCGCCCCCCTCGCCCCCCTCGCAGCGGGTCAGCGGCAGGGCGAGCAACTCGCGGTCGCGGAAGTAGGTGAACGCGAGGTGGTTGGTGGCGGCCTCGCTCGAGGTGCCGCGCGTGCCGATCGTCTCGTCGTGGAGCACCGTCGGTGCCTCGGGGTCGCTGACGTCGATCAGCTGGAGCTTGATGCCGCGGAACCAAGAGAAACTACCCTGGTCGTCGGCGTCGTACCCGATGGTGAGCAGGTGGTCGTCGTCGAGGCGATGGATGTAGGTGGAGAAGCCCGGGATCACGAGCTCGCCGCGGAGCGCGGGCGCCTCCGGATCTGCCAGATCGACGACGAAGAGCGGGTCGGTCTTCTCGAAGGTCACCACGTACCCCGTGTCGCCGTCGAAGCGCACGGAGCGGATGTCCTCGCGCGGCGCGATGCCGTCGACGACGCCGATCGTCTCGAGCCCGTCCGCGGCGGGGCGGAGCACGGTGACCAGGCTCCGTGTGTCCGCGCCGCCGAGGTAGCCGACGGTGCTGGCGACGCGGAGATCGCCGTCGTGCTCGTCGAGCGAGAACTGGTTCAGGACGTACCCGGGCACGACCCCGCTGCCGAGGTAGGTCGTGGCCACCGCGTCCGCCTCGAGGGCGAAGCCGTGGAGCTCCGTGGCCCGATCGAGCGCGACCCCGGCCTCGGTGTACCAAGGCTCACCGTAGCGGCGCGACCGGTCCACCCCGAGGAAGAAGGCGGACGGCGAGGCGTACACGATCCCCGGCTTGGCCACGATGGTGGTCACCCCGAGCACGGTCGGGTCCGCGAGGTCGAAGGAGAGCAGCGACATCAGGCTCGGGTCGGCGAGATCCTGGGGGAGGTAGAGCGAGGTGCAGTCCTCGACGAGCGGGCGCTCGAGCTCCGTCTCGTCGCCCTCGAGGCGGCGATCCGTAACCGCGGGCAGGAAGTCGTCGATCGAGGCGGCGTCCAGCGCCTCGATGTTCGCGAACTCTTGCCGGGCGAAGCGGGCGCGGACCTCGTACTCGGTGTAGGGGAACTCCGCGGGGTCGAGCTGGTCGCAAGGCGTCGTCACCCACTCGCTGAGCTCCGCGGGCGTGGCCGCCACGCCCGGGAGCGCGAAGGGCGGGAACGTCACCGCCGTGTGCACGATGGACCCGGTGCGCCGCGCACCGATCAGCGAGCCGTCGACGTAGAGCTCGCGCAGGGGCACGGGCGCGGCGCGCTCGGAGATGTCGAGCACGCTGATCTTGAGGCGCCGGCCGTCGGCGCCGCGCGTGCAGTCGTAACCGTAGGTGCATTCTGGCGCGAGGCCGGTGTCCGGCCCGAGGGGGACGATCGGCTCCACGGACTCGTACACGACCAGCCGATCGCCCTCGAGGAAGAGCGAGCGCGGCGTCCCCTCGAGCCCGATGCGCGCGACCACGGCCGTCTCCGCGGCGGGCCAGGCGCGCAGGATCTGGAGGGCGCCGTCGGCGAGGACGTAGAAGTGCTCGCCGTCGTTCTTCAGGAAGTCGGCCTCGTCGACGTCGGCGTCCTGGAGGTTCGTCGTGGTGAAGGACTCCGCCCCGCTCGACTCGGCCGGCTCGGCCACGGGCGGTGCTGCCACGGCGCCCCCGCCGTCGAGGGCCAGCAGCTCCTGCGGGACGGGGCAGACGCCGTTGGCCAGGTTCAGGGCGCGCTCGAGGTTCGTCTGCAGCGCGGCGTCGACCGCCACCAGCAGCCGGAGCCGGAGCGGCTCGAGCAGCTCGTCGCACGAGGTGGCCGGGCGGAGCTGCGCGAGCGACCGATCGAGCTCGCCGATCGGGGTCGTGACGGGCTGGATCGGCGTGACGCCGCCGCTGCCGCCCGTGCCGCCGACGGGGCCATTGCCGCCGGTGCCCGGTCGCTCGGGCCAGCCCGCGAAGTCGCTGAAGTCGCCGCCGCCGCATCCCGCGAGCCAGCCTCCCATCGCCATGAGCGCCACCACCACCCGGACCGCACGCATGGAGCCTCCGTTCGGCGCGCGGGTGCCCGGGGCTCGGTCCCTCCGTCCTCCGCGGCGCGCCGGTCCCGGATCGTCCCACGGGGCGGGCGCTTGTCAAAACGCGGCTCCCGCGGCGGCCGCTCGGTGAGCCTTGCCGGCGCCTGGACGCCCTCGCGGGTGGTGCCGTCGCGGACTCACCGGGTGGCGCAGCCGTACTCGGTCCGGAAGGTGCCGGGCCTGGTCGTCCGGCTCGCCTGGAAGGCGCTCTCGCAGAGGACGACGCGCGACGGCGCGGCCTCATCGTCGTAGGTCCAGAACCAGGGGGAGGTCGTGCTGGCCGGCGGACAGGCGAGCTGGCTCGCGCTGCTCGGGCCCGCATAGGCCAGCGGCACCGTCGCCCCCGCACGCGACCGCCCACCCCAGCGCGAGCCCGATCGTCCCCGCCCGCCTCCCCGCGATCATGGGGAGCAGTCTAGCCCCTGCGAGCCGGGCTCAAGAGCGGAGACTGGACACCGATCCGGGAAGGGTCGAGTCAGCAGCTCGGTCGCACTTGCCACCCGGCTGCAGGACTTCTCTGAGGGTGTGGAACCGCACCCTGCGCTTCCGCACCGCGGACGGTGGGCGGCGGCGGGTCGGGGTTGGGGGACTGGCAAAGCCGTTTGTATCCAAACTAATGGGCCCGAGCCCCGACCCCTCGCCCTCCCGGGGTCGCGCTGACGGGGTGCGGCCGTCCGCGCCTCCCCTACGGAGTGACGCGGAGGGTCGCCCAGCCGTGGGCGGGGACGTCGAACTGGTAGAGCGCGCCGCCGATGTCGACGGTCATCGCCTGCGACGAGTCGCCCTGGTTGTAGACCTCGGTGACGACGCTGCCGTCAGCGTTCTGGAAGGCCACCGCGTCGTCGGTGCCGCTGGTCCCGAGGCGCGTCGCGCCCGGGAGGATGTACTGCGAGTAGTGCCGGAAGGCGTAGTAGGCCGCCGTCGCGGTGAGCGTCCGCGCGGTTCGATCCACCACCAAGAGGGCGTTCTGGGGCCAGTTTCCGAGGCTCCGGCCGTTGGTGTCGAGCACCATGTTCCAGGCGCTGTAGGAGTTGACGCCGGCGACGATCCAGTCCCGGATGAGCTGCCAGCTCTCCTCGCCGTAGAGATGGTCGTTCTGCGCCTTGTTTGGATCGTACCGGCTCTGATCCCAGTAGGGAGTCTCGAAGTTGTAGTTGCCGCACTTGTGCTCCGTCATCATGACGGGACCGAAGGGCGCGAGCTCGGCCACGGTGGCCTGTAGGTTCCACTGCAGGCCGAAGCCCGTGACGAACTGCATCGACTCCGGGTCGTTGGCGACCGCGGTGGCGATGTTCGCGTCGTCCGGGTGGGACATGGTCCCGCACCAGATCTCGGCGGTGAGGCCACGCTCGGCGAACTTGGGCCCGAGGTAGCTCTTGAAGTAGTCGATGAGCACCGATTGGCTCCACCGGACGCTGGCGTAGCCGGGCTCGTTCTGGGGTTGCACCGCCTCGATGGTGAAGCCCTCCGCGGCGTACTCTTCCACGAACTTGGCGAGATACAGGGCGTGCGCCTCGAGCGTCTGCGGGTCGCTCCGCATGTTCATGCCGTCCTTCATCCAGTCGGGGACGGTCCAGGGGCTGCCCCAGAGGCGGAGGTCGGGCTTGACCGCGAGCGCCGCCTCCAAGTAGGGGATCAGCATCTCGCGGTCGCGCTCGATGGAGAAATGCTCCATCTCGTAATCGCCCGCCGTCTCCGCGAGCGTGTACCAGCTCATGGCGTAGTCGCTGGCGCCGATCGGGAGCCGCCCGTAGATGAAGTTTGCGCCGTCGTTCGCGTCGAAGAGGAGCCGCATCGCGGTCGCGATCTCAGAGCCTACGACGGAGAGGGCGTCCCACCCCATCTCGTTGAAGGTCCCGCCGAACCCGTCCCAGAGCTGGTAGGTAGTGCCCGCGTCGACGGTCAGGGTGGCGGTCCCGCTGGACACCTCGGTCACCTCCGCCGCGGTGTTCCAGTAGTCGTCCGGGCCCGAGGTGACGAGCATGGGACCCGTCGGGCCGCCGCCGGTGGCGTCGCCGCCGGTGGCGTCGCCGCCGGTGGCGTCGCCGCCGGCGCCCGCGTCAGCCCCGCCGGACTGGGCACCGCCGGACTGGGCGCCGCCGGACGGGGCACCGCCGCTGCTCTGACCGCCACTGCTCTGGCCGCCGGTGTCGCCGCCGCCGGTCACCAGACCCCCGCTGCTGCTCCCTCCGGTCGGTGCGCCGCCGGACGGGGCGCCACCGGAGCCCGAGGCCCCTCCAGCGGGCGGGGAGCCGCCCGTCGGTGCCGCACCGCCGCTGCCGCCAGCCCCGCCGCTGCCCGCGAGGCCTCCGGAGCCCGCGGCGCCGCCGGTACTTGGCGCCGCCCCGCCCGACCCCGATTGCCCCGCGCCGCCGGTGCCGCCAGCTCCGCCGCTGAACGTCGAGGTGCCCCCCGTCTGCCCCTCGGTCGATGAAGGATCGTCCTCCGCCCCTCCGCAGCCCGTGGAGAGGAGGAGCCAGCCAAGCGCCAATGCCATCAGCGAAACGGAACGCATCGCAGCCTCCATTCGGCGCGACGACGGCCCCCTAGGAGCGAACCTGGCGCGCAGATTTCGACCATCCGAACCAGATTCTGCACCCGCGCGGCGCTGGGCCCAAGAGGCTCGCCCCCTCCCCCTCGAACTGGAGGATTCCAGTGGGACAGGCAGCCCGTCCCCGCCCCCGGCTCGCGGGCGAGCCAGGTTGAGAGGCGAAAGTCGAGAACGAGAGGCGGGGTCGCGGCGCGGGGGAGTACGAGCTCGCTGGAGGTGTGTCATGGACCGAAGCGCTGCTCGACTCTGGATGCTGCTGGTCGCGCTCCCGCTCGGGGGGTGCGACGACGAGCTCATCGCGCGCTCGCCCGGGGTGGGCGGCGCGGGCGGCGCCGCCGGCGCCGGGGGCTCGCCGCCGGTCGGGGAGGGGGGCGCGGGCGGGGCCGCGGGAGCGGAGGAGCGCACGCTCCTCATCGACGACTGCGACGACGGCGATGCCGTCAACGCGCTCGGCGGGCTCTGGTTCAGCTACGACGACACCCACGATCCGAACCGGGGTGAGTCCGTGGTGTGGCCCAGGAGCTGGTTCAAGGGCGGCGAGTTCTCCATGAGCGAGCCCGGCTTCGGGGGCGACGGCTTCGCGGCGCGCATCACCGGCACCACGGCCACCAAGCTCGGCTACGACTACGTGGGCCTGGTGGTGGCCCTGGGGCCTCACTCCTACTGCCCCGACCCGCAGCCGGCCGCGATCGACGTCGGGTCCTACGCCGGTATCCGCTTTCGGGCCAAGGGGAGCGCCTCCGGGGGTGAGCTCACGGTCAAGATCCTGCACTCCAAGGAGGGCGCCGAGGACAACTGCCAGGACAACGGGCTCACCGGCGACACCCTCACCGGCTGGGCCGACTACGCGGCGAGCTTCACGGAGCAGCTCTCCACGGAGTGGACGGAGGTCTCCCTCGACTTCCGGCGCGACTTCGTCGGTGGCGCCGGCGTGGACCTCGAGACGGTGCTCGAGCACGCCAAGGACTTCCACTTCTTCTTCCAGAGCTCGAACGGCGGCGCTGTCGATCTTACCGTGGACGACGTCGAGCTCTACGGCGAGGCGCCCGCGGAGCCCGCCGCGGGGCCGCCCGACCTGCAGCTCCTGGCGGCGGCCCCGCCCGAGAAGACCGAGCTGCCGAGCCTCGTGGTGGACCACCCCCTGCAGGCGCTCGCCATGGAGTCGCTGGATCGCGGCTACAACGTCACCAATTGGCTCGAGCAGGGCGCCTTCACGGGGTTCGAATACGACCAGGACTTCGTGGCGCGGGTGGCTGCGGCCGGCCACCGGGCGCTGCGCCTGCCCATCGATCTCGATCGCTACGTCGCCAACTACGACGCCTACGCGGCGGGCGAGGCCGAACTCGAGCTCGATCCGAGCCTCTTCTCCATCCTCGACGCCTTCGACGCGTGGACCCTCGCCGAGGGGCTCTCCCTGACCATCGATTACCACCAGTACGACGCCTCCTGCGACCTCCAGGACCCGGTCTACGTGGAGGCGGTGGCCGAGATCTGGGGCCGCGTGGCCGAGCACTTCGCCAGCGCGGGCCGCCGGGACCTCTTCTTCGAGCTGTTGAACGAGGTGGAGCAGTCGACCGGCTCGAGCAGCGTCGCCGCCGCCGACCTGACGGCCTTCGCCACGCGGATGCTCGCCGCGATCCGCGAGTTCGATCCCACGCGCGTCGTCCTCTTCGGGGACGTGCAGTGGTACGGGATCTCCCCCTTGATCTCCCGGGAGCCGTTCGACGACGAGAACGTCATCTACGTCTTCCACTTCTACGAGCCATTCATCTTCACCCACCAGGGGACGAGCTGGACGGACCTGGAGCCCGTCCACGACGTCCCCTACCCGTACTCGCCGGAGCGGTGGTTCGAGCACTTCGCCGACCTCGGCTTCGACCCGGACGTGATGCCGGAGTGGGTGATCGATCGCGCTGAAACCTACTACCGGCAGGGCAACCGCAACGCCCTCTACAACGAGATCGCGCGGGCCAAGCGCTGGGCGGTCGAGCACGCCGTCCCGGTCATCTGCAACGAGTTCGGCGCCTACGACGGCGGGACGTCGAAGGCCGACCGCGCCGCATACTACGCGGATCTCGTCGGCGTCTTCGAGGAGCTCGAGATCCCCTGGACCCACTGGTTCATGGTGATGGACGCGGGCACGGGCGCGATCGATCCCGAGATCGCCGAGGCCATGGGGCTCGCGACGGAGTAGCCGAGGCGCCGACGCGGGGCTCGCCGCGCCCCGCTCGACCCCACCCGACGTCGGCCGCGTCTCGCGGCCGACTCAGCCGCCGGTCAAGGATCCGGTGTCGCCGCGCCCCTCGATCACGTCGAGGAGACGGGTGGCGAACAGGGGCGCGACGGTGGCGGCGAAATCGGCGCTCGGGTGCGAGTCGCCGCCCCCGTCCGCGGAGTAGGCGTCGAGGAGGAAGTCGCCGCCCTCCGTCTCGAGCTCGAAGAAGTCCCAGACGAAGACGTTGTCACCCGCCTCGTCCCACTCCTCCTTCACCCAGGTGAAGAACTCGCGCGCCCGCGCCCCCTGCTCCGCGTTGGAGCTCGCCGTGGTCAGCGCGGCGCCGGTCCACACGATGAAGCGGTGCTCGGGGAACTGGTGGAGCTTGTCCTTCAGCGCCGCGTACTGGGCCCGGTAGTTCTCCAGCGTCTTGGCGCCCGACGCCGCGTCCGGCTCCCCCGTGTCCGCCCCGATCTCGCTCACCGGGTAGCAGTGCTTGAAGACGATCACGT
Source organism: uncultured Polyangiaceae bacterium (assembly GCA_964404725.1). Lineage (GTDB taxonomy): Bacteria > Myxococcota_A > Polyangia > Polyangiales > Polyangiaceae > JAFGBI01. The sequence continues at coordinate 136,159 of CAYOLF010000002.1, forward strand.
CGTAGTCATGGGTCAGGATCTCGAGGGTGTCCTGCCCCTCGTGCGCCGTGTCGCCCGCGTTCGCGACCCAGAGGTTGTAGTAGTCGTAGGGGTAGTTCTCCCACGGGTAGGGATCGTTCGGGTACGCCCGCTCCTCGATCGTGTACGCGGTCCCTGCCTGGTCGTTGTGGGCGGTGACGGCGGCGGCGACGCCGCCCTCCCAGATCACCCCTCCCGTGCTGTGGTGCAGGTAGATGACGCGGGTGTCGTCCGGGAACGCCTCCGCGGGATCCTCGGTACCGCCGCTCGTCGCGGGTCCCCCGCCCGTGCCGTCGCGCCCGCCCGAGCCGTCGTTGCCCCCGGTCGCCGCGCCGTCGTCGCCGACGCCGTTGCTGTCGTCGCTCCCGCATCCCGCGAGCCCGAGGCACAGCGCCACCGCGAGCGACATCCCAACCTCGCGCCACCCAGCCTCCCTCAGCGTCATCATGCGGGGATCTAAGCCGGTCCGGGCGAGCCCCGCAACAGTCGCCCCTGACGGGTCACGGAGCGGGGGCGCCGTCAGGGGCCGTCCCGGCCGTCAGCCCGCCTCGATGGGTGGGCTCACGCGGGGGCGGGCGAGCACCTCGACGAGGCGCCAGTCGCTCCAGCGCTCGGCGGTCTGCACGACGATCGCGGTGTCCGCGCCCCCGCCGCCGAACCCGGTGCCGGCCAGCGCGATCACCTCGGCGTCGGCGGGCACGGCGCCCTCGAGGTGCGCGGCGACCGTGATGCAGAGCCCGACGCGCACGCCGACGCCGTACCAGTCGAACGGTCGGAGCCCGCTCTTGGTGAAGGCCTGGAAGCTCCGCCAATCGATCCGCACCACCCGGGCGCCCTCGAGCTCGAGCGCCGCCGCCTCCTCCAGCGTGAGGCTCGCCGGCACCGCCTGCGCGCCGCTCCGCGCGACCGCGGCACGGTGCGCCGCGAAGCGGGGAAGGTAGCAGTGTAGTTTGGCGAGGGGGAGCGTCATCCCCGCGGGGTTCGAGACGACCGTGACCGCGCAATCGCCGCCGAACAGCTCGAGCGCGCGGTGCGCCGTCTTCCCGGTGTCGCTCGCCACCACCACGTGCCCGAGGTCGAGCGCACGCCGGCGTGCGCGGGCGATCTCGAACGTCCGCTCCGTGTGCTGCGGCCCCGGCTCTCCGAACAACGCGACCTCGAGGATCTGGTCTTCCATCGGCGCGGCTCCGGTTCGAGCGCCGGCGCGGTGAGGCCCGGCCCGAGCAGGATACGGCAGCGCGCCGGACTGAGCCACGACCGGGGCGGCTCCGTGAGCGTCGGGCCCCGGCCGCTCGGGCCGGACCCAAGGTCGCCACGGTGACCCGGCCGTCGGCATCGATCTCTCGGGTCCTCGCCGATCCGGCCCCCGTCCCGGGCGGGGACGAGCGAGCGGGCGTCGGTGGCGCCGCGCGTTCGCGTCCGGCCTCTGACCCGGCCTCGCCGTCGTGCGCGCTTCTCCTTGAACCGACCCGGTGCCTGACCCACACTCCGCCCCGCTCGTCCCCCTCCCATCACGGGCGGCGAATCGGCAAGGAGCGCTCCATGGGTGGCTTGTTCGGCGTGGCGTCCAAGTGCGACTGCGTCGCGGATCTGTTCTACGGGACCGACTACCACTCCCACCTCGGCACCCGTCGCGGGGGCATGGTGGTCGCCAACCCCGAGCACGGGTTCAAGCGCAACATCCACGACATCACCAACTCGCCGTTCCGCACCAAGTTTGAGGACGATCTCCCCAAGCACCGCGGCAACCTCGGCATCGGGGTCATCAGCGACACGGAGGACCAGCCGCTCCTCATCGGCTCCCACCACGGGCGCTACGCGATCGTCACCGTCGGTCGCATCGAGAACCTGCACGAGCTCACCGCCGACGCGCTCCGCGGCCGCAATACGCATTTCAGCGAGCTCGCCGGGAACGAGGTCAACCCGACCGAGCTCGTGGCGACCCTCATCAACCAGGAGGCGACCCTGCTCGACGGCATCCGGCGCGCGCAGAGCGAGATTGTCGGGTCGTGCTCGCTCCTGCTCCTGACCCCTGACGCCATCTACGCGGCACGCGACCGGCTGGGGCGCACCCCGCTCGCCCTCGGTAGCAAGGAGGGCGCCTGGGCCGCCACCTTCGAAACCTGCGCGCTGCCGAACCTCGGCTATCAGGTGAGCCGGCAGCTCGGTCCCGGGGAGATCGTGCGCTTGACCCCGGAGGGCGCCGAACGCCTGGCCGCGCCCGGCGATCGACTGCAGATCTGCTCGTTCCTCTGGATCTACTACGGCTACCCGGCGTCGAGCTACGAGGACGTCAACGTCGAGGAGGTGCGCAACCGCTGCGGCGCCGCCCTGGCCCACGTCGATCCGACCGACGTCGATCTGGTGGCGGGGATCCCGGACTCGGGGATCGGGCACGCCCTGGGCTACGCCTCGGCGGCGGGGCTGCCGTACCGGCGTCCGTTCGTGAAGTACACGCCGACCTGGCCCCGGAGCTTCATGCCGCAGGAGCAGCGGGTCCGTGATCTGGTCGCGAGGATGAAGCTCATCCCGGTGCGGTCGATCATCGACGGCAAGCGGCTGCTCTTCTGCGAGGACTCGATCGTGCGCGGCACGCAGCTCCGGGACCTCATCAGTCGGATGTTCGAGGACGGGGCCCGGGAGGTCCACATGCGACTCGCCTGCCCGCCGCTGGTCCACGGCTGCAAGTACCTCAACTTCTCGCGGTCGGCCTCGGACCTGGAGCTCGCGGCCCGCAAGGCCATTGCGCAGCTCGAGGGCGACCCGAACCGAGCCCTCGACGAGTACGCCGATCCGGACTCCGATCGCCACCAGCGCATGGTGGAGCTGATTCGCCAGCGCGTGGGCGTGACCTCGCTCCGCTACCAGCGCATGTCGGACATGATCCAGGCCATCGGCCTGCCGCGCGAGCGGCTCTGCACCCACTGCTGGGACGGCGCCGGCGACTGAGCGCACCGCGGCGCTTGTGACCGAGCGGTCGGGGCCGCATAGAGCGGTGTGGGCGCGTTCGATCCGCTCGCGCTCGCCCTCATGACGAACCTGGACCAAGCCCTCCTCGAGCTCATCGAACGGGCGGAGCTCTTTGCTCGCCTCGAACCAGCGACGCGCGCTGCGATCGCGCGGGTGGCGGAGCGGCGCGTCTTCGCTGCCGGGGAGACGGTCTTCCTGGAGAGCTCGCCGAGCGAGTACGCCTTCGTGGTCGAGCGCGGCGCGGTCGAGGCCACCAAACGCTCGGACCAGGGCGCGGACGTCCCCCTGCGTGTGCTCGGGCCCGGGGAGGTCGGCGGGCTGACCAGCGTCGCGCTCGATCGGGGCCGCTCGGCGACCCTCCGCGCGCGCGCCGACTCCACGCTGGTGATCATCCCCCGGCCCGCGCTCGCCACGCTCCTCGCCGACCACGCCGAGCTCGGCCGCGCCATCCTCGCCCACCTCGGCGAGAAGGTGCGCACCAAGAACCGCAAGATCGCCACCCTGGAGGCCGCCGCTCGGCCAGACGGACGTACGGGGATCGCGTTCTTCGACGCCAAGCCCTACGACCACCAGAGCTTCGACGCCCGCGTCCCCGCGGAGCTGCGGCTCCATTACCTCGAGCCGCGCCTCGGCCCGGCGACGGCGTCGCTCGCCCACGGGTTCCAGATCGTGTGCGCGTTCGTGCACGACGATCTCGGCGAGCCGGTGCTCGAGCGGCTCGCGGCGGCGGGGGTCGAGCTCGTCGCGCTGCGCTGTGCCGGCTACAACCACGTCGCCCTCGCGGCGGCAGCGCGCCTGGGGATCTCCGTCGCCCGCGTCCCCGCCTACTCGCCGCACGCCGTGGCCGAGCATGCGGTCGCGCTCGTTCTGGCGCTTGATCGCAAGGTCCATCGCGCGCACGGGAGGGTCCGCGAGGGCAACTTCAGCCTGGTCGGCCTGGTCGGCTTCGATCTGCACGGTCGCGTGGCGGGGCTGGTGGGCCTCGGCAGGATCGGGCAGTGCGTCGCGCGGATCCTGCGCGGTTTTGGCATGACGGTGCTCGCCCACGACGAGCTGGTGCCGCCCGAGGTCGCCGCCGGGCTCGACGTCGCCCTGGTCGGGCTGGACGAGCTGCTGGCGCGTGCCCACGTTGTCAGCCTGCACGTGCCGCTCACGCCCGCCACCCACCACCTGATTGACGCCGCGCGCATCGCTCGGATGCGACCGGGGGTGATGCTGATCAACACCAGTCGCGGTGGGCTCATCGACTCGGGGGCTCTCATCCAGGGGCTCAAATCGGGTCGCATCGGCGCGGCAGGGCTGGACGTGTACGAGGAGGAGGAGGCGTACTTCTTCGAGGATCGCTCTGACCAGGTGATAACGGACGACCTGTTGGCCCGGCTGATGACCTTCAACAACGTGGTCATCACCAGCCACCAGGCCTTCCTCACCGAGGAGGCCCTCGCTGACATCGCGGAGACGACCCTCGGCAACGTGGCAGAGTTTCTGGCCGGGCGGCGCGGGGGCGAGCTCACCAACGCCGTGCTCCCGATGCCGGGGTGAGCGCGCTGCGCCGGGCCTCGAGCGGCCGGCGCGGGAGATGGCCGCCGCGAGCCAGGGCCGGACCCGATGACGCTGATTCTTCGCGGCAATCAAACGGATTGCCGCTCTGGGGTCCGGCCGAGCGGCTCGGTGTCCGTGGCGCGCGCACGGGCGGCCCGGCGACCTGGGCCCACCGTGATCGACTCCCGGTGCTCGCGCATTACCCTTCGATGCGGTCGAATCGGCGAGCGGCGCGGCGGCGGGACGAGGATCAGGCGCGGGTGCCGCTAGCGCGCCACGCGGGCTTTCCAACCAGGAGCGAGCGACAGGTCATGGCAGGGCGACGAGCGCAGCGGTGGGTTGGGGGGTCGGTGATGATCGGCCTGGTGGCAGTGGCGCTGGGCTGCGGGGGCGAGGACAACACCGGCGACGAAGGGAGCGGAGTCGGGACCGGCGGCGCGAGCACGGGCGGCGTCGGCACGGGCGGCACGGGCGCCGCGAGCACGGGCGGCGTCGTCACCGGCGGCACGGCGACGGGCGGGACGGCGACCGGGGGCACGGCGACGGGAGGAACGGCGACTGGCGGTACGGCGACGGGTGGGACGCCGACCGGCGGCACGGCGACCGGCGGCACGGCGACCGGCGGCACGGCGACCGGCGGCGCGGCGACGGGTGGCGTGGCGACCGGGGGTGCGGAGACGGGTGGCGCGCCGAGCGGGGGCGTGGCGACTGGTGGGACGCCGAGCGGGGGCGTGGCGACCGGTGGAACGCCGAGCGGGGGCGCAGCGACGGGTGGGACGGCGACCGGGGGCGCGGCGACGGGTGGGACGCCGACTGGCGGCGTGGCGACAGGTGGTGAGGCGACGGGCGGCGTGGCGACAGGTGGTGAGGCGACGGGCGGGACGGCGACCGGGGGCACGCCGACGGGCGGCGCCGGTGGTACCGGCGACGACTGGTTCCCCTGCGATGGCAGCACGGACGGCTACGACGCCACGGCCATCCAGTCGGGCGGCACCTGGACCGTCACCGCCGGCGGCAGCACGCGCTACACGGGCGCGGACATGGCGGCGGCCATGACGGCCGCCTACGGCGCGCTGAGCAGCGGCCGGACCACCAAGCAGAGCGTCCTCATCCAGGGCTCCGGCGACGTCTCCGCCGACGCTCAGCTCCGGGTCCCGGGCTACACGATCGTCAACCTCTGCGGGACCCTGAACGTCACGGGCACCGCCACGCAGTCCGATCGCTCGCCCTTCTACGCGCGCGGCGCGACCGACATCGACATCCCCCACGCGACCATCACCGGCAACCCCCAGTACGGGATGTTCTTCCGCCAGGTGAGCCGGATCCACCTCGGCCAGCTCGACCTCCGGTTCGGCGGCTCGAGCTCCGGGATCGGCGTCCGCATCGACAACAACCCGTCTGCGGGCGGGGCGTTCGTGACCGACGTCACCATCGACACCGTCTACGCCGAAACCACGGGCAGCCACGGCGTCGAGACCTACGGCGTCGACGGCTTCACCCTCGGTCGCCTCGATGGGGTCGACACCGGCGAGTGCGGCGTGCTGTTGAACATGTCGGTCAACGCCGAGATCGGCGCCGTGCACTGCGACAATTGCGGCGCCGGTACCGGCTACGCGGCGTTCCGCATGGCCAACCGCAACGGCCGCATCGGGGACGCCTATCCCGTCAACGTCCACGTCGGCGAGGTCTACGCGCGCCGCGGCGGGCGCGGCGTGTTCTGCGTGTCCGAGAGCGGCGGCGCGGTGATCGACTCTGTCGATCTCGCCGACACGGGCAGCAACGCCGTCCTGCTCGAGAATTGCTACAACGTGACCATCGCGGCCGATACCGGGCGGATCGAGGGCCCCGGCGACGTCCGGATCGCCGCCCGCGACGAGTTCGCCAATAGCTCGGGCATCACCCTGTCGAACCTCACCCTCATCGATACGGTGCTGAACGAGAGCCCCTGCGGGGACGGCACCACGCTCTTGAACAACGTGTTCCAGAGCTCCACCGACAACAGCTGCCAGTGAGCGGGGCGTCGCGGGAGGGGGCGCCGCGCCGCGCCCTCCCCCGCGCGCGTCACGCCCGGTGGCCTCGGGTCGACCTGGCGTGGACAGGCCGGGTCACGGAGCCCAGCGGACGGGTCGGGGTCCCTGCTCACCGGGCTCGCTCTCGCCTCGGGACACTGTCTCGAATTTAGCCGGGGGCGGGGCGCTCGCCGCGGCGCGGCGCGCTGGATCGGGAGCCACGACGAGCTCGAAACTCGCCGCGATCACTCGCTTCATCCCGGTGGCACCGTGCGGCCGACCACCCCGTCTGCTCGCTCAAACTCATACACTTCACCACTTTTCCGCCCAGCGCGTGACGCGGGCCACGCCCTCGCGGGACTGCCGTGCCTCGTGAGCGAGCGCGAGCCTCTGCCCGAGAGGGTCAACAAACCGCCCGACCTCGGCTAGGGTGGGTGCGTGAGCTGGGCCGACGTGCTCGTCCTGGTGATGCTCCGGCTGCCCGCGTATCACCTGGACGAAGAGACCCCCGAGGCGCGGCGCGCGCGGATCGAGGTGATCGCCCAGGCGATCACCGGCGCGAGCGCGCTGGCCACCTGCGCGGACGCGGCGCCGGACGACGGCTGCGTCCGCCACTGGCCCGGCGACGGGCGTGACTTGTCCGTGCTGCTGGTGACCCAGGCCTATTGGGAGACCCGGTTTGCGCTCAACGTCCACGAGGGGCGCTGCCGTTCGTTCGAGTGCGATCCCTTCCGGAGCCCGGTCACGGGCAAGATCGAGCACCGCTCGCGCAGCCTCTGGCAGCTCCAGCTAAACTCGCTGATCGTGGACGAGTGGGACAAGCTCGTGGGGACCTCCCTCGAGGCGACGCGTCACGCCGCCTTTGCGGCCTCGAAGCTGCTCGGGCGCGGCTTCCGTGCCTGCCGTACCATCCCGGGCACCATCAGTCGCTACGCCGGGGTCGGTGGCTGCCAGTGGAAGGGCGCCGCGCCACGCCACCGCCAGTTCCTCGAGCTCCGGGCGGCCGCTGCCCGGTTCGAGAGCGCGCCGGCGCCGCCGTGACGGCTGCGCTCCGCGTCGGCGCGGTGACGGGCGCCCGGTGAGCGCGCTCACAGATCGCAGAAGCCCGCGGGCGCGGTCCCCCCGAAGGAGTAGGGGCGCGCCTGCTTGAAGACCAGCCTGCGCTCCGCTCCCATCAGCTTGAACTCCACGTCCATCGCGAAATAGCCCTGCTCGCCGTCCGGATCGAGGCGGGCGCGGAAGTGATCGTGGACCGCGCGCATGCTGCAGACGAGCTCGGAGAGTTCGCTCGGCGCGAGCACGGGGTGGTCGCCTGGGAGGCTCGACTCGGCGCGCCAGGTGACCCGGGTCGGATCGCCAGCCGTGACCGCCAGCTCGTCGCTGGTGACGCCAGGGGCGGGGTTGGTGACGAGCGCCTCGCCGATCTGGGCGTTGACGTAGTAGCGGTCGCCCCGCATCGGGTCGAGGACGTCGCGGCTGACGATCACGCCGTTGGCGGCCTCGTGGTGGTAGGCCGGGTGGATCAGGACCCCCATCGCCACGGCGGTCTGCTCGACGCGGTAGGCCTCCCGCTCGTCGTACGCCCGCGCGTTCCACAGGCTCGCCCACACGGTGCGGAGCGCATCCTCGACGCCGCTACGGCCGTCCTCGGGCTCCCAGGCCAGGGAGTCGTAGAGGCCGGCGCCGGTGAACTCGGCCAGATCCTCGGTGTTGCTGCTGCTCCGAAAGCGCAGCCGCTGGCGCGGCCAGGTGCCCTCGATGGTGGCGACCAGCGTGTCGAGGAGGGCTGCGTCGACCGGGTGGGCGAGGATGGCCGCGCGCACCTCGGCGAGGCCGGCGGCGCGCGCCGCGGGATCGGCGACGAAGTCCGGGTCGGCGCGGCGCTCGGCCAGGATCGCCTCGGCGCCGCTGGCGCCCAGGTGCTCCGTCGAGTGCACCAGTGGCACCCCGACGGGGCGATCGGGCAGCGCGGTGTCGCCACAGACCGACACGCGACCGAGCTCGGCGATTTGGGCCGCCTTGCCACCGAGCGCCGGCAAGGAGGCGAGATCGTGGGCGGCGAGATCCTGCGGGCCGCGCAGGGTCGTGTCGAGTCGAGGCGTCAGGGGTTCGCGGCCGGCCTCGCGCTCCTCCCAGAAGGCGACCGCCTCCTCCGCCGACGCCTCGCCGAGCGAGAAGTCGGCGGCGCGGACCTCGAGGCGCACCAGCCGATCGAGCAGGGGAGCGACCGCGGGATCGTCGCGGGCGTCGCGGAGGAACATGTTGGGAGTCCCGCGGGCGTGGCTCAGTATGTTGACATGGGACAGGGGCGTCTGGATCGCCTCGGTGACGAGCCCGGCGACGAAGGGCAGATCGTTGGGGACCTGGTCGGTGACCAGGATGTCGTGCGGGCCGAGCGCGGCGTCGCCCATCGCGGCGGCCCGCACGAAGCGCAAGGTGCCGTAGGCCACCGCGGGAGTGAGGGGCCGGAAGGTCACGTCTCGGTAGGGCGCGTTCGGGTCGACCAGCGGCACCCGGCCTTCGATCTCGAGCGCGCGCTCCACCTGCGTCGTGTCTTGGGGGCGGATGGCCCAGCGCGTCGGCTCGGGCACCGCGCGGAGCACGGCGTAGAAGGCCCGCTCCATCAGCGCCGAGGTGATCTCGTCGCCGACCGCGAACTCGACCGTGTGAAGGTCCGGGCCGGCGTGGTGGACGAGGTTGCCGAGCAGGTAGCGGCGCCCCTCGACCCGGAAATACTGCTCCACGCTGAAGGCGTACCAGCCCTGGTGGAAGGCGCGGTAGCCCTCGGGCGTGCAGCGGTCGACGTGCGGCTCGCCGTCGATGACCTCGCTGACGAAGAGGTAGTGTAGATCCCAGTCCGCGGAGTCGAGGAGCGTGACGCGATCGCCGGCGTCCATGTCGACGATGAACTCCACCCCAGCGATCCCCGTCCGGGCCCGCGCGGCGGCGAGGGCCTCGAAGTCACCCGGGGTGCGCAGGGCGCGCAGGTGGTCGCTCACCTCGCGTCCGGGGAGCTCGTCGCAGTCGTCGCCGCCCGCGCCCGGGGTCGCCGCGGCGCAGAAGCGGAAAAATGCCGCGGGTGAATCGTCGCGCGCCAGCGCCGCCCCCTCCGGCCACTGGTCGAAGTCGACCCGATCGACGGGCGTGCCGGTCGCCGTGTCCCAGAGGGTGACGACGCCCTCGAAGCGCGGATCGGCGACGATGGGGCCGAGGTTGTCCGTCGTGACCGGGACGACGAGGCGCTCGCCGGGCGCGAGCGTCGCCGCCGGCCACGCCAGCGCGGTCCCGTCGGCGGGGAGCGGCCAGGGCTGCCCGACCGCGCTCGGGGCGAGGCGGAGCTCGTAGCCCGCGAGGTCCACCGCGGCGCCCACCGTGCTCACGATCTCGACGAACCCAGCCGGGCGGAGCGCGAGCTCCGAGAGCGCGAGCGGCGTGGGCGTCGCGGGCCACGGCTCCGGCCAGGCGTGGTCGGCGAACTCGACGAGCTCCGGCAGCTCCGCGGGCTCCTCCGGCTCGCAGCCGGGGCCGTTCTCGCGCGCCGGGGACGCCCAGCCGCAGTCGACGAAGGCGCCCGTCCCGTCCGGGAAGCGCGCGAAGGCGTGGTGCTCGGCCAGGGTCGGGACCGCGACCGTGTCCCAGAGCGTCCCGTCCGCGAGCGTGAGCTGGAGGCGCTCGCCCTCCTTGGCGAGCTTCAGGGGGAGGTGGCGCGGCCCCTGCTCGGGCGCGCCGTCGGCCCAGAACAACGCCACCGCTCCCGGCTCGAGCACCCCCGCGGGCAGCGCGATCGACCGGCGACCGTCGTCGAGCCGCACCTCACCGAGCTCGATCGGCCTCGCGCTCGCGTTGTAGAGCTCCAGGTAGTCGTCGGTCTGCCCGAGCTCGTCGACGTACACGCCCTCGTTGTCGCTCACCACCTCGTTGATCCGGAGCGCCAGCGGCAACCCCGGCGCCGAGGGCGGCTCGAGCTCCGCGAGCCCCGCCCGCCCCCCGCACCCGGCGAGCGCCGCGAGCGCGGCGACGACGGCGGCGACGGCGGCGACGCGGTGAGACCCGGTGGCCATGCCTGGCGATCCTACACCGACTCGCCGGCTCGGGCTCGCGGCGGCCTCCCCTCGGTGACAGGGCGCGGGGAACCGTCGTAGGGTTATGGCCCATGTGGGACGCCCTGCTCGCCGAGCTCTGGGACGAGTTCTCCCTGGTGCTCCTGGGCGCGCTGACCCTGCTCACCGTGCTCGTTCGCACGGTGCGCCTGGAGGAGCGCGAGCGCCTCCGACCGGTCGTGCTCTTCACCCTCGGGCACCTGGCGCTGGTCCCGGTGGCCGCCGCTCTGCGCGTGGGGGGCTCCGCGGCCTACCCCGCGGTCCGGCTCGCCTCGCTCGTGCTCGCCGCGCTGGCCGCGGTCGGGGTGCTGTCCCTGCTGCTCTTCGCCGTGCTCCTGCCCCTGGTGCGGGTGCGGGCGCCGCTGATCCTCCGGGACGTGGCGTCGGCGGTGGGCGCGGCCGTCTCCATCATCCTCCTCGCCAACCAGGCCGGCTTCCCGCTCTCGGGGCTGATCACGACCTCCGCGGTGCTCACCGCCGTGGTCGGCTTCTCGATGCAGGACACGCTCGGCAACATCGTGGGCGGCATCGCCCTGCAGCTCGACCGGAGCCTGCAGGTGGGGGACTGGGTGAAGGTCGGGGACGTGACAGGAAGGGTAGTCGAGATCCGCTGGCGCTACACGGCGGTGGAGACGCGCAACTGGGAGACGGTGCTGATCGCGAACAGCGTGCTGGTCAAGTCCCAGCTCTCGGTGCTCGGGCGGCGCCAGGGCCAGCCGTTGCAGTGGCGGCGCTGGGTCTGGTTCAACGTGGACTACCGCTATCCGCCCTCCGACGTGATCGCCGCCGTGCAGGAGGCGCTGGACGGGCTGGTGATCCCCAACGTCGCCGCCGTGCCGCGTCCGGCCTGCGTGCTGATGGAGCTCGGGGAGAGCTTCGGCCGCTACGCCCTCCGCTACTGGCTCACCGATCTGGCCGTCGATGACCCGACGGACAGCGCCATGCGCACCCGGGTCTACTTCGCGCTCAAGCGGGCGAGCATCCCGCTCAGCATCCCGGCGCACGCGCTCTTCGTCACCCAGGACTCCGACGAGCGCCGCACCCACAAGGAGCGCTCGGAGCACGAGCGGCGGCTGGCGGCGCTCGCCTCCGTCGAGCTCTTCGACGGCCTCGCGCCGGCGGACCGCGCGAGCCTCGCCGAGTCGCTGCGCCCGGCGCCGTTCACCGCCGGCGAGGTGATGACGCGGCAGGGGGCCGAGGCCCACTGGCTCTACGTCATCGTGCACGGCGAGGCCGCGGTGCGGGTGGCGGAGGGGGACATCGAGCGGGAGGTGGCGCGGCTGCGCGATGGCGACTTCTTCGGCGAGATGTCGCTGATGACCGGCGCACCGCGCTCGGCGACGGTGGTGGCCGTCTCGGACGTAGAGTGCTTCCGCCTCGACAAGGGCGCGTTCCAGGCGATCATCGAGCGGCACCCGGGGCTCGCCGAGCAGGTGGCGGGCGTGCTCGCCCGGCGACGCACGGGGCTGGAGGCCGTTCGTGAGGGTCTCGACGCCGCCGCGCACGAGCGGCGGCTCACCGAGGCGAGCCGGGACATGCTGGGGCGGATCCGCTCGTTCTTCGGGCTCGCTACGCCGACCGCCCCCACCGAGCCGCCGCTCAGCCTGCGGCGGTGAGCTCGCGTTCGCCGGCGCGGGTGGCCGGGACCGCGAGCGCCCGCTGACGGAGTCACGCTCGTCAGCGGCGCGAGGGAGGGGGACGGACCAGGGCGCCGACGAGCGCCCACGCCGCCAAGGCGGCCAGCGCGGCCGGGGCGGCCAAGAGCAGCAGCGCTCGCAGCGCGAGCAGCGCGAGGGCCGCGCCGGCGGCGGTTGCGGCCCTGCTCGTGAGCAGTTCGGCGAGGACGTCGCCTCGCGCGAGCGAGCGGGCGAGCCCGTCGTGGAGCGCCGCGCAGCTCACGGTGGCGAGCGCCAGCACGAGGAGCCCCACCAGGGCGGCGAGCCATCCCCCCCGCCGGCCGGGCCTGGCCGCGCCCGCCTCCGCCCTTCGTCTCATGGTGGCGTCTCCGCCGTCAGCATGGCGAGCAGGAGCGCGTTGCCGAGGAGGCCCCCGACCGCGAAGCTCCGACCCGGAGGCGAGCGCAGCGGCACCCCGAAGAGCGTCGCCGTGCGGTAGAGGGAGAGGTAGAGCGCCCGGTCACCGTGGGCGCGGGCCGCGCCGAGCCCGAAGCCCGTCGCGCCGGCCGACACGCCAAGCAGGCCTGGACCGGCGTTGCCGTCCCAGCGCCCCGTCCCGGTAGGATCCTCGAGGATCCCGCCGAAGCCGAGGAGCCGACGGTGTCCATGCTCCTGCAGGGCGCGGTGCAGGCGTCCGGAGAGTTCGCGGTCCGCGAAGGAGAGGAAGTAGGCGGCGACGGCGGTGCCCGAGCCGCGGGGGGCGTCGAGCCGCTGGCAGCCCCCGCTCGCGACGCGCTGCACGAGGTACCCCATCTCCGGATCGATCGCGCAGGCGGTGAAGCGGTCGGCGAAGGGGCGGAGCACGGGGCTCCAGTCGCGGCCCGTGGCCCTCCCGTGCAGGCCGATCGCGCCGGCCACGGCGGCGACGTCCGGGGGCCAGGTTTCCCCGGGGTAGGTTTCGATGAGGCCCGTCTTGGACGCCGCGAGTCGTGCCGCGAGCGCTTGCGTGATCCGGTCGTGGACCGCCGCCTCGGGCATGTCGGGCGCGAGCTGGCGTAGCATTCCCAGACCGAGCTCCACGTACCCGAGGTAGGCGTGGCCGGTCCCCGGCGCCATCCGCGTGACGCCGTGCGCGCCGTACACGCGGGCCGCGTAGGCGAGGGTCGCGGGGCTCGCCAGGCGCCGCGCCGCGATCCGCATCGCCGGCAGAAGCTCGCTCTGGAGCTCGGGGTGCTGGCGCACGGTCTGGCCGAGGCCCAGGAGCGTCATCTGGTAGATGGCCACCGAGGCCTGGCCGTCGAAGCGCGCCTCGCCGGTCCGGTAGACGACGTCACGATCGAGATCGAGGACGCGGGCGGCCACCCAGCGCGCGAGCTCGGCCTGCGCGGCGTGGTCACCGGCGTAGAGCGCCGGCCCACCGCGGGAGCAGACGGCGCGCGGCGCGGTCGCGCCCGCCACCATCGCGCACGCCAGCGCGGCGATCGAGCGGAGCAGGGGCCGCCACATGGCGGCAGAGTATGGCACGGGCGCCCCCGAGCGGTCGCTGGCGAGGCCTCGCCGCCGGGGCGCTGGGGCCGCGCGTATTGCTGTTCGACTACGGCACGGGCAGGGGCTTGCTGCTTCTCGCGCACGATCTGTCCCGCCTGCGCCCGGCGGCTCCACTCGGGCCTGGTGGTCAAGGTCCGTGCGGGAACGGCCCTGCTTCCGCCACGCGGAGGGTGCCCAGGGAGCCGCCGCGACCCTACCATCTCGCGCGCTCGCTCCGTCAAGCGCCGGCGGGCGCGCGGACCTGGTGTAGGCTTCCCCCCACCGTGCGCGTGTTCTTCCACGCCCAGCTGATGGCTGCGGCGGCCTACCACGTGGCGACCTTGTTGGGGCTGGTTCCACTGCCCTATCTTGGGATCGCGGGCGCTGCCGCGGCCGTGGTCCTCCTCACGGCCTATTACCGGGCCGTCCTGGACCATCCCGCCAAGACGCGGGTCGACGGAACACTCCTCGCGGGGTGGGTCGACCGCACACTCCGCCCGGGATGGAGGGTCAGCTGGCAGCACGTCTTCCTCTTCCTTTGGCCGCGCGAGCGGGTCATGGGCGTGGGTCTGGGAGGCTACGGCGCCCTGGTGGTTTTGGTCAGCGTGGTCGGGTGGTACGTCGCCGGGCAAGGGATTCGATGGGAGATCATCGGCTCGGGCGGGCTCGCGTTGGGCCTCGGCTCGGTTTCGTGGCTGGCCGGGATCAGTGGGGTCAACGCGCGAACGGGTCGCTGCCCGCCGACGCGCACCGATCGCTCGACCACGGACCGTGGCGCCTAGCGCCACGATTCCCGTCGACGCGCGGCACGACGTGCCCCGGCTCCGGATCGATCGCGCTGGCGGTGAAGCGTTCGGCGAAGGGGCGGAGCATGGGGCTCCCGTGGCGGCCCGTGGCTCCTGCTCGCCGGCGCGGTCTGGCCGAACGGAGGCAGGGGCCAGGTCTTCGGCCATTCATGGGTCCTGTGCGCTCGATGCGCCGCCCGACGCCGCTGTGTGAGTCGACCCTGGTCCTCATCACACCCCCGAATCGGAGCTAGACTGCGGTGCGGCTCATGCGACTGTCCACCCTGGCGAGGCTGCTCGGCTTCAACCACGATGTCGCGATCCACGCGGCGATGCTCCTCGGCATCGTGTCGAAGGACGCGTACGTCGCCGCGGTGAAGGAGGGGGTAGAGTATCTCGAACGCTTCAAGCAGCGCGCGGCCACGCGCAAGTTGACGGCCCCCGAGGCGAGTTGGCTGCTGTGTCACTACGCCCTCGACCGCGTGCCGCTGCCGGTGTTGCGGTCCGCCTGGACGACGGGGGGCGGGCTGCGTGCCCAGTGGGGTGAAGAGCTGCTGCGTTTGCTGGACGGGAGCATGCGCGGCGCGCCAACCGGGCCAGGGGAAGACGGCGAGGTGCCGGTGGTGGCGGCATCGACGGCGGGAGAGACGAGTTGGACGCTCGAGCGCAAGCTCGTGATCGGTGCGGTGGTGGCGCTGGGATCCTTGGCGGCGGGGTTGCTGCTGGACCTGCCGCTGCCGTCGTTCATGAGGGAAGAGCTGAACAGCCCGGGCGACTTCTTGGCGCTCTTGGCCATGTTCGGGTTCGTGAACCTCTCGTTCCTGGGCTGGGGTGTGCACTGCCTGGCGCGTGCGCTGGGACCGTCGACTCACAGCGGGCGGGCGCGAGGTCGGGTGGTGGGGGCCGTCGATCAGTACGACTACGACGTGGACGACACCACGCTCAACCGCACCGTGTATCCGATGATCACGGTGCACTACGTGGTAGAGGGGCAGCCGCAGGTGGGGATCTTCGGCGATCCGGGCAACGAGACGCTGCGAGACCTCGCTCTGGTGATGGGAACGTCGAGGGACTGGGAAGCGGGGAAGGACGTGGAGGTAAGGTACAACCCCAGGAGTCCGTCGCAGTTCGTGCTGGGACGGCTGCAAAGGCTACGGGTGGGGCTGCTGGTGGTGGGGGTGGGTTCGCTGCTGTTGGCAGGGGCTCTGAACGTGATGCACGGGAACGCGGTGGCGAGCTGGTGGTTCAACTGATGCTGCGGACCCTCGCCGATCCCGGGCGCTGCACGGTCCGTGCTTGTCAGTAGCGCGGGGTGGCCGGTCCCCGGCGCCATTCGCGTGACGCCGTGCGCGCCGCACACGCGGGTCGTGCAGGCGAGGGTCGCCGGGCTCGCCAACCGCCGCGCCGCGATCCGCATCGCCGGCAAGAGCCCGCTCTGGAGCGCGGGGTGCTGGCGCACGGTCTGGCCGAGGCCCGGGAGCGTCATCTGGTAGATGGACGAGTCCCTCGCCCGCGGCTCGTGACTCTCGCGAGGCGCGCGTGATAGAGAGGGTTTCGTGGCTCGGCTTCGCGGCGGGGGGGGCGGTCGGTGAGGTTGCCGAGGTCGACTCGGGCCCGCGCACCATCGGGCTGCCGGAGTTCGACTGGCGCGCGGCGTTCGCGGGGGAACGAGGACTGCGCACGCGGTCGAGTCGGTCCGGAAGGGCGCGCCGGAATTCCCCGCTGGAGCCGTGGCGTCTGGGGCCTTGCGGTCGCGACTCTGATTGGCTGCGGAGCGAGCGTGGCCGAGCCCTGCGCTCCGGTGGGGAGCTCAACCACGGTCGCGGCGAGCGCCTCCCCACCAGCGACCCACCCCGCGAGCCTGCCCGAGCCGCCGTCGGGTCCGGGGCTGCGCATCGTGCGCCAGCTCGGCCCGATGGGCGGAGCCATTCGGATCCGCCACCTCGGCGACGGCCGGCGTCTGGTGACGATCAGCGACGCCCTCGACGTGTGGGATCTGAGCACGCGCACCGTCATCCACCACCTGACGGATCCGGGCGCTGGGACGTTCATGGACATCGCGCTGGTGCCCGGCACCGACCTCGCCGTCACGTCGGCCGTGCGCGGCAAGATCGTCCTCTGGGATCTGGACCAGGGGGTACGGGTTCGCGAGTACCCCGAGCACGGGCTCGGCGCCGACGTCGCGGTGTCCCCGGACGGGGCCCAGCTCCTGGTGGCGGGGGCAAACCAGGTGAAGCTCGTGGAACTCGCGACGGGAGCCGTCCTGCTGCAGGAGGGGCTGCCTGGGGCGTGGCACGCGGTGGGGGGCTTCTCACCCGCGGGACCGTTCGTCGCGTGGGAGCAGCACCACCGGCTCGTGATCTGGGACGTCCTGAAGCGGCGCCGCCGCTCCTCCCTCGCGCTGCCCCCCGAAGCCACGGGGGCGAACGTGCTCGTCACCGAGCGTGACGCCCGCATCGTGGTGAGCCCCCACCCGAACTACCAGCTCCTGGTCGTGGACCCCGACTCGGGGCAGCTGACCGCTCGCCTAGCCGGACAGCGCTTCGAGATCGCCGATGCCGCGCTGTCGCCCGATGGCCAGCGCCTGGTCACCTGCGGCCGCGATCAGTACGTGGCGCTCTGGGATCTGCGCACCGGGGAGCAGCTCAGCCAGTTCTCCGCGCGCACGGGCTGGGCGATGCCGTGGAAGTCCGTCGACTTCGCGCCGGACGGCGCGACGATCGTGGTGGGCAACCACCCGCAGCTCAATACGCCGGCGAACCTGTTCCGCTACGACCCGACGACCGGTGAGCGCCTCGAGCAGTTCACGGAGCAGAGCGTCGCCGGGCCCGGGGGACTTTCGTTCGACGGGGATGGCACCCACCTGGCCGTGACCCTCTCCGACAAGCAGATCCTGCTCTGGAACGTCGAGCGCGCCGAGCCCCTGCGCTGGTTCACCAAGCGCGAGGAGTCGGCGAACGAGGTGGGGCGCGTGGTGCTGAGCGCTGACGCGCGGCGCATGGCGGTCGAGGTTCGCAACCGTATCGAGCTATTTAACCTCGAGGCGGGGTCCCAGCTCAGCCTCCCGCTGGGGCACGCCGGCTCCGTCGAGCTGTTCAGCCGCGGCCGTCACGAGGTGAGGCCGTCTGGTTTCACGATCCTCGCGATCGCCTTGTCCCCGGACGGCAGGCTCGCCGCCGCCACGGGCCACGGTGGGCGCATGTCCGTCTGGGAGGTGGACAGCGGCCGGCTGCTCGCGCACGCCGAGCGGGAGCTCGGCGATCTGCAGCGGGCGTACGGGGTCGGAGTCGTCTTCTCCCCGGACGGCGGCTCTGTCCTGTGGGCCGTCACCGGGAAGGACGGAAGGGAAACCTGGTCGACCCCCGTGCGCGGGGGTGGGGCCGCGACGCGGCTGGACACGGTCGGCTTCCCGGCGTCGCCGGAGGACACCATGGCCGGCGGCCGCCGGCTGCTCGCGCGCGGCGCCGCCTGGGTCCCCGCCGTGTACGACGCCGCGACCCGGCAGCGCCTGTGCGAGCTCGCCGCCGGGGCCGCGACGAGGACCGCGTACGCCACGACCCGCGACACGGATCGGATCCTGCGCGTCGAGGATGGCTCGGTGCTGCGACGGTACGACGGCCGAACGTGCCAGGAGCTCGACCGCTGGGAGTTCCCGGGAGCGCGGCTCCGCGAGGTCGCCGCGTCGGCCGACGGACGGCGAGCGGCCGCCATCGACGTGGACGGGACGGTGCGGATCGTCAACCTCGAGACTGGGGCCAGTTACTCCTTCGTCATCGAGGAGCGCGAATGGTTCGTCTACACGGACGACGGGCTGTTCGATGCGTCCCGTGGCGGTGGCCATCTGGTGACCTTCGTGCGCGACGGCGAGGTGTTGCTCGCCGAGGATCTGTCGGCCCTTTATAACCGCCCGGATCTCATCCTGGCGCGCACGGGCCTGGGCTCGCCCGTTGCGATCGCGGAGTTCAGCGGGCTGTATCGAGCCCGGGTGCAGAGCCTCGGGCTGCACGACCGCGCGGGGAGGATCCCGCGGCTGCCGACGGTGCGGCTGCTGCGGGTCGTCGTGTCCGGAAACCAGGCCGAGGCCGCCTTCGAGGCCGACTCGCCGGGCTCCGAGCTCCTGCGCGCGGACGTGTACGTGGACGGGGTTGCTGTGAGCCCGGTCGCGGGCATCCCCGCGAAGGGGCGGCGCCAGGCGTTCACGTGGCAGGTCGCGCTCGAGCCGGGGCAGCACCGACTCGAGGTTTCCGCGACCAACCGGCAGGGAGGCGAGTCGCATCGCGCCTACCGAACGGTGCACGGGCCGGCGCAAAGCTCCGAGAAGCCGCGCCTGTACTACGTCGGCATCGGCGTCTCTCGGTACCACAACGCGGCCTACGATCTGCGCTACGCGACGAAGGACGTCGAGGATCTCGGGGTCGTGCTCTCCGCCATGCGCGGGCACTTCTCCGAGGTGCGCGCGCTGCTCCTCACCGACGACCTGGCGACGCGCGAGAACATCGAGAAGGCCAGGGGCTTCGTCGCCGACGCGCGCCCCCTCGACACGCTCTTGGTCTTCGCCGCCGGCCACGCGCTGCACGCCGACCGTTACTACTTCTTGACGCACGAAACCGATCTCGGACGCCTGGCGCAGACGGCGACCCCCTTCTCGACCATCGAGGCGTTGGTCGATCGGGTCCCGCCGCGGCACAAGCTCCTACTCGTCGACGCCTGCCACTCCGGAGACCTGCCCCCTGATGGGCTGACGTTCGACGCGCCCCCCGAGGCGGCGCGGGGCCTCGAACCGCGGCTCGTGCGCGCCCTGGCGCTCGACCGGCAGCGGTTCGGCATCCCATTGCCTGGAGCCATCGTCCAGGGGGATGGCGACCGTTACATCCACCGCCGCCTCCACGTCGACCACGGCGCGACCGAGGTCGGCTCCTCCCGCGGCAACGAGTGGTCGTACGAGTTCGTCGCCCTCAGGAACGGGGCCTTCACCCGGGGCATCCTGCAGGCGCTGACGACCCACGCCGCCGACCAGGACGAGGACGGCTTCGTCGATCCCGACGAGCTTCGCCGCTACGTCGGGCCGGAGGTGGCGCGCATGACCGCCGAGCGCCAACACCCGGATGTCCGGGCGGAGAATCGCGAGGCGACGGTGCGCCTGCCCGTCGTCCTACAGGCGGCGGCGGTGCTCGCGCGACCGCGCTCGGGTTCGCGGTCCACCCTGCCGGACGGCTTCACGCCCTTCGCCGGCGGGGCGCGGGGGCTCACGCTCGCGACCGAGGTGGAAGCGGACGCGCAGGCCACCGCCGCGGCCCCTTGCGTGCCCCCGGTAGAGAGATCGGTGCGCGGGTGCGGCTGCGCGATCCCGGGCGCGGTCGGGCCAGACCCGTGGAGCCTCGGGGCAGCGCTCGGCGTCCTGCTCGCGGGTGCTCGGCGCCGCCGTACGGTCCAGCGCGAGCGGTCGGAGGCGCCGCGGTGACCTGCCGGCTGTTGTGCGCCCGCTCCTGGTCGTCGATCGGGTGCTTCGTCGCGGGGCTCGGGCTCGGCTGCGCGGGGGCCCGCAACCCGGCGCCGCCGTCCGCCCCGGCCACGGTCGGGTCGTCCTCCGCGGCGGGAGCGCGCGCGCCGGGGGGTTCCGGGCCGGGTTTCGGGGCGGCTCCCGTCGCGATCGCGTGCCCGGCGGGGATGCGCGCGATCCCCGGCGGGACCTTCGAGATGGGGGACGATCAGGGTCCCGAGAAGTCACGACCTCGCCACCGGGTGACGGTCAGCTCGTTCTGCATGGCCGCGGCGGAGACCACGGTTGCCGAGTATCGCCAGTGCGTCGACGCGGGGGCGTGCACGGATCCCCCCTTCGAGGGCGGCTCCTGCCGTCGCTCCCGCGCTCGGCCCCTGAACCATGCCCGCGACTGCGTCGACTTCGCCGACGCCGTGGCCTACTGCGCCTGGCGGAGCGCGCGGCTGCCCACGGAGGCGGAATGGGAGTACGTGGCCGGCGGGGGAACGGCGCAGCGCCCCTATGCAACCGGCGACGCCGCTCCCGACGAGAGGACCGCGTGCGTCGGCAGGCGCTCCGAGCCGTGCCTGCCCCGCTCGTTTCCGCCCGAGGCCTTTGGCCTCTACGACCTGGCCGGAAACCTGACCGAGTGGGTCGCCGACGCTTCCGAGCCGTACCCGAGTGACCCGCAGGTCGATCCCTTCGTGCCCGGAGATCTCGACAACGATTGGCGGATCGGGCGGGGCGGGAGTTACCGCGAACCCGAGGACAGCTACTTCGTCTACTGGATTCCGGCGCGCTACGTGCTCCTCGACTCCGCGCGCGACGCCACGACCGGGTTTCGCTGCGCGACGAGTCCGCCGGACGCATGAATGCAGTGGCCCGGTGACCCGGGGCCGCGCCACCCTGGCCGAGCCTCCCGTGTGCGGAGGCAGCGACCGGGACGGCCGACGCGATCACTCGGCGTGGACGAAGCTGATCGTCTTCAGGATGGCATCGTCGCCGGGAAGCGAGCGAGCCGCGACCGAGGCCGGCGATCCGAAGAACGGGTCCAATCCTGTGGCGGGGGTCACGTCGAGGCCACGCGACATGCTTCCGCAACCGCGACTCGACGTCACTGTCAGCCCACGCGTTTGCCCCGTGCACTCGGGAGCTCCTTCAACGAACAGGGAAGTCACCGCCGTCGCCACCCCTGGTGGCGATGCCGTGTTCCCGGAAGCAGCCTGCCTCAATGCCGCATCGAGGTCGTTCAACGGCGAAAGCGAGACAGCGATGTAGACTGTCTCCTGCCCGAGATCCCGATCGTCGAGCGTGAAGACCTGTCCGGCGGGCGGAATGCGGACCCGCTGGGCCGCCGGGATGGGGTTGGCGAGCCCGGAGATCTTGGCGTTGGGGAACAAGACGTCGAGGACGGGGTCCGCCCCCTTGTGCTGAAAGACATACGCATACACCGGCTGTGACACGCGCAGACCGAAGACCACCTCATCGCCGGTGTGCAACGTCTCGCCGCCACGGAGCACCAGCGTCGTCCCGTCGCGGGTACGCGCCTCCATGACCAGCTCCAGCCCGAGCAGTGTCTGCGCCTGCTTCGCCGGCGAAACCGCGGTGACGTAGAGATCGGTCATCGCCTGACGGAGGAGCTCCGGGTTGCCCTGCGCCCCACGCAGCAGCTCGATCTTGTCGCGGATCGCCCGGAGGTGCGCCTGGGTCTGATCGAGACGCTGCCGGTATTCCTCGCTCGACAGATTGCAGGCGTTGTAGGCCTCGCAGAGCTGGGAGAACTCGATCTGAGCGTCGGTGGCGGCTTGGTCGACCTCGCGGAGTGCGAGGTCCGAGTGCTTCATCCCCGCCGCCGTGAGCTGTTGCACCGCGAGCGTCCCTTCCGCAGCTCTGCCGTCGAAGGCGACCACCGTGCCACAGTTGACCGTGCGGATCGTCTTGCCCGCGTTGACCGAACCGCTCGGACACACGACCTCGTCGCCCCCCATTGTCGGGCGCGGTCGGTCGCTGACGCAACCCGTAACTATCGCGAAAAGCGCCAGAAAAAGGGGACGTTTCGTCACGGCCCCTGATGATACACGAGCGCTGTGCCAAACGTGCGACGGACTTGCGACCCGCACCGCCGGGGTCGCGCCTGTGGATGGTCGGTTCGGGTTCAGAAGCTGCTCATAGCCCCGCCACGCGCTCGGGCTGGTTGCCCGGAGGCTTGCTCCGAGGGCATGCGGCGGCGCCGGCTGCCTTCGGCGCGCTCGGACTCTTCGGGCGTTGTCCCGCCCTTCGTGAGCCGTGGTGCGAGCCGCTGGCACTCGGTCGGTGGCAACGGGCACCCGTGGTTCCGCGCCGCCGCCGCCGCGGCCTCGAGGACCGGGGCCGACTCGGGGGGCAGGTGCCGGAAGATCGTGGGCAGCGAGGTCGGTCGCGGGGCGCCCGGGCGAGCGAGTCCGGCGAGGATCGCGGTCTGGTACTGCGCGCGCAGGTAGCCCGGGCCCTCGACGGGCGGCCGCGCGAACCAGGCGCCGAGCTCGGCGCTGGCGGCGGCGGCCTCTGTGGCCGCGAAGGACTCGAGCAGTCGCGACGTCACCTCGCCGTCGGCGGGTGCGAGGGCCAGGCCCTCGCGGAGCAGCGTGCTCCGCATCGGCGGCAGCACCTCGGCGAGCGCCCAGGCGAGCCACGCCCGCGTCGGTGGGTCGGGCACGCTGGGGAAGCGCCGCATGACCTCGCGATCGACGTTCAGCGGTGCGAACGGCGCACGATCAGAGCCCTGCCATCGCCGGAGGAGCAGCCGGGGTGTTCGGAAGGCCTTCATTGGAAACGCGGCCGAGGGCGGTTCGGTCGCGGCCACGGGTGTAGTACCCTAGCGCTCGTGCGAAACACGTCCATCTCGGGGCTGACCCTCCGCGTCGAGGGCCCGGAAGACCATCGAGCTGTCGAGGAGCTGACCCGGGACGCCTTCTGGAACCTCCACGTTCCCGGCTGCGACGAGCACTACCTGGTGCACGTCATGCGCGGGCACGCGGACTTCATCCCGGACATGGCCCTCGTGGCCGAGCTTGACCGGCGCATCGTCGGCAACGTCATGACGACGCGCTCCTGGCTCCGGGCAGGCGACCGGGAGCTTCAGACGCTCACCGTCGGCCCCGTCTCCGTGGACCCGAACTTCCAGCGGCAAGGCATCGGTCGCGCGCTGATGGAGCGCGTTGCGGAGCTGGGTCGAGCGCGGGGCTTCGCCGCCATTGTGCTCCTCGGGTACCCGCACGACTACGTCGGCTACGGGTTCAGGAACGGGAAGGATCTGGGCGTCTCGATGGATGACGGAAGCTACCCCCTGGGCCTCCTCGTCTTCGAGCTCATGCCGGGCATCCTCTCGGAGGGAGGATGGGCCGCGCACTTCAGCGCGGTGTTCGACTTACCTCCCGGCCTGGCCGAGTTCGACGCCGACTTCCCCAGCCGTGAGAAGGTCTGGCGCCCGAGCCAGGAGCTCTTCTCCATGGCGCTGAGAGCCCGCCTCGCCTGACGGTCGCGCTCGCTGTCCCCGGGCGAGGTGGGGTGGGCCATTGCCGTCTCGGAGGCTCACCGCTTGGCGCTGCTCCGGCCGACGGCGGCTTCGAGGGCGAGGTGAGTCGCTGCTACCCGATCCGGGAGACCCTCGCGAGCAGTGCGGCACAGCGCCAGCGTCACGCGACGAGCCGGCAGGTCCGGAACCGTTCTCATGGCGCCGAACGCTGCACGGGCGACATGAGCTCCGAGTTCCCGCCGTCCTGGGAGGGGAAGCGGGCGGAGTCCGCGGCCGGGCGGTGGCGCACGGGCCTCAGCCGAAGGGGACGCAGCCGAAGCCCGCGTCGACGTCGCAGCCCTCGAAGCCCAGCGACTGGCAGTTGATGCTCTCGAGGCGACCGTCATTGCAGACGCGCACCGACGTGCCCTCGCAGGACTCGCCCGTGCCCGAGGCGCCGGGGGGCATCTCGCCGGGCACGCATTCGCCGGCGAGGCCACAGAAGTACACGGGTGAGCAACCCGGACCGGCACAGGTCGGGTTGTCCTCGATCACCTGGCAGTGGAAGTCGGGTCCGAGCGCCGCGCAGGGCTCTTCGTGGAGGCGCCCCCCGACGCAAGACCGCAAGACGTCGCCACTGCACTCGACCCCCTCGTACGACGGGATGGCGTTGATCGACGTTCCCAGCGATGTCTCGGAGCAGGCCGCTCCGGAGCCGACGCACTCGCCCCCCGCGCAAGCGAGGCCGAGCTCGGGACAGCGCGCCCCCTCGACGAGCCCGCCATCACAAACCTGCCCACGCCCCTCCGGCGTACAGGCGGGGGCGAAGGACGTCTCGTCACACACGGCGGCGGGGAGCGCCTCGACGCACCCCACCCCCGCCTGGCAGACGCGATCGAAGCGCGCGCAGTCCAGCGTCAGCGACGCTGCGTCGTTGCAGAACTGGAAGACGCTCCCCGTGCACTGCTCGCTGGCGCAGTCGGCGCTCTCCCCAATCGTGAGCACGTAACCGAGGCACGAGGCGACCGCGTCGCACCCGCTCGCCGCGGTGGCCAGGCACTCCAGGCTGTCCGGCGGTGGGGCGTACGGCCCGGGGTACCAGCCGGGCGCGCGCAGCCGGGTCAGGTGGCGATTGATGCCGTCGTCGGGCATGCACGAGCCCGTCACGACGGCCGCACGCAGCAGGATCGCGGCGTCGCTCGCCGTCGTCGCGCCCGCTCCCCCCGTGCCGGGGCTGCCCCCAGTACCGCCCGCCACGACGCCCCCCCCGGCGTCCGCACCCGCGCCGCTGTGCCCCCCGATGCTCGCCCCGCTCCCCCCGGCAAATCCGACCCCGGTGGCGTCTTCGCCGAGATCGCTCGGCGATTGCCCCGCGCATGACACGCCTCCAAGCCCCGGTGCGACATTCCCGGCCAAGTCCTGCGCGTTCATCAGCGATACCTCGAGCAACTCCTCGGCAGGCACGCTAACGTTGAGCAGCCAGGACTCGACGTTCTCGAATCCCGTCGGATCCTCGAACTCAGGGGTGAGCTCCAGGATCACATTGCGTGAGGCCCATCCCAGCGCTGACGAGCTGCCGCCATCGCTGGGCGCACCCGCAGTCGGGCCCGTCGCCTCCCCTGTTGCGCCCTCACCTCCGGTACCCGGGCGGCCCGCGGCTTGAGCCCCCGTGGTCGGGCTCGTCGTGGGGTCAGGGGCACGCTCGCCAGGGCGTCGAGGCTGATGAGTGAGCGTCCGAGGCCGAGCTCACTCCGCACGAGCAGGTCGGGCGCGACCCACCCGGCAAGCTCCGCGGTGTGCTGCGGTACTTCGTCCGCGCCTCGGCCCTCGAGCACGCCGCCCTCGAGCGTAAGGCAAGGGCGGATCCCGAAGCTCCGTGTCGCGGCATAGCGCAACGGACACGCGCCGAGCCGACCCAGGTCGCGCCAGAACCGGGCAGACCCTGCTGGCGCCGGGTTCGAGGGGGGAGGAATGGCCGGGGCGGGCGGAGGAGCGAGGCCGACCTGAGGCCGGGGGGGCATCGGCGCGGGTGATGCGGTCGGGGCCGGCGTCGGCGCCGTCAGCGGCGGATCTGGAGGAGAGAGCGCGCTTTGCGGCAGCCGCGCCGACCGCGATAATGCGGCGATGGGGCCGGAGCGGAGGAGCTGGGTCTGGATCGTGTGCCTGGGGGCGCTCCTGCCCCTGGCGATGGGGTTTAGCCCTCTGCTGTCGAGTTCAGCGAACCTGTCGGCGGCTTCGTCGGTCCGGGACGCGGTCGCCTCGAGCGGCGCGCTCGGCGCGACCGCGGTGGCCCGCTGGATCGGTCCCCCGGTATTGGCCGTGCTGCCGCTCGCGCTCGTGCCGCTACTCGAGGCGCGCCGGCCCCGACGGCGCGCGATCGGCTCGGTTCTGAGCCTGTGCATCGGGGGCATGGGAGTGCTGACTTTGATCGGGGTGCTGTTTCCGGGGGCCGCCGTCGTCCTGGGACTCTTGCTCGTGCCGCTCGCCAGTGCGACGGGGTTCACCACGCGCGCCGCTTACGTGGGGTGTCTCACGCAATCGGATCGCGTGCGGTACCTGCTCCCCTGGACCGTGGGCGTCATGCTGGGCCTGCTCGTCGCGGGCACTGTCTTCCCGATGCTCTTCTTCGCCGCGGGAGGGCCGGGCTTCGGCGCGGGGCTCGCCGCCTTGGTGCTCGTCGCGATGGGTGTGGCGACCGCGGCGGCGGCCGGTTGGGCGCTGCCGCATTTCGGGGAACGTGAGGCCCCGGCGAGAACTCCCGGCGCGGTTGCCGCGAGCGCCTGGCGGGAGCTCACGGCCTTGCCGGGGGCGTGGCGCGCCGGGTTCCTGTTCGTGGCCTGCCCCGTGCCCGTGCTGCTGTTCCGGGCGGGCGCGCCGCTGCTGCTGCTCGAGGCCCCGGATCGCGGCGGACTCGGCCTCAGCAACCAGCAGTTCGGTCTCGTCGTCGGCACGACCGGCATCCTCGCTCTCGTCGGCGCCCTGGTGGCCTGGGCGGCGCTGCTCAAGGCGCCCGTCACCCGCGTGCTCTGGGTGGCCGTCTCTCTCTTGCTCCTGCTGGCACCGTGCTGGACGACGCTGCTCGTCGTGAGGGCAAGCCTGCCGACGGTGGGGCTATGTTTCGCGGCGACCACCGCGATCAGCGGATTCGTCGAGCTCACCTGTCTCGTGGTCGTGTTCCGGGTGTTCGGTGACGCACGGCACTACCTCTCCGCGCTCGCCGTCGCGATCGTCGGGGGCGACCTGGTTGCCCGCGCCAGTGACGCCCTCGTTCCGCTCGCCGGGCGCCTCGCCGGAGCGCTGCCGGGGGTCCCTGAGGGCGTCGGGCTCGTCGTGATCTCGGCGATCGTCGCGGGAGCGATCGGCATCGCGGCGCTCGCGTTGATGCCCGGGTTGTCGCTGGCGCTGGTCGCCCCCCCCGCAGCCGTGGAGTGACGGCGGCGAGGCCCCGATCCCGGCGCGATGGTGGTGTGCCCGTAGCGTGAGGCACCGCCGATCCGGGACGCCCTCGCGAGCGGCGCGGCACAATGCTAGCGTTGCGCGACGGGCCGGTAGGTCCGGAACCGTTGTCATGGCGCCGAACGCCGCAGGGTCAACATGAGCTCCGGGGTCCCGCCGTCGTGGGAGGGGAGGCGGGCGGACCTTGCGGCCGGGGCGCTGGGTCTTTGCGTGTTGCTGCTCGACTACGGCACGGGCAAGGATGTGCTCCTTCCGGTCACCTTTGCCATCCCGGTGCTGCTCGCGGCGTGGCGAGGGAGAGGCTGGGCGGCTTATGCCCTCGCGGTCGGCCTGCCCCTCGTGTCCCTCGTCTACCACTTGAGCTGGCGCGGGGACCAGACCCTGGCTTTGGGCCTCCTGAACGCCGGGATCAAGCTGACTACCTTGCTCGTGATCGCCCATCTGGTGATCGTGAACGTGAGGCAGTCCCGACGCATCCGGGTGCTGGAGGGCATCTTGCCGACCTGCGCCGCCTGCAAGAACATCCGCGACGCGCAGGGGACCTACGTGCCGATCGAGCGGTACATCGCCGAGCGCACGGAAGCGTCGTTCTCGCACACGATCTGTCCCGCGTGCGCCCGGCGGCTCTACCCGGATTTCGCGGCTCCGGCAGACGAGAGCTAGCGTACCGTTCGGTTGGCCAGCTGCGTCGGTACCCTGAAGAACACCCCCCTGGCACCACGGGTTGCCAGGGGCGAGGGGGCATGCTTCAGGGCGCCTTGCGCGATCCACCCCCAGCAGTGATGCCAAAATTCCCAGGGAGGCAAGGCTTCCCCAGGGTACGTCTCGATGAGGCCCGTCTTGGACGCCGCAGGTGTCGCCGGCGGCTCGCGGCGCTCCGGGGTTGACCCCGACCGCGGACCTCGGCGACCTTCGCGCCCTGCATGGCCCGCCCCGCCCCGCCCCGTGACGTCGAGCTCTGCTGGCCCGGCAAGCACGGCCGTGCGGCGCCGCTTCTGGCGGGGGCCAGCGTCGAGCTGGTGGAGCGCGTCCCCGGTTGTGGTCGTCCGCCGCGCGACGCCGCCCCGCGGCGAAGTCCGAACCGGCTACTCCTCGGCGACAACCTGGCGGCGCTGGCGGCGCTCCGCGCGGAGCTCCACGGGCGGGTCGATCTGGTGACCGTCGATCTCCCGTTCGCCTCCGGCAACGACTACCGGGTGCCGCTGCGCCTCGGTGAGGCCGCCGAGCGCGGCGCGCCGCGCGAGGTCGTCGCCTACCGCGACGCCTGGGGGCCGGGGCTCTCGGGTTACCTCACCATGCTCGAGCCGCGGCTCCGTCTGCTCCACGAGCTATTGAGCGAGCGCGGCAGCGCCTACGTCCACGTGGATCAGCGCGCGAGCGCGGTGGTCCGGCTCCTGCTCGAGGAGATCTTCGGTCGCGCTGCCTTCGTCAACGAGCTCGTGTGGGCCTACCGCACCGGGGGCACGCCCGCTCGGCTCGGCTTCAGCCGCAAGCACGACACCATCCTCTTTTTCGCCAAGGACCCGGCGCGGGCCATCTGGAACCCGGAGCTGGAGAAGTCGCGCCTGGGTCACCACTACGGCTTCAAGAACGTCGAGATCCTGGTCGACGAGGCGGGACCCTATCGGTGGGCGAAATGTCGGGACGTCCTCGACGTGCCCGCGCTGCGCGGCAACCAGTCGGAGCGGGTCGACTACCCGACGCAGAAGCCCGAGGCCCTGGTCGAGCGGCTGGTGCGCGCGTCGACCGAGCCGGGGTCGCTGGTGCTCGACTGCTTCGCGGGCTCGGGGACGGCGCTCGTGGTCGCCGAGCGGCTCGGCCGGAGCTGGCTCGGCTGCGACGCGAGCCCGCGCGCGGTCGCCGTCGCCCGCAAGCGCCTCCTGGCGCTCGCCGACCGGGCGCCGTTCGAGATCGCCGTCGTCCAACCGGGCCCCGACGAGGCCGCGCCGTCGCCGGTCCCGCGCCCCCGCGCCCGCGCCGTCGTGGACGGTCGCAACGTGCACGTCGAGCTCGCTGGCCTCGGCTACGACGGCGCCGGCGCGCTCCCGGTTGGCATCGGCCTCGACCGGGAACGCTCCACGGAGCTGGTGGACTCCTGGGCGGTCGGGTGGGACTGCCCGGACGGGATCGCGGTCGCGGACTGGGCCGCCTGCCGCGGCCGCACCGAGCGGCGCCTGCCGCTGGTGTCCGCGTCGCACCGCTACCCCCGGCGCGGCCGCTACCCCATCGTCGTCTCCGTCCTCGACGCCTTCGGCAGCCGCGGCACGGCAGCCCTGACCGTCGAGGTCGGCGGTTAGTCCGCGGCCCCGGGGCGGGCGACCCGCCCGGTGCGGCGGGGGCGCTCGCCGCTCAGAAATGCCCGATGAGTCCGATCCCGACGCCGATGCGCTGGAACGACTCGCGCTCGTGCCAGTCCTCGGGGACGTTCGGCGGGGGCGCCAGGCGCTCCTCCCGGTGCCGCCCGGCGAAGGCGACGTCGCCGCTGGGGCCGACGTAGAGCCCGAAATGGGGGACGGGATTGACGACGAAGAGCACGTCGAGGGACGCGAGCCAGACCGTGTCGAGGTCCCGGTCCTCCTCGCTCGTCGGCAGCGGGCGCAGTACTGTCCGCTCCATCCCCGGCCCCGCGCGGAACCAGAAACCGACCACGTCGGTGAACATCAGGGCGTAGCCGGCACGCAGGCCGACGTCGAGGCTACTTCGGGGGGCGAGGTGGGTCGAGTAGGTGCCGTCCCCGTCCTCCATGGTGTTCTTGCCGACGCGAAGATCGTAGCCCACGCTCCCGCCGATGGAGAATTGCGGCAGCAGGAAGTAGTGGACGCCGACCTGCGCGCCGCCCTCCTGCAGCAGGAGCGACAGCCCGCCGCGGTTCGTCTCCCGCTCCTGACGGTCGTAGTTCTCCCATTTGCTGTGCTCTGCCCAGTAGCCGGTGAGCTCCTCGCCCGTGATCGCGAGCTGCCCCTTGGCACCGAAGCTGCGGGCCGGGTCCGCGGCGCGGGCCGCGGGCGTCACCAGCGTCACCGCTGCGCCGGCGAGGAGGGTGGACATGACGAGCCCGCGCGGCGCGCGGACCGACCTGAGTGCGCTCTTCGTCATGAGGCCCATCGTACTCCAACCCGGCAAGTTCTGGGAGCGGACGGGGTGGACCCGACGGAGGCCCTAGAGGTGGAACTCGCCGCGGGCGACCACCACGGCGGCACCCCCGACCATCACCCGGGTGACTTCCCCGGCGGCTCCGTTTCCGAAGGCCACCTCGGCGCGAGCGTGGAGTCGGGAGGGGCGCCCCACCTCGGCGCCCTGTTCGATCTCGAGGGTCGCGCCGGGCGCGAGCCGCCCATGGCTGAGCAGGTGCACCGCGATGGGGCCCGCCGCCGATCCGGTCGCGGGGTCCTCGGCGATGCCGCCCGCGGGGGCGAAGGTGCGGGACTTGACCGCGGTGCCCTCACCCGCGAACACGCTCACCGTGGTCACCGGGAGTCGCGCCAGGGCGGCGAGGTCGGGCGCGAGGGAAGCGACCTGCCCCCGATCGGCGACCGTCACCAGGGCGTGCAGCAGCCCGTTGTCGTACACGGTGACCGGGAGCTCCACGCGATCGACCCCGAGCGCCGCGAGGAGCGCGGGGCCCTGGTCGAAGGGCACCTCGGTCGGCCGGGGCTGCGTCATCCAGCCGAAGGTCACGCGCCCCGCCTCCCGGGTGAGGCGCACGGGCACGACCCCTTGCCCGGTCTCGAGCGCGATCACGTCGAGCGGCACCGCGGCGCCGATGACGAACGCGGTGCCGAGCACCGGGTGCCCCGCGAACGGCAGCTCCCGCGCGGGGGTGAAGATCCGGAGCCGGGCCTGGCCGCTCGCCTCGCGGGGGAGCACGAAGACCGTCTCGGAGAGGTTGAGCTCGCGGGCGAGGGCCTGGAGCTCGCCCGCGTCGAGGCCGCGGGCGTCGGTGAAGACCGCGAGTGCGTTGCCCGCGAGCGCGCGATCCGTGAAGACGTCGACGATCACATAGCGGTAGCTGCGCATGGGCTGGACGATAGCGACCGCGGGCGGTCGCTGCCACCTGCGCGCCGAGTCGCGGCCGTGCTAGAGGGGGCGACTCGGAGGCGAAGAACCCTTGGCGACGACGAAGAAGAACTTCTACGCGGTGAAGGGGACGTTGCCGCCCGCGATCTACGCCTCGTGGGCGGAGTGCCAGCCGAGGGTCCGCGGGGTGAAGGGGGCTCTCTTCAAGGGCTTCGTGACCCGCGCCGAGGCGGAGGCGTGGCTGGACGACCGCGGCACGGCGACCGAGGCGGTCGGTGACGGCGAGGTGCTCGTCTACGTCGACGGTTCCTACGCGCCGGGCGCGGGGCGCCACGCCGGGTGGGGGTTCGTCGTCGTCGCTGGCGACCGGGAGCTCTACGCGGCGTCGGGGCGCACGCTCGGGCCGGCGCTCAGCCGCAACATCGACGGGGAGCTCGAGGCGACCCTCCAGGCGATCGAGTGGTGCCGCGCGCAGGGCTGCCGCGCCGTCGTCTGCCACGACTACGAGGGCGTGGGGCGTTGG
The DNA here is from genome assembly GCA_964404725.1 of uncultured Polyangiaceae bacterium. Classification (GTDB taxonomy): domain Bacteria; phylum Myxococcota_A; class Polyangia; order Polyangiales; family Polyangiaceae; genus JAFGBI01. The sequence continues at coordinate 167,694 of CAYOLF010000002.1, forward strand.
GCGCTCGGTGAGTGGCGCGCCACCAGCGAGATCGCGCGGCGGTACCAGGAGCGACTCCGCGGCAAGCTCGACGGGATCCGCTTCTGCAAGGTGAGCGCCCACACCGGTCATCGTTGGAACGATCGCGCCGACGAGCTCGCCAAGCAGGGCCTGAGCGGGCGCGCCGTGGGCTCGGTGTAGAGCACCGATCAGGTTGCCAATGGCAACAGCGCCGCTGACGACGCACCCTCGCCCTGAGGGGGTGCGTCGTCAGCGGCGCCTGGGGCGAGATCTGCTCCCGGTTCGGTGCCCCACGCCCTCACCCACCCAGCGGTGGCTGGGTGGGACCCGGAGGACGCGGGTCCCTAGGTCGTTGATTTTTCGCAGCAATCAACCTGATTGCTGCTCTGGCGATCGGCGGTGGGGACTGCGTCGGAGCCTGGCGCCTCACGCCCCGCCGCGCGGGCCGGCGTCGTGCGGGAGGTGCCCGCCGGCGCTGCGGAGGTACGCGAAGGGGGTCTCGTGGAGGAAGCACGAGACGCGGGCCATGTAGACGTCGGCGCTCCGCTCGATCTGGCGGGCCAGCGCGCTCTTGTCGTTGCCCGCGCGCATGACGGTGCCCCACCGCGGGTTGACGAGCTCGCCCGCGGCCTGCGCGAGGGGCGCGATGCGGGCGTCGAGCGCGGCGAGCTCGGCGCGGAGCTCGCTCAGGCGCCGGTGGAGCGACTCCGGGCGGGCCGCCGGCGGCTCCCCGTAGCCGGCCTCCCGCCGCTGCCCGGCGAGGCGCAGCACCGAGGCGCGGTGCTCGAGCGCGGCCTTATGGTCCATCAGCTCGGAGAGCTCGGCCTGCTGGGCCCGGAAGCCCTCGATCGCCCGGAGCTCGCGCTCGAGCTCGCGCACCACCAACGCCGTGCGCCAGCGGAGGACGTCCTTGGTGACGTACACGTCGGCGAAGATGTGGTCACCGACGTAGAGGATCTCCTCGCCGGCCAGGCCGAGATCGCGCTCGACCTGGGCCGCGTTGCCGCCGTGGTAGACGCCGCCGAGGACGAGCGGGCCCGGGTGCGGGCGCAGGAGCCCGCTCTCGTCGACCAGGGAGTAGGCCGGGCTCCGCGCCGTCCAGAAGTGGGGTTTGCGCGCGCCGACGAACACGAGGTCGAACAGATCGCGCCACGATTGCCCCGCCGGCAGCAGCCGGTCCAGGGCGTAGGAGAGCATGGCGCGCGTGTAGTTCCACTCGGAATTGGTGATGACGAGGAGCTTCTTGCCCGCGTGCTTGAGGTCGAGCAGGGCGAGCGCGAGGTCCTCGTCGATCTCCACGAAGCGGTCCGGGTCGGCCATGATCTCCGCCTTGAGCTGGTCGAGCATGTGCACCTCGTCGATGCTCTGGCGGACGGCGCGGTGTACGCCGGGGTAGCCCCCCGGCACCGGCGCGAGCCCGGCGTCGACCCGATCCACGAGCTTGGCGAAGAGGGACGCCTCGGAGAGCGAGAACAGCGTGTCCATCGCGAGCCACCGCGGGGACCCAACGTCCACCACGACGCGGGAGTAGACGTGGCGCTGCTCGTCGAAATCGAGCATCCGCGTCCCGTGGCAGGCGCGGGTGACGTAGCCGAACCGGTTGGCCTTGACGATGTTGCCGAGCTCGAGGTCCAGGATGAGGCCCAGGGTGACGAACTCGGGGTCGAACGCGAGGTCGGCGGCCGGCAGCCCCCGCGCCTCGAGGCCTCGCCGGGCCCGTTCGAAGGCCTGGCGCTCCCACTCCGCGACCCGGTAGTGGACCAGCGTGTAGTCCATGTCGAACCCCACGGCCTTGATGGCGCGCAGGTTCAGGGTCCGGTTGGCGTAGATCCGTCGTTCGGGGGGCGGGGGCGGGCTCGGGTCCTTCAGCATCCGGCTCGCCGAGTAGCCCTGCCGGGACCCGGCGGCAAACCGGGCCGGACCCCCGCACCAGGCCCGGGATGCGGGGCTTGCCTCGCCTGGGGAACCGTAGGATAAACGCGCGAGGGACCCATGATGCGAAATCACGCCAAGATCGCCAATACCCAGGGCAAGTGGCTGCGCGGCGGCCTCGTCGTCGCGGCGGCGCTGGGCGCGTCGTTGCTCGGCTTCAGCTGCGACGGCAAGGATGCGGAGGGCTGCCGCGGCGCGCAGGAGGGGGTGCGGGCCAGCCTCAAGGCCGGCGACACGGCGCTGCTGGCGCGATGGCGTGATCGCGCCTTCAAGCTCTGCGAGGACTCGGACTTCTCCGCGCTCGACCGCGAGATCGTCGACACCCAGGCGCAGAAGCAGCGGGAGGAAGCGGAGAAGCAGCAGAAGATCGCCGAGAACAAGGCTGTGCTCGACCTGTTCCTCGGCTGGGTGGGCCAGTACCGGGCCGCCCCCGAGGGAGCCGCCGCTGCCGTCTCCTGCGACGGCGGCAAGGCCGAGGAGGTTTCGAAGGAGCGGTGGTGCGTGCGCCAGCGCCAGGCGGGACCGCACACGGTCACCGTCCGCTACTGGGAGAAGGAGAGTCCGGCCGCCTCCTTCCACGTCGCCGTCCCGAACCCGATCACCTGTGAGGCGCTGGGGCCCTCCCAGGTGCTCCGCACCTGGACCGTCCAGGGCTCCGTCAAGCGGTACCACTGCCAGATCACCGGCGGACCGGCCGCCGGGATGCAGGCGATGGTGACGGAGGCGCTGAAGGCGCCACTGCACGTCTTCAGCCCGCAGTTCGTGGAGCGGGATCCCGCCCTCAAGACCAAGCTCGCGTCCGAAGGGCTCTGAGCCGCGCCGCTCGGGGCGGCTTCACCCCGGGGAAGACGGGCTTCCGCCGTCCGCCGTCGCGCCTCGGTCCCGCGCCGAGCGCGGATTTGTTCCGGCGGGCGGGGTATCGTGCGAGCTTGCCGCGGGCGCTCGCGCCCGTGGCGGCGAGTCATGCCGGCTCCAGGCCAAGAACCGCTCCGTCGGCCCCGCTATCAGCCGAATGATCCGGTGGGGGACAAGTACGTCCTGGTGCGGCCCTTGGGGGGCGGCGGGATGGGCACCGTCTGGATCGCGCGGGACCGGGTGCTGGACGTTCACGTCGCCGTCAAGCTCCTGGCGCTCGAGGGGGGGGACGTCGAGGTCCACGCGCGCCGGATGCTCGAGGAGGCGCGTACCGCGGCCAGGATCGGGCACGCGGCCATCGTGCGTACCCTGGATTTCGGGGTCAGCCAGCGTGGCGATCCCTACCTCGTGACGGAGCTGCTCAACGGCGAGGACCTCGCCGATCTCCTCGCGCGCGAGCGGAGGCTCCCCGCGCTCGAGGCGGTGAGCACGCTGCTGCCGATCGCTCACGGGCTCGCGATGGCGCACGAGAGCGGGATCATCCACCGCGACGTGAAGCCGGAGAACATCTTCCTCGCGACCACCGATCTCGGCACGCAGCCGAAGCTCCTGGACTTCGGGATCGCCCGCTTCACCGACCGGCTACAGCGGCTGACCCTCGAGGGCGTCGTGCTCGGCACGCCCGACTACCTCTCCCCGGAGCAGGCCCGCGGCGAGAAGGTGACGCCGGCGGCGGATCTCTGGAGCTACTGCGTCGTGCTGTACGAGCTCGTCGCCGGCGAGTGCCCGTTCCGGGGGCAGGGCTATTACGAGCTGTTGCGCGCCATCGTGGAGGAGGAGCCGGCGCCGCTCTCCGCCCACGGTGTGAACGAGCCGGAGCTCTGGCGGATCCTGGCGCGTGGGCTGGCGAAGCGGCCGTCGGACCGGCACACGACCCTCCGCGAGCTGGGTCAAGGGATCGCGGAGTGGGCGATCGCGCGTGGGCTCCAGGAGGACGTGACGGGAACGTCGCTCAGGCGGACCTGGCTCCGCGACGGCGACGGCTCCGTCCCCGACCCAGCCGGGGGCGGCGCGGGTTCGGGAGGCGTGTCCTGGTCCGCAGCCACTCTCGAGCCCGCCACGCCGGGTGTTCCGTCGGTGCGCTCCGCGCGGTCGTTCCCCGACGGGTCGTTCACCGGTGAGGAGGCGCCGACGGACGCGGAGCTCGCGGCGATCGCGTCCGTGAGCGAGCTGGGGGATCCGGACGACCTGTTCGCCCGCTCGAGCCGTCGCCGTCAGGCCGCGGTGCCGGTCGCCCTCGTCGGCCTGGTCGTCCTCGGCGTCCTCCTCCTGCTGGCCACCGCGGGATTGCTCGAGCTCGGCGTCTCCCGCTGAGCTCCGGGGGCTCGCCGTCCGCCTGACCCCTTCAGGGCGGTCGCGACCGAACCCTCGCCGCCGTCCGGGGGCTCTCACCGGCGCGGTGCGGGCTACCAACGACGCTCCGCCCGCGAGAGGATGCCTCGATGAGCTTACCCCACACCCCGCAGCGCATCGTGATCGTCGGCGGCGTCGCCGGCGGCGCGTCCGCCGCCACCCGCGCGCGACGCCTCGACGAGCACGCGACGATCACCCTCTTCGAGCAGGACGAGCACGTCTCCTTCGCCAACTGCGGCCTGCCCTACTACGTGGGCGGGGAGATCACCGAGCGCCAAGCGCTCCTGGTGGCGACGCCGGAGATGCTCGAACGGCGCTTCCGCATCCGGGTCCGCGTGGGTCATCAGGTGACCGGGATCGATCGCGAGCGCAAGCACGTGAGCGTGCTCGAGCGCTCCACCGGCGCACGGTTCGAGGAGCCCTACGACAAGCTCGTGCTCGCCCCGGGGGCTCGCCCCATCGTCCCGGCGGCGCTCGGCACCCTGCCGGCGAACGTGCTGACGCTGCGCAATCTGGCCGACGCCGACCGGGTCCGGCGGCTGTTGGTCGGGCCGGCGGCGATCGCCCCCCGCCGGCCGGGCGAGCCCCTCCGCGCCGTCGTGGTGGGCTGCGGCTTCATCGGGCTCGAGATGGTGGAGCAGTTCGCCCACCTCGGCGTGGAGACGACGCTCGTGGAGCTGATGGACCAGGTGCTGCCGCTGCTCGACCGGGAGCTCGGTAACCTGCTCTGTCCGGAGCTCGAGTCCCACCGGATCGCGCTCCGCCTCGGCGCCGGCGTCGTCGGCTGCCACGCCGATGGGGAGGGGAAGGTCGCCGAGGTGGAGCTGACCAGCGGCGAACGGCTGCCGGCCGATCTCGTCGTCCTCGGTGTCGGGGTCCAGCCGAGCGCCGAGCTCGCCGCCGCCGCGGGCCTCGCCATCGGCGCGTCGGGCGGCATCGCCGCCGGCCCCCAGGCGCTGACCTCGGATCCGGACGTGTACGCGGTGGGCGACGCGGCGGAGGTCGTCTTCGGTCCCACCGGGCAGGCGGCGCGGGTCCCCCTCGCGGGGCCCGCCAGCCGCGCCGGCCGGGTCGCGGGTGAGCACGCCGTGACGGGGCGGGTCACCGCGCCCATGGCGCCGGTACTGGGCACCTCGATCGTCCGCGTCTTCGACCGGGTGGCCGCGGTGACGGGGCTGACCGAGAAGCTCGCCCGCCGCCTCGGGCGCCCGGCGCGGAGCGTCACCATCGTCGCCGGGGATCACGCCGGCTACTACCCCGGCGCCGAGCAGATCGTGCTCAAGCTGGTCTTCGAGCCGGGGACGGGCAAGCTGCTGGGTGCGCAGGCGGTGGGAGGGCGCTCCGGCGTCGACAAGCGCGTCGACGTCATCGCCACCGCGATGCATTTCGGGGGCACCGTGCGTGACCTCGCCGGGCTCGATCTCGCCTACGCCCCCCCCTTCGGGGCCGCCCGGGATCCGGTGCACCAGGTGGCGTTCGCGGCAAGCAACGTCCTCGACGGTCGCCTCGACCCGATGCCGCCCGGGGCCTCCCTCTCCGGGTGGCAGGTGGTGGACGTGCGCGGCACCACGGAGGTCGCGGGGCGCCCGATCCCGGAGGCGCCGGGCGTGGTCAACGTCCCCGTCGACGAGCTCCGTGAGCGCCTGGGGGAGCTGGACCCCTCGCGGCCGACGGTGGTGGTCTGCGCCACCGGACGGCGCAGCTACGTCGCCGCGAGGATCCTCGCCCAGCGCGGGTTCGGCGCGGTCAAGAGCCTCGACGGTGGCGTGCTGCTGCGGGAGAGCGCCCTCGCGCGGCGTGGCGTGGTCGCCCCCGTGGCGACGGCGCCGTGAGCCGGGTCATCACGCCCGCCCGCCCCCGCCGGTGGGGTCACTCGACCGTGTACTCGTGGAGGATCTCGCCGCCCAGGGCGACGAGCTGCACGTCCACGGCGTCGGGCCCCACGTCGACGCGGCCCCACCCGGACTGCAACCAGGCCTCGGCGTACCCCGTCTCCGCCTCGGTGAACATCCAGATGGCGCCGGCGCTCCCCGGCTCCGTGTAGTGGACGCCGTCGACTACCAGGTCCGTGAAGACGTGATCGTGGGCGTAGAAGAAGACCTGCACCCCGTGCTCGAGCATCAGCTGATGGACGAGCGCCTGCTCGCCGACGGCGGCGGCCTGACCTCCTCCGCGCCCGTAGGCCGAGTTGATGTCGTCGCCTGCGGCGCCGCCCACCGGGTGGTGGATGAGGACGAAGCGCCAGCGAGCGCGGGCGTTGGCGAGGGTGTCCGCGAGCCAGCCGAGCTGGGTTTCGCCGAGCGTCCAGTCGTCCGGCACGCCCGGGTAGGTGCCGAGCAGGTGCTCGGTCGTCGTGTAGCTCATCACGTTGAGGACGACGAACAGCGCGTCGCCCCAGGTGAAGGCGTAGTAGTCCTCGCCGGGGCTGCCCCCCTCGGGGTAGGTCCCGGGCTCCGGGGCGGGGACGTAGCGCGTTCGCTGCTCTCGGGACCACGCGATCTCGGCGTCCGTGTAGGTGCCGTTCTCTCCCTCCCAGTTGCCGATGACGGGGAAGTGGGCGGCGTGCGCCGTGGTGTCGCCGAGCAGCGTGCGGTAGTTGAGGTAGGCGGTCCGCGTCCACGAGCCGTCCGGGGGAGGATCGTTGAAGCCGACATCGTGGAAGTCGAGCATGTCGCCCAGGTGGATCACCAGATCCGGGGCCGCGGCGCCCACCTCGGCGCTCACCGCCGCCAGGGTCTCCCAGTCGCCCTGGTTCCCGAACAGCGGGTCCGTGCCGATGTGGCTGTCGGCGAGGAGCGCGAAGGTGAACGGCTCGCCCGCCGGGCGCTGCGTGACGGCGCTGCCCGCGTACACCACCGCCGAGTCGTCGGCCTCGGCGACCGAGTACTCGTAGCGGGTGCCGGGAGCGAGCCCGTCGAAGGTCCACTCCGCCAGGTCGGGCGCCGGGACCCGGGGCGCTAGCGCTGGCTCCCAGACGTCGGCGCCCGCGGGCCGGAGGCGGGCCTGGAGCCGGGAGGGATCGCCCGTCTCGAGCACGACGCTGAGCCCGAAGCCCTGCGCCGTCGGCGTGAAGACGAGCGGCGCTCCTCGCAGGCGGATGCCGCCATCGCCGGCGGCGCCCGCGGCGCCGGCGCCCGGCGCCCCCGCGGCCCCCGCGGCACCCGCGACCCCGCCGTCGAGCCGACCAGCGGCGCCGGCCACCACGGGCCGCCCAGCCGCCGCGTCGTCGAGCCGCCCGCCCGCGCCGCCTTCCCCGGCGCTCCCCCGGGCGTCTCGGTCCGCGTCCAGGCGGGGCGGACGGTCGGTGTCGCCGTCCGCCATCCCCGCGCACCCCGGGTTGGTGAGCACGCACAGGAGAACGCTGGTCGCGAGGTGGCGCGGTGCCATGGCTCCTCGACCGGATCTCTGGCACAGGACGGCCCCCGCGTCACCCTTGCGGTCCCCGCGGCTCGCGGGGTGCCCCGCCATGGAGCGGGGCGCGTCCCGGCGCCCTCCGGCAGTCCCGTCAGCTCGCCAGGGTTTCGCGCGTCGCCAGGAACCGGAGCTCGGGCCACTCCTCGATCGCCTTGTCGAGGTGCCAGGAGTTGCGCGCGAGGAAGACCGGGGCGCCGGCGTGGTCCTCGGCGAGCGCCGCCTCGTTCGCGTCCATGAAGCGCTCGAGCCGTCGCGGATCGTCGGCCTCGATCCAGCGCGCTGTCATCAGGCTGGTCCCCTCGAAGATCACCGGGACGTCGTACTCGGTCCGGATGCGATCGGCGAGCACCTCGAACTGGAGCGCCCCCACGACGCCGACGATCCAGTACCCCCCGAGGCGCGCCTTGAAGACGCGGGCGGCGCCCTCCTCGGCGAGCTGCTCGAGCGCGCGGCCGAGGTGCTTCGATCGCATCGGATCCAGCGGCCGGACCCGCTGGAGTAGCTCGGGGGCGAAGCTCGGGACCCCCACGTAGTGGAGCGGCTCGCCGACGGTGAGGGTGTCGCCGATGCGGAGGTTGCCGTGGTTGGGGATGCCGAGGATGTCCCCCGCGAAGGCCTCCTCGGCGAGCTCGCGCTCCTGGGCCAGGAACATCACCGGGTTGTGCAGCGTGAGGACCTTGCCGGAGCGGACGTGGAGGGCCTTCATCCCCCGCGTGAACCGGCCCGAGCACACGCGGGCGAACGCGATCCGGTCGCGGTGCTTCGGATCCATGTTCGCCTGGATCTTGAAGACGAAGGCGCTGAACGCCTCCTCCGTGGGCGCGACCATTCGCTCCCGGGCGCGCTGCGGGCGGGGCGGCGGCGCGAACGCGGCGAGCCCCAGCAAGAGCTCCCTCACCCCGAAGTTGTTGAGCGCGCTGCCGAAGAAGACCGGCGTCCGGTGGCCCTCGAGGTACGCACGGGGATCGAACGGCGGGCAGAGCCCGCGGACGAGGTCGACCTGTTCGCGGAGGGTCGCGACGGCCGGCTCGGGCAGCCTCGCGTCGAGCTCCGGGTCATCCAGGCCGCGGCACTCGACCACCTCACCGCGGACGTTCTTGTCCGCGCGGTCAAGGAGCAGGAGCCGCTCGTGGAGCAGGTCGTAGCAGCCGAGAAAGTCGCGGCCCATCCCGATCGGCCAGCTCGCCGGGCTCGTCTCGAGGGCGAGCGTCTGCTCCACCTCGTCGAGCAGGTCGAACGGGTCCTTCGCGTCACGATCGAGCTTGTTGACGAAGGTGATGATGGGGATGTCGCGGAGCCGACACACCTCGAAGAGTTTGCGGGTCTGCGCCTCGATGCCCCTGGCACCGTCGAGGACCATGATCGCGGAGTCCACCGCGGTCAGCGTGCGGTAGGTGTCCTCGCTGAAGTCCTGGTGCCCTGGCGTGTCGAGCAGGTTGAAGGTGCAGCCGTCGAGCTCGAACGTCATGGCCGACGCCGTCACCGAGATCCCGCGCTCCTGCTCGACCTTCATCCAGTCCGAGTGGGCGCGCCGCTGAGCGCCGCGCGCCTTCACCGCCCCGGCGAGCTGGATGGCGCCGCCGAAGAGCAGGAGCTTCTCGGTGAGCGTCGTCTTCCCGGCGTCGGGGTGGGAGATGATCGCGAAGGTCCGGCGACTCGCGACCGCGTGCTCGAGAGCTCTCATCGGGGGACTCGGGGGAGGGCGGCGCGGACCTCTACCACAGGCCGCGGCGGATCGCCCCCGGGGTGCCCCGCGTCGCCCTACCGGGCGAAGAGGCCCGCGGCGGCGCCGACGAGCAGCCCGGCGACGAGCGCCAGCAGGCCGAGGGCGAGGCCGAGCGCCTGCAGGATGCCCCAGAGCCGGAAGAACCTCGCTTGCTCCTCCAGGGAGCGCACGGCGGCGGCGGCGGAGCCGCCCCCCACCGCCTCCGTCAGCGCCTGGAGCGCGCTCCAGAGCCGCAGCCCGCCGACCAGGAAGAAGGCGCCCGCGCCGACGGCGCCGACGAAGCCGAGCACGTTCAGCGTGAGCAGCGAGCCGAACCCGCCGCACGCGAGCAGGGCCGCCCCGGCGAAGAGGGAGACGGCGATGACGGTCAGCCCCAACCGCGACCGCTCGAGCGCCGCGAGCATCGTCGGCGTGAAGGAGTCGAGCGCGTCACCGCGGAGCTCGCCGCGCAGCACCGGGACCGCCACGGCGGGAGCGCCGGGCTCGGCACCCACGGGCCGGGGCTGGCCGAGAACCCTCGGCGCTCCCGGCCCCGCGAAGCGGCCGGGACGCTCCGGTCGGGTCGGCGGGGTGGCGACCACCCTGCCGGTGTCAGGATCCCGGGTCAGCCGCGGTAGGGCCAGGTCGACAGTCGAGGTCCCACGCAGGTCGAGGGACGGGAGGGCGGCGTCGGCGGCCTCGAGTCGCGCAGCGTCGTCGATGGACGCCGCGAGCGCGACGCGATGGAAAGACGGGAGCCCGTCCTCCTGGTCGCCGTCGGCCGTGCTTGCCGTGACGGCGTCGGGGCTTCCGATTTCGGCGCCGCGGCTCGCGTCCGGGTTCTGCAGCGGTGCGGGGGCGCCGGGGCGGGGCTCCGGGACGAACCACGCCGACTCGAAGGGTGACTCCAGGTGGCGCGCGACGGCGGGGCTCACGAGCGCCGCCGCGGCCGCCGTGCCGGCCGCCACTGCTGCCGGCGGCAATGGGTCGCGGGGCGCCGGCGGGAGGTAGAGGTCGGGGATCGCGCTGGCGGGTGGTGGAGCCGACCGGCGCTCGGCGCCGGCCGCGAGCCCCGCCTCGTCGTCCGCGAAGACGGGCGAGCCGTACACCGGCGTCGAGCGCCGCGGGCGCGCCGCGGGCGAGCCGTAGGCGATCGTGCGCTTGCCCAGCCCGCCCGCGGCCGGTCCCGCCTGAAGCTCCACGGGCACGAGCTCGCACGGCGCGCCGGCTGCCGCGAAGGCACGCTGGTAGCGCCGCGCGTCCTCCTCGCGGACGTATCGCTTCACCAGCACCCGACCGCCAGCGAAGAGCGCGTCCACCTTGGCGGGCGAGCCGAAGAGCTCGACGAGTCGCGCCCGGACCTCTTCGCGCTCGCGTCCCGCCGCCGCCGAGCCGGAGAACACGACGTGGTAGAGCGTCTCGGTCCTCACCGCGGGCCCCGCTTCATCGGCCAGCCACGGCCACCGCGGCCGCGACGACGAACAGGAAGACCACGCCCACGACCACCGACAGCAGCAACGTGATCGCGGACCAGTGCCAATAGGTGGCCAAGCGCTCCAGCGCGCTCTCGACCTCGGCGTGGGGCGACCGGGCGTCGAGGCGCCGAACGACCAGCGCGACCCGCAGCAGCAGCACCGCACACACCATCGGCGCCATCCCGAGGAGCATGCTGAACAGCGTGATCCAGCGCGCGACCTTGCCCGCGGCCGCGGGCAGCTCGCCGAGCTGGCCCACGGACGTGAGCATCGAGATCACGCCGAGCCCGTTGGTGACGAGCCCGGTGACGGCGAGGAAGAGCATCCAGCCGGAGCCTTGCCCGAGGGCGCGCACCACGGCGGGGGAAGGGCGCTGTGGGGGTATGGCCGCGGGCTCCGGTGGCATGGCCGTTCCATCAATCTACACCGCCTGCGGCCAGGCCGCGCGCGGGGAACGCGCATGGCGGGTGTTCGCCGGGGCGGGGGGGCGTCGGGGCGGGCGCCCGCGTTACCGGACGACGGCGAGGTGCCGTCCCTCGGCCGGTCGCGGGTCGCCGCCGTGCTCGCGGAGCTCGGTCATGTCGTTCAGGGCCTCGAGCTTGGAGAGCGCCTTCACCTCGACCTGCCGGATCCGTTCCCGAGTCAGGTTCATGATCGCGCCCACGTCCTCCAGGGTTGACCCGCCCGCATCCGCGATGTCGAGCGCGCAGGAGACGCGCATGTCCGCCACCTCGAGATCCGGGAAGTTCAGCTTGATTGAGCCCGTGCGTGGGGAGACGTCGAGGAAGAGGTGGTACTTGCAGGAGATGAAGGGGCAGGGCCGCGGCCCGTTGACGCAATCGGCGCGCGTCTTGGGGCGGTCGTAGTCGGGCTCGGTGGCGCTGCTGCGCACGAGATCCACCTCACGCCGGGTCATGCGCTTCACGCTGATGGTGCGCGCGCGGACGTCTCGCTTTCGTCGCGATCGGCGCTGCTCCCGGGTGACGGGATCCTCCGCCTCCAAGCCCTCGCTGGGCTCGATGCCGATGCTGCTTTGGTTGCTCACGGCGCCCCCCACGGTCGACCCCTCGGATCACGAGCTCGGCGCCTCGGGTTGCCGCCTGCCCGGCCCCGTTGCTCCTCCTCGAGCGCTGCCCCGACGTTCAGGGTCACGAGTCAACTGAATGCCTGAACACTGCGCATCTGCAAAGACAGAAAAAGCGGCCTTGGCGCAGATCAACCGAAAAAAGTGGGACACCTCGCACAATGGACCCACACCGACGGAGGGCTCGCTGCAGCGGATTCCAGGCGCTTCCGGCCCGCCGTCGTCCGGGAGGGTTTTCGGATCGATTCCGGGTGCTTGGCGCTCGTAGTTCAGCGAACACCTGAGCGCTCGATCAGCTCAGCGGCGCGCCCGCGACGGTGATCGAGCGAGCAGGATCCCCGCCTGGCGCCGTCTCCTGGCTGAACGCGCGTCCCCCCGCGGGGGCTCGCCCCCGCGCGCGCCGCTGGGCCGTGCCCTGTCCCCGATCGCGACGACGCCAGGGGATCGTGGGGGGCGATATTGACACCAGGTGCTCGCCGCACGATGGCGGCTGCCCGTGGCTGCCGTCGCTTCGTTCTCTCCCGTCGCCGTCGCCTTCGACTACGGCAACACCCTGGTCGAGTTTGGGACGTGGCACGTCGACCAATGCGACGCGGCGCTCGGGCGCGCGCTCCGCGCTTGCTTCGGCGACCACGACGAGGCGCGGTTCCACGCGCTCCGCGAAGCGAATCGGCTCGCGCCCTACCGGAACGGGTACCGCGAGAGCCGGCTCCCGGAGATCACCCGCGCGTTGGTCCAGGCGCTCTACGAGAGGGAGCCCACCCCGGACGAGCTCGACGCGCTCGTCGCGGTGCGCTTCGACGCCTTCGTCTCCGTCACCGAGGCGGAGCCGAGGACGCTCGCCGTGCTCCACTCGCTGCGTGAGCGGTTCCGACTGGCCGTCCTCTCCAACTATCCCTGTGGACGCTCCATCCGTGCCAGCCTCGAGCGGGTCGGGATCCTGCCGCTGCTCGACGTCGTCGTGGTTTCCGGCGACGTCGGCCACGCGAAGCCGCACCCGGCACCGTTCGCGGAGGTCTGCGCGGGGCTCGGGTGCGGTCCGGGCGACGTGCTCTTCGTCGGCGACAACTGGCTCGCCGACGTCCAGGGGGCGCGGCGCGCCGGGATGAAGATGGTGCACCTACGCCGCTGGACGCCGCCGGAGCACTTCGCGCCGGAGCCGGGCGATCTGCAGCCGCACGCCTCCATCCAGCACCTCGAAGAGCTCCTCGGGCTGGTCGGCGCCGGGGCGCGCTGAAGGCGGCGTCGGGCTCGCCGCGCGCGCTCACCGCGCGGTGTAGGTCGTCGCGCGCTTCTGCCCGCTGGCGCGGACGCGCCGGCTCGCGATCAGGCGCTTCATGGGCAGGGTCAGGGTCCGGGTGGGGAGCCGCAGGAGCGAACCGAGCGCCTCCATCCGCTGCCCCGGGTTGAGCTCGATCACCTCCAGCAGCGAGTCCTGCAGGCGCTGGAGCTCGTCGGGGCTGCGCTTGCCGCCGCTCCGTTCGGCGAGCGCGGCTCGCTCGGGCGCCGGGCCCTGCCGTCCACGGGCCCGCCGGCGAGGCGCCCGGGTGCCGGCCGCCTCGGCCCGTGGCCGTCCGGCGCTCCGGCGACCGCCCCGCTTCTGCACCACGCGCTCCCGGACGCCCTCGCCCACGATGGCCGTGATCTCGGCGACGAACGCCTGGATGCGGTCCTGGATTCGGTCAAGGGTCGACTTCGTCATGGCGGGCTCTGCACTAACGGCGGCCGACACCGCTGTCAACGACGGAGGCGAGGAAGACGGTCGCGGAGTCGTCGCCTCCGTGCGGCCCGTCGTGGGGCCTCGTGAGCGCCCCGGACGGCGACCGCGCGCGGACCTCGCCGCGGCGTCGACGTCGATGACGTCGGCGGGGCCGTGGGCGACGCGACGACGCGGTGGCCGTGCGCTTGGGGCGCGCAGGCACGATGAGGCTTTAGCACCATGCGCAAGCGCGGCACGGCGCACGACCCCGCGTGCGATCGGTCTCGTCCATAGCGCGTCGATCGCCGTCGCGCGCCGCGGGGCGCGCGATGTGGCCGTGCACCAAGAGGGGACTTTTACACTTCCGACCGACTCCGATTCACGCGTAGCGATCGTCGCGTGTCGCTGGCGCGTCTGGTCGACCACCGCGCAGCGCATTCGGTTAGACTGCGCCTCACGGTTCGGGGCGACACGGGGTCGGACGCGAACGGACGGACTCCGCGGCTACTCCAGGAAACGAGAGGCGACACGGTGGCAACAGACGGCTCGTTCGAGGCAGCATGGGAGGCGGTTTTCGGTGCTCCGGGCGACGACGCGGTGTGGGACGCCCTGGAAGCCGCGGCGCGGGCCGAGAATCGCGTCGAGGGTGCGGCGCAGTGCTACCGCGAGGTGCTCGCCCGCGACCTCGACGCATCCACCGCGGCCAAGGTGGCGGAGCGGGCCGTCGCCTACCACGACGACTGGATCGAGGACGAGGCGACGCTCGCCCAGCTGCTGCACCGGGTGCTCGAGCTCGACCCCGCGGCCCAGTGGGCCTTCGATCGGATCTCGCTCCAGCTGACCGCCAGTGGGCGGTGGGAGGAGCTGCTGGCGCAGTACGACCGGGCCATCGCCCAGGCCGAGGATCCGGAGCGGAAGGCGACGCTGCTCGAGGAGGCGGCGCACGTCGCCAAGGACAGCGCCGGCAAGCCGGAGCTCGCTGTCGACTACCTCACTCGAGTGTTCAACCTCAAGCCCCGCGATCCGGTCGTCGCGGCCGCGCTCGAGCGCCTGCTGAAGCAGCAGCACCGCTACCGTGAGCTCATCGACTTCTGGGACGAGCGACTGAACACCCTGACGGGAGAGGAGGCCCTGGCGACACTCCAGCAGGTCGCGGCCTGCTGGCTCGAGAACCTGAACGACCCGGCCGGCGCGCTGGCGGCGGTGGAGCCGCTCCTGGACGACGCGTCGACCGTCGAGGCCGCCTGCCGGATGCTGGAGCAAATCCTGGCGTCCCCGGCCTCCAACCCCGACGCCCGCGCGAGCGCCCTCGAGCAGCTCGCCGCGCGGTACGACGGCACCGATCGCTGGCGGAACGTGGTCGACTCACTGAACGCCGCCATCGCCCACGTGACCGACGGTGAGCTCGGCGTGCTCCACGCCGAGGTGGCTGGGCGCATGCTGGAGCACGAGCTGGTGGACGAGGCGCTGCCCCACGTGGCGGCCATCGTCGCGCTCGACTCCAAGACCTGGTCACCCAAGGCGCTCTCCAGCCTGCTGCGCGGCGGCCACGCGGCAGAATTCGCGGGGTGCAGCGCGACGCTCTCGCGGGAGCAGGCGCGCCGCGTGCTGCACGAAGCCTCGAAGCTCGCGGTCGACAAGTTCGGCGACCCGACCCGGGCCATCGTGTTGCTCCGTTGCCTGGTGGACGACGACCTGCAGGACTCGGCCGCCGTGACCGCGCTCGCGGGGCTCTACGAGGGCTCGGGGCTGGCGGGCGACCTGCTCGATCTCCGGCGCCGCGAGCTCGGTCAGGCCGACTCGGTCGAGGAGCGTCTCAGTCTGCGCATCGAGATCGGGCGGCTGCTCCGGGACGCCGAGGATCTGCGCGCCACCGTCACCGTGCTGGTCGACAACCTCGGCGAGCGTCCCGGCCACGGCCCGTCCGTGCGCGCGGTCGTCGCGGCGCTCGAGCAGCTCGAGGCCTACCGGGAGCTCGCCGACCTGCTCGCCGAGCAGGCGGAGGCGATCGAGGCCGAGCGGCCGTCCACGGCCGCCGACCTCTGGGCCAAGGCGGCCGACGTCGCGGAGATCCAGCTCGCGGAGGGGGACGAGCTGGCCCTCGCCTGCTACCAGCGCGTGGTCGCCCTCCGGGAGGACGCTGGCGTGCTCGACGCGCTCGCGCGGATCCACACGCAGCGCGGCGAGCACGCCACGGCGGTCGAGTGGCTCGAGAAGCGCCTCGCCGTGGCGGGGCCGGGGGATCGCTCCGACACCATCCTGCGGCTCGCGACGGCCCAGATCGCTGCCGGGCAGACCGAGCGCGCCGTGCGCCAGCTCCGCGACGGGCTCGAGGAGGATCCCGCGAACCTGGAGATGCGGCAGCTCCTGGTGGGGCTCTATCGCCAGTCCGGTGACTGGGAGGCGCTGGTCGCCGTCCTCGAGGACGGTGCCGAGCTGATCCCGGACGAATCAGCGCGCTTCGAGCTGTTGACGGAGGCTGCCCGGACCTACGTGCAGCGCCTGGCGGCGCCGGAGCGGGCGATCAAGGTGCTGGAGGGCGCGCGCGCGATCAACCCCGACGATCGGAACATCCGCACTCAGCTCGCCGAGGCCTTCCGCGTTGCGGGGCGCTTCCCGGAGGCGCGCGAGCTCGCCGAGGGGGTGCTCGCCGAGCTCGGCCGGCGGCGGGCGCCCGAGCGCGCCGCGCTGCACCTGATGCTCGCGCGCATCGCCGACGCCACCGGCGACGTCGCGGGATCGCTCGACCAGCTGCGCCTGGCCGCCAGCGTCGACGTCTCGAACGTCGAGGTGCAGCGGTTCCTCGGCTCCGCGTACCGCAAGGCCGGGGATCTCGAGCGGGCGGAGCGGGCGTATCACGCGTTGCTGCTCATCCTGCGCCGCCAGCAGGCCGCGGGCGCGCCGGAGGACGAGGAGTCGGTGGGCGTCGCCGAGGCCCTCTACGAGATCCATCGCGTCGCGCGCGACCTCGGTGATCCCGATCGATCGCAGGAGAACCTGGCGTCCGCCTTCGACGCGGCCGCCCAGAGCGCCGCGGAGTCGCGCCGCTTCGAGGAGGTGTTGCGACAGGCGGGGGAGGGAGAGCTCCTGATGCAGGCGCTCCGGCACCGGCTGGACTTCGCCACCGACCCGGAGGAGCGCGCGGAGCTCTTCGGGCGGCTCGCCACCGGCTACGCCGAGTTGCTCGACCAGCCGGAGGCCGCGTTCGACGCCATCCTCGAGGCGATCGCGATCCGGCCCGCTGCGACCGAGCTGCACGACCAGGCCAAGCGGCTCGCGACGGGGGGCGACGCGATGCAGCGCTACCGCGACACGCTGACCGTGGCGGTGCAGAGCGCCTCCGACGACAGCGACTGGGGGGTGGCGTGCGATCTGCTGGTCCGCATCGGCGAGATCGAGGAGCACGACCTCAGCGAGCTCGACTCGGCCGCCGAGCACTATGCCCGCGCGGAGGCGACGGGGCAGCGACTGCCGGCCGTCTGGCGAGCGATGGCGCGCGTGGCGGGCCTGCGGGGCGACCGCACCGGCGAGCTCAGCACGCTGCGCAAGATCGCCGAGCTGCCGCCCGGCGAGCTCGAGCCCGCCGATCGCGTCGAGCTCCGGTACCGGCTGGCCGAGCTCGAGCTGATGTTCCCCGACACGCTGTTCGCCGGCATCTCCTCGCTCACCGCGGCGCTCAGCGGCGCTCCGGACCATCAGCGCGCCGCCCGGGCGCTTCGGCAGGCCCTCGAGGTCGCGCCCCGAGACGAGGCGCTGATCGATCTGTACGAGCGGGTCGCGAGGAGCGCGAACGACGACGAACTCCTCCTCGACGCGCTGGTGCGGCGCTGCGAGCTCGGCGGCGTGCCCCAGGGGTTGCTGGAGGAGGCGTATGACCTGGCGGCTCGTCGGGGTCAGGACGAAGTCGCCGAGTCGCTGCTGCTCCGCGCCGTCGAGGCTGCGCGAGACGAGGTCGGGGATCTCGGCCAGGCGCTGTGGGCGCTCCGACACCTCATCCAGCGGCGCCGCGACGAATTCGAGCTGGACGACGCCATCCACTGGATGCGCGAGGCAGCGGACGTGGCGCCGCCCGCCGAGGCCCGTCAGCTCCTCGGCGACGTCGCCGTGATTGCGGCGAGCTCGCTCGGTAACCTCGAGCTGGCGGCGGACACCTACGAGGCGCTGCTCGAGGAGACGCCGGCGGACCAGGCGGTGTGGCAGCCGGCGCTCGAGATCGTGCGCCGCCTGGGGGATCGCGACCGCCACGAGCGGCTGCTGAGCAAGGTGTCGGAGGCCGTCACCGATCCGCAGGTCCGCAACCAGCTCCGGATCGCCAAGGCGCGCCTCCTGCTCGCCTCGTCCGACCGGATGGACGCCGCGATCGCCACCCTCGAGCAGGTGCTGGACGACGATCCCGAGCACGCGGTGGCGGGGGAGCTCCTGGCGGACCTGCTCGAGCGCGGCGGGCGAGAGGAGGATCTGGCGGCGCTGCTGGAGCGGCAGATCGACATGGCGTGCGAGAAGCGCCACGCCGACGCCGGCGTGCGCCTGACGCTGAGGCTCGGCGCCCTGCTGGCTCGCGATCGCAAGGACGAGGCGCGCTCCACCTACCGGTCGCTGCTCGAGTGGGTGCCGGACCACCCCCGCATCCTGGAGGCCCTGCTGGCGCTGCTCGATCCGGACGCCGACGTCCAGGAGCGCTCGGATCTGCTCGAGCGGCTCGTCGAGCATCACGCCCGTAACGTCCTCGAGGAGCCGAGCACGGCGGGTCCGGCCATGGAGCTGGCCCTGGCGCTGGTCCACGCGCGCGACCGCCAGGGGGATCCCGCGGGGATGGAGCGCGCCCTGGAGCACGCGTTCCAGATCAACCCGCGCCAACCGGAGATCGTCGCCGAGTTCCGGCGGCTGGCGGAGCGGCTGGTCGAGGAAGCGTTCCGCATCGAGCAGAAGGACGACGCCGTGGAGTTGCTGCAGAAGGCTGCCAGCATCCACTGGACGCGGCTCGACGACATGACGGCCGCGGCCGACATCCTCCGCGAGGCGCACTCGATGCAGCCGAGCAACGTGGGGCTCGTCTCCAAGCTCGTCCGCTGCCTGGTCGAGACCGGCAAGGTCCCGGCGGCGATCGACACCGTCACCGAGACGCTCGAGCGTCACCCGGCGGGCGACGCCGAGCGGGTCCGGCTCCTGCGCCTGCGCGCCAACGTGCGCACGACCGCGGGGGAGCACGCGGCGTCGGTCGAGGATCTCGAGGAGGCGATGTCCCTCGGCGCCGACGGCATCGGTCAGGAGCTCTGCGCCGCGCTCCGCCACGCCCAGGCGGACGCCGCGGCGGCGGGCGACCAGCTCCTCTCCCGCTCGCTCACCATGCGCCTGGCCAAGGCCTACAAGACCTACCTCGGCGCGGAGGATCAGGCGCGCGAGGTGGTGGCGGGTTGGGTCAACGCGAACCCGCTCGACCACGACGCGATCTACGCGCTGCTGGACCTCGACACGGGGGCCGGGCGCTGGGAGGACGTGGCGCTGGGCTACACCCGGCTGGTCAAGCTGGAGGAGGGGGAGGCGCAGACCGACGCGGCCGTCTTCCTCGCGGACGCCTACGAGAAGGCCGGCACGCCCGAGGCGGCGCGGGCCACCCTCGAGTCGCTCCACAAGCTCGATCCCCAGAACGCCCGGGTCCGGTCCCGCCTGCGGCGCCTCTACGAGAAGGTCGAGGCCTTCCGGGAGCTCTCCAACCTGATCATCGTCGAGGCGAACCAGAACGACGACGACGACCTCCGGTTCGCGCTCTTGCGCGAGGCGGGGGAGCTCAGGATGTACCAGCTGAACGCGGCCGCCACCGCGATCGGTCCGCTGATGGAAGCGGCCGATCTCAGGCCCAACGACGAGGGCGTGATCGTGCTGCTCTCGGAGGCCTACACCCTGGCCGGCTTCGCGGAGGACGCCGTGCAGCTCCTCCAGTCCGCCATCGATCGGCACGGCGACAAGCGGTCCAAGGATCTCGGGGCGCTCCAGCACCGAATGGCGCGGGCGCTGGCCGCCACCGGCGACCACGAGGGGGAGCTCAAGTGGCTGCAGGCCGCCTGGGAGAGCTACCCGCAGAGCGGCGAGATGGCGAGCGAGCTGGCGATGCGGGCGATGGCGCTCCAGAGCTGGGACGCCGCGCTCAAAGCGCTGCGGGCGCTGGCGGCGATGCGGACCCCGGCCCCGATCTCCCGCCCGCTGGCGCTCTTCCGGCAGGCGGAGATCGCCGAGCTCCAGGAGGACCCCCGCAAGGCGGCCTTCCTCGCCAAGAAGGCGCTCAGCGAGGATCCGAGCCTCGCGGAGGCGGAGGCGTTCCTGGCCCGACTGAAGGCCTGAGGGCCAGCCCGCTCACGCCCCTCGTCCGACGCGCCCGGGGCGCGGCCGCGCGCCCGAGCGCCGGGGGGCACGGGGCGGCGCTCAGCCCGGGTCGCGGGCGGGGGGGCGCCTCCGCGTCGTGACCTCGGGCGACTCCGTGACGGCCATGCCGACGAGCCGCATGCCCTCCAGGAAGTGCTTCAAGCCCGCCCGCACGAGCTCGGGCTGCTGGACGCCGACGTCGGGGAAGCCGCGGCCCTCCGCGTCCGGGGCGACGGCGCCCCAGTTCGCGAACAGGCGCCCCCACTCGCTGCCGAGCGCCGCGTTGACGCGGTCCACGCCGTAGCGCGGGTACCAGAACACGTCGTGATAGGTGACGCTCGCCACGTAGGACCAGGGCGCGAGCCAGGTCTTCAGCGACCACTCCAGCGGCTTCTTCAGCGGGCCCCAGTAGATCCGGTGCTGGTTCTTGGAGGCGAAGGTCATGTTCTTGAAGGGGCCCTCGAAGTTCCAGCTCTGGCTGGCCGCGTCCACGTCGCCGACGAGCTCGATGTCGCGCGGGTCGCCGACCCCGAGCCCCTGCTCGTGGGCCAGCCTCACGAACTTGATGTCCCGCATCGGATCGAACCCCATGAGCTTGGCGGCCACGGCGTCGATCGCCACCTGATCGGAGGAGGCGAGGAGCACGTTCTTGACGTGCGGGATCATGCAGCGCGGCCCGGGGCCGTCCCCGGCGAAGGTGCCGTCCATCACCGCGAACACGCCGCGGTGGATCCGCTTCTGGATCATCAACAGGTCCACCAGCGTCTCGTGGATGACGGGGTGGGTCCAATGCCGCCGCTCGTTGAGTAGCCCGCCGAAGGCGTTCTTCATGGCGCCCGTCGTGGTGGTGAAGATGTGGGTCTTCACGGTCGGCAGGTGGATGATGTTCTCGCCGATGAACCGCTTGGGGATGGAGAAGCCCTGCGGGTAGACCTGGTTCAGGCAGAGGAAGCGGTCGGCGAGATCACCGACCGCGTCGCGCACGTGGATCCACTCCTCGCCCTCGTACAGGTGCACGTTCCGCAGGCCGTGCGCCCGCACCACGTCGACCTGCTTGTTCTCACGCTCGCCGAGGTGGGCGTCGATGACCACCGTGCGGTTGTGGCAACCGTGGATGAGGTCGGGGTCGTAGCCGTCGCGCTTCATGGCGCGGATCACGCCGTCGAGCTGCCACGGGGTGGTCGAGGCCGCGGGGTAGAAGAAGTGCCACGAGATGTTGATCTTGAGCGCGGTGTCGGCGTCCTTGGCGATGACGTCCTGGTATCCGGCGAGGTTCATCAGCCGGTGGTAGTCCTCGAGGACGGTGGCCGGGCTGGTGCGCACGATGGCGACTTTGGGTTTTTCCATGAGATCCCTCGAAGGAGGCGCGGTGCTTGGACGCCGCTCGGCAGCCTGCCGCGCCGGGGGGGATTTTCAAGCGAATCGCGGGACCTCCCCGGAATCTCCGCGCCGACTGCCCCGGCCTCCGCCCGGAAGGAGCGCTCGGGGAGGGGCCGGCGCGGCTCCCGGGACGGCCGTGGTCGCGCCGGTGACGGCACGGTGGGCGGGGAGATCGCGTCGGATCGGCGAGAACGCGCGCGGTCGCAGCGCGCTCGGCCAAGGTGTTATGCTCGCCTCGGGACCGAGGTCGAGAGGAAGCGACGATGCAAGGCGGATATCCCCCCGGTGGCGGCAACCCCTACGGACCTCCGGGCGGCGCGCCTCCCGGCGGGTTCGGACCGCCGGGTGACGGCTCGTCGATCGGCGGCGGCTACGGTGGCCCCAACAGCCCCGCGGGTTTCCCGCCGGTGGCCCCGCCCGTGCCGCAAGCGTACCCCGCGCCGGGGGGCTTCGTCCCGCCGCCCGGCACCGCCATCGCGCAACCCGGCGCGCCCTACGGCATCCACCCCGTCCTCGGCGTGCCGTACTCGGAGAAGTCGAAGGTGGCGGCGGGGCTGCTGCAGCTGCTCGTGGGCACCTTCGGCGTCGGGCGCTTCTACACCGGCCACACCGGGCTCGCGCTGGCGCAGCTGATGGTCTGCTTCGTGCTGCCCACCCTGATCACCATCGTCACCTGCGGGATCGGCGCGATCTTCTACGCCGCGGCGCTGTGGCCGATGATCGACGGGATCCTCCTTCTGACCACGGACTCGAAGGACTCGGAGGGGCGCCTCCTGCGGTGACGCGCGCGCCTGCCGCGCGGCCGCGACGGCCTCCGACGCAGGGCCGCCGGCCCCACGGCGGCGTCGCCATGAGCTAGCCTCGGTCCCAGGATGCCTCGACCGAATCGTCCCCGTGCAGCGCCTCCTCGCGCGGCGCCTCCCCGCGCGGCGAGCCCCACGCTGCCGCGGGACGTGGTCCACGGGCTCCGCGCGGGGCTCGCCGTCATCGAGCGGCGGCCGGGCGACGTCCTCGCGGCGGCGTGCAGCGATGCTGTGCGGTCGGAGGTGAGCGGCGCGCTCGCCCGCGCCCGCCTGCCGGGCGTCGCGGTGACCGTCGAGTCCGACGAGCGGCTCGCCCGTCGTGCCGCCAGCAAGCACCACGAGGGGCTCGTGCTCGAGGTCAGGGCGCGTCGCTTCCTGGCCATCGGCGAGCTCGGGGAGCTGCTCCTCTCCCGGTCCGGCACCGCGGTCGCGCTCGATCGCGTCAGGAACCCCTACAACGTGGGGGCTATCCTGCGGACAGCGGCGTTCTTCGGCGTGGACGCGGCGCTCCTCGGTGCCCCGGCGCCGCACCCGGCCCTCCACCCCGACGCCGTCCGCGTCGCGGAAGGGGGCGCCGAGCACCTCGCCCTGGCGCGCACGACGGATCTCGCGGCCACGCTCGGCCGCCTGCGCGAGCGCGGCGTGAGCGTCATCGGGGCGGAGAGCAAGGGGGGCGAGGAAGCCGCGCGCTTCCCCTTCGGGCGCCCCACCGTCCTTGTGCTCGGGCACGAGCGGGAAGGGCTCTCCGCGCGCGTTCGCGCCGAGTGCAGGGCGCTCGTCTGCGTGCGCGGGCGGGGCACCCTCGACTCCCTGAACGTCTCGGTGGCCGCCGGCGTGCTGGTCGCAGCGCTGACGGCAGCCCCCGCGGACCGCCGGCTCCCGTAGTCGCGGGCTCCGGCCGTTCACTCGTCCTTGGCGCCGATGACGACGATCCGCTCCGGATTGGCTGCGCTCAATCGCTCGGTCGTCCAGATGCTGCTAGTCTACTCACGGAGTCACCATGGGCCGCCGGGTCTATCTTGAAACGTCCGTGGTCAGCTACCTCGCCGCGCTCCCCAGCCGCGACGTGGTGATCGCAGGGAACCAGCAAGTCACCAGAGACTGGTGGGCCCGCCGGAATCGGTTCGAGCTGTTCGTATCCGACGCGGTGCTCGAGGAAGCCCGCCGGGGTGATGGTGACGCAGCGCGACGACGGCTCGGCTTCCTCGACGGCGTTCCGGTGCTCGCCATCCAGCCCGATGCCGAACGCCATCATCCGACCGCAACTCGAGGTCCTGTGCTGGAGGGCGGGCTATCGCCCTCCTGTCATCTGCACCCCGTTCGAATTGCTCGACGAGGAGGACGCATGACTCGTGATCCGATTGTCGACGAGGTGCGTGCCATCCGCGAGGGGATCGCACGCGAGCACCACTACGACCTCAGCGCCATCTTCCGAATGCTTCGTGAAGTCGAAGCAGAGTCGGGTCGCGAACACGTGTCGCCACCGCCCCCGCACGTCGAGCCCCTGCCGAAGGCAGCCCAACGACACGTTGCCGCTGACGAGACGCTCGCCTCGCTCAAGTCACGCGGCTGAACGCGCTGGAGGGCGGCGTCGCCCCGGCGCCAGACCCCGCTCTCCACCCCGACGCCGTCCGCGTCGCGGAGGGGGGCGCCGAGCACCTCGCCGTGGCGCGCTCGTCTGCGTGCGCGGGCGGGGCGCCCTCGACTCCCTGAACGTCTCGGTGGCCGCCGGCGTGCTCCACGGTGGCCTGAACGTGCTGCCTTGGCTGCCCCCCGCGCCGGGCCCCGGCGTGCACGCGGCCGTGCTCGCTCCGCTGCGCGCGGCCGGCCCCCCAAGCGCCGCTTCGCCGCGGCGCGGGGGGCCCCCGTCGCCTGCGGTCGAGTGCCTCGAAGTCACGGGCGCTTCCGTGTTCGGCCGAAACGGCCGATGACGCACCCCGTCATCGGCGCGGTACGATTTGGTGCGAATCTGGAATAGCTACAGTTGACTGGCACGCGATTGCGACGACGGCAACGACTTCGCGAAACTCGTCTGGACGTAACGGTCGGGAATTGCGCAAGGAACTGGGAGACTTCCGCGCGGCGCGCGCGCACTTGCTGCGACCTCGGCCGGTCGGACCAAGACCCGCGGCGGACCAAGGAGCACCCCTCGCAGATGCCGGCTCGGAGGGACTGAAAGCCGTTGACACCCAGCCGCGCGCGGCGCAACAGTCCATCGCGCGGGAGCGATTGGAGGGTGCGGAGGTGGCTTGCGTGAGCACCACCCGGAGCGAGGGGGAACACGCGCTCGCGCTCGCGTCGAACGGGTGGGTCGAGATCGTCAGCGTTCCCCTCTCGGGCGTAGGGGATGTCGACAATACCCTGCGCCGGCAGGTGCAGCTGCCGGCCGCGGCCGGGTGGGGCCAGGTGCGGGTCGTCCTCCACCTGCCCTCGGCGGGCGAGTGCTGGACCGATCTGGGCGGCGCCTCCCTCGTCGGGGTCGCTCCGGGCACGTTCGCCGAGCTCTCCTGGCCGCTCAGCGCCAGCCTCCGGGCCAAGCTCGACGGCAGCTACACCGACCTCGTGGTGCGGATCCAGGTGAACGCGCCCCCGGGGACCTACCTGGTGGACGACCTCCGCTTCGGGCAAGAGCAAGCTGAAACCGGCCCATGGCTGCTGCCGAACCTGCCGGGCGAGATCGGCTTCAACGCCCGGGCGTGGACCTACGGCTATATCCATCCGCGATCGTACCCGCTGCTCGACTCCGACGTCGTCGCCGCGAACCGCCAAGCCGCCATCGCGATCTGCGCGAGCAACGGGCGGCGCACGGCTACGTGCACGTGGGCGAGGAGGGCCTTCCGACGCCGCCGCCCAGACCTTGCGTTCGCGCTGGGTGCCCTCCTCCGGGAGAGGGGGCTCACGGCCTGCTCGCGGGGCCCTACTCGGGGCTAACATGGACGTGGGTGCCGAACTACACGGGCGAGGCGGTCGAGAAGGACGTCCTGCTCTCGGCGAGTGGGATGGCTGACGGGCGGCTGTCGTTCCTCTTGCCCGAAGGGATGGCCGCGCTCGTGCCAGACCTGCCGGAACCCTGCGGCCAAACGCCCTCGCTGCCCGGCTCGGCGGACGCGGTCGCGCTGCCTCGCGCGCTGGCGGATGGCCTGGTCGCGCTCGGCGCCACGGAGCGGCTGTGGGTCGGTGACCAGGCGAGGATCGAGGAACCGGGGGGCGCGTTCTCCGAGGTCGAGAACATGGGCAGCGCTGCCACCGAGATCGGCGCCAGCGCCAAGGTCGGCTCGGTCACGAGCGTGGCCTCGGTGTTCCTGCGGTCGAACGCCACCGTCGAGGGCGACGTGACCACGGAGGGCACGATCACCAAGCAGAACGACGTCACCGTGAGCGGCGTGGAGACGGCGGCGGCCGACCTCCCGCCCGCCAGCAGCATGAACTGGCCCGGTCCTCCGACGGACGCCTCGCAAGGGCCCGTCATGCTCGAGCCGGACACGAGCCGCACCCTCACGCCCGGGGCCTACGGTCAGGTCAGCGTGAAGACCGGCGCCACGCTCACGCTCGAGGGCGGCGTGTACCGCTTCGGCTCGCTCGACGCGCTGGAGCTGGGGTCGGTGCTGGTCGCGAACACCGACGCCGAGCCAGTGACCCTCTACGTCGAGGGCTCGGTGACGGTGCGCGGCGCCATCGTCGACACGGCAATGGACGGCTCAGGCGCGCTGATCGTCATGTTGGGCACGGGCTGGGCCACGCTCGAGTCGCCGTTCCACGGCACCCTGGTCGCCCCCTACGGCACCATCAGCCTCGGCACCGCGGGGGGGCGCCGCATCTCGGCAGCTTCTTCGGCCAGGAGGTGGTGGTGGCGGCCAACGCGATCGTGCGTCGGATCCGCTTCACCGGCTTCGCGTCCATCGGGGCCTGCGCGCCGCTCACCCCGGAAGAAGTCACGAGGGCGCTGGAGCTGGGGCTGGACCCGGACGCCGTCTACCCGGTCGGCGGCACCGAGCGGCCCGTCCTGCTCCCGGTCGGCGCGGATGACCGCATGAAGCTGGGCCTGCGCTACGAGGCGGGCCCGGCGCCGTACCGCACGGCCGAGCGCTTCCGGGTCCTGTCGATGGATGGTGCTTCAGTGCTCGGAGGTGGAACCTATGTCTTGCGGCATTAGCCTGTCGTGGCGCGGCGCGAGGCTCGCCGCGGTGACGGCGGCCCTCGCCGCCCTACTCGCCCCGGCGTGCGGCGGCGCGTCCCGGAGCGACGAGGAGGCGACGGGTGGGGGCGGACCCATCGGCGGCACTTCGGACGCGGGCGGGACCGCTGAGGGGGCCGCGTCTAATGGCGGCGCGGTCAACGCGAGCGGCGCTGGCGGTGAGGGCAGCGAGGGTGCCAACGGCGGCCTCTCGGGCAGCGAAGACACCGGCGGCGCCGCGCCGGAGGGGGGCGTCGGTGGCGCACCGAGCGGCGGCGCTTCGAGCGGAGGCAGCTCCGACGGCAGCTCGATCGGGGGCGCTTCCGGTGGCGGAGGCGGCGGGGGAGGTGCGCCGGATGGCGGCAGTCCTAGCGGCGGCGGTTCCAGCGGCGGAGCGCCGGGCGGGGACGGCCCCACCGGTGGCGTTGCGCCGACGGGAGGCACGGAGACGGGCGGCGTCCCGCCGGGCCCGTCGTGCCCGGATGCTCCCCCGACGGACGGCGAGCCGTGCGGGGACGACCAGGCGTGCTTCTACGAGGACTGTGCGGAGGCCGGCGTGACCCGGGCGGCCTGCTACGAGGCGGTGTGGCACGTCAGGACGACCGCCTGCTGTCCCGATGCCGCCCCCACCGAGGGGGAAGCTTGTCCAGGCGACGGCTATCATTGCGAGCACGCCGTTTGCCCGGATGGCGAGGTGTCGACCTCCTACTGCGACCAGGGCGTGTGGAGCGTGTCCTCCCACGCCTGCTGTCCGCCGGAGCCTCCAGGGTTGGATGTCGTATCCTGTGGCCCGGATCTCATGGCTGAGTTCGGTCCGTCCCACATTCAGTTCCGTTGTGCTTGGCAGGACTGTAGCAGTTACGGTGTCGCGAGCGGGGACTGTCACGCGGGGGGAATAATGAGTAGTACTGCCTCCGCCTGCGAACGATTTTTCTGCGGAAACGGCAATACGGACCCCGACTATTACTGCGAGGCGGGCC
>CAYOLF010000003.1:0-86489 GCA_964404725.1 uncultured Polyangiaceae bacterium
CGCGACGAGGACGGCGACAACCGGGTGGACGCGCAGGAGGTGCAGTCGTGAGCCACGCCCACCGAATGCACAAGGTGACGGTCCGCCCCTTCTCGGGCCCCGTCAGCAAGTACGTCAACGAAGCCGCCCACGGCAACGTGACCGAGGAGCACACTTGCACCTGCGGCGCGACGCGGAAGGTGAACGTCAACGGCCGACACATCGAGCGCGGGGAGTGGCAGGAGCCCTCGCAGCCCGTGTGCCGGCTCTCCTTGGTCCGGAAGGTGGTGAGCCCGTGAGCCCCGCCGAGCTCCGCCGCGCCGCCCGTGACGCGGAGAGCCGTGGCGACCACGGGACCGCGGCCGTGTTCAGCAGGGAGGCCGATCGGGTCGAGGCCCAGGCCGGCGCCGATGACGAGCTCGTGAGCCTCACCCTGGGCGAGCTGGTGACCTACATCGACCACGCCGCCGCGCGGGTCATGGCGGCGTCCGCCGAGCTGTTCAGGCGGGAGGGGGCGAGCGACCCGGACGACTGAACGGCAGCAACCCCGACCCGGACCAGCGGGGCACCGTGGGGCAGGACCACGGACGGGGGCCAACGGCGCACGGCGCCAGGAAGGAACGACGACATGATCAAGGGAGCGATGGTACTGCCACCGGAGAAGACGGCCGCGAAGATGAACGCAATACTTGCGGCAGGCGTGAAGCCCTACGCCGGGGAGATCGCCCGGCTGTGGTTTCAGGGCTTGCTGCCCGTCGTGATCTACAAGCCCGAGCGCGAATCGATCGAGCTGCTCGACAGGCTCTTTCCGACCCGTGGCGAGAACCGGGTGTTTGGCGTCGACCGCGAGAAGGTCGCCGCCATCTTCGCCACGACGGCGGGCGACCGGGCGTGGCTCGAAACGCAGCCGACCGAGGACGGGCCGTTGCACTTCTGGCTGATCGTCGAGCGCGGCAACCTCTGCATGGTGGTCAACCCCGGGGGCGGCGGGTTCACCACGGCGCCAGGGACCAGCGACCTCGACTTGAGCTGACCCCGCTCCCCCTCGCCGCGCCTCGGGCGCCGCCGGATCGTGACCGGAGCGAGGGGCCGATAGCTGAGTGATTCCGAGGTGGCGCGCCAGGCGCCCCGTGGCGGGGCGCATCCGAACCAAGGACCGAACGATGACCCGAGCAGCAACCGGTGAACTCCGCAGCACCCCCGACGGCCTCGCCGTCCGCGTGACCCTGAAGGGGCGCCGGCGCGAAACGTTCCTGCTCTCCGGCTGCCGCACCCGTGAGGAGGCCGAGGAGCGGCGAGGGGTGCTCGCGGGCCTCGCGCGCCGGTTCCGCGCCGTGGGGATCGTCGAGAGTACGGACGCGATCCGCACGCTCGAGGCGATCGCGGCGTCGAGCGGCCCCACGCTGAAGGGCTGGCTGCAGGTGGCCGAGGAACTCGCCGGGAACGAGCTCGTGGACGTCCCCAAGCCGGGCGTGATGACGTTCAAGGAGGTCTGCGACGCCTGGACCAGCGGCGACCTGGCCGAGCAGTATCCTGGGATCGTCCAGGAGAAGAAATCCGCGGCCGGCGACGCCTGGCGCGCCCGCTTCATCATCGACCGGGTGGGTCACGTCCCGGTGAGCGCGTTCCGTCTGGAGCACGCCGAGCGGGTCATGCGGGAGCTACCGCCGGGGCAGGCGAGCGCGACGCGCCGCCACTACGCCCAGATCATCCGGCGGGTTCTGGAGCTCTCGGTCTACCCGCTCCGCCTCATCCCGGCGAACCCCATCCCCAAGGGCTTCATGCCGAAGGTGAAGCGCGAGAAGGCGATGACGTACCTCTACCCCGACGAGGACGCGAAGCTCATGGCGTGCCAGGACCGGCAGGTACCCCTGGCGCTGCGCGTGTTCTTCGGCTTCCTGGCTCGAGAGGGGCTCAGGGCAGGGGAGGCGGCCGGGCTGACCCTGGCCGACGTCGACCTCCGGCGCGGCGCCCTCCGGCTGGACGAGAACAAGACGGACGACCCGCGGGCGTGGGCGCTGGATCCTGGGGTGGTCGGCGCCCTGCGCCGCTGGGTTGAGCTCCACCGGGCCGGCGCCGAGGACGGGGACCCGCTGTTCACCGACGAGCACGGGCGTTCCCTGAACGGCGAGCAGCTCGCGGCGCCCTTCCGCGCCTGTCTGGAGAAGGCCGGGGTGACCCGGGCGGAGCTGTTCGAGTCGAGCAAGGCCCGCCGGCCCATCCGGGTGCACGACCTCCGGGCGTCGTTCGTCACCGTGTCGCTGGCCGAGGGGCGGAGCGAAGCCTGGATTGCCGACCGGACGGGCCACCGCTCGTCGGTGATGATCAACCGGTACAAGCGGGCCGCGCGGACGGTGGCCGACCTCGGGCTAGGACCGTTCCGGCCGCTGGACCAGGCTATCCCCGAACTGGGCGCCCGGGAGCCCCATTTCCCCGCTTATTCCCCCGAAACTCTGGAAACCGCGGAAAACATGGTGACCCCAAGGAGATTTGAACTCCTGTTACCGGCGTGAGAGGCCGATGTCCTAACCACTAGACGATGGGGCCGGGGGCGGCTTCGGGTCTGGTTCACCGAAGCCTCGGCTCCCGGTGCTGCACCGGGAGCGCCTTTGCTGGGGAACTAGGATTCGAACCTAGATAACAAGAACCAGAATCTTGTGTCCTGCCATTAGACGATTCCCCAATCTCGGGGGCCGAGAAGCTAGTCCGTCCCGCGCGGCCACGCAAGCAGAAGGCGCCAACGGCCGGGGGCGAACGCCGACCCGCCAGGTTAATGCATCGCCGGTCCCCGGGGCGGGTTGACCCGGGGGCGAGGGAGGTTAACTTCCGGCGCCGTCGAGCCTCGGAACCGGGCCGGCGGTCGCCCGCAGCCCCTCGTCGGGGGGAGGCTGGCGGCTTCGTTCGGGCGTTCCGCCGGTCGCCCCCGGCTCCCAAGAGGCCTCGAGAGGATCCCCATGAGCAGCAAGGAAATCGTCTTCGACAAGGTCGCGCGCAAGGCCCTGAAGCGGGGCGTCGATGCCCTGGCCGACGTGGTGAAGGTCACCCTGGGACCGCGAGGCCGCAACGTGGCGCTCGAGAAGTCCTGGGGTCCGCCCACCGTGACCAAGGACGGCGTGACGGTGGCCAAGGAGATCGAGCTTGCCTCGAAGCTCGAGAACCTCGGGGCCCAGATGGTGCGGGAGGTGGCCACCCGGACCAACGACGACACGGGCGACGGCACGACCACGGCCACGGTCCTGGCCCAGGCGATCCTCACCGAGGGGATCCGGTTGGTGGAGGCGGGCACCGCGGCGATGGACATCAAGCGCGGGATCGACGCGGCCGCAGCGGCGATGACCGTCGAGCTCAAGGCGCAGGCCCGGACCGCGAAGGGCAGGGAGGACATCCGTCGCATCGCGGCCGTGAGCGCGAACGGCGACGAGGAGATCGGCAACATCCTGGCCGATGCAATGGAGAAGGTGGGCCGCGACGGCGTCATCACCGTCAGCGAGGCCAAGGGTCGCGAGACGGAGGTCGAGATCGTCGAGGGGATGCGGTTCGACCGGGGCTACCTGTCCCCGTATTTCGTCACCGATCAGCAGGCGCAGAGGGCCGTCCTCGAGGACTGCTACGTCCTCATCA
This sequence comes from uncultured Polyangiaceae bacterium, assembly GCA_964404725.1. Taxonomy (GTDB): domain Bacteria; phylum Myxococcota_A; class Polyangia; order Polyangiales; family Polyangiaceae; genus JAFGBI01. The sequence continues at coordinate 3,601 of CAYOLF010000003.1, forward strand.
GCGAGAAGAAGATCAGCGCCATGGCGGATCTGCTGCCCGTGCTGGAGGCCGTGAACGGCAAGGGCGCCTCGCTGCTCGTGATCGCGGAGGACGTCGACGGCGAGGCGCTGGCGACGGTCGTGGTGAACAAGCTCCGGGGGGTGCTCAAGATCGCGGCGGTGAAGGCCCCGGGCTACGGGGATCGGCGCAAGGAGATGCTCAAGGACATCGCGACCCTGACCGGCGCCTACGCCTTCGTGGCCGATCTGGGCAGAAACCTCGACTCGGCGAAGCTGTCGGACCTCGGGCAGGCGGGGAAGGTCGAGATCGACAAGGACAACACCACGATCATCGGTGGCAAGGGGAAGAAGGCCGAGATAAGCGGGCGGATCGAGCAGATCCGGGCCCAGATCGCGGAGACCACCAGCGACTACGATCGCGAGAAGCTGGAGGAGCGCCTGGCCCGCCTCGCGGGCGGCGTGGCGGTGATCAAGGTCGGCGCGGCGACCGAGCCGGAGATGAAGGAGAGAAAATCCCGGTTCGATGACGCCTTGGCTGCCACCCGGGCGGCGGTCGAGGAGGGGTACGTGGCGGGCGGAGGCGTCGCGCTCCTGCGCGCCGCCGGGGCGGTCGAGAAGCTGGTGGGCCTGAACCCGGATCAGATGGTCGGTGCCCGCATCCTCGCACGAGCGGCCGCCGCGCCGCTGGCGCAGATCGCGGCCAACGCGGGCCTCGAGCCGCGCGTGGTGGTGGAGAAGGTGCGGGCCCAGAGCGGGACCCAGGGCTTCGACGCGACCCTGGAGAAGTACTGCGATCTGGTCGGTGCCGGGGTGATCGATCCGGTCAAGGTCGTTCGCGTGGCGCTCCAGAACGCCGCCAGCGTCGCCGGCCTCATGCTCACGACCGAAGCCATCATCGCCGAGCTCCCGAAGCCGCCGCCGGCGGCGGCCGGTGGCATGGGCGGCATGGGCGGCATGGGCGGCATGGGCGGCATGGGCGGCATGGGCGGTATGGGCGGCATGGGCGGCATGGGGATGGACGACTTCTCCATGGATTGACCCCCGCGCGGCCGGTGCGGTCCCAGCCGCGCCGGCCGCGGCTCACCAGCGGTGAGCCGCAACGCTTCGCCATCGGGCGGTGAACGGGCGGCTCTTTGACCGCTGACCGGCCGCCGGAATAGACTTGGCTCTCATGGTGGCGCTGCGGCGTGGGCGTCCGACCAGGAAGGGCCGCGTCTGAGCATGGAGCTGCGGGTCGTCGGCTGTCACGGCGGCGAAACCCCGTCGCACCGGACCAGCGCCTTCGTCCTCGACGACCGCCTCGCGATCGACGCCGGTTCGCTCACCGCGGGCCTGGATCTGACGCAGCAGCTCTCGCTCGCTGGCTGCCTCATCAGCCACGCCCACCTCGACCACGTCAAGGACCTCGCCACCGTCGCCGACAACCGCTGCCAGGCGGAGTGCGAGCCGCTCGTGGTGGCAGCGTCGCGGGCCACGATCCGGGTGTTGAAAAAGCACTTCTTCAACGACCTCATCTGGCCCGATTTTTCGGTCATCCCCACGGTTTCCCGGCCGACCATCCGCTTTGTGGAGCTAAAGCCCGAGAAGCCCCAGACGATCGCGGGCTACTCCGTCTGCGCGGTGCCCGTGCACCACACGGTGCCAACCCTGGGCTTCATCGTGCGGGGCCCGGACGCCACCCTGGGTTACAGCGGGGACACGGGGCCCACCGAGCGCCTCTGGGCACGGCTCCGCGCCGAGCCGAACCTCCGGGCGCTCCTCCAGGAGGTGAGCTTCCCGAATCGGGAGCAGAAGCTGGCGACGGTGAGCGGGCACCACACGCCGGCGACGCTGCGCGAGGACCTGCGCAAGTACGGTCGCCCGCAGGACCTGCCGACCTTGCTCTACCACATCAAGCCGTACTTCCAGCGCGAGGTCGAGCAGGAGTGCGCGCGTCTGAAGGGCGTGAACGTGACCGTCGTCGCCCTGAACGACCAGTTCGTGCTCTGAGCGCCCGCCGGCGGCTACCAGCCCCCCGGGGCGCCGCTCCAGACGCGCCCCGTACCGCCGGACACCCGGGGCCCAGCGCTCGAACGCCTGGAAACCAGCCTCGGCGCCCGTGACCCAGGCCCCCCCGCCGCTACCGAAAAAGTTTACATAATATATCTTATGCGATCCAGACCGAGCACGCCGGGGGGTCCAGGGCTCAGCCGGAGCCCAGCCGGAGCGCCCCCAGCAACCCGCCCGTAGCGTCAGAGCAGCGCCGGCGGCGCGCCGCTCGGCGCCCGGGCGTCGGCGAGCGGCGGCGTCACCAGCAGGCTCAGCAGCCGCCCCCCGTCGGTGACGACGAACGCCCGGCGCCCGTAGGCCGCGGGCGTCATCGACACGCCCTCGCCAGTGCCGAAGCCGTCGATGATGCGGCCGTCCAGCGGGTGGACCAAGAACAACCCGAGCGACGTCGAGGCCACGAGCAGCGCGCCCAGCATCGGAACGGGCCTGGACACCCCGCCCAGCGGCAGCTCCCGTCGCCAGATCTCGCGCCCGGTTTCCGGGTCGAGCGCCCAGAGGCCGCTGGTCCCGGTCGAGGCGATCAGGAGCGTGCGGGCGGGCAACGAAGCGCCGCGGCCGCTGCGGCGGCGGTGCGCGGGCTGCTGCCAGAGCAACAGATCGGTCACGCCCCGCACGTCGGGCGCCGACCAGATCTGCGTGCCGGTGTCGGCGTCCAGGGCGAAGACCCCGCCCTCGTAGCTGCCGACGAAGACGGCCGGTCCGGCCGCGATCTCGTGCGCCACCGGCGTCGTGTCGACGTCGAGGTACTTCGGCACCTCGCCGAGGGTCTGCTCGGCCTCGGCGGAGAGGTCGAACGGCTGCCACCGCTCGATGCCCGTCGCGGCGTCGAAGGCGGTCACCGTGCCGTCGCTGAAGGCTGCGAAGACCCGGCCGTCGCTGACCAAGACGCTGGAGTAGCCCGCGATCTCCATGCCGCGCGCCGGCGCGCGGTGCTGGCTCCAGACGAGCGTGCCCCGCTCGGGATCGAGCGCCATCACGGTGTCGTTGGCGTTCACGACGTAGAGCAGGCCGCCGGCGAGGACGGGGCGCCGGGACACCTCGGCGTTGGTCATGAAGCGATAGCGGAGCTGCCCCGTCGTGGCGTTCACCCGGTAGAGCGCCCCGTCGTTCGAGCCGAAGAACAGCGAATCCGTCGCGGCGTCGTAGAGCGGCTCGCACTGGACGAAGCCGAGGGTCTGGAAGCGCCAGAGGAGCGAGCCGTCCTCGGCGCGCAGCGCGTACAGGCCGCCGTCGCTCGAGCCCACGAAGACCCGCCGCCCCCGCGGATCGAGCTCCGGCTGCCCGCGCTCGTAGGGCTCGCCTTGCCGTTTGGACGGGGCCACCACCGTCCGCGAGTACGCGACGTTCATCGACCAGCTCGGTCGATGGGTCCAGATCGGCAGCTCCGGGTTGGCGCCGCCGCGGACCGCCGCGCACGCGCCGAGCATGGCCGGTGCGAGCAGCGCCAACCAGGGCGCCGCCCGGCGACCGCTCGCCCTCATGGAGCACCCGAGGGCGCCGGCGCCGGCGCCGGGGTGCCCGGCGGGGATACCGGGACCTGGGCCTGACGCAGGAGCTCCTCCAGGCTCTTCTGCATCGCGCTCAGGTTCTGGCCGGACGTCCCCAGGTCACCGAGGCCGGCCACGCCTGGCGGCGCGCTCGGATCCACCACGAGCCGGAGCTCCTGCGCCGCGGCGCGGAGGTAGCTCTGATCGAGCGGTGAGGCCGGCTCACCGAGCCGCTTGTCCAGGTCCGCGAGCAGCTCCTTCGCGCGCGGGTCCTCCCCCTTGAGGTGGTGGACGCGGGCGCGGTGGTAGAGGGCCAGACGGGTGAAGCGGTCGACGCCGAGGTTCTCGAGCTGCTGGTAGGCCTTCAGCGCGCCGTCGAGGTCACCCTTGGCCTCGAGCGCCAGGCCAACGCCCTCGAGTGCCCGGCCCCGCACCTCCGGATCCTTGCCCGCGATGCTCGTGTTCTGGACCGCATCGTACTTGGCGCGTGCCTGCTCGTACTGGCCCGCCTCCAGCAGCGCGCTGGCGTGGCCCAGATCGGCCAGCACCCCGAGCGGGCGGTTGCCAGCGCTGCTGCGCGCCTTCTCGAAGGCGGCGATGGCCTGCGCGAGGCGCTCTTGGTCGTTCGGGTAGGTCGGACGAGCATCCACGCTCCCCTCGGGGTTCAGCACCTCGACGGGCTCGCCGACGGGCGCGCCGAGGCGCTCGATGGCCAAAAAGAACGCGTCGCTCCGCGCCCCGACACTGCGCGTGTTGAAGTACCGGAAGGCGGTCCAACCGATGAGGCCGAGGAAGGACAGGACGATGGCGGTCTGCACCAGCGTCGAGTTCTTCCTGACCCACTTGGTCACCGCGAAGGAGAACCTCACGAGGGCGTCGTCGACGCGCTCCGTGGCGTCGAGCCCGCCGCTCAGGGCGACCGGAGCGGCCGGTGCCTGGCGCTTGCCGCGCCGCCGCTCGGCGGCCTCCTGGCGAGCGCGCCGGTTGCGGTCGCGGATGGCGTCGCGCCGATCTTCCTCCGCGCCCCCACGCTCGCGGGCCTTCTGGGCACGGCGCGCCGCGCGGTTCGGCGCCGGCGCCGCGAGTCCTCGGGGTCGTGCCTCGTCGCTGTCGTCGTCGTCGCCCTCAGCGTCCTCGTCGCCGTCGTCGGGATCCTCGACGTCCCCGTCGTCGTCGCCCTCGACGTCCTCGTCGGGGTCTTCGACGTCCTCGTCGCCGTCGTCGTCGGCGGCATCATCGCCGACGGCTCCGGGAGCCCCCTGTGCCGTCGCCGCGTCCGCCCGCGCGCGGCGCTCGGCGCGTCGGGTTCGGGGTTTGTCGTCGCGCTTCTGTGCCAAGGACCGACTCTCCTGTGCCGCCGTGTAGGCCGTTCGGCCGACGAACGGCCTCGGCGAGCCTCTATACCAGAGCCGGGCGAATCGGCGACCCCCGTCCGCAACGGTTCAGTCAGGCGGCGCCCCCGGCGCCCAAGGCTGCGGCGCCGGCGGGGGCAGCTCGTCGCTCAGGGGCACCGCGGCCAGCGCGCTCACCGTGACGTCCCGTTCGGCGTAGAGGACCAGCGTGAGCGCCCTGCCCGGCTCCGCGCGCAGCGTCTCGGGGAGGATCGCGTGCACCTCGATCGGCTCGGCGCCCGGCGGAACCGGCAGCGACAGGGAGCGCTCTCCGTCGAGCACCGGGAGCCTTCGGCCGCGCTTCGGCTTGCCCTCGGCGTCCAGGACGGGGCGATCGGCGCGGGCTCCGAGGTGAACGGACGCCGAGGCGGTCCCGTGGTTGTGCGCCCGGACGAGGACGCGGACGCCCCGACCGTTCCCCCCCTTGGGCACGAAGACGTTGAGCACCACGCCGACACCGGCGTCGCGCTGCAGCTGGGCGAGCCCCTTCTCGTCGGGCCCCCCCACCATCGCCAGGATCCCCGACGTCCGCGCCGCTTCGACCCCGCCGGGCAGCGGGTCCGGGACGCCGAGGAACCGGACGAGCGGCGCGGCGAGCTCGCCCTCCGCCCCCAGTCGGACGAGCGCGCTCGTCAGCGCCACCCGGGCGCTCTGGTAGCGCTCCTCGGCCAGCGCCCGTGCCAGCGGGATCCTGGCGGCCTCGTGCCCGATGGCCGCCAGCGTCTCGGCGATGAACGGCCGCAGGCGGACGTCTCCGAGCGAGAGGCAAAGGGGCCAGACGGCGTCTTCGCTCCGGAGCGTCGCAAAGGCGCGGAGCAGCTCGCGAGAGCGCTGGTGATCCCGGGCGGGCTCGTCGCGCCACCACGCCACCAGCAGCCCCTCTCCGCGACGATCGCCGGACTCGGCCAGCGCGAGCGCCGCGAGCCGCCGCCAGCGAAGATCCGGATCCGTCAGCAGCTCGCTGACCAGGGGCGCGCCCTGGCCCAGCCGCGTCAGCGCCAGCGCGCACCAGCGCCGCACGGCGACGTCCTCGTCGCGACCGAGCGCCAGGCGCAAGGCGGGCGCCGTCTCGGGACGGCGGAGCGTGAACAGGATCTCGGCGGCCTGGCGGCGGATCTCGCGATCGGCGTCCTCCAGGAGCGCGGCGATCTCCTCGGCCGCGTCCCCGTCACCGGCGATACCGCGGAGGATGGCCCCGGGCCAGCCCCTCCCTTCGGCTCGCAGCCCGGTCACCTCGTACGTGCCGTGGCTGGCGCCGAGGGCTCGCAGGCGTTCCCGCATCGTCCGATACCGCTCGGCATGCGCGGGGCCGACGTCCTGGAGTTGCCGCGGATCCGTCGTCAAGTCGAAGAGCCGGCAGGCACCGACTTGGCGCGCGCACAGGAGCCGCCACTCGCCCTCCGCCAGCAGGGCTTGCTCGTCCGTCTCCGCCAGCGCCAGGCCGGGCTCCTCGGGTCGAGCGCCCGCCATGACCATGCCGAGATCGCGCCCGCGGAGCCGTGGCGGCCGGGGGATCTCGAGCGTCGCGAGGACGGTCGGCAACAGATCGATCGTCTGCACCACCTCCGAGATCCGTCGCGGCGCCAGCAGCCCGGGCGCCGAGACGACCAGGGGGACGCGCACCTGCTCCTCGTAGACGGTGGTGCCGTGGTAGTGGCCGCCGTGATCGCCGAATTCCTCGCCGTGATCCGCCGAGACGATCACCGCGCCGCTCGGCCGCCGCTGGCGGAAGAGCTCCACGACGGCCCCCATGGTGGCGTCGGCGAAGGCGATCTCGGAGTCGTAGCGGTCGACGTCGCGGTCACCGAAGGGGTGCTCCGGGTGGGCTTCGTAGGGCTCGTGGGGAGCGAACAGGTGCACCCAGACGAAGAGGCGCCGCTCGCTCGGCGCCTGATCGAGGAAATCTCGCACCTGACGGATCCGATCGGGGCCCTCGGCGAACTCGACCTTGGTGTACTCGAAGTCGAGGCGTCGCTCCCGGAACCCCTGGAAACGCTGCGCGTCGATGTAGAACAGGGCCGGCGGGTAGAAGCCAGCGGTCCGGTATCCGTAGCCGCGGAGCAGGCCCGCCCAGGTGTCCGAGTCCTCTCCTGCCCCTTGCAGCAGCAGCGGGCGGAGGTACTTCCCCGTCATCAGCGACGTGACCGAGTAGGACGTGTGCGGCGTCGGGCAGTAGGCATGCTCGAAAAGGACCCCTTGTGCCGCGAGCGCGTCGAGCTGGGGCGTCGTGCGCCGCGGGTACCCGTAGGCGCCGACGTGGTCGGCGCGCAGGGCGTCGATGGTCACCAGCAGCAGGTCCCGCCCCCGGAGGTCGAGCGGGTGGCCGCTCGCGGCCGACTCGGCGCTCGGCGCGCAGGCGCCGTCGTCCGCGCAGGCCGTCGCCGCCGGCGCGTCGGGCGGCGCCAGGGTCCCCGCCAGTCGCACCGCCTGCCCGAGCAGCGGTCCCTCCTCGAGCATGACCATCCGGTAGTTGTCGAACTGGGCGAGCCAACGGGCTGCCGGGCGCGCGCTCACTGCGCCGACGAGGACGGCGCCGAGCGTCACCCAGGTGCTCACCGCCCGCCTCCGACGGGAGGCCAGGCCCGAGGCCGTCTCGGCCCCTCTCTCGGGGCGCCCGCGGAGGGCCCCGAGGGCCGCCGCCGCGGTCGGCGCCGAGAGCAAGGCGAGGAGCGCCAGGGCGAGGTGAAACGCCGGGTAGAGCCGGACGAGCACGAAGCGATTGAGCAGGCTCGCCATCAAGATCCCCACCACCGTCGCGGTGAGGACCTGCCCTGGGCGTGCCCGCAGCCAGCGCGCGAAGCTGGGGGCGAGGCCCATCGCCAGGGCGGCTCCGAGCGCACCGACGCCCGCCGCGAAGCCCCCACGAACCCCCGGGGCGGCGAGGAGTCTGCCCCCGCCCACGGCCCAGGCCACGGCGACCCCCGAGGCCAACGAAAGGACCGTCAGGGTGGCGCGGGCCCGAGGGCGCTCCCCCGCCTCGAGCAGGGCGGTGATCCCCTCCCCCAGCAGACCCAGGAGCGCACCCGCCAGGAGCACCGTCGGAGCGAGCAGCAGCGAGCCGATCCCGAGCTCCCAGACGCTGGCGAAGCGGGGATGTGGCAGGGCAGCGAGGACGCAGAGCTCCACCGCGACGACCGCCCAGGTCGCCCGGATCCCCCGCCCGGCCCGTTGGGCCGCGGCCAGCGGCAGCATGGCCATGAGCTCCCGAGCTCTCCTCTCGGTGACGCGTCCCCAGGACGGTCCCTCGTCGCCTCGGCGAGCCGCCCGGCCAGGGCCACTCAGCGGTACACCACCTCGCCGATCTCGTACTGCCGGGTCCCGCCGGGCAGCTGCACCGTCACCTCGTCCCCGAGCTGCCGACCGATGATCGCGCGGGCCAGCGGCGACGAGATGGAGATCCTGCCGGCATCGATGTCGGACTCGTCGGCGCCGACGATCTGGTAGGTGACCTCCTCGTCCGTCGCGAGATTGGTCAGCGTCACGTGGGCGCCGAACTTGACGCGGTCGCCGCTGAGCCGCGTCGGATCGATGACCTCGGCCCGAGCGAGCTTGTCCTCGATGTCCTTGATCCGTGCCTCGATCATCCCCTGCCGGTCCTTTGCGGCGTGATACTCGGCGTTCTCGCTGAGGTCGCCGTGCTCCCGCGCCGTCTCGATTTCCCTGGAGATCCGGGGGCGCTCCTCCTTCAACCGCTGAAGCTCGGCGCGGAGCTGTTCGTGGCCCTGCGGCGTCATGGGAACCTTCTCGATCGACATCGCCAGGATCTTCTACCCTAGCCGGCGACCCGATCAAGCCGCAATCCTCCCCCGGAAACGCCTGCGCGGCGGCCTCGACGGTGAGCCCCCCTGGGCGCTTGCGCTCGCTCCTGGCCGAGGCTACGAGCTTGCGCGGCGATGCGCTCCCCTGCCCGCTTCCTCTTGCTGGCTTCGGCTCTGACGCTCACGGCGGGCCTGCCCGCGTGCGAGAAGACGGCGCCGCCGCCGCGCGATTCGCTCGAGTACACGGCCAACGCCAAGCGCGACTACGAGCGCGCTCTCGACAAATTCTTCGCCCACGACTGGGAGGAGGCGATCGAGCGCTTCAACGAGGTGAAGCGCAGCTACGGGTACACCCGGTACGCGCGCCTGTCCGAGCTCCGGATCGGCGACGCCCAGGTCCACCAGAAGGCGTACCCCGAGGCGGTCGCGACCTATCGCGCGTTCGTCCACGACCACCCGAACGATCCCGAGGTGCCCTACGCGCGCTTCCGCGCCGCGCAGGCGCTGTACGAGGACACGTCCCCCTCGTTCATGCTGGCTCCCCTGGAGGAGCGAGATCTGGTCAACGTCCTGGACGCCTACCAGACGCTCCGCGCGTTCCGCGACGACTACCCCGCCCACGAGCGCCACGCGGAGGTGGAATTCATGTTCCGCTCCATCAGCGGCATCCTGGCTCGAAACGACCTCTACGTCGCGCGCTTCTACCTCGCGCAGCGGCGCTACGAGACGGTCCTGGCCCGGATCGACCACGCCTTGGCCACCTACGCGGCCTCCGACCTGACGCCGGAGGCCCTGGTGCTGCGGGGTGAAACGTACCTCCGCATGCGGCGTCCCGCGGAGGCTCGCGCCGCCTTCGACACTGTCCTGCGGGAGCACTCCGACAGCGCCTTCGTGCTCCCCGCCCGCAATTTCCTGGACCGCATGGGCCCCGCCAACCCCGCGGAGTAGCCGCGCGGGGGCCGCGCGCGATCGCGGAGTTGCGCGCCCAGGGGCGCCTGGCTATGCCTTGCCCCCGGGATGGAAGCGAGCTCGCCGCCCCTGGCACCAACGGCTGGGACCGTGTTGGTCATCGACGACGAGCCGAACATCCGTCGCGCGCTCGCCTTGGTCCTCGAGGGAGAGGGGTACGCCGTGCTCGGCGCGGCCACCGCCGAGCAGGGGCTCGACATGCTGGGGCGTCCCGAGCAGCCGGTCGACGCCGTCATCCTCGACCTGAAGCTCCCCGGGATGGGCGGGCACGAGGCGCTCGAGCGCATCCGTGGCGACGAGACGCTCCGCGAGCTCCCGGTGATCGTGATCAGCGGGCACGCCACCGTGGAGGACGCGGTGACCGCGCTGAAGCGAGGCGCCAGCGACTTCTTCGAGAAGCCCCTCAACCGCGATCGGGTGGTCGTCAGCGTCCGCAACTCCATCCGCACCGCGCGCCTCAGCCGCGCGGTGGCCAGCATCCGGAGCGAGCTTGAGGCGCGCTACGAGATGATCGGCAGCAGCGCACCGATGCAGAAGGTCTTCGGCGACATCGAGAAGGTGGCGCCGACCCGGGCGAGCGTCCTGGTCACGGGCGAGAGCGGGACCGGCAAGGAGCTCGTCTGCCGCGCCATTCACCGCCTCAGCCCGCGTCGGGAGGGGCCGTTCGTCAAGGTCAACTGCGCGGCGATCCCGCGCGAGCTCATCGAGAGCGAGCTGTTCGGGCACGAGCGGGGCTCGTTCACCGGCGCGCAGGCCCGCAAGCGGGGGCTGTTCGAGCAGGCCCACGGGGGGACCCTGCTGCTCGACGAGATCGCCGACATGGAGCTCGCGGCCCAGGCCAAGGTGCTCCGGGCCCTGCAGAGCGGCGAGGTGCAACGGGTGGGGTCCGAGCACACCCTGCACGTCGACGTTCGGGTCCTCGCGGCGACCAACAAGGAGCTGGCGCGTCACGTGACGACGGGGAGCTTCCGCGAGGACCTCTACTATCGCCTCGACGTGTTCCCGATCCGCGTCCCGGCGCTCCGCGAGCGGGTCGAGGACGTCCCGTTGCTCGCGCGCGCGTTCGTCGCGGCCTTCTGTCGGGAGAACGGGCTGCGCGACAAGCCCATCGACCCCAGCGTCGTCGAGGCGCTGACCCGCCGGTCCTGGCCCGGGAACGTCCGGGAGCTCAAGAACGTCGTGGAGCGATCGGCGATCTTGGCGGGGGAGCGGATCACCATCGCGGATCTGCCGGAGGACCCGCACCAGAACCCCTTCGAGGACGAAGACGACGTCGAGGGCACCCGCCCCTCGCGGGGGAGCGGGGCGCCTCCTCCCGCCGTCGGGTCCGGCGCGGGACAGCAGCGCTCGACGCTCCGGGAGTTCCGGGAGGCGGCCGAGCGGGGCTACCTCGTCGAGACGCTGCACGCCTTCGAGTGGAACATCTCCAAGGCGGCCGTCGCGCTGGGGATCGAGCGCACGAACCTCCACAAGAAGATCCGCGCCTACCGGATCGAGAGGGATCGGTAGGCGCGCCAGCGCGCTCAGCCGCCGGTCGAGCCGTAGCCGCCGGCGCCCCGCTCGGTCGGGTCGAGCTCGGCGACCAGGTCCAGCGTCGCGGTGGCCACCGGCGCGAACACGAGCTGGGCGATCCGCGCCAGCGGTTCGACGACGAACGGGGCATCGCCGTGGTTGATGAGCACGATCCCGACCTCGCCGCGGAAATCGGCGTCGATGGTCCCCGGGCTGTTCACGATGGAGATCCCGTGACGCAGCGCCAGCCCCGAGCGCGGGCGAACCTGCCCCTCGTAGCCGCGCGGGATGGCGAAGGCGAGCCCGGTCGGGACCAGGCGCCGCTCCCGCGCGGGGATGATCAGGGGCTCCCGGAGCGCCGCGCGGAGGTCGACCCCGGCAGCCGCGGCCGACTCGTAGCGCGGGAGCGGCACCTCGACCTCCCCCACGCGGCGCACCGGCACCGTGATGCCGAGTGATCGCCCCGCCGCCCCGGTCACCCGGCGACCTCCCCGGTGCTCGCCCTACCGGCCACTGAGGGCGCTCCGGCGGCGGGCGAAGATCGCCTCGGCCATGGCGTCGAGGCGGGTGGCCTTGGCCTGGATCTCCGCGTCGTCGCGCCAATCGTTGGACCTCTGCACGTAGTGCGCGAAGGCACGGTAGCTCTTGGCCACCTCGAGCTCGTTGCCGACCTCCTTGCTGAGCTGGATCGACTTCATGAAGTAGTCGGCGGCCTTGGGCCGCTGCGCCTCCCCCCAACCGCCCGCCGCGGTGACGTCCCCGCAGGTGCGGAGCGCCGCGGCCAGGTTCACCTTGCTGCGGAGGCCACCGAAGATGTCCATGGCGGTCTTCACGGCGTCGCGCGCCCTGCGTAGCTCCCCCTGCTTGAGGAAGACCTTGGCGAGCCCGCGCTGCACCTCCCCGAGTTGGAGGCGGTCACCGAGCTCGTCGCAGAGTTGCTCGGCCTCGGTGAGGACCTTCACCGCTTGCTCCGAGTCGCCGAGCCGATCGTGGGTCTGTCCGATCAGGGTCAGGAGCGCCGCCATCCGATTCCGCTCCCCCACCTCCTCCACGATCCCGAAGGCCTCGTGGAAGAGGCTGAGCGACAGCCGGTGGTCGGCCTGCTCCTGCGCCAGGCGGCCGAGGTCGATGAGGCTGGAGACGATGTCGAGGGGATCGCCGAGCTCGCGCCGGAGGTTCAGCGCGTTCTCGAGGGCGGCGCGGGCCTCGGTCGCCTGCCCCCGATCCAGCATCACGCGGCCGAGGTTCGAGAGGCTCTGGGCGATGCTCCGACGGTCCCCTTGCGCCTGTCGCATCTCCAGGGCGGTTCGCAGCTCCGGCAGCGCGGACTCGTACTCCCCCTTCATCCAGAAGAGCTGCCCGATATCGTCGCGAGCGGTCGCGACTCCGGCCAGGTCCCCGGCGGCGGTGTAGAGCCCCAGCGCCGTCTGGAGGTGGGGGCGGGCCTCGGCGAGGGACCCGCCGTCGCGGAGGATCCGCCCCAGTCTGCCGTGCGCCGCCCCACCCTGCGAGCAGTCACCGACGCGGAACGCCGCCGTCAGCATCTCGCGGAAGGCGGCCGCGGCGTCGTCGCGGCGGCCGAGGACGAGTCGCACGTCGCCCAGGTTCCGGAGGGCGTCGAGGCGCCGGCGAGGATCCTCCTCACCGAGCAGCTCGAGCCCGCGTCGGTAGTGCTCCTCCGCCTGGCGGGCGCGGAAACAAGTCCGCGCGGCGTCCCCGGCGTCGAGGTAGGCCCGCCCGGCGCGGGTCTGTCCCCCCGCGGCCAGCAGGTGCTCCCCGAGGGTCGAGAGGTACTCCTCCTCCGCCTCGAGGCCGTGCAGCCCGCTGAGCCAGTCGGCGATGGCCTGGTGATGACGTCGCGCGACGCCGGGGCTGGTCTGCGAGACGAGGTGTTCCCGCTCGAGGTTGTGCTTGAAGACGTACTCGACGTCTCCCGCGAAGGTGGAGTCCGGGAGCTTCAGCACGTGACCACGGGCGCAGAGCTCGGCCAGCGCCTGGTCCACTTCGGTCCCATCCTCGCCGGGATGCCAGTACTCCGGGGGGTCCGCCTCGCGGCGGTGAATCGCGATGACCCCCCCGCGCCAGAAGACGCTGCCCATGGCCGCGGCCCACTCGAGCACGCGTCGCTCGCGCGGGGGCAGCGACCCGGTCCGCGCCTCGACCGCGGCGTCGAGCGTCAGCGGGAGCTCCACCCCCTCGAGTCGCTCGAGGTTCACCCGCCACGCCGGATCCAGCGTGAGCAGGTTCACCTCCTCGAGGACCCGAGCGTCGTGGTAGACGCGGACCATCTGCTCGAGGAGGCCGGGGCAACCGCCCGCGGCGGACACCGCCGCCTCGACCAGCGCCTCCGGGACGCCGCCCTCGCAAGGGGCGAGCAGCTCGCGCAGGATCCCGCGAGCGGCCACCCCGTCCACCGGACCGAGCTCGCTCCGGAGGTGGCGCCCGGGGGGGACGTCGAGCCAGCTCTGTTGCCGGGACGCCAGGTCGTTGCGCGCCGTCGCGACCACGGCCAGCGGCGCCTCCACCTGCGACACCAAGTGGACGAGCAGGCTCAGGGAGTCGTCGTCGGCGAGGTGCAAATCATCGAGGACCAGCGTGAGCGGCGCCTGCGCGGCGTCGGCCTCGAAGAAGCTCTTCACGACCGCCCGCTCGAGGTGCGCGACCTGGGTAGGGTCCGGGGCGACGGCCTTGGTCAATGGGCTATCGAAGAAGCGCAGGTCCATCATCTGCCCGAGGAAGAAGCAGACGTCCCCGACGCGTCGGTCGTCGAGCACGTCCGCCACCTGGGCGCGGACCTGAGCCTTGGCGGCCTCGGCCGCCATGCCCTCGGCGATCCCGAATCGGGAGCGGAGCAGCCGCGCGAACAGGCCGAAGCTGCGGCTCGGGGTGCGCGCGCTCGTTCGGAAGATCCTCGCGTGGCTCGGCCCCTCGTCCGCGGCGCACGCCAGCGCCTCATCGACCAGACGCGTCTTGCCGATGCCCGCTGGGCCGAGGACCGTGAGCGCTCGACCCTTCGGCTCCACGGTGGCGCGCAGGAACGCCGTGAGCGCCTCCAGCTCCGCGTCACGTCCGAGGAACGTGGCGCGCAACGTCAGTCCCTTGGCGGTCCCTGTCCCGTTCGCGCCGTCCATCGCGCGCGCGAGTTTGGCGCCCTCATGGACGCCTTTTCAAGCCGCACGGCTCCCCGGGCACGATGGGTGTTCGAGCGCCACCCGGTCACCGACCGGACGTGCGGCCAATTGTTGTCCCGATCGCGCGCAGCCCCCGCGTCGAGGTGCGTCGCAACGCCGAGGTTGCGTTGACGGCGCACATGAAAGACGCTCCGTGGCTCCTCGATTCGTGGCCCGGCCTGCCGATCCTCTCTAGACTCTCCTCGGCGCATCCGGCGCCCGGTGTCCCGCTGGCCGTCCGCGCAGTTCACCCACCACCGTGACCTTCCCCGAGAAGACCCCAGCCCAGCCCCTCGACGGCGAGAAGCGCTCGATCGGCCAGGGCGTGTTCGGCAAGTGCTCCGAGTGCGGTGAGGTGTTCACCGCGGAGCATCTTGCCTCGTCGTTTCAAGTCTGCCCCGAGTGCGGCCACCACCATCAGCTCGGCGTCGACGGCTGGCGCAACTTGCTGCTCGACGGCGGCGAGCTGGAGGCGTGGGAGGAGCACATCCTGCCGACCGATCCGCTCGGGTTCTTCGACGGGAAGACCTACGCGAGCCGGCTCGAGGCTGCGCAGGCGAAGACCCGGCGCACGGAGGCGATCGAGGTGGGGCGCGCCCGCATCGACGGGCATGCGGTCGCCTACGGCTGCTACGTCTTCGCGTTCATGGGCGGGAGCATGGGCTCGGTGGTCGGGGAGCGCGTCACCCGCCTCTTCGAGCGGGCCATTCGGGACCGACTCCCCGTCGTGCTGCTGCACGCCTCCGGCGGGGCACGGATGCAGGAGGGGATCTTCAGCCTGATGCAGATGGCCAAGACCTGCTCCGCGCTCGGCCGCTTTCGCGAGACCGGCAAGCCGTTCCTCAGCGTCTCCCTGCACCCGACGACGGGCGGTGTCGCCGCGTCCACGGCCCTGCTCGGGGACGTGAACATCGCGGAGCGGGGTGCGTTGATCGGCTTCGCGGGGCCGCGCGTGATCGAGAACACCCTGCGCACCAAGCTCCCGCCCGGGTTTCAGCGGGCAGAATTCCTGCTCGGTCACGGGATGGTGGACCTCGTGGTGCCCCGGACCGAGCTCAAGGCGACCCTCTCCCTCCTGCTCGCGCACCTCGGAGGGGACGTAACGTGAACGACCTTCGCGCGACCCTGGAGCGGCTCTACGCGCGCGCGACCTACGGCCGGAGGCTCGGGCTGGAGCGGATGCAGCGCGCCGTCAGCGCCCTCGGCAACCCCGAGCGGGCCTTCGAGGCGGTGCACGTCGCCGGGACCAACGGCAAGGGGAGCGTCTGCGCCTTCGTGGCGTCGATGGCCCGGGCCAGTGGGCAGCGCGTCGGCATGTACACGTCTCCGCACCTCGTCCGGCTCGCGGAGCGCGTGCAGATCGATGGGGTGCCCCTGGAGGACGAGGTCCTCGCTGACCTGGTAGACGGCGTCCTCGCGCTCGATCCGGAGCTCACCTTCTTCGAGGTGATGACCCTGGTGGCGCTCCGCGCGTTCCGGGACGCCAAGGTGGATCTCGCCGTCATCGAGGTGGGCCTGGGAGGGCGCCTCGACGCCACCAACGTGATCCCGCCGCCGCGGGTCGCCTGCATCACCCGCGTCGCCTTCGACCACATGAGCGATCTCGGTGACACGCTCGCCGCGATCGGTCGCGAGAAAGCGGGGATCATCAAGCCGGGATCGGCCGTCGTGCTGGGCAAGCTGCACCCAGACGCGCGGGACGTGATCACCGCCTGCATCGAGGAGGTGGGTGCGCGCCTGGTCCCCCTCGGCAGCCCCGAGCCCATCGTCGGTGCCCCCCTCGCCTACCCGCGGATGGCGATGCTGGGGACCAACCTCGCCGCCGCCGTCTCGATCGGGCGCGAGCTCGGGCTGTCGCCCGAGACCATGGCGAACGGGATCGAGGCGACGTCCTGGCCCGGTCGCAACGAGCTGTTGCACCGCAACGGACAGGAGCTGACGCTCCTCGACTGCGCCCACAACCCCGACGGAGCGGTCGCGCTCTCGCACGTCATCGACCCGAGCGTCCTCGGTGACATCGATTCGCGCCGCGACGTCGCCCTGGTCTTCGGGACGCTCGCCTCCAAGAACTGGCGAGCGATGTTGCAGCGGCTCGATCACGCCGCCGGGCACCGGATCTACGTCGCGCCGCCGGTGCGCACGGCGGCGGATCCGGCGGAGATGGCCCGGTACCTCCCGGGCGAGGTGATCGACGCGGTGCCGGAGGCGCTCAGCCGGGCTCGTGACCTGGTCGGCTCCCGTGGCGTCGTCGTGGTCACCGGCTCCACCTACCTCGTCGGCGCTGCTCGCGCGTCGCTGCTCGGCCTCCGCTCCGATCCCGCGATCGAGGCCTGATCGTCGCTCTCGGCGGTGCCCGGACGCCCCGTCGGGTCGTGGGGGTGCATTATTGGGGTCGCGGGCGTGACCGTGGTAGCTGCTGGGCCCGTGCCCCTCGGACTGTCCCTTCCCCAGCTCTGCGGTCAGCTGCTCGTCTGCGGCTGGGACGGGGCCGAGCTCCCCGCCCACCTGATCGCCGCGCTCGGCGCCGGCGAGCGCGGGGGGATCATCGCCTTCCGACGGAACCTCCCCCGGCTCGACGCTGCCGTCCGCGCCAACGCGGCGGCCGCCCGCGCCGCGCCGGCGGAGCTACCCCCTTTCGTGGGGGTGGACGAGGAGGGGGGGCGGGTGACGCGGCTGCCCTCCCCGGTTCGCCCGCTGCCCCCGATGCGTCGGCTCGGCGCCCGCGGCGATCCGGAGCTTTGCCGGCGCGCCGGCGCGGCGGTCGCCCGCGTGCTCACGCCGCTCGGCTTCGGCATCGACTTCGCTCCCGTCCTGGACGTCGACTCGAACCCCCAGAACCCCATCATCGGGGATAGGGCGTTCTCGGAGCGTCCCGACCTGGTGGCCGAGCTCGGCGTCGCCTTCGCGCGTGGGCTCGAGGCGGGCGGCGTTGCCGCCTGCGGCAAGCACTTCCCCGGCCACGGGGACACCCACCTCGACAGCCACCTCGCGTTGCCCACGGTGGCTCACGCTCTGGAGCGCCTCCTGAAGGTGGAGATCCCGCCGTTTCGGGCGGCGGCCGCGGCGGGAATGGCGGCGTTCATGAGCGCGCACGTCGTCTACTCCGCGCTCGACCCCGAGCGACCCGCCACGCTCAGCCGCCGGGTCGCGACCACCCTGCTCCGCGACGAGCTCGGCTACCGCGGGGTGCTCTTCTCCGACGACCTCGAGATGCGGGCGCTCGCGGACCGGATGGCCATCGAGCAGAGCGCCGTCGCCGCGGTCGAGGCGGGTTGTGACGCGCTCCTGGTTTGCCACGACCCGTCCCTGCAGGCGCGGGCCCACGCTGCGCTCGTGGCCCGAGCGGGCGCCGACCCCGGCTTTCTTACCCGCTGCACCGAGGCGGTTGAGCGCGCTCTCGCTGCCCGTCGTCGCTTCCCTCCGCGCCCCGCTACGGTGGCGGAAGCGGAGGCCGCCCTCCCCGAGCTGGTCGCGGTCGTCGCCGAGAGCTGAAGACGCGTCGGGACCGCCTGCCCCCGGCATCGGTGGCGTTCCCCCGCCGTCGACCCCGGCCGAGCTCCGCCCGCGCCGCCCCTGTGGGCCCGGGCCCAGGGACCACCACAAAGGCAAGACGGCCCCGCCGAAGCGAGGCCGTCCTCTCGTCGTGCGCCAGCTGCCGGGTCCCCGGGGGGCCCGGCAGCGGCGTCATCGAGCCTCAGCCCGCGGAGGCCGAACCCGACGCCGAGGCGCTCGCCTCGACCGACACGTTGATGGAAACCGAAGCGTCCACCTGCGCCTTGAGCGAGCTCGCCACGCAGCCGACCACGGCCATCATGTTGGCGTCCATGTCCCCGCCAGCTTTGACCATGCCCTGCACGCCCTCCATGCTCGCCTTCACGCTCGCCGTGACGCTGGCGAGCTTGTCCTTCATGCCGACGGCGACCTTCAGGATCACCGGGAGGTTGGCCTCGAGCGCGCCCTTGAGCTTGGCCGCAGCCTCGGCGTCGGCGGCGCCCTCGAACACCACCACCACGGTGGGCGGCGTGCACTCGATCTCGGCGTTGACCTTGGCGTCGCAGTTGGCCTTGCACTCGGCGCTCATCTCGGGCGGCTCGACCGTGCCCGAGCAGGTCGGGGCCTCCATCTTGACGTCGCAGCTTCCGGAGCAGGTACCCTTGCACTCCCCCTCCGCCTTGACGGCACAGGATGCGCTGCAGCTCCCCTTGCACTCGCCGCCGCAGCTCCCCTCGGCCTTGGCGTCGCACTTGCCCTCGCAGGTGCCCTCGCAGTTGCCCGTGCTGTTCTTGCCGTCGCACTTGCCGTCGCACTTGCCGCCGCACTTGCCGCTGAAGTCGGCGGTGCAGGCGCCGGAGCAGCTACCCGAGCAGGTTCCCTCGCACTTGGCGCCCGCCTCGACCGAGCAAGAGCCCTCGCACTTGCCGGAGCACTTGCCCGAGAGCTCACCGCCCTCGCACTTGGCCTCGACCTTGCCCGGGTCGACGTTGACGTCGCACTCCGCGGCGCAGTTGGCCATGGCGTCGACCGACGCCTCGCAGCGCGGCGCGCCGGCCTTGACGGTCAGCTTGCCAGAGGCCTTCGCCTTCATCTCGCCGATGAGCTTCACGGCCGCGTCGCAGGCGGCCTTGGCCTTGGCGCCGGGCTTGTCGTCCGCCGGCTTGATGTCCTCGTCCTTGGCGCCGAGGTCCTTGGCGAGCTGGCCGCAAGCGCCGGCGAGCTCCGCCTCGATGTCCGCCGCGATCTTCTGCAGGTTGGCGCCCGCAGCCATCGCCGCCTTCACCTTCCCCTCGAGCTCGGCCTCGATGCCGAAGTTCGCCTTCATGATCGCGCTGGGATTGCTGAGATCCACCTTGCATGCGCCGCCGCCGCCGGGCATCCCCGGAATGCCGCCGCCGCTGCCGCAATTCACCAACATGGGCGCTGCGATCAGCGCAAACGCCGGAACGATGCTCTTCTGCCAACGATTGGACACCATGGTCTCTTTCCTCCTCAGCGGTCCCGGGCTTGCCGAGACAACGTTCGCGAGGGGGTCGCGCGGTTCCATCCCTGCGCGGCAAAAGTGCCGGTGGCCCGCTCGCAAGGGCGACGTATCGATCGGGACGAGGCTGCAAGTAAAGCGACAAGTGCAGAGCAGCTCAGTATTGGTCCGGCCGACCGCCCGGAAATGGGGACCGGCCTATTGGCCGCAACGGTACTGCTCACGCTCGGGCCCGTCGGGGCCACGCCTGGCGGCGGAACGGCTGGGGGCGCGTCACGGCGCGTCGGCGCGCTGCGCTCCTCCCCGTGAGGGTCAACGCCGGGTGCCGCCGGCGGTCGCGAAAGGCAGCTCAATCTGCTCCGGACTGCTCCGGCGCCGCGGGAGCCGCTGCCCAACGCGCTTGAGCAGCTCCTGCTCGCGCTGCAGATCCGCGTCGATCACCTCGGGGTTGTCGAGGGCGAAGGCGAGCGCGTCGAAGATCTTCGCGGCGCCGAGCTGCGGGTAGCGACGGAGCAGGATCTCCACCCGAGTTCCGTTCCGGTAGAACGACCAGAGGCGCCGCACCGGGACACGTGAGCCGACCACGAACGGGCTACCGCCAAGCACCTTCGGGTCCGCCGAGACGTGCGGGTGCGGGACGAGGATGATCGGCAGGCTCAGGCGGGGCTCCTTTCCAGAGCTCCCCCATTTCTACCGCCATCCGTGGTTCGGGCCAACCTCGCGCAGGAACGGGCTCCCGCAGCCGGGATCAGAGAGCGGCGAGGATGCGTTCGGCGACACGCTCGGGCGTGAACCCGAACTCCTCGGCGAGCCGCTCCGCGGGCGCCGAGGCGCCGAAGTGGTCGATCCCGATCGCGACGCCGTCGGCGCCGAGCGCGCCGCGCCAGGCCGCGGTCGTTCCCGCCTCGATCACCACCCGCCGACCGCTGGTCCCCAGCACCGCGTCGCGCTCGGCCGCCGGGAGGCGCTGGAAGGCGTTCCAGCAGGGCGCGGAGACGACGCGGACCCGATGCCCCTTCGCCTCCAGCCGTGGGCGGGCGCCCAGCGCGGCACCGACCTCGCTCCCGGTTGCGATCAGCACCAGCGTGGGGTCGGAGACGTCGACCAGGACGTAGGCCCCGCGCAGGATGGACCGCGGGTCGAAGTCCGCTGGTCGGTCCAGCGCCGGGAGCGTCTGGCGCGACAGGACCAGCGCGGTGGGGCCCTGGCGACGGCTCATGGCGTGCGCCCAGGCGACCGCGCACTCGAGCCCGTCCGCCGGGCGAACCACGTCGAGATTCGGGATCAAGCGCAGCGCCCAGAGGTGCTCGATCGGCTGGTGCGTGGGGCCGTCCTCACCGACGAAGAACGAGTCGTGGGTGAAGACGTACACGGCCTGCTGCTCCATGAGCCCGGCGAGGCGGATGGAGGCGCGCATGTAGTCCGCGAACATCAGGAAGGTGGACCCGACCGGGACGAAGAAGCCCGAGAGCGCCAGGCCGTTCATGATCGCGCCCATCGCGTGCTCGCGGATCCCGTAGTGCAGGTTCCGACCGCCGAACTTGCCCCGCCCGACGTCGCCGCCGCCCTTGATGGTCGTCTTGCAGGAGCCCGCGAGATCCGCCGACCCCGCGACGAGCGACGGGATCAGCGCCGCGACCTGCTGCTCTACCTCCGCGCCGAGCGAGCGGGTGGCGTCGCTCTTGGTGGGGGCCTTCGCGACCAGCCGTTCGAGCAAGTCCCCGGGGATCTCC
Source organism: uncultured Polyangiaceae bacterium (assembly GCA_964404725.1). Classification (GTDB taxonomy): domain Bacteria; phylum Myxococcota_A; class Polyangia; order Polyangiales; family Polyangiaceae; genus JAFGBI01. The sequence continues at coordinate 24,644 of CAYOLF010000003.1, forward strand.
CGCTGGTGCAGGCGCTTCCAGGCTGCCGCCCGGTCCGGGGCGAGCCCGGCAACCGCCGCCTTCCAGCCGGCGAGCCGCTGACGGTTGGCCTCGGCGAAGGTTCGGAAGGGAGCGTAGGCCTCAGCGGGGACGTGGAAGGGCTCGAGCGGCCAACCCACGGCCTGCTTGGCGCCATCGATCTCGGCGCGCCCGAGCGGGGCCCCGTGAGCAGCGGGCGTGTCCTGCTTGGACGGGGCACCGATCGCGATGTGCGTGCGCGCCGCGATGAGCGACGGCCGGTTCGGCTCCGCCACCGCGCGGTCGAGGGCCTCGCGGATCGCCGCGAGGTCGTGGCCGTCGACCCGCTGGACGTACCAGCCGTAGGCCTCGTAGCGCTTGCCGACGTCCTCGCTGAAGGTGATCGACGTCTCGCCGTCGATCGTGATCCGGTTGTCGTCGTAGACGACGACGAGGTTATCGAGGCCGAGGTGACCAGCGATGCTCGACGCCTCGCCGCTGATCCCCTCCATCAGGTCTCCGTCGGAGGCGATCGCGAACACGCGGTAGTCGATCACGGCGGAGCCCGGCGCGTTGACGCGCTCGCCGGCCATCTTGGCCGCCAGCGCCATCCCCACGGCATTCCCCACCCCCTGGCCGAGCGGCCCGGTCGTCGTCTCCACCCCCGGGGTGTGCCCCACCTCGGGGTGTCCCGGGGTCCGGGAGCCCCACTGGCGAAACGCCTTGATATCCTCGATGGTCACCGGGTACCCGGCGAGGTGGAGCACCGAGTAGAGCAGCATCGAGGCGTGGCCGCAGGACAGGACGAAGCGGTCGCGGTTCGGCCAGTCCGGAGCCTCGGGCACCGCGCGGACGTGGCGCGTGAAGAGCTCCACCGCGACGTCGGCGAGCGCCATCGGGGTACCGGGGTGGCCGCTCGCCGCCTGCTCGACGGCGTCGGCAGAGAGGAATCGAACGGCGTGGATCGCGGCCTGGAGGGCGGAGTCGGTCATGAGGGTCGCGGTACATAGCAGCAACCCGCCGGGCGGAAAAGGCCCGTGAAGGCCCGCCGCTCCGCTCACGGCGACCGGGACTCGATGGCGTCGCGATGCTCGGCGAAGGAGCGGCTGAAGCGGTGGCGGCCGTCGCCGGTCGCGTAGAAGAACAGCTCGTCCCCGGTCGCGGGCGCCAGGACGGCCTCGATGGAAGATTCCCCGGGGTTGGCGATCGGCGAAGGGGGCAACCCCGCGTGGCGATAGGTGTTGTACGGGTTCGCCGGGTCCCGGAGTAGCGCGGGGGTGATCCTGCCGTCGAACCCGGCGCAGCTCTCGAGCTCCGGCTGCAGCACACACCCGTACCCCGCGGTGGGATCCGCCTGGAGGCGGCCCCGCGGGACGAACCCCGGATCGGTCAGGCGGTTGAGGTAGACGCGCGCGATCCGCGGCCGCTCGTCGGCGACGCGCGCCTCCTTCTCGACGATGGACGCCAGCGTCAGGATGGCCCGGTCGCCGTCGCCGAGCTCCCGGCTTCGCTGCGCGGTCCCGCTCGGGTGCCGCTGCCGGAGCCGCTCCAGGCGGGCCCGGGTCTCCCCGACCAAGCGTCGCACCACCTGGTCTGGGGGGGTGTTGGCGAGCAGCTCGTAGGTGGCCGGGAAGAGGTACCCTTCGGCCGTGTCGCCCTCGACGCCGAGCTCCGCGAGGAGGGCGGGATCCCGGACCGCGGCGCCGAAGGCGCGCGCGCTGCACACGCCCTGCCGCTCGAGTCGCTCGGCCACCTGGAGGAAATGGAGGCCCTCGGGCAGGATCACGCTGCGAACCGGCCGATTCGGGGCGCGCTCGAGCGTGCGGAGCACCTCGCGAGGGCTCATCGCGTCGTCGATCACGTGCTCGCCGGCGGCGATGCGCCGCCCGGCCCCGGATAGCCAGTAGGTGAACGCGAAGGGCGCCTTCGACCGCAGCAGACCGGCCTTGGCGAGGTAGCGCCCGGCGTCGAGCGCGCTGGTCGTCTTCGACCAGTCGAGCACGACCCGACGGCCCTTGCCCGGTCCCGGCCGCCCCGTCATCGCCGCCAGGCCCCCCGCCACGAGGCTCAGGACCAGGACCAGGCTCGCGGCCAGCGCCATCGGCCAGGCGCGGCGCCGGCGGCCGCGGCTCCCCCTCGCGGGCCGCAGCGCGGCGCCACCCCGCGGGTTGGTCCCGCGGGAGGGTGCCGAGCGCGCCGGGCGTCGGGAGCCGCGGGGAGCGCCCGCTGGGGCCCGCGAGGACCCGGAGGGGCGCGGCGCCCGATCGCGCGATCGGGTCCTCGGCCCGGTCGCCGTCCGAGAGCTCATGGGGCCGTCCGCTCCCGGCGCCCATCGAGCCACGACTGGAGGAGCACGGCGGCCGCGGCGCTGTCCACGCGGCTTCGCGCGTCCTGTCCCCGGCGCCCGCCCTCGCGGAGCCGGGCCGACGCCTCCACGGTGGTGAGCCGCTCGTCCACGAGCTCGACGCGGACCCCGGCACGCGCGGCGAGATCCCGCGCGAAGCGCCGCGCGCGCCGCTCCCCCGACCCCGCGCGCCCGCTGAGGGTGCGCGGAAGCCCGACGACGAAGACCTCGATCCCCTCGCTCCGAGCGAGCTCCGTGAGCGCCGCCAGGACACGGTCGGGCGAACGGCCGTCCAGGTGCGGGCGCGGGTGCGCCATCCACCCGAGCTCGTCGGTCACGGCGAGCCCGACCCGCACCGTGCCGAGGTCCACCGCCGCCGCCTTCACACCCCTGCAGTACCACGGTGCGGGCCGCGCGTGAGGCCCGGAGGATCTTGACCGGGCCGGCAGGCCCGAGCATAAGCCGCAGGACCTCGGTGCCGTGGCGGCGACCGGGCTCGCCTCGACCCTGGGAACCCCATGCAATACGCCCCCGTCAAGGGGATGAACGACATCCTGCCCGACGAGGTGCCGCGCTGGCATCGCCTCGAGGCGACGTTCCGGCAGGTCGTGGGGCGCTACCGTTACGCGGAGGTCCGGACGCCGCTGCTCGAGCACACGGAGCTCTTCGTCCGCTCGATCGGCGAGGCGACCGACGTGGTCGAGAAGGAGATGTTCACCTTCGCTCGGTCGGAGGGCGAGTCGCTCACCTTGCGTCCAGAGGGGACGGCCGGAGCCGCCCGCGCCTACCTGACCAACAAGGTCCACGCCCGCGAGCCGTTGACCCGCTGGTTCTACGTCGGGTCGATGTTCCGAGCCGAGCGCCCTCAGCGCGGTCGGTACCGGCAGTTCCACCAGGCGGGGTGCGAGGTCTACGGCGATCCCGGGCCGCTGGTCGACGTCGAGATGCTGGACATGCTCGTCACCTTCTTCCGTCAAGTGGGCGTGACGGACCTGGAGCTCTGCATCAACTCGATCGGGGGCCCCGAGACGAGGGCCCGCTACCGCGAGGCGCTCAGCGGCTTCTTGCGGCCGCGGGCGAGCGAGCTCAGCGAACATGCTCGCAGCCGGCTCGAGACGAACCCGCTCCGGGTGCTCGACTCGAAGGACGAGCGGGACCGCGCGGTCGTCGCGGAGGCCCCCTCGATCCTGGACCTGCTCGAGGGGGACGATCGCCGACACTGGGACGGGCTCCTCGCCGGGCTCGACGCCCTCGGCACCCCGTACACCGTGTCCCCGGGCCTGGTGCGCGGGCTCGACTACTACACGCGGACTCTGTTCGAGCTCAACGCGCGCTCCGGCACGCTCGGCGCGCAGAACACGCTCTGCGGCGGGGGGCGCTACGACGGGATGCTGAAGGACCTCGGCGGGCCCGATATCCCGGCGATCGGTTTCGCCATGGGCCTCGAGCGCATCCTGCTCGCCGTCGATACGCCCGCGCCGCTCCCCCCTCCCTTCTGCGTGGTGGCCCCGCTCGGGGAGCCGGCGAGGCTCGCGGCGCTGGCCGTCGCCCGCGATCTCCGCGCTGCCGGCGTCGCCGTGGACCTGGACGGACGCGGCGGCTCGCTCAAGAGCATGCTGCGTCGCGCCGACGCGGTCGGGGCCCGGGTCTGCCTGGTCATCGGCGACAGCGAGATCCAGCGCGGGGTCGCACAGGTGAAGGACCTCGTTGGGCACGTCGCCGAGGAGGCCCCCCTCGACGCCCTGGTGGCCGTGGTGACCCGACGGCTTTCCTCGCCTGCCGGGACGGAGGTGTCGCGGTGACTCGCCTGCGCAGGCTCCCGCTGCTCCTGCTCCTGGCGGGTTTGACCCTCGAGGGCACGGCCGCGGCGCAGGACCCGTACGGCGCCGGCGTGAGCCCGGGATTCGGCCCCGGTGGCGGTTCCGGTCCCGGTGGTGGACGGGGCAAGAAGGGCAAGGCCCCGCCGCCGAAGCCGCCGCCCGAAGGAGAGCCGGAGATCCACGCGGCGAGCGGGGGCGACAGCCTGATCCCAGAGGGAGAGGAGCCCACCCTCCCGGAGGATCCGCTGCGGATCAGCGACGCGGCGCGGGAGCGGATCGGGTCGAGCCTGGACCCGGACACGATCGAGGCGCCGATCACCGTGCCAGCGAGGCGCCGCGTCGTGCCGCCCTACTTCTCCGAGGGGCGCGGGGAGGAGCGGCTGCGCACCGTCTTCCCCTTCTGGCTCGAGCGGCGCAAACCGTCCCTCACCGACGTCGCCGAGCCGGATCGGGCCAGCCTCTACGGCGGCCTGTTCTATCGCCGTCGCAGCGCCGAGCACCGTCACGACGTCCTGTTCCCGATCCTCTGGAACCTCGAGGATGGCGACGAGGAACGCACGACCATCCTCGGCCCCTTCGTGAACCGACGGACCGGCGAGGAGCGGGACGACTGGCTCCTCCCCTTCTACGCCACCGGCAGGCGCAGCGGCGGCGGCTACACGCTGGTCCCGCCGCTCTTGACCTATACGCAGCGCGCCGAAGACCACGGGCTCCGGATCGCCGGTCCCGGCTACTGTCGCTGGAGCGGGGGGCCCCAGTGCGACGCGCGCACGGCCGAGTCCATCGGCTTCGGGGTGGCGCCCCTCTATTTCTTCCGGCAGACGCCCCTCAAGAAGCTCGAGGCGATCCCGCCGCTCTTGCACCTTTACCGGTACGACGAGCGGGCAGAGCGGTACTTCAACCTCTGGGGGCCCTACCTCCGGACGCATCGAATGCGCTCGGAGGACGGCGAGTTGAAGAACCGGGAAGGGCTGCACCTGCTGCCCCTCTATTACAGCCTGTGGGGACCCGGCGAGCGGCACACGACCGTCCTCCCCCTCTTTCACTACGGACACGACGAGGAGGAGAAGAGCTGGCTCTTCGTCAACCCGCTCTTCCTCGCGGCGCGCGGGGCCGAGGCCGACCACACCTTCGTCACCTGGCCCTACGCCCGGTATCGGGGCCGCACCCAGTTCGACATGATCACCCCGCTCTACTGGCGGTTCCGTGATCCGGACGTCGGGATCCGCCAGCGGCTCGTCCTGCCCTTCTATTACGCCAAGACCAGCCCCCGGGAGTCGACGCACGCGTATTTCCCGTTCTACGCGCGTTCGGACCACTTCGGCCTGCGCGAGTCGACCTGGGTGACCCCCCTCTTCCAGCATCGGGAGGGCCTCCGCGGCTGGTCCACGAACATCCACCCCCTCCTCTACCTCGGCCGGAACGGTCGGCGCTCACACACCGTCGTCGCCCCGCTGTTCTGGGACTTCGCGGGGACGCGCGAGCGGGCCACGATCGGGCTGCCCCTGTACTATCGCTTCAGCGGCCCCGAGACGCTCACCCAGGTCGTCGGGAACGTTTACTACCGCGAGCAGCAGGGCAGCTACGGCCTTCACTGGCAGCTGCACGTCTTCCCGCTCTTCTCGTATCACGAGCGCCCGGATGGGCACGCGTGGAACCTCCTGTACGGGCTCGCCGGGTACACGCGGAGGGGAGACGAGGTGAAGGTGCGGGCGCTCTGGATCCCGATCCCGATCACCCGCGCCGCCCCGGAGCCGTCCGCCGGAGACGGACTCGGCGCCGGTGACGAGCCTCCCGTCGAGTAGCCGGGTTCCCGACGCCGCCGTGCGGTTTCGACGAGCCCGGCTCCGAACCCCTGGCTCGGCCAATGGGGTGGGGCCGCCCTTGTCGCCGGCCGCCGCGTTTCGGTCACCCCGCCCACGGGGCTTGCGCTCAGCCCGACGGGTCGGCGCAGCAGCGGAAGCCGGTTTCCGTGCCGTTGTAATAGGCGTCGTGCGCGGTCTGGGCCGCGCGACAGTGGTTGCGTCCCGGCTGCCAGTAAGCCCCCTTCATCGCCGGCGCTTCGGGGAGCACGTCGTCCCTCTGCACGAACTCCTCGAGGTTCCCAGACAGATTGCGGATGCCGAACGGGCTCACGCAGCGGGGGTAGGCGTTGTTCGGGGCCCTCCGGTCCTTCAGTTTCCCCTCATCGTTCACCAGGTCCATCTGGTCCGCGTTGCAGGCCGCCGAGTCTCGCTCGAAGCCGTAGGGATAGGGACGCATCTCTTCGCCCTCACAGGCAAAATTCCACTCGCTCTCGCGGCACACCCGCTTCCCCTGCTCGCCACAGGTGCGCTTTGCGTGGGTGTAGCTCCGGAAGTTCGCCGGCAGCGTCTCGCCCGGCGCCGAGTACTCGTCGACGTCCATGCAGAACCGCAGCGAGCGCCGCTCCCCGACGCACTCGGCCGGCTCGGCGTAGCGCTCGCAGCGAAACTCCGCGTAGCGACCGGCGCCGTCGAGGTAGTCGAGGCAGCGGTGCCGCACGGCCGTGCAGTAGCTCCCCTCCACCAGCCCCATCCCCGTGGGGCAGGCCGCCGCGGCCGGAGCGGCCAGGGCGCTCGCCCGCAGCACGCGCGGCGCCATGGCGGCAGCGACGACCGGCGCTGGGGGTCGGGCGTCGTCGCCCTCGCTCGCCGGAGGCGTGGCGGCGGGAGCCGAACGCGTCACGGGCGCTCGGTCGCAGGCCAAGGCGCTGGCCATCGCGGCCGACGCCGCCAGTAGCACGAGACGCACGCGGACATTTTCCCGGTCGCGACCGCGCGGTCAAGGTCCGATCGAGGGAGGAATTCCGCGCGACGAGCCCAAGTCGCCACCATCAAAGGGGAATTGTCGCGCCGCTCCACGCCGCTTCCCCCGGCGCCCGGGGCCCGCGACGGGCCCGCTGCCGCAACGTCCGCGCGGAGGCGAGCCTCGGTCACCCGGTCGGTTCGGCGTCACCGGGGACGTCGGCGCAGCAGCGGACGCCGACCTGCGTGCCCTCGTAGAAGTCGTCGTGGGCCGTCGTGGCCGGCCGACAACGGTTGCGCGCCGCCATCCACCAGCCGCCCTTGAGCGCATTGCGGAAGGGGGGGCTGTAGCGGGTCGCCTCGCGCAGCACCGGCTCGTCGAGGTTGCCGACCATGTCGTGCACGCCGAAGGGGCTCACGCACTCGGACTCCGGATCGCTCGGCTCGCGGTTGTCCTTGAGCACCTGGCGCCGTTTGCCGTCCACGACCGCCATCTCGAACAGGTCCGACCGATCCTGGTTGCATTTCGCCTCGCGGATGAAGCCGTACGGATAGGGGCGCATCTCCTCCCCCTCACAGGCGAAGTTCCACTCGCTCTCGGTGCAGATCCGCTTGCCCAGCGTCCGGCAGAGCTTGCTGCCGGCATCGAAGCTCATGTGGTTCAGCGGGGCGTCCTCGCCGGGCCGCGTGTACTCGAAACGATCGATGCAGAAGCTCAGCGGGACCCGCGGTCCTACGCACTCCACGGGGTTCTCGTACTCGGCGCAGCGGGCGTACGGGAGCGCCGGGTCGTCCAGCCACACCCGGCAATGCTGCTTGACCTCCGTGCAGTAGTCGCCCTCGACCCAGATCATGTCGTCCGGACAGGGTGACGTGGCCGTCTCGGGAGCGTCCTCGCCCCCGGCCTCGCCGACCAGCGCGCGGACGAGGAATCCGGTGGGCAGGGCGTGGAGCACCTCCTCCGCCTCGGCCGGAGCGCTGGAGCCCTCACAGGCGCCCGCGGCAGCGGGCCAGGACGGCTCCCCGTTGGCGTTGGCGACGCCGGGACCGGCGAGGCCGGCCCACAGGGCGCCCGCGATCAGCAGCATCAGACGATCTCGCCAGGTCATACCTTAACCTACATTGTCCACCACTACGCCGGACCTTGCCAGTTTTGCGCGGCCGCGGCTCGCCGGGGCCGGGATTTCGTCCAAACTGACGGTAATCTTCTAAGCACGATGCGTGCCGGCGCCAGGTTCCAGCCGGCGGGCGCGCGCCGGCCCCTGCCGGGTGTGGCGGGGCGGTCGCGGCGAGGGCTCGCCGCCGCGAATCGACGTTCGCGCGCCGGGCGCCAGGCCCGTTGCGGGGCCACACCGAGTCGGCTTTCGACCGCGCCGGCGCCTCACTCCCGGACGACGACGAGCGTCCCCTGCCCCATCTCGTCGCCGACGTTGATGCCGTGCCAGCCGGGCGGCACCGGCGGGTCCGTCCAGAGGAAGACGACGCGCGCGTCGATGGGCGCGAGGTTCACGCACCCGTGGCTGCGGGGGACCCCGAACACGTCGTGCCAGTAGGCCCCGTGCAGGGCGTATCCGGCCGCGAAGTACTGGATCCACGGCACGTCCCGCAGCTCGAAGGTCGTGGCGCCGCGCCGCATGGTGATCCCGTACTCCGGGTGGCGTCCCTTCCTGACGTTGACGAGCCGTCGTCGGTCGTCCTCGTCGAGCTTCGTGCCGGCCTTCTCCGCCGCGAGCAGCCGTTCGACCGTCGCCTTCGCGTCGCCGTCCAGGCTCGGCGCGCTGGAGCGCGTGCCGCCGGCGACGGTCGAGTTCTCGTTGGAGTCCATCGCTGCCGCGATGTGCTTGCTCTGGAGGCGGAACGTCCCCGTGGGCGTCGACAGGGTCGTCTTGGGGTCGCCGTTGCGGTCCCGACCCGAGGAGATGAGCGTCGCGTACCAGGGGCGGGTCCCCTCGTAGAGCACCAAGGTCTGCTGAGCGATCGAGATGTCGATCCACTTCTCGCCTCGCTCGGCCTCCGGCGGCAACGACGGCGGGCGGGCGACCACCCCGACGTCGGCCGCCCGCAGCCAGACGGTCTGATCCTTGGCGGTCTGGTAGAAGCGCTCGCCCGCCTTGATCCGGGCCTGCCCCGTGAGCGGGACGACGGCTCGCCGGGGCACCGCGCCGATAGGGCGGGTCGCGTCTCTTCCCTTGATGAGCTGGAAGGCGCGGGCGTTCTCCAGGGTCACGAACGCGAACGGGAACGGGAAGGTCGGGCCGACCTCGATGCCGTGGAAAGCCGAACCGGAGTCGGGCTTCGCCTTGCTGACGGGGACGAGCCTCAGATCCACCGTCACCGCGAACTCGCGCTCGAGATCCTCGGAGCGGGTGTGGAAGGCGTCGACGAAGCTCAGCCCCGTCTTGCGGCGGACACGGTCGGCGAACAGCGCAAAGTTCGGCGCCGCGTAGCCGGACACGTTCGGGATCTTGCGTCCGCCCTCGAGCCACCAGGGGACCCGCCCGTCCTTACCGCCATAGAGCTCGATCTCGCCCCACTCGGTCGCCGGTCGGAACCCGGGTTTCGGCTGGGCCGACGGCGTCGCCAGGCCGCGCGCGTCGAGCGGGAGGTCGTTGGCTCCGAGCAGCACCCGCTGCCACTCGGCGCGCTCCGCCGAGAAGTTGCGGAGGTGCTCCTCCAGCTTGAACTCGGCCTCGAGCTGCTCCTTCTTGGTGGGGATGCGGAGGTACTGGGGCGCCGTCGCCCGCACGAAGCCGTAGCGGTAGGGCAGCGGCTTGGTGAGGTCGGGGCCCCGCGAGGCCGCCCGCACGACGGGATCCTCCAGGTCGATGGTGGCCTCGTCCGTGCACATGAACCCGATCGGATAGACCCGGTACCACTCGTGCTTGCAGCCCTTGCCGGGGACGGGCGCACGGTCGCGACCGACGAAGCGGCCGAGGCGGACGTAGCCGAGCCGCCGCGCCGTGGTGTCGGGCTTCTGGTAGATGATGGCGGCGATCACGGTTGCCGCGATGCTGGGCGATCCATCGGGAGTGGCCGTGTCGAGGTCGCCGTGGGCCACGCGCGCGGAGCCCGGCGGGGCGACGACGGCGCTCGGCGCCCCCGACGCGCTGGCGGCGGCCGCCGCCGTCGCCGTGCGGCGTCCACAGCCCGTCGCTCCCGCGAGCACCGCGGGCGCGACCAGCGATGCCAGCGCGGTGTAGTTGAAGAGGTTTCGCACGATGAGGCTCGGCATACCGCGCAGGCCGCCGAGATCAACCCCCGCGCCGCCCGCCGTTCCCCCCGGGGATGGCCGCAATTCCGGGCTTCCGAGCGTCAGCCGCCCTCGGCGTCCGTCGGGCTCCCCTCGGCCGCCGTGGCCATCTCCTGCCCGTCGACGACGACCCGATCGGCGCCCTCCGGCAGCGGCGGGAGGTTCGGCGCCAGGCTCCCCGCGCCGACCCAGTAGACCTCCGGAGTCGGTCGGTACTCGCTCCGATAATGCCTCACCGTCTGCTCGCCGTCCGGCCAGCGCGTGCGCACGGTGCTGACCACGTCGTAGCCGAAGCCCCCCTTCTGCCGGCGCTTCGCCGCCCCCGGCTCCAGGTCGTCGCGAGTGGTCACCCGTCGGTAGAACGGGTACTGCTCGGTGACCGCGTAGGTGTAGCGCACCTCCGCCGCGAGCTCGGCGCCGAGCACCTCGATGCGGAGCCGCCCCCGCTCCGGCACGAAGGCGTGGAGGACGAGCGGGACCGGGTATGGGTTCCTGATCACCAGGTCCACGTCGCCGTCGATCACGGTCGCGTCGAGCCCGAGGGGGATGTAGCTCGACGGTCGGCTATGACTGCGACGGCGGACGATCTCGAGCCCCCCCATCAAGGCCGTGGCGTGGAGCGTGGAGGCGACCTGACAGGTCCCGCCGCCGACGCCGGGCGTCAGCTCGTCGTCGTAGATCTCGGGGGCCCAGGTGAACCCGCGCTCGAGCGTGCGCGGCCCCACCGTCCGGTTGAACGAGAGCTCCTCCCCCGGGGCGAGCACTGCGCCGTTGAGGAGCCCCGCGGCGTGGGCCACGTTCGCCTCGCGGCCCCGCCCCGTGCCCGAGAAGTCCGTCTCGTAGCTCGACAGCACGCGCGAGACGTCCACCGCGAGGAGCATCTCGCTGGTCACGGCGGCGGGGACCTCCGCGGTGAAGACCGCGAATCGGGTCCAGTCGTCGCGAGGCCCGGCCGCGATGGTGGCGACCGTGGACGCCACGTCGAGCGTCCGTCCCGGGACCTCGGGCAGCTTGGCGTGCGCCCTGAGGTCGAGCCGGGCGTCGACGGGCGCCCGATCCACGGCCTCCCGGAGGGTCGCGACGGTCCGCGTCGCCTGCTCGACGTCGATCGTCCACTCCAGCGGCAGGTCGATCGCGCCACGGCGAGCCGTCCAGGCTCGCCCGAGGCGGTCCAGGACGGTCCCGTCGGTCGCGTGCGCGAGGACGCGGGCGGCGGTCGTCTCCACGTCGAGGGCGATCCCGAGCTCGCCGAAGGTGAGCTCGCGGATCTCCCCGTCCGGCAGCGCCACCGCGGCGGTGCGCTCGGCCAGACGGACGGCTCGCCGCCCGAGCCACCCCTCGAGCGACTCCGTCACCGGCGGAACCTCGCCGCCGACGAAGGTGCCCGGGAGCGAGCGCCCGGCGGGGAGCCAGGAGGCGATCTCCCGCGCGCCAAGGGCGCCTCCCGCGACGGCTAGCGCCGCCGCGCAGAAGATCAGGGCGTGGACCGTGCGCACGGCGGGATCATACCCCGCGGAGCGGGCCCCCGGCCAAGCGGCGCCCCCAACCGGGCCGGCGCCGGCTCCGGGCGCTCCGGGGTGACGACGCATTCGGGCAGCGCGATCCACGTCACGGTCGACGCTTGACGGAGGCGCGCCCTTCCCCCAGCGTTCGGCCCATGGAGATCAGCGTCAACGGGGAGCCCCGCGTGGTGCCCCCGGGGCTGACGGTCCGCGGGCTCGTCGAGCACCTGGGGCTCGGCGACGGCCCAGTCGCGGTCGAACGCAACCGGACCATCGTGCCGCGCGCGGAGCACGGGACCACCCCCGTGGAGCCCGACGACGTCATCGAGATCGTTCATTTCGTTGGGGGTGGCTGACCGGCTTCCTCGGTCCGATCGCGGGAGTGCTGGCGCGCTAGGGCGGCGTACCGGAGGGCCGTCTCGCGGCCGGCCGTCCACTCGTCGGGGCGGAGATCGCGCACGACGCGCCCGGGGTGCCCGCGGACGAGCGTCCGCGGCGGCACCACCGTGCGCGGGGTCAGCAACGTCCCGGCCGCGACCAGCGCCTCCGTGCCGACCACCACGCTGTCGAGCAGCACCGACCCCATGCCGATCAGCGCGCCGTCTTCGATGCGGGCGCCGTGGATGACCACCTGGTGCCCGACGGTGACCTCCTCCCCGATCTCGACCACCGTGTCGTCGTGCGTCATGTGGCACATCGACAGATCCTGGACGTTGGAGCGCGCGCCGACGCGGATGTGGCCCATGTCACCGCGCAGGACGCAGCCGTACCAGATGCTCGCGTCCGGTTCGATCATCACCTCGCCGATCACGATCGCCCCGTCGGCGATGAAGGCGCTGGGGGCGATCCGCGGGACCAGCCCGCCGAAGCGGCGGATCACCGTCATGCCGTCACCGGTAGCGCCCGCGGCGCCGGGCGGTCGGTCCGGGCGCGGGCGAGCGGCGCCGCGCGCGCCGCGTCCGTCAGGACCCCGGCCAGGGAGTTCCTGAAGGCCTCGGTGATCCGCACCTCGACCACCTCGCCCGTGGGCTCGTCGACCGCCCCGAAGTGCACGATCTCGTTTCGCTCGGTCCTCCCGGTGAAGCCTGCGCGGTCCCCTCGCCCCTCCACGAGCACCTCGACCGCGCTCCCCACCAGCCCCTCGAGGTGACGTCGGCGCAGGCCGTCGCTGACGGCGAACACCCGCTGCAGCCGGGCCTGTTTCTCCGGCTCCGGGACGTCGTCCTCGAGCCGGACCGCCGCCGTGTGGGGCCGCGGCGAGTACTTGAAGCCGAAGAGCCCGACGAAGCCCTGGCGCTCGAGCAGCGCCAGGGTCGCGACCAGGTCCTCCTCCCGCTCCCCCGGGAACCCGACGATGACGTCCGTGCTGAGGGTGACCCCGGGTACGGCCTCGCGCAGCGCCGCGACTCGCTCCTCGTACTCGGCCACGGTGTAGCGGCGGACCATCCGCCGGAGCACGGCGTCGCTCCCGGACTGCACCGGGAGGTGGACGTGGCGGGCGAGGACGGGCAACGCGCGGTGCGCCTCGATCAGGGACGCGCTGAGGTGCCGCGGGTGCGGGCTCGTGTAGCGGAGGCGGCGGAGCCCCGGCACCGCCGCCGCCACGGCCCGCAGCAGCGCGGCGAATTCGCTCTCGTCCTCGTCGACCCGAGATCGCGGGGTGTGCACCCACGGGCGCTGAGCGCCCCCCGGCGCCGGCGGCAAGGACCGCTCGGGATCTCGGTAGCTGTTGACCGTCTGCCCGAGGAGGGTGACCTCGCGGGCCCCAGCGGCGACCAGCGCCGCCACCTCGTCCAGGATCTCGCGCGCGGGGCGATAGCGCTCCGGCCCCCGCGTCCGCGGCACGATGCAGAACGTGCAGCGCTCGTCGCAGCCCTTCATGATCGTGACCTGGGCGGTCGGCTGCTGACGACCCGGTGTCGGGCGGGCGCGGAGGAAATGGGGCGCCGTGAGGTCGAATTCCGTCCTCGCGCGGGGCGGGCCGCCGGCGAGCAGCTCCGCCAGCAATTCCGGCAGCTCGCGGATGTTGTCGGGGCCGAGCACGAGATCCACCAGCGGCAGGTCGGCGAGGAGGCGCTCCCCCTCCTTCTGCGCGACGCACCCGGCGATCGCGATGAGGGTCCCCGGGCGACGCCGCTTCAGGCGCGCCAGGCGGCCCACCTCGCTGCGTAGCTTCTGCTCGGCCTTCTCACGCACCGTGCAGGTGTTGAGGATGACGAGGTCGGCGGCCTCGAGCGCCGTGGCCGGATGGAAGGCCGCCTCGGCGAGCACCTCGCGCATTCGCGCGGAGTCGTGCTCGTTCATCTGGCAGCCGAAGGTGATGAGCGAGTAGCTGGGCATCGTCGGGGTCGCCCGCGCCCCTTCGTCGTCAGGCGCTGGGACCGAGCGCGGCCCACGCTAGCACCGGCGGGGGGATCTTTCAGCCCGCGGACCCTTTCGAAGGGTCGTCCCCCGCGGCTATGCTCCCGGCGCGGGGGCGTTTCGCCAGCGCCCAGCGCCTCCGCCGGAAGACCAGCGCCGATGACCGTCTCTGTCCACCACCTCGTCGAGCTCGGCGAGCGCGTCGCCCAGCAGTTCGCGTCGCTGCCCGCGTTCGGAACCCGCACCCCCGACGGCTTCACCTGGCTGTCGTACGGCGCGTGGGGTGAGGCGGTCGCGGCCTGCCGCGCCGGGCTGGCCGCGCTCGGGGTCGGTCCCGGCGATCGCGTCGCGATCGTGGCCAACAACCGCGTGGAGTGGGCCGTGGTCGCCTACGCCGCCTACGGCCGCGGCGCCGCCCTGGTGCCGCTGTACGAGGCGCAACGGCCAGAGGAGTGGCGCTTCATCCTCGGTGACAGCGGTGCCCGGGTGGCCGTCGTCAGCCGCCCCGAGATCGCGGCCGCCCTCCAGGCGCATCGGGCCGAGCTCGCCACGCTGGAGCACATCGTGACGATCGAGGCCGTCGTCGCCGACCCCGCGTCCTACGCGGGGCTCCTGGCGCGCGGCCGTGCGGCGCCTGTGCCCGCGCTGGCGCCGGCCTCGAGCGACGTCGCGGGTGTCATCTACACCTCCGGGACCACGGGCAGGCCCAAGGGCGTCCTCCTCACCCACGCGAACTTCTGCACCAACGTCGCCGGTATCCACCAGATCTTTCACATCGACCGCGACACGACGCTGTCCTTCCTGCCCTGGGCCCACGTCTTCGGGCAGACGGCGGACCTGCACGCGATGCTCGCGGGAGGGGTCGCCATCGCGCTGAACGACACCATCCCGAACCTCATCGACAACCTCGCGCTGGCGAGGCCGACGCTCTTGGTCGCGGTGCCGAGGATCTTCAACCGCGTCTACGACCGCATGCAGCAGACCGTGGCCGCGAAGCCGGCCCCGGTCCGGGCCCTGTTCAAGGCGGGACTTCGAGCCGCCCTCCGCCGTCGCGCCGGGCACCCGCTCACGCTGACCGAGCGGCTCGCGCTCTCGGGCGCCGACGCCCTCATCTTCAGCAAGACCCGCCGCCGCCTCGGCGGCCGCTTGCGCTTCGCCGTCAGTGGCAGCGCGGCGCTCGGCCGCGAGATCGCGGAGTTCATCGGTGCCATCGGGCTCGACGTTCACGAGGGTTACGGGCTGACGGAGACCTCACCGGTCGTCAGCGCCAATTGCCCCGAGCACGCGCGGGCCGGCAGCGTGGGCCGCCCGTTGCCAGGCGTGCGCGTCGAGATCGACCGGGAGGCGGTGGGGGAGCGCGGCGCCGAGGACGATCCTCGCGTGGGCGAGATCGTGGTGTACGGGCCGAACGTCATGCTCGGATACCACGGTGATCCCAACGCCACGGCGGAGCGGCTCACCGCCGACGGCGGCTGTCGGACCGGGGATCTCGGCTACCTCGACGTGGATGGGTACCTCTTCATCACCGGGCGAATGACCGAGCAATACAAGCTGGAGAACGGCAAATTCGTGGTCCCCTCACCGCTCGAGGAGGATCTGAAGCTCTCGCCTTTCATCGCCAACGCGCTGGTCTACGGCCTGAACCGACCCCACAACGTCGCGGTGATCGTGCTCGATCTGGCGACGCTGGGCCCTTGGGCGGACTCTCGCGGGATCGCGCTGGACGATCCGACCGTGAGCAGCGAGGTGCGTGCGCTGATCGCCGGTGAGATCGAGGGGCGCGGCGCCGGGTGGCGGAGCTTCGAGCGGGTGCGCGCCTTCCACCTCGTCACCGAGGACTTCAGCACCGACAACGGCCTCCTGACGCCTTCGCTGAAGGTGCGCCGCGAGCGGGTCGTCGCGCTCTACGCGGACGCGCTCGCCGCGCTCTACGCCGGTCCGGGGTGAGCCCCCCGTCGCGCCGCCGGTGCCCGCGACGATTCAGGGGGCCGGAGGCGCCAACCCGTCGGCCGCGAGGGCCGGCTCGGCCGGTGGAGGCGGGCTCGGGATCGCCGCTGCGGTGGCCTCCCAGCGGCGCCGCAGGGGGACGAAGAGCGTCCGGCCGATGGAGTGGAGCTGCCGGGCGTGCGCGGCCTCGTTGCCTCCTGAGTACCCCTCGACCGTGAAGTTCCCGCGGGAGGCTTCGCTCTCGAGCTCCATGCCGAACCTCGACTCGGCCGGCGCGAACACCACCCGCTCCATGCCGAGCCGGTCGAGCAGGAAGCTCGTTGTCTCCGTGGTGCTAGCGTAGCCGGCCGTTTCGATCGCCGTGTGAGTGATCGCCATCAGCCGGGTGCCGGAAACTGCGCGCCGGGCGAAGTCGACGAACGGGGCGAGCGCGGTCAAGGGCATCTCGCGCCACCCCGAGGCCAGGAAGGCGCCGTGGAGGCCGTCGCTGAGCAGGACCGCGTCGACCCGCGCGGCGAGCTCGGGATGGGAGAGGATGGCGCCGACGGCGGCGTAGCCCGCGCTCCACGCGCTCAGCGCGAGCCGCCGCGGGCGGTACGTCTGACCCGGACAGGCGCGCTCGACCAGTCGCATGGCGCGCCGCTCGAGATCGTCGAGGCGGGCCACGACCGTGTACGCGCCCCCGTAGTCCTGGGAGATGGTGCCGAGGTTCTCGACCGCCACCGCGGCGTTCAGCCCCGCCTCGCGGAGCGCGCGTCCCAGGACGGGCGGCGCCCCATGGAAGTGCACCACCAGGTCGACCTCGGGGCCCAGACCGCAATCGCCGGGCACGAAGACGAACAGCTGCCCCTGCTTTGCCTCGCGCACCGCGCCCGAGGCCGGTGCGGGCGCGCTGAGCGGCGCCGGGGCCGGGGCCGTCGGCGTGGCTCGGACCTCTACGTCCGCATCCCCGCGCGTGCCGAGCGACGCTGGCGTCGCCACCGTCAGAGCACCGAGGACGATCAGCGGAACGACCCGCTTCATCGGGGGTGAGCCTACGACCATATCGCCGGCAGGCACGGTCATTTCCGGACTAATTTCGGCCGTTTATCCGACCTTGCTGAACGATTGCGCTCTCACTCCCACGCGCGCCCAGTTCCGCCCCTCCGTCGGGTGCTGCTGCGGCGCGACGGGCGCGCCCCGCCCTCCCTGCCCCGCGGCCGGGATGGCCGGGGAGCGGGGCGGCGAGTAGGGTGCCCGCCATGTCCGGATATCGCAGCCGCACCAGCACCCACGGTCGCACCATGGCGGGAGCGCGCGCGCTCTGGCGCGCGACGGGGATGACGGACGCCGACTTTGGCAAGCCCATCATCGCCATCGCCAACAGCTTCACCCAGTTCGTCCCCGGTCACGTCCACCTGCACGACGTCGGCCAGCGCGTCAAGCGCGTGATCGACGCCGCCGGCGGCTGGGGCGTCGAGTTTGACACCATCGCCATCGACGACGGCATCGCGATGGGCCACGGCGGGATGCTCTACTCGCTGCCCAGCCGCGAGCTCATCGCCGACAGCGTCGAGTACATGGTGAACGCGCACGCCGCCGACGCGCTCGTCTGCATCTCCAACTGTGACAAGATCACGCCGGGGATGATGCTCGCCGCCGTGCGGCTGAACGTCCCGACGATCTTCGTGTCCGGGGGGCCGATGGAAGCGGGAACGGTTGCGGGCGCGTCCGACGGCGCTGGCTCGCCCCCGCGGCGCAAGCTCGACCTGATCGACACGATGATCGCGGCGAGCGACGACGCCATCAGCGACGACGAGGTGGCCCGGCTCGAGCGCGCGGCCTGCCCCACCTGCGGCTCCTGCTCGGGCATGTTCACCGCCAACAGCATGAACTGCCTCAACGAGGCGCTCGGTTTCGCCCTGCCCGGCAACGGCACGCTCCTCGCCACCCACGCCGCGCGCTGGGAGCTGTTCGAGCAGGCGGGGCGCCGCATCGTCGAACTCTGCCGCGCGCACTACCTGGAGGGCGACGACTCGCGCTTGCCCCGCAGCGTCGCGACCTTCGAGGCCTTCGAGAACGCCATGAGCCTCGACATCGCGATGGGGGGCTCGACCAACACCGTGCTGCACCTGCTCGCGGTCGCTCAGGAGGCGGGGGTGCCCTTCCTGATGGCCGACATCGACCGCCTGAGCCGGATGATCCCAAACATCTGCAAGGTGGCGCCCTCCTCGCAGTACCACGTGGAGGACGTGCACCGGGCCGGCGGCATCCTCTCCATCCTCGGCGAGCTCGACCGGGTCGGGCTCATCCATCGCGGCGCACCCACGGTGCACGCCGCGACCATCGGCGAGGCGATCGACCAGCACGATCTAGGTCGCGCGACCGCGACCGAAGCCGCCCGGCAGCGCGCCCTGGCGGCCCCAGGCGGCAAACCGACCCAAGCCGCCTTCTCCCAGCGGTCCACCTACTCCGAGCCCGACCTCGACCGCACGGCCGGGTGCATCCGCGATGTGGAGCATGCCTACAGCCGGGACGGCGGGCTCGCGGTGCTCACTGGCAACCTCGCCACGGATGGCTGCATCGTGAAGACGGCCGGCGTCGATCCGGCGAGCCTGCGCTTCGAGGGCGCCGCGCGGGTCTTCCACTCCCAGGAGGCGGCGTGTGAGGCCATCCTGAGCGATCGCGTCGCCCCGGGCGACGTCGTCGTGATCCTGTTCGAAGGCCCGCGGGGCGGACCCGGGATGCAGGAGATGCTCTACCCGACGTCCTTCCTCAAGGGCAAGGGTCTGGGCAAGGTCTGCGCGTTGATCACGGACGGCCGCTTCAGCGGCGGCACCTCCGGGCTCAGCATTGGCCACGTCTCCCCCGAGGCCGCGGAGGGGGGGGCGATCGGGCTGGTGGAGGAGAACGATCGGATCCGGATCGACATCCCCGCACGCAGCATCGAGCTGATGGTCAGCGACGCGGAGCTCGCGCGCCGTCGCGCCGCGATGCAGGCGCGCGGCGCGGCCGCCTGGCAACCGAGCCGCGACCGAACCGTGTCCGCGGCGCTCCGAGCCTACGCCATGATGACGACCAGCGCGGCGCGGGGGGCGGTCCGCGACGTGACCCAGATCGTCCGCCGGGGCGGCTGAGCGGCGCTCGGCGCCGCCGCGCGACTCGTCGATGGTCACGGCTGCACCCGTTGACGGCCGCCTCGCCGGCGCCCGGGTCCTGATCGTGGGGGTCGGGGGGCTGGGCTGCCCGGTGGCGATGGCGCTGGCTGAGGCGGGCGTGGGGCACCTGCTGCTCGCCGACGATGACCGGGTCGAGGTCCACAACCTGCACCGGCAGCTCCTCTACCGCGAGTCGGATTGCGGCCGGCCCAAGGTCGACGCGGCACGGGACGCGCTGATGTCGCACGGCGTCCCCGCGGACCGGATCGAGCCCTACCGCGGTCGCTTGCTGCCGGAGATCGCGCTCGCGCTCGCGCGGCGGGTCGACCTCATCGTCGAGGGGAGCGACGACTTCGGCACCAAGTTCCTGACCGCCGACGCGGGGCACCTCGCGGGGGTCCCGGTCGTGCTCGGGGCGGTGGCGCAGTGGACGGCGACGGCCTGGGCCGTCGCCCCGCGCGGGCGCCCGTGCTTTCGCTGCCTGTTCGAGGCCCCGCCCCTGCCCGCGCCGGATCCCGCCCAGGCTGGGGTCCTGGGCCCGGTGCCGGGGATCGCGGGGGCGCTCCTGGCGGACCTCGCCCTGCGCTGGCTCACCGGCGACCCGCCGACGGGTGGGATCCACACCTTCGACGGCCAGCGCGATCGCCTGCGGCTCGTCGAGGTGCCGCCCCGCGAGGCCTGCCCGCTCTGCGGAGCTCACCCGAGCATCGAGTCGCTCGAGGCCGACCGCTACCTCGCGCCACGGGTGGCGGCGCGCTCGGCGTCCGACGGCGGGGCGGGACGCGCGCCCTCGCACGACGATCGCTACGCCCGCCAGCGTCGCCTCGCCGAGGTGGGCGACACCGGCCAGGCACGGATCGGCGCGCTCGAGGTGATCGTTCCCGCCGTCGCCGGGGCCGAGATCGAGCGCGAGTACCTGCTGCGCGCCGGGGTCCGAGGCGCGGTGATTGGCCCGGCGCCGGAGCCGCCGTTCCCGCACGCTGGTCACTTCCGCTTCGGCGTCCCCCTTGCGGTCGCCGCGGGCGCCTGGCGGGCGCTCGCCCGGATCCGCGCCGCCGTCGAGTTCGGCGAGCGCTGAACGCGGCGCGGCGCGGCGCCGCGTCACCGCGTCGCCGCGTCGGGGCCAGGAGGCGCCGGCGGGACGCCGAGCGGCACCAGATCGCGCAGCGGACGGGTGGTGCGCTCCCCGCGGTCATCCATCAGCGTCGCCGTCTCATCCTCGCCGAACGCGACGAGTCGTAGGCTTTCCCACGCCCTCGCCTCCGCCTCGGGGCGCACCAGCACGAACCCGCCGACCCAGGGCGCCACCGGGTACGGGGGCAGCGGTCTCACATCCGTGTAGGCGAGCCTCACCGGGCGAGCGTCGCCGACGGGGCGAACGTAGACGCCGTCCTGCTCGAGTTCCTGCACCTGACCGGTGATCCAGCCGGCGTCGTGGCGGATCAGGAGGCGTTCGCTGGGGCGAGGTCGCCAGTTCGCGTCGATCGGCGGCGCGCCGGCGGCACGGATCGACCGGGTGAAGACCGCTCGCGCCGCCGCTCGCTGGAAGAGCCGCTCGAGGTTGAGGCGGGTGAGCTCACCGGGCTGCAGCACGCTCGCCGCGGGGAGCGGCTTCCGCTCGCCGTCGGAGAACTCGACCATCACCGGATCGGTCGCGGCCTCGAGGACGCGGCAACCCGCCCAGCGCGCACCGCCACGACCGCAGACAGCGTAGGCTCCGCGCTCGCGAACCCGCGACGATGCGTCGACGGAGAGCGCGTCGCCCTCGTCGACCTCCAGGACCTCCCCGCCCTCCGTCGCCTGCACCCGCGCGCGGACGCCGTTGATGCCCGTCACCGTCCCTTCGACGAACTCCCCGGCACGCACCTCCACGACGACGCGATCGCCGCGTGAGAGGCCGGGCAATCGCTGGCGCTCCACCGAGCGCCCACTCCGACAGCCGCACACGACCATGAACGCCGCCGCCACGAGCACCGCGCATCGCCCCCCCCGAGGCGAGCGAACCCCCGAGGCTCCCGGCTGCCACCGCTGCCTCCTGACCATGCGCACCCGCCATTCTTCCGCGACCCCAGCGGCCCCTTGCTCACCGAGCCCGCTCCGGACCGAGCCTCCGGTCAGGCCCCTGCGACAACAACCGCCCCGCCGACCGCCCAGCCCCGCCCCCTTCGCGAGCGGAGCCCCCAAAACCGAAAAGGCGACCCCACGCGGCTCTTACACCGCGCCGCCAAGTCGCCTCCTCGGTTGCCCACGCCGAGAAGCGGCCAAAAGGCCGACTCCCGGCAGGGCGATTGTTGGCAGGCCTCAGCCCATCATCTCGGGGGCCGGCGCAACCGGAGCCTTGCGGGCGCGGGGACGGCGGACCTTCTTGGCGACCTTCTTGGCGACCTTCTTGGCAGCCTTCTTGGCAGCCTTCTTGGCCGGCTTCTTGGCGGCCTTCCGCACTGCCTTCTTCGCCGTCTTCTTGGCAGCCTTCTTCGCCGTCTTCTTGGCAGCCTTCTTCGCCGTCTTCTTGGCAGCCTTCTTGGCGCCCTTCCGCACGGTCTTCTTGGCAGCCTTCTTCGCCGGCTTCTTGGCGGCCTTCTTCGCGACCTTCTTTGCCTTCTTTGCAGCCATGAATCCTCCCTGGGACCAACGAGCAGCGGACCTAAACCCCCTGCTCACTTACGGTGCATGACGTATAATGCCATCTATGGCGATGTGTCAACAATGCATGTCAAAAATTTGGCCAGCCCACCAAAGCAGGTTCCTGGCGGCGAACCAAGGCGCCGTCGTCATGGTGGCCAACAGTCCCCTGCCAGTGTCCGGTGGATGACAAAATTTACGTTTAACTACGATGTCTTACCTTCCATCCGGTGGCGGGAACCGGGGGCGGGCGCGGGCCTCGGCCCGGCGGTCTATGCTTGCCGATCCGGCCGATTGGCTGGGGCGTGCTCGCCCCGAGGGCCGGGCGCGCGACGAACCCACCGACCGGATCCAGCGCTCCGAGCGCCGCTCTCCGGGGGGCGCCGGTCCCAGGTTCGCCCTCGCTAACCCGGCGTCGCCCGAGGCCGGACCCTTCCCGGCGAGGTGCCGGATCTGACGATCAATGTCAGCGCTGCGATCGCCGCAGACGCGCTCTCCACGCGGGCGGTTGACCTGGTGGGCCCTCGCCCCGTAAACGGACCGGCGCGCATGCCCGACGACGGTCTCAACGCTGCCCAGCGCGACGCAGTCCGCACCTTGTCGGGCCCCCTTCTCGTGCTCGCGGGCGCGGGCACCGGCAAGACGCGGGTCATCACCTACCGAATCGCGGCGCTGGTTCGGAGCGGTATCCGACCGAATCGGATCCTGGCGGTGACCTTCACCAACAAGGCGGCGCGCGAGATGCGCGATCGCGCTCTGACGCTGCTCGGGCGACGCCGCAAGGAGGTCGCCCCGCCGGAGATCTCCACCTTTCACTCCCTCTGTGTCCGGATCCTCCGCCGTCATATCCGCCACCTGGGCTATCCCACGGAGTTCGCCATCTACGACCGTAGCGACCAGGAGACGGTGGCGCGAGGGGCGCTGCGCGAGCTCCGGGTCGGGACCGATCGTCTCCGCCCCGGCGATCTCGTCTCGCGGATCAGCGCCTTCAAGTCGCAGTCGATGCGGCCGGCCGACGCGCTCGAGGCCGCCGTGGGCGATCTCGGCGCGACCGTCGCTGCCGCCTACGAGCGCTACCAGACCGCGCTCCGGGCGGCGGGCGCGGTCGACTTCGACGATCTCCTGCTCCTCGTCGAGACGCTGTTCTCGGAGCATCCCGAGGTCCGCTTCGCCGAGGCGAGCCGCTTCGATCACCTGCTCATCGACGAGTACCAGGACACCAACGGTCTACAGTACCGGATCGTGCGGGCGCTGGCGGATCGTCACCGCAACCTGTGCGTCGTCGGGGACGACGACCAGTCGATCTACGGCTGGCGTGGCGCCGAGGTCGAGCACATCCTGCATTTCGCGCGGGACTGGCCCGACGCGAAGGTGGTGCGGCTGGAGGACAACTACCGCTGTCGAGCCCCGATCATCGAGCTCGCCAACCGGCTCATCGCACACAATTCGGCGCGGCACGCGAAGACCCTACGCGCAGCCAAGACGGGCGGGGATCCGCCGCGGTTCGCGCGCTTCGACGACGAGTCCCGCGAGGCTGAGGCGGTGGTGGGCGAGATCCGGCGGCGGCTGGACCAGGAGGGG
Source organism: uncultured Polyangiaceae bacterium (assembly GCA_964404725.1). Classification (GTDB taxonomy): domain Bacteria; phylum Myxococcota_A; class Polyangia; order Polyangiales; family Polyangiaceae; genus JAFGBI01. The sequence continues at coordinate 47,970 of CAYOLF010000003.1, forward strand.
GAGCTGCGCGCGGTGGCGAGCGATTTCGCCGTCCTCTTTCGCACCAACGAGCAGCCTCGCGCCTTCGAGATCGAGCTGCGACGGGCGCGCATCCCCTATGTGCTGGTGGGAGGGCAGTCGTTCTACGATCGCCGGGAGATCAAGGATCTGATGAGCTACCTCCGGGTGCTCGCGAACCCGATCGATGAGGTGTCGCTGCTCCGGATCATCAACGTCCCCGCGCGCGGCATCGGTCCGGGCTCCGTCGAGTCCTTGCTCTCGCTGGCCGTGGCCCGCGGCGAGCCGCTCTGGGCCGCGCTCCCGCACGCCCTCGCCGAGGGCGCGGTGCCGGAGGTGGTCCGGGTCAGGGTTCGCGCGTTCATCGACCTGATCGAGGGGCACCGGGCCCGCGCCGCGCGCACCCCGCTGGTCGACCTCGCCCGCGGCCTGGTCGACGCCGTCAGCTACCGCGCGGAGCTGTCGCGGCTCTACCCCACCGCGGGCGAAGCCGAGGCCCGCTGGGCGTCGGTGGAGGAGCTCTTCAACGCCCTGGGGCAGTACGCGGCTCGTGCCGACCCCCCTACCCTGCGCGGCTTCCTCGAGGAGGCGGCCCTCGCGGGACGCGAGGAGGACCGAGACGAGGACGATCCGCGACGAGAGCGCGCGGTGACCCTGATGACGCTCCACAGCGCGAAGGGGCTGGAGTTTCGGCACGTCTACCTGGTGGGCGTGGAGGAAGGACTCCTCCCGCACCACCGGACCCTCAGCGAGGGAGACGGTCAGGTCGCCGAGGAGCGCCGACTCTGTTACGTCGGGGTGACCCGAGCGCAGGAGTCGCTCACCATCACTATGGCGAAGACCCGGATGAAGTGGGGCCGCGCCGAGCCCGCGATCCCGAGCCGCTTCGTGGCCGAGATGCGGGGTGAGACGGCGAAGGCGGTCGCGCTCGCGGAGGCGTCGCGCGCCCGCAGCGGCGGCGACGGTCGAGCCGCCCCTGGCGCCAGCCCGCGGGGCAGCGGCCCGAAATCAGCGTCGACCCGCGGCCGATCGTCGCCCCGACCGCCGCCCGGCGACGCCGCTCGCGCGCGGACGGCGCTGCGCAAGAAGAAGTCGCGCGCCGGCTGAGCCGGGCGCCGGATTCCTGGCAACGCCTGGTGCGGTGGGCCGACGAGAGGGCGTCCTGGTCCCTCGCCCTGGCTCCGCGGGGCTCGGTGGGCTTCGCCGTTGACGGCGCCGTCGGAGCGCCTAGAACCTGCGAAAGAACCGCGGCAAGGGGGCTCGAGCCCTCTCGGGAAACCCGTTGACCTCAGGCACACCGATCGGCCGAGCCGAGCCCCACGCCACCGCGGCGAGCGGTCGCCCGCGGCTGTGGTTTGCCGCCTCGATCGCCGCGCCCGCCGTCGGCACCGGGTGCGCCGTGGCGCCAGAGGGGAGCGCGTGATGAACCCCGAGTCGCGCCCTGCCGCTGGTTCGGGGCGCATGTTCGACGCCATCGCGGCCCGCTACGACTGCCTCAACCGGCTGATCTCGTTCGGCACGGATCGCGGCTGGCGCCGCGCGGCCGTCCGCGCGCTCGCCCCCCCGGAGGGCGCGCGCGTCCTCGATCTGGCGACCGGCACCGGCGACCTCGCGATCGCCGTGGCGCGACGTCACCCCACGACCCGCCTGCTCGGGGTGGATCCCTCGCGCGGCATGCTCGCCGTGGGGCGCGACAAGATCGCCCGCCTCGGGCTCCAGGATCGCATCGACCTCGTCGAGGGCGACGCCTGCGCGCTCACCTTTGCCGACTGCTCCTTCGACGCGGCCTGCATGGCGTTCGGCATCCGCAACGTGCCCGAGCGGGCGCGGGCGCTACGGGAGATCCGGCGGGTGTTGCGCCCCGGAGCCCGGTTCGTCGTACTGGAACTCTCCGAGCCGCGCGACGGGCCGCTCGCGCTCGTCGCACGCTTCCACGTGCACCGAGTGATCCCCTGGGTCGGCGCGGCGCTGAGCGGCGCCCCCGAGTATCGCCACCTCGAGCGCTCGATCGCGGCGTTCCCGACCGCCGCGGGCTTCGCCGAGGAGCTCGCCGCCGCAGGCTTCGTCGTGACGGCCGTCGCGCGGCTCGGCTTCGGAGCGGTTCAGCTCCACGTCGGGGTGGCGGGTGAGCCGCCATGATTCCGGCGCCGGCCCCGTTCGCTCCCGCCGCGAACCGGCAGGCCGTGGAGCGCTGGCTCCGGGAAGCCGGCCGACGCGGCGGCGGTCCGCTCACGCTCGCCTGGATCCCCGCGCCCGTGGCGCCCCTCGTCGCCGTGGCGCGTGCCATCGGGGAGCCCCCCACCGTCGCCTGGCGGGATCCCTCGGGCTTCGGCTGCGCGGGTTTCGGCGTTAGCGCCGTCGTGACCGCCACGGGCCCAGAGCGCTTCGCGGAGGTCGAGCGGGGGGTCCGTGCCGAGCTCGACTCCCTCGCCAGCTTCGCGTTCACGGATGGCGCGCCTCGGGCTCGCATGTTCGGGGGCTTCGCGTTCGGCCCGGGCGCCGCCGCGCGCCCCGGCTGGTCCGAGTTCGGTGACGCGCGCCTCGTGCTGCCGCGGATCACCTACGTCACGAGCGACGGGGTGGGCTGGTGGGGGCTCGCCCGGCGTGGCGACGATCCGCTGCACGACTGGGACGCCGCCGCCGAGCGCCTGGCGACGCTCGACCCGCTCGCACACGCCGAGCCCGCGCCGCCCGAGGCCCGTTTCGCCACCGCACCGTCCGACGACGACCTGATGCGCCGTCTCCGGAGCGCCTGCGGCGCCGCCGACCGGGGTGAGCTCGGCAAGGTCGTCGTCGCGCACCGCCTGCGGCTGCGCGCCGAACCCGCACCCGATGTCATCACGGTCCTCGCGCGCCTCATCGCCGAGAACCCGAGCGCGACCTGTTTCGCGTTCCGCGTCGGCGAGCGCTGCTTCCTCGGCGCCACGCCCGAGCGGCTGATCGCGCGCCACCGGAGCTCGGTCATGGCCGAGGCGCTCGCGGGGTCCGCCTCGCGCGGGGCCGCCTCCGCCCCGGGATCGCTCCTGGTGAGCGACAAGGATCTGACCGAGCATGGCTTCGTCGTGCGGGACGTGGTCGCTCGGCTCGCGCCCCTGTGCGCGTCGCTCGACGTCCCGTCGCGGCCCGTCCTCCGGGAGCTGCGCGATGTCGTGCACCTGCTGACCCCGATCACCGGGAGGCTCCGCGATGACGTGAACTTGATCCGCCTCGTCGAGCGCCTGCACCCCACGCCCGCCGTCGGGGGCACGCCGACGGCAGCGGCCCTCGCTTGGCTCGAGGAGCACGAGCCGGTTCCGCGGGGGTGGTACGCGGCGCCGGTGGGCTGGGTCGATGGCTCGGGGGACGGCGACTTCGTCGTGGCGCTCCGCTCCGGGCTTCTCTCCGCCGAGGGGGCGGAGCTCTGGGCCGGCGCGGGGGTCGTCGCGGGCTCCGATCCGGTCGCCGAGGCGGGCGAGATCCAGCTCAAGCTCGGCACCTTCCTGTTGGCCCTGGGAGCCAAGGACCCATGAGCGATCCCGAGGTCTTGGGTCCCTGGGCCGAGCTGATCGTCGCAGGGCTGGTCGCGGGCGGCGTGCGCGGCGTCGTGGTGAGCCCTGGCTCTCGCTCGACGCCGTTCGTGCTGGCCTGCCTGAGGCGCGCCGAGCTCACCTGTTGGTCGGTGGTGGACGAGCGCAGCGCGGGGTTCTTCGCGCTGGGACAGGCCAAGGCGACGGGCGCCCCGGTCGTGCTGCTGTCGACCTCCGGGACCGCCCCGGCCCATTACCTCCCCGCGGTGATCGAGGCGAGCGCGACGGGTTGCCCGCTGGTGCTGCTCACGGCGGACCGCCCGCACGAGCTGGTGCACTGCGGGGCCCCGCAGACCATCGAGCAGACGCGCCTCTTCGACGGGCACGTCCGCCACGCCGTCGATCTCGGCAACCCCGACCCGCGGACGGCGGCGCTCCGCGGGGCTTGCCGTCGCGTCCAGCAGGCGGTCGCCCTCGCGCTGGGCCCACGCCCGGGCCCCGTCCACGTCAACGCGCGCGCTGCCAAGCCCCTCGAGCCAGCGGCTCCGACGACGCCCGAGGGACGCGCCGTGGCGCGGGAGGCAGTTGAGCTGGCGGCCAGCGCCGTCGCCGTCGTCCCCGCCCCTTCACGCGTGCAGCCGTCGAGCGCGTCCATCGCCGAGCTCGCGGCTCGTCTCGCGCACGCGGAGCGCGGCCTGATCGTCTGCGGGGCCCTGACGCCCGCTCAGGCGCCGGCGCCGGAGCTCGTCGGGCAGCTCGCGCGCCGCCTCGGCTTCGCGCTCGCCTGCGAGGCCACCAGTCAGCTCCGGGTGGCCGCCGCCGGCGCCGAGGCGCTGCTCTGCGACCGGATCGAGCCGCTCCTGCTCGACCCGGACTTCCGTTCGCGAGTCGCGCCGGACGTGGTGCTGCAGATCGGCGCGGCTCCGCTCGCGGCGGGGTGGGACGAATGGCTCGCCCCCTCCGTCGAGCGCCACGTCCTCTCGCCGCAGGGCTGGGCGGACCCGTCTCACGGCGCCGCCACCCTCATCGAGGCCGAAGTGACGCTCACCCTCGAGCTCCTTCTGGGGCGACTGCCCCCGACGCCGGGCGCGGCGGCGGCGCGGCGCGAGTTCTTGGCGAAGCTCGCCCGGCTGCAGGCGGTCGCGGCCGACGCCGTGAAGGCCGTGCTCGCGGGCGGCCGCGCGGGGCTCACCGAGGGGCACGTGGTCGAGGCGACGCTCGACGCCCTACCGCCGGGGAGCGCCTTGGTCCTCGGCAGCAGCCTACCGCTCCGGGCCGTGGACCTGTTCACGCGCCGGCTTCCGGTGGCCTCCCCGGTGGTCGCCCACCGAGGGGTGAACGGGATTGACGGCCTGCTCTCGACGGGTGCCGGCGTGGCCGTCGCCCGGGGACCGACCACGGTGTTGCTCGGGGACGTGAGCTTCCTGCACGACGTCGGCGGGCTGTGGGCGGCTCGCCACGTCAGGGTGCCGCTGGTCGTCGTGGTGATCAACGACGGAGGCGGGCGCATCTTCGAGGAGCTCCCGGTCGCTGGCGTCGCCACCGCGGACGAGCTCGCCTACCTGACGACGCCGCAGTCCTTCGACCTGTCCCACGCGGCAGCGCTCTTCGGCCACCGCCACCGATGCGTGCAGACCGCGGGTGACCTCCGCGCCGCCCTCGCCGCCGCGCACGCCGCGGCCGGCGTGACGGTGCTGGAGGCGAGGCTCGCGCCCGGCGAGCCCCATGCGGAGCTCGTCCGACTGCGCGCGGAGATCACGCGGCGGCTCGCGGGGGAGGTCTCTGGGTGACCCCGCTGGTCCTCCTGCACGGCTTCACGGGCAGCCCGCAGACCTTCGACGAGGTCGTGGCCGCGCTGCCGCCCGGGCAGCCCGTGCTCCGCCCGACCCTGGCGGGCCACGGCGAGGCACGATTCCCGGAGGCGGTGTCGACGTTCGGCGACGAGGTCACCCGCCTGGCGGAAACCGTCACCACCTGGTCGGTCGAGCCGGTCCACCTCGTCGGCTACTCCCTGGGAGCGCGCCTCGCGCTCGCGCTGCTGCTGAGCCGACCGGATCGGGTAGCCCGCCTGACGGTGGTCGGCGCCAACCCCGGCCTCGCCAGCCCCGTCGCCCGCGCCGGTAGGCGCGAGCAGGACGCGCGCTGGGTGCACCTGCTGGAGGCTGGGGACCTCGAGCGATTTGTCGACGCCTGGGAGCGCCAGCCGCTCTTCGCGAGCTCGGCCGTGCTGCCTCCCGCGCGTCGCGAGGCCCAGCGCCGCGAGCGAATGGGGCACCATCCCCTCGGGCTCGCGCGCGCGCTGCGGTCGCTCGGGCTCGGGGAGATGCCGGACCTGCTCCCCGGCCTCGCGGCGAGCCGGGCTCCCCTTGACCTGGTCGTGGGCGAGCTCGACGCGGCCTTCCGAGGGCATGCCGAGCGCATCCTCGGGGTGCGCCCCGACGCCCGGCTCTTCGTGGTGCCCGGCGTCGGGCACCACGTCCCGCGCGAATCGCCCCTGGCGCTCGCGCGCATCCTGAGCGAGGACCAAGGTAAATGAACACGGTCAACTGGATCCCCCAGCCGGGCTTCGAGGACATCCGCTACGAAAAGGCCGCGGAGGGGATCGCCAAGATCACGATCGCTCGACCCCACGTCCGCAACGCCTTTCGGCCGCAGACGGTGGACGAGATGAGCCGCGCGTTCGCCGACGCCCGGATGGACGCGGAGATCGGCGTCGTGATCCTGACCGGGGAGGGCCGCGAGGCGTTCTGCTCCGGAGGCGACCAGAAGATCCGTGGGGACGCGGGCTACGTGGGCGCCGACGGGGTCCCCCGCCTCAACGTCCTCGATCTCCAGCGCCAGATCCGGACCCTGCCCAAGCCCGTGATCGCGATGGTGGCCGGCTATGCCATCGGCGGCGGCCACGTCCTGCACCTCGTCTGCGACCTGACGATCGCGGCCGACAACGCGCGGTTCGGTCAGACCGGGCCCCGCGTGGGGAGCTTCGACGGGGGGTACGGCGCCAGCTACCTGGCGCGGGTCGTCGGGCAGAAGAAGGCGCGAGAGATCTGGATGCTCTGTCGCCAGTACGACGCGAGCCAGGCGCTCGCGATGGGGCTCGTCAACGCGGTGGTTCCCTACGAGACCCTGGAGGCCGAGACGATCCGCTGGTGCCGCGAGATCCTCCTTAACAGTCCGCTGGCGCTCCGCTGCATCAAGGCGGCGCTCAACGCCGACTGCGACGGTCAGACCGGGCTGCAGGAGCTCGCCGGCAACGCGACCCTGCTCTATTACCTGAGCGAGGAGGCCCAGGAGGGGCGCGACGCCTTCGTGCAGAAGCGGGCCCCCGACTTCTCCCGCTTCAAGCGGCTGCCGTGAGCACGGCGTCCCGCTCCCGGGCCGAGTCGGCCAAGCCCGGCGCGCGGCTCCCGCGCCCGGGCTCCCTGGCGGCCTGGGTGCTGGCCATCCGCCCCGCGACGCTGCCCGCGGCCCTGGTGCCGGTCACCATCGGGGCGGCCGTGGCCTGGCGCGAGGGCGTCGTGCGGGTCGGCCCGCTCCTCGGCGCGCTCAGCGGGGCGCTCCTGCTCCAGATCCTCTCCAACCTCGCCAACGACGTCTTCGACTTCCAGCGCGGAGCGGACAACGGCGCGCGCTTGGGGCCGACGCGGGCGGTCCAGGCGAAGCTGCTGACGGCCCGCGCCGTGTACGGCGGGATCGGCGTCGCGATCGGGGTGCTGCTCGCGGTGGGGACGTACCTCGCCGCGGTAGCGGGGCCCTGGATCCTCGTCATCGGTGTCGCCTCGATCCTGAGCGCCCTGGCCTACACCGGAGGCCCCTACCCGATCGGGTATCACGGTCTCGGGGAGGTCTTCGTAATCCTGTTCTTCGGCTTCGTCGCGGTCACCGGGACGGTCTTCGTTGCGCAGGGCACCGTGCCGTTGCTCGCGCTCCTCGCCAGCGTCCCTCCGGGGACGCTGGCCGCCGCGATCCTCGTGGTCAACAACGTCCGAGACCGGGACACGGACGTCGTCGCGGGCAAGCGCACGCTCGCGGTGCGCTGGGGTCGGCCTGCGGCGCGGCTGGAGTACGCCGGCTTCTTCGCCTGCGCCTACCTAACGCCCCCGGCGCTGTGGCTGCTCGGGATCGCCGGTCCCCGGGTCCTGGCACCGCTCGCGACGCTGCCGCTCGCGGGCTGGCGGCTTCTCCGCCTGTGGAAGGACGAGGGCCGAGCCTTGAACCGTAGCCTCGTGGGCACCGCCTTGCTGACGCTCGCCTTCGGGCTGCTCTTCGCCGCCGGGATCGCGCTCGACCCCAATGGTTCGCCATGATCGAGCTGGTCGGCGCGCGTTCGGTCGGTTTCGGGGGTGACCTCGAGCGAGCCGTGCGGAACGCTCGCGCCACGTGGCTCCGGCGAGAGGGGTTGCTGCTCGAGCTCACCGGGAGTCGGGACGAGGTGGGCGAGGGCGAGGCGAGCCCGCTCCCCGGCTGGTCGCGCGAGTCGCTCGAGGACTGCCGCGCCGCGCTCGGCAGCCTCCCGCTCGCCGCGCTCCGGATCGACGAGGCGGCCCCGTTCGCGGCGTGGCTGGCGGAAACCTCGCGGGTCCGGCGGAGTCTTCCCGCGGCCGCGCGCTTCGCGCTGGAGGCGGCCGCGCTCGATCTGCTGGGACGCGCGGTGGGCCTCCCCGCCTGGGCGCTGCTCGTCCCCGACGCGCGGGTCGCTCCCGCCCCGCTAGGGCTCGGGGTGCTGCTCCTCGGGGAGAGCCCCGCGCAGGTCGTCGCCGAGGCGGCCGCCGCCCGGGAGCGAGGGATCCGCTGCCTCAAGCTCAAGGTGGGAGCCCCCGGCGCGCTGGAGCGCGAGCTCTTGCTCGCCCGGGCCGCGCGGGCGGCTGCCCCGGAGCTTTGCCTGCGCCTGGACGCGAACCGCGCCCTGCCGCTGGCGCGGGCCCTCTCCGCGCTGGAGCGGTTCGCCGCGCTCGGGTGCGAGCTGGTCGAGGAGCCCGCGGCGGAGCTCGATCTCGTCGCGGCCGCCGCCGGGGATCCCAGCGCGCTCGAGATCGCCCGCCAGCTCGTCAGCTCGCCGATCCCGGTGGCGCTCGACGAGTCGCTCCGCGACGCCCCGCCGGGCGCGCTCCGCGCCGTCGCTGGCGACGGGTTCCCCGCGGCCATCGTGCTCAAACCGACGCTCCTGGGCGGCGTCGCGCGGGCGCTCGAGCTCGCCGCCGAGGCGCGCGACGTCGGCGCCGACGTCATCGTCACCCACGCCTTGGAGGGACCGCTCGGCCTGGCCGCGGCGGGCGCGGTGGCGCTTGCCGTCGGCTCCACGGGGAGGGCGATGGGGCTCGACCTCCACCCCGGGGTCACGGTCTGGCCGGCGCGGACGGTGCCGGCGCTGCGCGGCGCCGCGCTCGAGCCCTGGCGGGAGCCGGGACTGGGGGTCGCACCGCTCGCGACGGAGGCGAGCGACCCGTGACGCTCTCGGTATTCGATGCGGCCGCGGAGGCGGGGCAGCGGACCGCGCTGGTGATCGACGGCCGCAGCGTCACCTTCGCGGAGCTCGGCCGCGGCGTGTGGGCGCGCGTCGCCGAGCTCGCCGCCACGGGCGTCACGCTCGCCGCTCCCACGCCGATCGCGCTCGTCGGAGACGTCACCCGCGCGACCCTCGAGCTCCTCCTCGCGAGCTTCGCGCTCGGCGTCCCGGCGCTCCTGCTGCACCCGCGTTCGCCACCCGCGGCTCGGGCCGCTGCCGCGGGCGCGCTCGGCGCGCGGCTGATCGACCGCGGCGAGGCGCCGAGGGGCGCGCCCCCCGTGCGCGAGTCACCACCGGTGTCCAGCGGGGTCACAGGCGCGGGCGAATCCGTCGTCGGCGCCCTCCCCTCGCTCCCGGACGACGAGCGGCCGCTGGTGGTGCTCCCCACGAGCGGCAGCGCGGGCGCCCCCAAGGCGGTGATCCTGTCCCGGCGGGCGATCGCCGCGGCGGCGCGGGCGAGCGCCGCGCATCTCGGTTGGGAGCCGGACGATCGATGGCTGCTGGCGCTCCCGATCGCACACGTCGGCGGGCTCTCCGTGCTGACTCGGTGCCTGATCGCGCGGCGGACGGTGGTCGTCTGTCCCGGCGCCGATCCCGCGACGATCTGCGGCGTCGCGGAGCGCGAGCGGGTGACGCTGCTCTCGCTGGTCCCGACGCAGGTGGTCCGCCTGCTCGCCGCGGGCTGCCGGCCCCCGGCCTCGGTTCGGGCGGTCCTGGTTGGCGGCGCTCCCTGCGCACCCGACACGCTGGCCCGGGCCGCCGCCGCGGGCTGGCCCCTGCTCACGACCTACGGGCTCACGGAGACGGCCTCCCAGGTGACCACCCAGCCCCTTGGCCTGCGGCCGCACGTCGACCTCGGAGCCGGCGTCCCCCTGCCCGGGGTCGAGGTCGCCATCCGCGGCGGACGCGTCGCCGTCCGGGGTCCGACTCTCGCGACCGGCTACGCCATCGGGGGAGTCGCCCCGGCGTCGCCGCGCGGTCCTGACGGCGCGGCCTCGTCCGCCTCCTGCCAGGCGCCCCAGGGGCTGCCCGGGGCGTTCGAACCGCTCCCCCTGGACGCCGAGGGCTGGTTTCATACCGGGGATCTCGGACACCTCGATTCGTTGGGTCGCCTCCACGTCCACGGCCGCGCGGATCGGGTCATCGTCACCGGAGGCGAGAAGGTCGCCCCCGAGCGGGTCGAGGCCGAGCTCCTGGCGTTGCCCGAGGTCGTCGAGGCCGCGGTGGTGGGTCGCCCCGATCCGGAGTGGGGGCTCTGCGTGGTGGCCTACGTGGTCTGGAGCGGCGCTCCACTCCCCCTCGGCGAGGCGCGCGCGCGTCTCGCGGGACGGCTCGCGGCGCACGAGCTGCCGCGCGAGCTCCGCGCAATCGAGCGGCTGCCGCGACTACCGAACGGGAAGCTCGATCGGCGGGGGCTCGACGGGCTCGCGCTGGGCGCTGGGTGAGGGCGAGGCGCCGGGCGGAACCCGCTGCGCCGGGGTAGCGCGTCCTCGCCTCCCCACCCTGGTCCGCGTGGGCCCCTGGCTCGTCAACACTGCCCGCCGATCGCGTAGCCCAACAACGCGAGGGAGCAAGCAGTGTCGGCGGCCGCGTCGGCGCTCGCGACGATCTGGTCGTACACGGCCTGGCAGTCGGTCTGCTCCTGTCCGCTCAGGGACGCGCAACAGGCCTGGAGATCCGCGCAGGTGGCGGCGTCGCCACCGGTGCCGCCCGTGGTCGCCGCGCCGCCCGTGGTCGCCGCACCGCCCGTGGTCGCCGCGCCGCCCGTGGTCGCCGCGCCGCCCGTGCTCCTCGCGCCGCCCGTGCCCGTCGCGCCGCCCGTGTTCGTCGTGTCCTTCGAGTCGTCATCGTCACCCGAGCAGGCCGCGCTGACGACGCCGACGAGCACCAACAACCCCATCGCGATGTGCCTTCTCATCCTCGACTCCTTCTCGTGCGGCCAGGCCGTTCCGGGAGCTTGCGTCGAGGCGACGCCCCGAGGCGGGGCACCCACCACCACGGCTCTCCCGCGCGGGCCATCCCAACCCGAAAAATGTAGGAAGGACTCGCGCACCGGTCAAGCTTCGCGCCGCCGGCGCCGACCGTCGAGCGCGAGCCGCGGCGAACCAGCCGCGGCGGGGCGCGACCGCGACGTCGCCGATCAGTGCGGCAGGCGAGTGAACGCGAGCGCGAGCTCCTCGGGGACCGGGCAACGCCGGAACCCCGACATCTCGACGAAGACGTGCACCGTCTGGCCGATGCCCGTGACGACACCGTCGGCGAGGCGCGCGACGCGGTACCCGATCGACACGGCGCTCGGCTCCAGGCGGCAGCGGACCATCGCGACCTCGATCCGATCCCCGTAACGAAGAGGCTTGAAGTAGTCCGCCTCAGCGTGCTGCAAGGGAGCGCCCCAGCGGCGCTCCTGCAGCACCTCGGGCAGGCGAGCGCCGTTCTGGTTCAGGAATGCGATGAACGCGTCGCTGAAGTACTCGAGGACGCGGGGGTAGAAGACGATGCCCGCGGCGTCGACGTCCTGGAACCGAACGTCGCGCTCGAGCGCGAAGCAGTCCGCCGGCCGTTCCCGGAGCTCGTCGGGTTCGAAGCGAAGCACGACGGCTCGCCCTCTACACCCGATCGGCGGGTTTACCAAGCACTCGCTGCCGTCGTGCGAGGGCCTACGGGGCCGGCGCCGGCGGGGGCGCCTCCGGGACCAGGCCGAGGAGGAGCTCCGGCTCCGATCCGTCCACGACCACGGCGCGCATCACGTAGCCCTCCAGCCACACCGAGTAGCGCCGCACCTTGCCTCGCGGCAGGTCCACCGTGAGGGGCGAATTGCCCACACGCCGACCGTCGAGGAAGATCCGCGCTCCGTCCGGCTTGGTGCGGAGGACGACGCGCAAGGTCGAGGCTTCGTCCTCCGCGGCCCCGGAGGCCGCGGCGCTGGCGACCGTCGCGGCCGTGGGCGCTTCGACCGGACTCGGCGCCAGGGGACGCTCGCGCCCCGGAGGCGCGCTGGCTCGAGCGGGCGCCGGGGGCGTCGCGGGGTACGGCGAACCCCCGGCGCGTTCGTCGGGCCGTTGTCGACCGGTGGAGCTCGGGCGCATCGCGATCCAGATCAGCAGGGCGCCGACCAGCACCGCCGCCACCAGCAGCGTCGGGCGAAGCACGCGCACCGCCAGCGACGGCGCTGGCGTGGAGGGCACGAGGGACGGGTGAGCGCTCGCGGGTGGCGCCGAGGCTGGGGTGGGCGCTGACGAGGTCGCCGCCGCCGTTGGCGGGTCCAGAGCTGGCGGTGTCGGAACCGAGTCCGGCGGCACCGGGGCCAGGGAATGCGCTCCGGGAGGCGTGACGCCGGCCTCGGCGGTGAGGCGGTCGAGATCGGCGGCCAGCGCGGCCGCCACCGCGCTCGGCCGCGGAGCGGGGGACACCGGCTCCCCCGTTGGTGGCGGCTCCGACGGACGAGTCACCGGTGACGTGAAGCCGAACTGCGTCGGCGCGCGGGAGGGGAGCGGGACCGGGGCGCCGGGGACCGTCCTGCCGGTCCCGTTGAGGGGCGGCACGGTGGCGGGGGACCGCCGCTGCTCACGAACGATCGGCGCAGCCTGCGACGGGCGCGCGGTGCCCGGCTCGCCGAACGCGGCCTCCCCCGTCGGGGGCTCGTCGGGACGAGGCGGAGACGAGCTATGGGCCGGCGAGGCAGGCGGCGCCGCGACGACGGCCATCCCCAGCTGGGTCGCGTGGCGAGACGGAACCCGTGCCACGGTCGAGGTCCGAGGGCGCGCTTCGACGTCGAGGTCGGTGGCTTGCTCGAGCGCGCTGGCAGGCGCTTGGGGTAGCGGCGCGACGGCTGCGTACTGCGCGTCACTCACCGGTGGCTCGAACTGCGCCGGCTTCCCCTGCGCGCCAGCCCCCTCCGCGGCGTCTGCTCCCCAGTCCCCGTCAATCTCGTCCGTCGGCGGTGGAATCGACGGTATGACCAAGGAACGCCCGGCCTCCGGCTCGTCTTCGCCGAGCGCTCGCGGCGAGGGCTCGTCCGGCGAAGATCCCCCTCTCGTTCGAGTCATCGTCCGCCCACGACTGTCACACCCCACCCGGGCGGTCAAGACGGGGACCTGGCGACAATCTCGTCAGCCGCCGACCTCGGCCAGCAGGGTCTTGGCGAGCTCGTGCTCCGGGTTCTCGACGAGCGCCTTGGTGGCGAGGACCTTGGCCTTGCGCACGTCACCCTCGTTGAACGCGAGCCAAGCCAGGCAGTACTGCGCGTCCGCTTTGGTCGCCGGGGTGATGCCCTCACCGGTCGCGGGATCGTAGGGTCGCATCATGGTGGCGGAGCGGAAGGCCTTGCCGGCCGTCTCGTACTCCTCCATCTCCAGGCCGAGTTGGCCGAGCTGCATCGCGATGGTCGCGTTGCGCGGGTCCATCTCGAAGGCGCGCTGCAGCGCGTCCATGGCGTCCGTCAGCATCCCCTCCTCGAGGTGGAAACGCGACAGCTCCACATGCACCACCGCGAGCGCCCTCAGCCGCCTGCCCCGGCTCGCCTCGATCGTATCGCGCAGCAGGGCTATCCCCTCCTCTGCCCGTCCAATCCCGCCCAGCGCGCGCGCGAGCAGCACCACGACGTCGAAGCTCTCCGTCCCCAGCGCCCGTGCGGCCTGGAGGACCCGCACGGCCTCCTGCGCATCGCCGTCCGCCTCCAGCAACAACACCCCCGCGCGCAGGAGCAGCGCGAAGGCGTCGTTCTGCTCCGTGGCCGCCACGGCCTCCGCCTCGAGCAGCTGGGCGAGCCTGCGGTGTTCGCCCGCCGCCTCGTAAGCTTCCTGCAGGCGGGCGCGGACGACCGCGTGCCCGGGCACTGAATCGAGCGCTCGTTCCAGGCCCCGGAGCGCGTCCGCGAGGCGATTCGCTCGATAGCACGAGTCGTAGAGCTCCAGAGCCGCGGTCGCCAGCGCCTCGCCCTCCTCGAGGTCGACCAGCCGCTGGAAGGCGTCCGCAGCCGCGTCCCAGTTCTCCGCTCGCGCCTCCATCTCTGCCAGGCAGCGCCACGCCGCCCGATCCTTGGCGTCGCTCTGCAGCAGCTCGGCGAGGCGGCGGCGGGCCTGGTCGAGATCCCCCCGCGCCTCGAGCAGGGACGCCACCCGAAGCCCGATCTCCCGCGCCCGCGCCGGCTCAGCGCCGGCGCCCACGCGCTCCAGCACCCCCAGCAGCTCGTCGTCCGATACGAGTCCGATGGCGTGCGCCCGCTCCGCGTCCGCCAGCGCCTCCTCATCCCGACCGAGCTCGCCGAACAAGGCCGCCCGCTGCGGGAGCAACGACGCGCTGGCCTTCTCGGCCGCGAGCACCTCCTGCAACATCGAGAGCGCCTCGTCCGGTTGTCCCGCCGCGCGGTACGCCTCGATCAGCCGGCGCACCAGCGCCGAGTCCTTGGCGTCGAGCGCGACGGCCCGCCGGAGCACCGCCACGACGGCGAGCTGATCCTCCCGCTCCAGGTGCCTGGCGATCAGCTCCTCGCGGAACGCCTCGTGGTTCGGTGCCGCGGCGAAGGCGAGATCGAGGGCCCGATCGAGGCCGTCGGGATCCTGGAGCTCGCGGCGGATCGCGACCAGGCGCACCCCGATCGGCACGGCCTCGGGCCCGGTCACCCCCTCCAGCAACGACTCCATCGCGTCCGCCTGGGCGTAGGGGTCCTTTCGCACCTCGGCCAGGCGAGCCACCGCCTCGAGGGCGGGGCGGTTCCGCGCGCTCCAGTCGAGCACCGCGCGGTAGGCGTCGAACGCCGGGTCGAGCCGACCCTGCTCCTCGTGCAGCGACCCGATGCGGAGCAAGATCGACGCGACCGCCTCGACGTCGTCGCGGTCCTTCGCGCCGTCCAGCTGCCGCTCCAGCAGGGCCACCAGCTCCTCGGCCCGGCCGGCCCGCTCGAGGATCCCCGCCAGCAAGAGGGCGGCCTTAGCCTCGGCTGGATCGTCCTCGAGCACGTCCTGAAGGGTCGCGGTCGCCGCGTCGTCGTCGCCTCGGTCCAGCTCGAGCCTCGCCTGCTCGAGGCGAAGCCGCGTCCGATCCGCCACCGCGTCGAGGAGCGGTACCGTCTGCGCGATGCGCTCCAGGAGCTCGTCGCGACGCTCGAGCTGCCGCAGGATCGCCAGCAGCGGCTCCCAAGCGTCCCGGTCGCCCGGCTCGCTGGCGAGCAGACCCCGGAGGATCTCCGCGGCTCGCTCCGGGAGCCCGAGCTCGTCACGCAGCGTCGTCGCTGCGGCGAGCAGCTCCGCGCGCCCCGCGTCACCTCCCAGGAGCTCGGCCGCCTCGACTCGCAGCTCGACGGCCCGCTCGCGATCCCCGGCCCGGCTCGCCCGATCGGCGAGGGCCAGCCGGACCCAGGAGGCGTCGGCGTCGGAGAGGGCCAGCGCGAGGCCTCGCTGCAGCGCACGCTCCTCCAGCGCGGCGTCGCCCGTCTTCGCCGCCAGCGCCACCGCCTCGCGCAGCAACGCGCCGTCCGCGACTGGCGCGCTCAGCCGCGCCGTCAGGGCTCGCGCCAGGGTCGCGTCGTCTCCGCTCGCTCGCGCGAGGCGTTCGAGCAGCTCGAGCGGCCCCTCCGCGGCAGGATTGCGCTCCAGCGCGACGTCGAGCGCCGCGATCGCGCGAGCCCGATCCGGACGTACGGAGAGCGCTCGCTCCAGCAGCGCGATACCCTCTTCCACGGTCTGCGCGTCCCGCAGGCGGATCTCGGCGAGGCGATAGACCGGGGCGGGGTCGGCAGTCCTCTGGTCGCTCTTCTGCCAGGTGGCAACGCGCCGCTCCAGCACGCGCACCTCCGCGTCGGCGTCGCCGAGGAAGTCGTAGATCCGCCCGAGCGCCGTCCAGGGCTCCTCCGCGGTGACCCCGCCACGCTCGAGCGCGGCCTGAATCGCCGCCGCTCGGGCGCGGATCGCGTCGGGGACCAGGGGGGCGCCGGCGCTGCCCGCGCCGCCCGCGCCGACGTGCAGCATGACCAGATCCGCGAGGGCACGGGCCGCGTCCTCCGGACGCCCCGCCCGCTCGGCGCGCGCCTCGAGGGACCGGGCCAGCAGGTCACGCCGCCCCCGAGCCCGGAGGCAGGCCTCGAGGCGCTCCGCCTCGCGCGGGTGCTCGAGGGCCGTCTCGAACGCGGACTCGACGAACTCCGCCGCCTGGACCGGGTCGTCGCCCTTCCCAGCGATCTCCGCGAGGTCGAGGAGCGCTTCGGCGCGAGACGGCGAGTCCCCGTCCTCCGCCGGCTTGATGACGAGGAGCAGCGCGCTGTAGGTCTTCCGGGCCCGGTCGTACTGCCCCTCCTCGAGGGCGATCCGGGCCAGCGCCTGCAGGATGCCGGGGTGCGCCGGATCGATCTTGTTCGCCGCGCCGAGCTCCGCGATGGCGTCCGCGCGGCGGCCGGCCGCGAGCGAGACGCGGGCGAGCTGGAAATGCACCAGCGCTCGGTTCTTCGGGCGCCGAGCGCCGAACAGCTCGATCTGTTGGCGCAGGATCTGGCTGCTCTCCTCGAAGCGCCCGCCGAGCTCGAGGGCGCGGGACAGTGAGAGGCGAAGATCCGCGTCCTCCGGGTCGAGCTGTACGGCCTGCTCGAGCAACGGCACCGCGTCCCCTGGCTGCCCGCGCTGGTCGAGGTGCAGCCGCGCCGCCTCGAGCAGGAGCGCGAGGCGAGCCCGGGGATCGGAGGCTCGGGCCGCCTCGCTGGCGAGCAGGGCCGCCAGCTCGGTGAAGTCGCCGTCCTCGCGGTAGAGCTCGGCCAGCCGCCGGCGCAGGGCGCTCGCGTCGGCAACGACCGCCGCGGTCTGCTCGAGCCGGGCCCGCGCGAGCCGCCGCTCCCCGCACGCCACATGGGCGTCGGCGAGCCGGAGCGCGCGTTCGGCGAGCGCCGCCGCCGAGGACTGCGCGCAGAGCCACTCCAACGCCTCGGCCACGGCGCGCGGCTCCCCGCGCACGTGGTGGATCCGCGCGAGCGCCTCGAGGGACGCCTCGCCACCGAGCCCTGCGCCGGAGCGGTGGTCCGCGATCGCCCGCTCGACATCGCCGGCTCGCTGCTCCCAGATCTCCGCCGCGCGAGCCCACAGCTCCGCGGCGACGGCCCGATCGCCCGCCGCGTGGCGCGCGCGGGCCTGCGCCTCCCACAGCTCGGCGACCTCACCGTGAAGCTCGCGCGCCTCGAGCAGCCTGGCGAGGCGTGGGACGGCTGCAGTCGCGATGTCGTCGCCGGGATCCTCGGCGAAGACGCCGCGCAGGATCTCCAGGGCGCGGTCGTCGTCCCCGAGCTGGTCCTGGTGAACGCACGCCGCGTCGCGGCGGAGCTCCCGCTGGCGAGACCGGTCGAACGGGAGCGCTGCCGCCTGGTGGAGCAGCTCCGCCACCTCCGCATGACGCCCCAGCGCTCGGAGCCGCCCGTCGAGCTCCTCGACCGCCCACGCCACGGCCCGGGCCGCGCCGAGCGCGGCCGGAGGGGTCTGCTTCCACGCCGCCACCGCGAGCTCCATCAGCTCACGACAGACGGCCAGCCCCACGTCCGGCGCGAGCCCCGGATCGCCGGCGGTGGCGATCGCCGCGTCCCACTCTCCCGCGGCGACGAAGGCCTCCACCGCGGAGCGCGGGCGGAGCGTGCGGGTGCGGTGGATCTCCCCGAGTTGCCGGTACAGGACCCGCTGCCGCTCCCGGTCCTCGGCCTCTGCCGCCTCCACCTCTACCAGCTCCGCCAGGTCGGACCACTGGGACTCGGCCTCGAGCAGCGGCACCAGCGCCGCGAAGCTCTCGGGGTCGCGACCGGTCCGGTCGCGAACCGCTCCCCAGGCCTGGATCGCCGGAAGCCGCGCCTGCAGGGTGTCCTCGTACAGCCGGGCGATACGCACCAGGTCGGCGCGCACCGAGTCGGGTTCGGTCCGCGTCCGCGCGCGGGCCCCCAGCGCCTCGATCAGCTCCGGGTAATGGCCGGCGCGCTCCAGCACCTCCACGAGCCCGTCGAGCGCCTCGAGGTCGGTCGGGTCGTCGTCGAGGCGCAGGCGGAGATCGCGCGCGGCGCGGTCCTGGTCCCCCAGGACGTCAGCCGCGATGCGGGCGGCGGCGCCCAGCGCCACGCGGCGAGCGTCGGGGTCGGTCTCCAGGGCGGCGCGACGCTCGAGCACGTCGCAGTGCTCGCCGGGACGCCCGGCCTCCGCCAGCAGCGGATCGAGATCGCGCGCCGCGCCGAGCGCGAGCTCGCGCTCGGCGCCCGCGAGCTCCAAGAGCTCGAAGTACAGGTCGATCGCCGCGGCCCGCTCTGCGAGCTGGTCGACGTGCACCGCGGCGGCCTCACGAAGCAGGAGCGCCCGGAGCGGCAGGGCGGATTGCTCGCGAGCCACCGCCGCGAGCAGCGCTGCTCGCGCCGATTGCGCGTCGATCCGGCCGGCCAGATCACCGAGCAACCGCCGATGATCGGCGACCCCAGGCTCGAGTGTCACCAGTGAGGACACGTTCTGGAAGGCCCCCTGCACGTCGTCGAGCCGAGTCAAGCGGAGCTCGACGATCTCGGTGAGGCGCATCACGCGCTCGCGGTCGGTCCGCGCGAAATCCAGCCCGACCTCCATCATCCGCGCTACGTCGGCGATGCGCCCGGCGCGCTCGTAGTACTCCCGGAGCAGTCCCGCGCCGGCCTCGCGCACGCTGGCCTGCTTGCCGCGGCGAGGTTTGGCCCCCGGCGCGAACGAGGACCGCGCCGTGTCGAGCTCGACCACCCGCTCGATCAGGCGGTAGGTTTCCTCCCCGACCTGGGGCTCCGTCCGCATCTCGTTCAGGATTTCGAACGCCGGCAGCGCGTCACCGACGGCGATCCAGAGCTCCGCGATCCGTCGCCGGAGCTCCTGGCGCTCCGCTGGCTCCACGCGAGCGAGCCGCCGCGTGAACAGCTCGATGAGCGCCCTGAGCATCCCCTCGCGCTCGTAGAGTCGCTCGAGGGTCCCCTCCACGGGGCCGTCGCTCGGCACGAGCCAGTTGAGCTGCTCCAGATAGCCGATGGCCCGCGGGGCGTCGGCCGCGAAATCCTTGGCCGCCATCGCGGCCTCGCGGAGCAGCTCCACCCGGCCCGCGTCCGAGGGGGTTCGGGCCAGAGCGCCGTCGTAGAGCGCGAAGAGCTCCCCCCAGCGGCCCGCGGCGTTGAACGCGAGCTTGAGGCGATCGAAGGCCCAGTCCGCCCCCGGCGCCAGCTCCAGGACGCGCTTGAGGAGGCCCACGACCCGATCGGGTTCTTCGAACCACTCCTCGTAGAACTCCACCATGTGGCGGCCGATCGCCTCGGCCAGATCGCTAGCCAGGTCCCGGTCCAGGACCGCCGCGTAGGCGTCCGCCACCGGGCCCGGTCGATCCAGACGCCGCGCGATCCGCTCGGCGGCCGTCCACAGATCCTCCGCGTCCGGGTGCTCCTGGGCCCCCCGGAGCGCCACGGTGAGGGACGCCTCCGGATCGTCCTCCCGGCACTCCAGGAGCTGCAAGAACCAGCGCTGGCGAGCCTCGGTCAGCTCGCCGCCCGCCGCGTCGAGCGCCAGCAGCGACTCGAGGACGGCCGCGCGAACTCCCGGGTCGTCCGACCCCGCGGCGACCTGCTCGAGGACCGCGGCGGCCTGGGCGGCCAACCCCGGGACCTTGAGCACGCGGCGCACGACATCGAGCGCACCGACGTCGGCGGGCGCCACGTCGAGGACGCGGCGCGCGGCCTGGAGCGCTTCCTCGGAGCGACCGAGCGGCTCCAGGAGCAGCCCGGCAATCCTCGCCTCGAGCGCCAGCGCGGCGTCGCCTTCCGCCGTCGCGCGCAGCGCCCGCAGGGCTTCCACAGCCGCCTCGGCGTCCCCGGTCTCCGCCAGCAGGCGCGCGAGCTCGCCGAGCGCGTCGGCGCGCGCCGGGTCGCGCTCGAGGACGCGCCGATAGAGGGCGATGGCGCGCGCCGGATCCCCGAGCTCGCGCTCCTCCACCGCGGCCCACTGGAGCCAGATCGAAACCGGATCGGTCACCTGTGCGGCGCGCCACTCCAACAGCCAGCGGCGATCCTCGAGCCGCGCGGGGGTTCGCGGCGTGGCGGCGAGGAATTTGCCGAAGGACTCCGCCGCCGGCGCCGCCACGTCCAGACCGGCGCCGATGGCGCGCCGATAGATCGCGGCGACGCGGTCCTCCTCCCCGGGCTCGGTCGCGAGCACCCGGGCCTTGACCAGCCAGAGCTCCTGCTCCCGTGACGGGGTCAAGCGGGAGAACCCCAGCGCGGAGTCGATGAGCTCGACGAAGGCGGTCCCCTGCCCGGCCGCCTGCGCCCGCGGCTCGAGGCTCGCGAGCCGCGTCACCAGGTCGGTGTCGCCGGTCGCCCCGGCGACCAGTACGTCGAACGCCGTGCGCACGCGGTTCCACTCGTTCGTGTCCGCATAGAGCTCGACCAGCCGATCGGCGGCTTCGCGGTGCCGCGGAGCCACCCGGAGCACGGCCTCGTAGAGGGAGCGCACCCGCGCCGCGTCGGCGGCGTCCGTCTCGCGCAGCCGCGCCGCCTCGAGCCAGGTGGCGGCTGCGGCCTCCGGATCGCCGGCTCGCTCCGCGAGCACCGTCCCCAGGCGCTCCAGGAGGGTCGCGCGCGCGTCGGGCTCGGCCGCGCTGGCGATGCGACGCTCCAGGACGTCGCGCAGCAGCGGCGTCGCGCCCTCGGTGTCCGCGAGCTCCTCCACCGCGGCGAGCTTGGCGTCGTCGAGCGCTCCGTCCGCGACGAGGGGCGCGTACTGCGCGAGCGCGCCGGCGCGGTTCCCCCGCGCGAGATCCACCTCCGCCATGCGGATCTGGACCCCGACCCGACGCTCGGAGGACACCAGGTCGAGGACCCGAGTGAGCTCCGCGTGGAGGTCGTCCCAGCGCCCCTGCTCGGTGTAGATCTCGACCAGGCCCTGGTGCGCGGCGTGGTCGCGCGGGTCGGCGGCGATCGCCGTCCGCCACGTCTCCATGGCCGCGGCGAGGTCCCCGAGATCCCGCCGCTGCAGGCGGGCCACGGCGTGCAGCAGCTCCCGCCGCCGCCCGGGGTCGCAGGGCTGCTCCAGCGCCTGTCGGTACAGCGTGAGCCGCTCGTCCGGGCTGCCCTGGAGCGCGAGCAGCGCGTCCACCTTCTGCAGCAGCTCGGTCGAGGCCGGATCGTAACGGAGCGCCCGTCGGTAGACTGCGACCGCGCGCTCCACCTCGTCGGTCGCCGCGAGCGCCTCGGCGGTCGCGCGCGCCAGCGCCAGCCGCTCGGGTCCATCGACCGGGCTGTCGCCGAGCGCGTCCGCCAGCACCTGGGCGCGCAGCGTCGGGTTCGCCGCCGCGCCGGCCAGGTCGAGCGCCCGCTCCAGCCACTGTGGGATCCAGTCGGGGCGCTCGGCGGCGACCGCCGCGAGGCCGTGACCGGCCAGCGTGAGTGCCCACTCGAGGTCGCCCAGGTCGTGCTGGGCGATCCGGGCCGCCTCCTCGAACGCGGCGAGGCGGGGCTCGAGCTCCTGCCCGATCCGTCCGCGCAGCTCCAGTACGCGAGCGAGCTCCTGCCGCCGCCCCTCGCCGCGGTAGACCGGCTCAAGGAGCGTCGCGGCCGTGGCCGCGACCGCGGGGACCTGGAGCAGCCGCTCCAGCGCCGCCCGACTGGTGGGCTCCTGCGGGTCGATGGCTAGCGCGGCGCCGAACGCGGCCATGGCGCCGACGGGGTCGTCGAGGTGAGTGGCCCGCAACTGTCCGGCGCGGCCCCAGATCGCAGCGCGCTCCTCGGGTGGCGCGAGCTCAATCTCGGCCGCCAGCACGCCGTCCACCTCCGCCCAGCGCTTCTCCTGCTCGAGGAGCGGCAGCACGCGGGCATGCGCCTCCCGGGACGGACCATGGACGTCGAGGAACGCGTGCCACGACCGGAGCGCCACGTTTCGATCGCGACTTCCGCTCGCGCGCAGATCGGCGACCCGAAAGGCGAGCGCCCGCGCCTGCGCGGGGTCCGTCGCCCGGCGCGCGCGACGCTCGAGGACCTCGGCGAGCTTCTCCTGCTGTCCGGCGCGGTCATGCAGGACCTCGAGCCGCTCCAGCGCCTCGTCCTCCCACTCCGAGTCGATGAGTGCCTCCCAGGCCGGCGTCCCGCGGACCGGATCCCCAATCTCGTCGCACACCATCGCGAGCCGGCGGGCAGCGGCGACGCGCGCTTCGCCCGGCGGCTCGAGCCGCACGACGACGTCCAGCACATCGGCCAGCTTGCGCGGTTCCCCCGCCTCGGTGAAGACATCGACCAGGCTCGACGCCGATACCAGCACGGCGGACTCGTCCACTCCGGCCTCGACGACGCCCTCGAACTCGGCCTGCGCGCGGCGCACGTCGCCGACGGTGAGGTAGACGATGCCCAGGGTCGCGCCGATCCGCGCCCTCACCTCGGGTTCCGCGGTCGCCTGGAGCGCGCGACCGAGAAGCTTGGCGGCCTCGTGCGGCTGTTCGAGGCCCAGGCTGAGCTCGACGAAGCGCCGCCGGAGGTCGTCGTCGGCGGGATCCGCGGTGACGGCGGGCCCCAAGAGCTCCAGGGCGCCCGCCAGATCGTCGAGCACGTCCTGCTTGAGGATGCCCAGCCGCTTCTGTACCTCGAGCTTGCGGGGCCCGCGCGCGACCTTGAGCTCCCGCGTCAGCATCGCCGCCGCGTCCTCGCTCCTGCCGAGCGCCAGGTAGGCGTCGGAGAGCGCCGTCACCGCCCGGGGCGCCATGACCTTGTTCTCGAGGAGCCCCTCCGCGGCAGCGAGCGCGCGTGAATCGCCAGGGACCTCCGCCAACAACGCCTCCACGTGGGGCATCGCCCGCTGCGGCTCGCCGAACTCGTCGCAGTACAGGCCGATCAGCTGGCGTCGGAGCGGCTGCGCGTCGACACCCTCGACGCGACCGAGCGCCTGCTCGAGGAGGCGCGCCGATTCGCGGTGCTTCCCGGTGGCCACGTAGCGGGCGGTGAGCGCGGCGAGGGACGCCGCGTCCGTCGGGTCCACGCGAAGGATCCGCTGGTGGACCTCGATGGCGATCTCGTCGGCCCCGTCCTGCCCTTCGAGCAAGGTGGCCGCCAGGCGGAGCTGGGCGAGCTGTCGCTCCCGGTCCCGTTCGCCACCGGCGAGCTCGACGTACGCCCGCGCCAGGTGGGCCGTGTCGCCCTTGGCTCGCAGCAGCCGCTCCAGCAAGGCAAAGGCGGCCTCGTGGCTCGGGACCGCCCCGAGCGCCCGCTCCGCGAAGCCGATCGCCTTCTCCGCGTCGTCGAGCTGCTCGGCGAAGAACTCCGCGGCGTGCAGGTACGCCTCCGCCTGGTTGGCGGGAGAGACGAGCTTGATGCGCCGCCCCGCGAGCGCTCCCTCGTAGGCCGACGCCAGCTCCTGGAGCACCAGATCGCGTCGCGCCGCCGCGTGTAGCGCGCTCCACTCCGCGGCGGGATGCTGCCCCTTGGCGAGCGCCGTGATGAGCACGTCGAGGACCTCGCCGGGGTTCGTGAGCTTCTCCGCGAGCACCTCGTTCAGCGTCTCGAGCTTGAGCATGCCGGTCCTCACCCGGCGGAGGCGAGCGTTGCACCTCCGCCCGGGGGCGACCGTATCAGATCCGCGCCCGAATCGGACCTATCCCTCGAACCCCTCACGGAAATTTCGCCCGCCCCGGCCGGGTTCGGTGCGGGTGACGAGCCCGCGGCTGGCGACCGCCGGTCGGGCCGCGCCGCGGCGCGGCCCGACCGGCTCTTTCACGGGTCGGCGTACCGTCATGGCGGATCCCGTTGCGGCGGGAACCCAATCAGCGCGACGATGGCGGGCGGGCGTCGGATCGCGACCCGGCCACGCCGCTCGGGATCGTCGCCCGCGCCGGCATCCGGCTGTCTGGCGCCGCAACGTCCCCGCACCGCCGAAAGGTGAACCTGAAATGTTCGAGACGGCTGAGATTGGGCGAGCGATGTCCAAGGAGGAGTTCGAGCGCCGGTTGCCGGAGCTTCGCACCGGGCTCCTGGCGGCGCAGCGGGACCTCGGGGCCGCGGATTTCCCCGTCGTCGTGCTCGTCCACGGGCTCGAGGGCGCGGGCAAGGGCGACTGTGTGAACCGTCTGCTCGAGTGGGGTGACGCGCGGTACGTCCAGACCGTCGCCTTTGGGCCCCCGACCGAGGAGGAGCGACAGCGCCCCGAGCATTGGCGCTACTGGATGGCGCTGCCACCCCGCGGGCGGCTCGCCCTGTTCGTCGGCTCCTGGTACTCGCCCCTGCTGCGCGCGCACACCAGCGGGAAGATCGACGACGCGGCGCTCGCGGCGGGGCTCGGCCGTGTCCGCGCGCTGGAGCGGACCTTGGTGGACGACGGGATGCTGCTGGTCAAGCTCTGGTTCCACGTCTCGCGCGCGGCGCAGCGCGCGCGCTTCGAGAAGCTCCTGGATGAGCGGGAGACGCGGTGGCGTGTCACCAAGGACGACTGGAAACAGCACAAGCGCTACGACGACCACGTTCGCACGGCCGGCCTGACGCTGCGGGAAACCAGCACCGGGGCGGCACCCTGGACCGTGATCGAGGCGAGCGACGCCCGCTACCGCGACGCGACCGTGGCCGAAGCGATCGTCGGCGGCATCCGCCAGCGGCTGGCCGCGCCGAGCCGGACGGAGGAGCGGCGCCCGCCCGACCCGGACGTCCCCAACCCGAACACGATCTTCGACCGGCTCGACCTCACCTCACGGCTCCCCCGCGAAGAGTACGAGGCGGAGTTGCCCTTGCTCCAGGGCCGCCTCAACAAGCTCGCTCGGCGAGTGGCCAAGAAGGGCGTCGGCGTGACGATCGTGCTCGAGGGCCCGGACGCGGCCGGCAAGGGCGGGGCCATTCGTCGGGTCACCCACGCGCTCGACGCCCGTCAGTACCGGGTCATCCCGATCGCGGCTCCCACGGCTGAGGAGCGGAGCTACCACTACCTCTGGCGCTTCTGGCGTCACCTGCCCCGCCTGGGCCGCATCACCATCTACGATCGCAGCTGGTACGGCCGGGTCCTGGTCGAGCGCGTCGAGGGGTTCGCCAGCGAGGCGGAGTGGCAGCGCGCCTTCAAGGAGATCAACGACTTCGAGCGACAGCTGGTTGATCGCGGGATCGTGCTCGTCAAGCTCTGGCTCCAGATCAGCGCCGAGGAGCAACTCCGGCGGTTCCAGGAGCGGGAGAAGAAGCCGTGGAAGCAATACAAGATCACGCCCGAGGACTATCGTAACCGCGGCAAGACCAACCTTTACGAGATCGCCGCGAACGACATGGTGGCGGCGACCAGCACGGAATACGCGCCCTGGACGCTGGTGGAGGCCGACGACAAGCTGGCGGCCCGCGTGAAGGTCCTCCGCACCCTCTGCGCCGCGCTCTCGGCGGCGCTGTGAGGCGAACCGTCTGCGAACCGCGCCCGTCTCACCGGGAAGGCCCCGGCGTG
Source organism: uncultured Polyangiaceae bacterium (assembly GCA_964404725.1). GTDB lineage: Bacteria > Myxococcota_A > Polyangia > Polyangiales > Polyangiaceae > JAFGBI01. Next base: position 73,379 of record CAYOLF010000003.1, read on the forward strand.
GCCGCGCGCGCGTTCGTCTCTGGTTGAAACGTCCGCAGCGTCGGCGGGGGCCGGCGGGGTGAGCCCCGCGCAAGGACTGGTCAAGCGCCGCCGCTGGGGCGATGATGCGCCCCGGCGGCAGGCAGCTCCGCCGAGGAGGGATCCCATACCATGACGAGGTCGAGAACCATCACGGCCGCCGTGAGCACGCTGGTGCTCTGCGGTGGCACTGCCATCGCCCTGGCGCAGCCCGCCGAGCGCCCACAGGGCGGTCCCGGTGCTGGGCAAGGCGCGCCCGCCGCCGAGACTCGTGGGGCGCCGCGCGGAGGCCCCGCGGGTGAAGCCCGCGGACAGGGGCCCGGTGCCGACGCCCGCGGACCCGGCAGCGGCCTTGGCGTTGGTCCGGAGGGGCGCGGGCCCGGGCGTGGGCTCGGATCGGCGGCGCCAGCGGGCTCCGGAGACGCCCTCGAGCCGGCCCCGTCGGGGTCCGGACCGCGCCGGCACGCATACGGTCGCGGCCACGGTCGCGGCCCGGTGCCGCAGGCGCTGATCGCGGCGCGCCGCGAGCGGTCCAAGGCGTACTTCGAGGCGGCGCGTCAGACTCGCGCCGAGCGAGTCAAGGCGCGTCGGGAGGCGATCAAGAAGCAGTGGGGCGACCCCCTCGCCCAGCCTCCGATGCAAAACGAGCTCAGGATGCACGCCTGGCGCCTGGCGCGTCTGGACGCCATCAAGCGCATCGCCGCGGACGAGGGCAACACCGATCAGGTCGCCCGCTGCGACGCCCTCATCGAGCGGGAGAACGCGCGCCACGAGAAGCGCATGGAAGCGCTGAAGTCCATGCCTGGCGGGGCGGGCTCGGCGGCGCCGAGCGCCGCGACCCCGGCCAGCGCCGCGCCCGCGGCCCCCACCCCGGCGCCCAAACCCGCTGCCAGCTGAGGAGGCACGACCATGAACCGAAGCATCACGCTGTTGATTGCGCTCACGGTCCTCGGTGGTGTGGCCGGCTGCAACGGCCCCGAGAAGAGGGAGATCCCTGCCACGCAGGCGCCCGCCGCCCGCGCCACCGCGAGCGCAGAGCCCGCCGCGGCGCCGACCGTCGCCCCCGTCACGACGGGCGAGCCGACCACGACGCTCGCTGCGGGTGAGCTGCCCACCCCGGAGGATTTCGAGGAGGAGGCGCAGGAGCGCCTGGCGTCAGCGAACCTCGAGGTCGAGCTCGACGCCCTCGAGCAAGAGATCGGCCAGTAGCCAGAGGCCGCTCCGCGCCTGCGGCGCGTGCGCGCGGAGCGGCGCTCGGGCCACTGCTGACGACGGTGCTCGGCGGTCGGGGGGCGTCGGGGCGCCGGCCGCGCGCGGCGTCGTTGCGCGCGGCCGGGGCGGAAATGGCACGGCCGGGCTTGGCGCGCGGGGAGCGATCGCGTTAGGTCAGCGCCGTGCTCCGCCAGCGATCCCTCCTCACGCTGCTCCTCGTCCTCGCCAGCGGCTGTCAGAGCAAGCCCTCCCCGGCCGGGGCGAGCCCCCGCCCGAGCGCGTCGCCTTCGGCGGCGAGCGCCGCACCGACAACGAGCGCCAGCGCCATAGCGGCGCGCCCCTCGCGCCCCGGCGAGCCGCTGAACGTCCTGCTGATCACCATCGACGCGATGCGGGCCGACATGCCCTGGCAGGGCTATCCCCGGCCCATCGCGCCGAACCTGACCCGGTGGGCCGAGCAGGCGGTCGTGTACGACGAGTACCGGTCGATCTCGAGCTACACGGCGCAGAGCGTGAGCGCCATGCTCACGGGCCGCTACGCCTCGACCCTCTATCGGAGCGGCGTCTTCTTCACCGGCTTCTACGACGCCAACGTCTTCATCACGGAGGCGATGCAGCCGCGCGGGATCCGCACCGGCGGGGTCCACTCGCACCTGTACTTCGACCGCAAGAAGAACCTGAACCAGGGCTTCGACACCTGGGAGCTGGTCGAGGGGCTCACCTTCGACTCCGACACGGACAAGAACGTCACCGCCGACAAGTCCGCCGCGAAGCTCCAGGCGATCCTGGCCGACCCCGCCTTCAGCGGGAAGCAGTTCTTCCTCTGGGCCCACTTCGGCGATCCGCACGACCAGTACGTGCGACACGAGATGTGCCCGCCGGAGTGGGGCAAGAAGAACCGCGACCGGTACGACTGCGAGATCCACTTCGTCGATCACCACGTCGGGAAGCTGCTCGAGTGGGCCAAGGCGCAGCCTTTCTGGGCTCGCACGGCGCTGATCGTCAGCTCCGACCACGGTGAGGCCTTCGGCGAGCACGGGATGTACAAGCACGCGTTCCGCCTCTACGACGTGCTGCTGCGGGTGCCGACGTTCTTCGTCGTTCCCGGGGCGGCGCCGCGACGGATCTCGGCGCGCCGGACCCACCTCGACCTGGGGCCGACCATCGTGGACCTGATGGGGCTCGAGCCGCTCCCGAGCTTCCTCGGGGAGACCATGGTCCCGGAGATCTTCGGGGAACCGCCGCGGGATCGGGAGCCGATCGTGCTCGAGCTCGCCGAGGACAGCCACAACCCGCACTACCGCGCCGTGATCCAGGGACGCCACAAGCTCATCGTCGAGGGCGAGGGCGAGCGAGGCCGGGGTCGGGAGCTCTTCGATCTGAGCGCCGACCCCGGCGAGGAGCGTGACCTGGCCAAGGAGGATCCGACGGCCTTGGCCCGGATGCAGTCCGTCTTCGCCGAGGCCTTCGCCAAGGTCCCGGCCATCGCCCCCGCGGGCGGGGCCGTGCTCCACAGCGGCAGGATCGCGCGGGGGCCGCAGGCCCCCCCGCCGGAGCCGAAGGCGAACGAGAACCCGAACGCCGACCCGAAGGCCCCCCCACCCCAGCAGTGACCGGACAACGCCTCGCGCGACGAGCGGCGGAGTGAAGCGGGGCGAGCTCTAGCGGACGACGCTCGCCAGATCCTGCGCGACCTGCTCGCCCACGCTCCGCAGGACCTTGGCGTACCAGCGGGTCTGCTCCGTGCGCACGAAGAAGTCGTCCTTCCCGTCCTCCCCCGGCAGCTTGACCAGCTCGAGGAAACCGCGCGGACGGCGCCCGTCGAGGTACTCGATCCCGACGACGACGGAGTCAGGGGCGAGGTCGGACGGGAGCGTCTCGAAGTAATCGCTGGGCCGGAGCTGGGCGACCTTGGCGACCCAGTTCCCCGCCGTCTCGTCCGCCACCTCGGGCGTGGCGGCGTCTGCCCAGCCGTCCTGCTTGTCCTGGGCCCGCACCAGGTTCCGGACCGTCCCGGCGCGCGCGACGCGCAGCGCTGAGATCTCGTCGTCGGGGAAGGCGTGCAGCGTCCGCTCCACCAGCCGCGATTCGGCGTAGGACAGGCTCCGCACCAGGTCTCCGCTGATCGCGTAGAGCCTGCCCGACTCGGGATCCCGGGCGTAGCGATCACCGCCGCCAGGCGTCGGACCGCCCACGATCAACGCTCGTAGGGCCCCGGCGATGGTGACGCGCAGCGTTCCCTCCTCCTCCTCGAAGCCAAACTCCTTCTTGCGCGACTCCTCGAAGCTGCCGAGCGCCCGGTAGGCCTTCAGGGGCGCCAGCGACGTCGCCAGCGTCTCGACCGCCTCGCCCCCGACGAAGCGAACGGTCTCCTGCTTGGGGCCCTCGCCCTCGCCCTCGACCCCGGCGTCGGGGGCGTTCGGCTTGAGGATCTGGACCTGCTTCTCCACCGTGCCGACGAAGTAGCGCCCGTTCTTGTCGGTGCGCGCCTCGAGGGTCACCTTCTTCTTGCCCTCCCACTCGATCTTCTGCACCTCGGCGGGCTTGCCGCCCCAGACCTCGACGGTCAGGCCGTCCTTGACCGGCGCTCCCGCCTCCCCCTGGGTCCAGACCACGAAGGCGAGGATGGCGCCGACGAGCAGGAGGGCGGCGTGGATGGCGAGCTCGTGCAACGGCTTCATCACGCGACTCCCTTCGGTTGGCGGCGGCGTCCCAGGAGTAACCCGGCTCCCAGCACCAGCGCGGGGACGCCGAAGATCGTCGAGTAGAACCAGACGAGATCCTGCGCGCGGGTGTGCTCCACCCGGAGATCCTCCTCGGACGAGATCTCGCCCATGAAGCTCTCCTCGCCGGTCAGCCAGCGCAACGCGTCGACGAACAGGATCTGGTTCTCGATCACGTTGCCCATCGGCAGATCGGTGAGCGCGCCGGAGTCGGCCAGCACGAACGCGCGCAGCTCGCCGTCGGCGGGGTTTTTGGCCGCCCCCCCATCCTGGCCGCTCCTCGGGGCCGACCCTTCCGGGGCGCCGGCCGCGGCGGAAGCGGACGCCGCCGGGGTTGGCGGCGCGGACTTCACTCGGCGGCTGACGGCCGCCGCGAGGTTGTAGGTTTCACGCTGCTCGCTCGCCGAGTCGAACCGGTAGTTCCGGTCGAGGTCGCGATAGGTGTCGGGCATCGACTTGAGCGCAAAGTCGATGGTGGCGTCGGCTCCCGGGGCCCGATCGAGGCTGCCGGCGCCATCGACCATCACCGCGGCGCCGCGGGTTGAGCTGCGGCTGAGCGTGGAGACGGCGGCGTGGGACGAGAACCGGTTGGTCACGAGGCGCGCGCGATCCGAGGGGTGGCTGCGGACCCGCATGTGAACCTTGTCGTTGGCGAGCACGGCGTCGTCGAAGGTGAGCCCGACGACGCCGGCGAGCTCGCCGAGCCAGCTCCGGCGGGGGGGCACGACGGCCGCGGGCGACGCCGTCCCGGCCGTCGGCACGGCGCTCGCCACCGGCGCGGCGCTCGTGGCCGGCGCGGCGCTGCCGACCGCCGCGGGGACGCGGTCTGGCGACGCTCCCGCGGGCTCGCTGACATCGAGGTCGCCGCGGCTTCGATCGCTCGGCAGCAACGCCTCCGTGTTCGTCTCGGCGTCGGGGTCGAGCGCGAGGAAGAGCTTGCCGCCGCGCTCGGCGTAGCGGCGGAGCGCGCCGATCTCCTCGGCGGCAAAGGGCTCCGACGGGCCGAGCACCAGGACGATGTCGGCGTCCGCTGGGATGTCGGTGCCGAGCCCCTGGGCGATCCCGAGCGTCTTGACCGTGTAGTTCTGGCGGGTGAGCAGCTTGTCGACGATGGTGGCGTCGCGCGTGGCCATCTCGGCCTTGCCGACGGTGTCGTTGATCTCCCCGTGCCCGACAGTCAGGTAGGCGGTCCTTCGCGAGCGCACGAGCTTGAGGAGCTTCTCCTGGAAGTCCCGGTCGAGGGTGCGAAGCTTCGGCCTGGCCTTGTCGAGCTCGGTGCCGAGGCGCACCTGCTCGCTCGCCTCCCCCTGCGTGATGACGAGGACGCCGTCCTGGGTCACGCGGAGCTTCTGGGCCGCCTCGGGCACCAGCAGCCGGTCCTTGATCTCCACCTCGAGCTTGGGGTTGCCGGCAGCGGCCGCCGTGAGGTAGCGCTCCACCTCCGCGCGGACCTCGTTCACGTCCGGGAAGAACGCCTGCACGCGGACCGGCTCGGACAAGCTCGCGATGATGGCGCGCGTCGACCCGCTCGGCTGCGAGGTCTTGAAGTACGAATGGTCGGCGCTCCAGGCGAGGCCCCTCGCCGCGTACACGAACAGCGAGCCGTAGACCGCCGCCAGCGCGAGCGTCACCCCCGCGACCGCCGCGGCGCGGACGCGCCGGCTCTCGGGCCGCACGGCATGGCGCATCGGGAAAGCCGCCGTCTCGGCGAAGATCATGGGCACCACGCTCAGCACGGCGAGCGCCACCCAGGTGACGGTGGCGACGCCCATTACCCGGTCGAAGGCGCGATCACCGAGCCGGTAGAGCCCGAGGCGCTCGGCGAAAGGCTCCGACGTGGCGAAATAGATGCCGAGGGCCACGAGCCCGGTGATGCTCAGCACCCCGAGCAGGGCCTCGATCTGCCGTCGCTCGCCGCCGACGCGGAACCGCGGGGAGTAGCGGAGCAAGGTGGCGGAGATCACGGCGAGGAGCCCCACGACGGTGACCGCCGTGGCGACACTCCCCCACGAATCGAGCACCCGCTGGCCGAGGAATACGACCGCGATCCCCCCGAGGTACAGCGCCAGCACCCAGACGGGTGCCGAGCGCGGCGCCCGGGAGCCCGCTCCGTCGCGCTCCGAAGCGGCCGGAGCCGCCGCGCTCGCGTCGCCCGTCGCGACCGCCTCGGGACGGCCGGCCTCGACGTCGTCGCCCGCTTCCCGGGCTGGCTCTTCGCCGTCCCCGCCGGCGTCGTGTTCCGGGGCGGCGGTCGCCGCCACGGCGCTCACCCCCTCGCCACCCGCGTCCGGGACCGCCGGCTCGAGCGGCTGGCCCTCGTGCTTCTTCATCGCCATCGGCGCGCCTCCAGCGTCTTGGTCGCCGCGAGCAGGAAGAACGCCGTCACGACGAGGTAGTAGACGACCCGGTGAAACTCCAGCACCCCGTCCATGAAGGGGCGGAAGTTCTCGTGGTGGATCGCGAGCCCCGAGAGGAACTGGTTGAGCGGCGGGTCGACCACCCGGGCGACCACCCAGAGGATCACCAGGGGCGTCAGTATCCCCGCCCCGAGGACCCCCGCCACGACCTGTGAGCGTGACAGCGACGAGGCGAAGAGCCCGATGGACGCCGCAGCGCTGCCGAGCAGGATGAGGCCCACGTAGCCCGTCGCGACGTGCGCGAAGCTGACCTTCCCCCGCACCAGGAGGAGGGCGGGCATGTACGCGGACAGGAGCGTCATGAGGACGAGGACCGCGAACAGGGCCAGGTACTTCCCCAGCACGATGTCGAACTCGGTGATCGGCGCCGTGTTGAGGAGCGTCATGGTGCCGGTCTGGCGCTCCTCGGCGACCAGGCGCATCGAGAGCAGGATCGCCGCGATCATCAGCGGACCGCTCGCGATGTAGAAGAACTGCGCCAGCGCCTCCGCGCTGAGCAGCTTCTCGGTGAGCACCCAGCCGTAGAACAGCAGGCCATCGGTGAGCAGCACGGCAGCGACGATCGCGGAGCCGAGCCACGAGCGACGGTACGCGCCGAGCTCGCGCCCGGCGATGAGCAGCGCCTTGGTCATCCGTCCGACTCCTCCGCGAGCGGCTCGCCACCCGCCTCCGCCAGCTCGAGGAACACGCGCTCGAGCTCGCGCTGGCTCCGGGCGAGGCCCAGGATCTCGATCCCTTCGCCGACCAGCGCCGCCACCAGCGCCCCCCGCACGTCCTCAGCGACCTCCACCAGCACCGAGATCACGTTGGCCCCCGGCTCCGACGGGCGCGACGTGGTCACGGTGACGACCCCTGGGACCGCGGCGACCAGGGTCTCCAGCCGCTCGGCCTGGTCGGACTGGAGACGCACGGTAAGCTCGATGCAGAAGCGCCCGAGGAGGGTCTGCGAGAGCTCCGCCTCCGTCCCCGAGGCGCTCACCGTGCCGTCCGTGATGACCAGGATCCGGTCGCAGGTTTCGCTGATCTCGGGCAGGTTGTGGCTCGACAGGATCACCGTGCGCTCCCCGCCGAGGGAGCGCACGAGCTTGCGCATCTCGACGATTTGCACGGGGTCGAGGCCGGTGATCGGCTCGTCAAGCACTACCAAGCTCGGCCGGTGAACGATCGCCTGCGCGAGCCCGAGCCGCTGCCGAAACCCATGCGAGAGCGTGCCGATCACGGCGTCCCGGCGCTTGCGGAGCCGCGTCTGCCGCAGGGCGTCCTCGATGGCCCCCGGCACGTCGCCCGGGCTGACCCCCCGGAGCCGCGCGGCGAAGGCGAGGTACTCGGACACCGTCATCTCCGGGTAGAGCGGCGGGTCGTCCGGCAGGTAGCCAATCCGGGACCTGACGGCCCGTGGATCCTCCACCACGTCGTGCCCCTCCACCCGGACCGTGCCGCTGGTGGGCATCAGGTCACAGGCCAAAATGCGGAGCGTCGTGGTCTTGCCCGAGCCATTCAGGCCCAGGAGGCCGATGACCTCTCCCCGTTCGACCGTGGCTTCCAGGGGCCCGAGGGCCCGGAAGTCTCCGTAATATTTGTAGAGTTCGCGTATCTCGATCACGGTGCCACCCGCTGGTTTTCTCCCCCGCTGCGGGCGCCGAACGCGCCTGCCTCGCCGGACCTGGACCAGAAAGCCGGCGCGGTTATTCCCCAACCCGACCCGTTACCGCAAGCCCCCTGCTGCGGGCGCCGCTCACCCCGCCTGCCCGCGGACGCGCCGAGGCCCGCCCGGGCGTGCGGACGAACGGCAGGCCGTCGGCGAGGGCTCGCTCAGCGTGCGGGGACGGCGAACGCGCCCGCCGCCGGGACACCGCTCGTCACCGGCGGGAGCGCGGACCCGATCGGCGCCTCGGTACGCGTGGCCGACGCGGAGGCGGGCGGTGTCGGCGCCTGGGGGGGACCCTTGATGGCGGCCGCGGGCAGCGGCCGTTTCACGCGCGCGACCCGCACCAGCGTCGAGTCCGTATTCTGGAATTCCAGGACCGTCTCGGTGGCCACGTCCGGCCAGGGGTCGAACTTCGGGGGCGCCCGGCGGGCGGCGAGCTCTACCTCCTGCACCAGGTAGATGTCCTCGAAGAGTCGCCGGGATAACTCGAAGAGCGGTTGCCGGTTGTTTCGCAGCGTCGTGATGTCGAGCGCCCCGAAATCGTGGATGGTGTACATGCCTGGGCGATCCGTGAGCACCAGGATGCGGCGCTCCTCCAGGCTGGCAAGGTAGCGCCAGACCATCGCCGTCTGCCGGGTCAAGGTCAGCGAATTGGTGAGCCGGGCCTCGCTGGCCGTCGGTAGCGCCACCGTGCACAGCGCGCCCGCGATCGCGAGCGGCACCGGCCCCGCGGAGCGCCCGCCGAGCGCGGCCACGGGCACGGTGACCCAGCGGCCGAGCCAGGTCAAAAGCCAGGCGGCGAGCAGCGCGGTGCCCACGTCGAGCCACAGGAACAGCCGGACCGACGCCGGGTGCAGCGGCCGCCCCCAGAAATAGGAGAAACAGAGGACGATCTCGGCGCCAAAGAACGCGGCGACGAAGAGGGTCACGCGGAGCCCGTGCCAGGTGACCGCGCGGGCGCGCAGGCGAACGCCGCCCTGCACGACCAGCACCAGCAGGCCGCCGATCGCCAGGGCCACCACGAGCGGCGCGTGCATGGCCCCAACGTCGAGCGGGTCGAGCACGACGCCGAGGAAATCCCGGGTGTTCTGCCAGAAATGCCCGAGGCCGAAGAGCGACGTACTGAGGGGCTGCTCCGAGTCGTCGGCCTTGGCGATCGACTGCCAGTACCGGGGCAAGAGCAGGAGCGGCAGGATCGAGTAGAGCCACCCGAACCCGGCGAGCCCGGGGCGCTTGACCACGCGGGTCGCCACCAGCAGCAGGCACCCGAGCAGGAGCAGCGCCGACCCCTCGTAGCGCACGTTGGCGAACAGGGCGAGGTTGAGCACCACGACGGCGATGCGGCGCGGCGTCGGCTCCCGGGACGCCTCGCAGAAGCTCTGGATGGACACGACGAGCAGACAGGTCGCGAGCAGGTCGAAGCCGGCGGACCGCGCCGCGATGAGGACGTTGGCGTGCGCCGCCACCAGCAGCGCCGAAGCCAGGCCGAAGATTTCGCCGCCCAGATCCTTGGCGAGCCGGTAGGACGCGAAGACCAGGACGAAGAGCACCGCGACGTTGACGTGGAAGGCGTTCTCGACGCGATAGCCGCGGACCAGGTGCAGCAGGTTGACCAGGAAGGGGTAGAGCGCCGGACGCCGGTCGGTGGTCGACGAGAGCGTCCAGTAGTTTTCGAAGTACCATTTCCCGGTGATCGGGAAGTTGGCGACCCGGTGGCGGTACAGGTGCTTGGAGACGCCAACCAGGTTCGCCTCGTCGGCGAGCACGCGGAGCCCGGGCTCGACGGTCACCACCGCCACCACGGTCACGACGCCCGCCACCACCAACCCGGCGACGTGGTCACGGGCCCAGGCGCGCAGCGACGCCGCGTCGGCCGCGGAGAGGCGGACGCCGGCATAGAGCCCCACCAGCATGAGCAGCGCGTAGTAGGCCGTGTGGACGAACAGTGGCTCGTTCCAGGCCGGCCTGGCGAGCGTCATCCCGACAAGCGCCGCGGCGGCGAGCGGGGGCAGCGCGTACAGCGACGCGCGCCCCCAACGGCTCCACCTCGCCCAGCCCTCCATCGGCGCCCTCGCTCAGACGAACTTGAGCTTGCGCGCCGCCACGGCGCTCATCCGGAGCAACAGTAGGCCGTGCCGGAAGCGGGAGATGTTCGTGGCCCCGTAGGTGCGGCTCCGATACCGCACCGGGATCTCCACCAGACGGAGGTTCTGGTTGACGGCGCCGAAGATGAGATCGAAATCGCCGAAGGGGTCGAAATCACCGAACTCGACGCGGCGCGCGGCCAGGCGCTGATAGTCCTCCCGCCAGATCACCTTGGTCCCGCAGAGCGTGTCCTTGATCCGCTGGTTCAGGAGGAAGGAGAACAGGCGACTGAACCCGACGTTGCCGAGCTGGTTCAGAAAGCGCATCGCCCCCCCCTCCATCGGGTAGACCAGGCGGGTGCCCTGGATGTAGTCGCCGACCCCGGAGGTGGCGGCGGCGAAGAATTTCGGCAGGTCCTCCGGCACCACGGTGAGGTCGGCGTCGAGGATCATGAGGAGATCGCCGGTGGCGCGCGCGAAGCCCTCTCGCACGGCATCCCCCTTGCCGCGCCCCGGCTGCCGGCAGCTGACGATCTCGAGCGGCCCCCGATAGGCGGCCACCTCCCGCTGGATCGTCTCCCAGGTGTCGTCGGTGCTGCCCCCCTCGACGAAGACGAGCTCCGTCCGAACGCCCATCTTCGGCACGCGCCGCAGGATGTCCGCGACGTTGCCCGCCTCGTTCCGCGCCGGGACCACCACGGTGACGCTGACCTCGCGTCGGGGCGCCGAGCTTGCGTGACGGAGGACGTAGATCCGGTAGAGGGACAGCCGCGACAACCCCGGCAGCGGTGCCAGGTAGCGGTTCAACGCCGCGGTGCCCGGCGCGGGGACCAACATGCGGTCCTGGAAGCGCACCACCTCGAGCCCGGTCAGTCGGAAGAGGTTGTCGAAGTCGGACTCCGAGAGCCAGTTCATCGGCGGCGTGCGCTCCTTCGCCCCGAGCGCCTCGGCGGCGGCGAAGGCGGGCTCGAGCAGCCCGTTGAAGCAGGTGAGGAAGACCCGCCCGTTCGGCGCCAGGTGAAGCGCGAGGTTCTCGAGCAGGCGCTGCACGTCGGGGACCGTGTGGCAGAGCTGGTCGCAGAGGATGGCCTCGTACCGCTCGGGCCGGTCGAAGGTCAGCGCGTCATCGAGCACGATCTCGCACCCCGGCGCCTGGGATTGCGCTAGCGCCACCGCGCGCGGCGCGCTGTCGATCCCGTGCCGCACCGCGTTTGGCAGCGCGGCGAGCAGCGCGCCGCGCCCGCAGCCGACCTCGAGCACCCGCGCATCAGCAGGGACCAGCCGTCGCAACGCGCTGGCGAGGTCGGCGGCGCGGGCCGCCGCGGCGAAGCGGTGGCGCGACCGGCGCACGTCGGCGCGCTCGAAATGCCGTTGCCAGGCGTCCGCCGTCGGCGTTCGGACGCTGGCCGGGGGGGCCGACGGTCGTGCGGACGAGGGCGCGTCGGTCATGCTCGGGCTCCACCCCCGCTCGTACCACGGCGCCGGATCGTCAGTCGAGCCCCTCGCCGACGTCGGGCCCGCGCCGCTCGACCACGATGAGCGCGAAGATCCCCGCCACGGCGTCGAGCGCGGCGGTCCGGTGATCGAGCCACAGGAGCGCGTCCCCAACGGCGCGCGGCACCCGCGTATTGAGCCGAAGGCCGCCGCTCAGCAAGTAGACCCATTTGTGGCAAGGGGCGCGCTTGATCACCGTCAGGTCCGGCGCGACGCGACGGAGCCGCTCGATCCCGTCACCGAACACGCTCGTGGGAAGGCGGGAGTTGGCGCCACCGAGCCGGCCCTCGCCGCGCAGGGTCCAGTCGCCCGGATCGAGTACCGAGGGCTCGTGGTGCAGGAGCCGATAGAACCACTGCCCCAGCGGCGTGAACCAGGGCTCCACCAGCGCAATCCGCCCCCCGGGACGCAGCACCCGGGCGGCGCCCCGGAGGAAGCCCTCGACGTCGGGGAGATGGTGGAACACGTCGAAGCCGACGACGGCGTCGAGCGCCGCCGGCTCGAACGACGCCTCGAGCCGGCAAGCGTCGACGACCCGGTCGATGCCCGGTCCGGCGATGCAGTCGCTGGTGAGGGCGTGCGGCGCGAACTCCCTCAGAAACCCCGCCCCCGAGCCGATCTCGAGCAGCCGGGGGAAGCGCTCCGGCGGGACCTCCGCGAGCAGCCGCGCGTACATGTCCACGTAGATGGCGTGAAGCAAGCGGTTTTCCCGGATGCGCTCGGCATGGGTCAAGAGCTCGGGATCGGGCGACGTCACGACGAGCCCAAGCAGAAGCCGGCCAGCCACGATCCGTCAAGTCACGGAAGCGGTGTCCGGGTCGCGCCGCGCCACCCGTCGACGATCCCTCGGTGGCCCTCGAGGGGGATCGACCCCGCCTCGATACCGCCGACGTCGAGCCCTCCGCCATGCAGGCGTCGAGAGGAAGTGCACGGCGAGGTGCCTGCTCGGATCGGGGTGCGACCACCATGACGCCGGAAGGTCGCAACACGCTGCCTCCCAGACGGAGGGATCTGACCATGACGCACTCGACCCTGGGGCCCCGCGGCGGTCGCGCTCGGCTCGCGGCGCTCCTCTCGCTCCCCATGCTCCTCGTCCTCGCGACGGCGTGCGGTGGCGACGAGGACGGTGACGACGATGCCATCGACGACACGGCAACCTCGACGGGCACCCGCACCGTCACGGGCGGCACCACGGGCACGGGCACCGGCACGGGCACCGGCACCGGCACCGGCACCGGCACCGGTACGAGCACGAGCGGGCAGACCGAGCCCGATGACGACACGGGGACGGGCACCAGCACCTTCACCTGGGGCCAGACCGACGACGACACCGATGACGACACGGGGACCGGCACCAGCACCTTCACCTGGGGCGGCACCGGCACCGCCACCAGCACCCGCACCCGAACCGGCACCGCCACCGAAACCGCCACCAGCACCTTCACCTGGGGCGGCACCGACGACGACACCGGGACCGGCACCTTCACCTGGGGCGGCACCGACGACGACACCGGG
>CAYOLF010000003.1:86749-98170 GCA_964404725.1 uncultured Polyangiaceae bacterium
GACACCGGCGACGACACCGGCGACGACACCGGCGACGACACCGGCGACGACACCGGCGACGACACCGAAACCGAGACCGACGCCGGCGACCGTTTCGGTTCCGGCAACGGCTGAGCTCGGTCGGAGTTTGGCGGCGCGACGGCGCGCGGGCCCGGTGGCCGCGCGCCGTTCTGCTATCCTGCCGCGCCCGTGCGCGCTCCCGATCCTCCCGAAGCGCCCCCGTGGCGCGTCTCCGCTGCCGAGCCATGGGGCGTCCCTGGGCCGGGCGCGCCGCTGCCTCACGAGCTGCCGTCGCCCGAGACGGCGCTGAGAGAGGCGATCCGAGCGGCGGGCCTCGAACTCGGGTTCGTGCGGGTCGGGTTTGCCGCCGCAGAGCCGGATTTCGACGCCGCCAGGGCGCTCGACGCCTGGCGGGAGGCCGGGCACGCCGGCGAGCTCAGCTATCTGAGCGCGCCGCCGGAGCGCCACGATCCGCGCGCGCTTCTGCCGGAGGCGCGCACCGTGATCGTCGCGGCCCTCCCGCACCCCGCGGCGCCGCCCGCCGGTGGAGCAAGACCCGCGCTCATCGCCCGCTTTTCTCGGGGCGATGACTATCACGATCAGGTGCGGTCCCGGCTTCTGGCGCTGGCCGGACGCGCGGCGGCGCTCGCGGATCGGGCCGTTCGGTCCCGCGCCTGCGTCGACTCCGCGCCGCTCCTCGAGCATGCCTTCGCGGCGCGCGCGGGCGTCGGTTTCACCGGCCGGCACACGCTGACCATCGTGCCGGGGGTTGGCTCCCACGTCGCCCTCGGCGAGCTGCTCGTCGATCTCGCGCTTCCACCGGACCCGCCGCTCGAGCCGCGCTGCGGCCGCTGCACGCGCTGCCTCGACGCCTGCCCGACGGGGGCGCTCCTGGGGCCCTTCACGCTCGACGCCCGGCGCTGCATCGCCTACCTCACCATCGAGCTCAAGGGGGCCATTCCCCGCGACCTGCGGCCGTCGATCGGCGGCTGGGTGTTCGGCTGCGACCGGTGCCAGGAGATCTGCCCCTACGTCGCCGCTCGCCGCCGCTCAGGCGCACCCTCCCCGCCCGCCGCGCGCTCGCCGCTGCAGGGACTGGACCTCGTCGACCTGCTGCGCCTCGGCTCGGCGGCGCACCGGCGGCTCTCGCGGGGCACCGCGCTCCAGCGCGTGAGCCGCCCCCGACTCGCTCGCAACGCGGCAGTGGCGCTCGGCAACCTCGGAGACCTGGGCGTCGTGCCGGACCTCTGCCGCGCGCTCCAGGAGGACTCGAGCGCGCTCGTGCGCGAGCATGCCGCCTGGGCCTTGGGACGGCTCGCCGCGCGCGAGGGCCGGCCTGGCGCCGTTCCCCCGGACCCCAGCGGCGGCGCCGCGCTCGTCCGGCAGGCCTCGGAGGCCCTCGCTCGGGCGCGGGATCTCGACCCCGCCGTGGAGGTGCGGGAGGAGGCCGACCTCGCTCATCGGGCCGCGACCGCGGTGGCGCGCTGACCGCCCGCCGATCCCCAAGGTGGCTGCCGTCGGCCAGGGGAAGCCACGCGCCGTCGCGCCCGTCAGTCGGCGCGGTCCGCCTCGGCGCTGGCCACCTGCTCGAGCAGCTCGGTGAGGTCCCGGGCGAGCCGCGCTGGGTCGTCGACCGGGCTGCCCTCCGCCAGCAGCGCCTGGTCGAAGAGCGCGCGGATCCAGGCGCTCACCCGCGACGACTCCGGGTCCCGAGCGTGGACGGCGGCCAGGCTCCGGAGCAGGCCATGCTCGAGGTTCACCTCGAGGATGCGCCGCCCGAGGGGCCCTTCGGCGTGCTGCATGGCGCGCAGCATGCGCTCGACGTGGGGTGCCATGCCCCCCTCGGGGACGACCAGGCACACGGGCGAGGCCTTCAGGCGCCGGGACGGGCGCACCTCCGCCACAGCGTCCCCGAGCACGCCTCGGAAGCGCTCGAGCAGGGGATCCGCGCTGCGATCGGGCGGCTCGGGGGTTGCCTCGCCCTCGGCCTCGGGCAGATCGAGCTTGGCGGCCATGGCTCCGACCAGGGGCTTGCCCTCCACGGCGTCGATGGACCCGACGGCGAACGGGTCCACCGTGTCGGTCATCAGCAGGACCTCGTAGCCCCGACCCGTCAGCGCCTCGAGGTGCGGGCTCGCCTCGAGCGCCGCGCGCGAGGTGCCCGTCGCGAAGTAGACGGCCGTCTGCCCCTCCTTCATGCGCGAGACGTACTCTGCCAGGGAGGTCAGGCCGACTCGGCCGGTACTCTCGAAGCGCAGCAGCCCGACGAGCTCGTCCTTCAGCTCCGGCTCGAAGTGCAGACCCTCCTTGAGAACTACTCCAAAGTTCTTCCAGAAGATCTCGTAGTCACTCGGCTTTTCTCGGCTCATCGCTCCGAGCAAGTCGAGCGCCTGACGGGTGATCTGCTGGCGGATGGTGCGCACCGCCCGCGAGTCCTGAAGTAGCTCCCGCGAGACGTTCAGCGGGAGATCCTCGGAGTCGACCACGCCGCGAAGGAACCGGAGCCAGCGCGGGACCAGCTCCTCCGCCTCGTCGAGCACGAACACCCGCTGCACGTGCAGCCGCATGCCGTGGTGCTGTCCCGGGTCGAACAGATCCCAGCCCCGGCGTCGAGGCAGGAAGATCACGCCCGAGAACTCCTGGGTCCCCTCGAAGTGGAAGTGGCGCCAGCCGAGCGGCCCCTCCCAGTCGCGCGCGAGGTGGCGATAGAGCTCCTCGTACTGCGCCTCGGTGACCTCGCTCGGCCGCCGCTGCCAGAGGGCTTCGCCTCGGTTGAGCTGCTTATGCTCGTCCTTCCCGTCCTTCTGGAGCCATAGCTCGATCGGGTGCGCGACGTAGTCGGAGTACCGCTCGATCAGCTCACGCAGTCGGTGCTCCGAGAGCATCTCGCGGTGCTCGGCCCGCAGGTGGAGCACGACGGAGGTCCCCTGCCCCGCGCGAACGTCCGGCTCCACGGAGAAGGTGTCCTTACCCAGGGAACGCCAGCGGTGAGCCTGGTCGGTGCCGGCCGCGCGGCTCAGCGCCTCGACCTCGTCGGCGACCAGATACGCGCTGTAGAACCCCACGCCAAACTGGCCGATGAGCTTCGGTCCCTGGTCCGAGGACTCCTGTCCGGCGCGGAGCTGCTTCAGGAAGTCGCGGGAGCCCGACCAGGCCACCGTCCCGAGGTTCTTCGCGAGCTCCTCGGCGGTCATCCCGATGCCGTTGTCGGCGATGGTGAGGGTGCCGGCGTCCGGATCCGGGATGAGCTCGATCCGAGGCTCGTAACCCTCCGGGAGGAGGTCCGGCTCCGCGAGGGCGCGGAACCGCAGCCGGTCGATGGCGTCCGAAGCGTTCGACACGAGCTCCCGCAGGAACACCTCCGGGTGGCTGTAGAGGGAGTGGATGACGAGGCGCAGGACCTCGGTGACCTCGGCCTGAAAGGTGTGGACGGTGGGCTCGCTCATGGCATGACCTCGCGCCGCCGGGGCGCGACGGCGCGCGCAGTCTAAGGCGCCTCGCGCGCCCCGCAACGCTACCGCCGCGAGTCCGGCGAACGCGGGGTCCGGCCGCCGCTCCCCCGCGACCGCCCGCGCCTCACTCGGGGCGAACGTTCGCCGCCTGGAGGCCCTTGGGTCCCTGCTCCACGTCGAACACCACGCGCTGGCCCTCGTTCAGCGACTTGTAGCCGTCGCCGGCGATCGCGCTGAAGTGACAGAAGACTTCCTCCGCGGCGCCGTCCTGAACGATGAAGCCGTAGCCCTTGGCGTTATTGAACCACTTCACGATCCCACTGGCCATCTCGACGCTCCGTCAGTCGCCCCCCGAAATCACTGCCGACGACATACCGCTGCCGCCGGCGCGAGTCTCTACCCGATCGGCGCGACCCCGAGCCCGGCGGGCCCCCCACCCCCGCGAGGGCCCCGAGCCCGGACGTACTCCGTCCGCCCAAAACTGGACATGCTTTCAGTGGTTCGATAGAGCCAGATCATGACTCGCCAACGACTCCTCGGTCGCGTCCTCCTGGTCCTATTCCGCCTCTCGGCGCCCCTCGGACGTCCCTCGCGGGCCTGGCCCGGGCTCCCCACGGCGGCCGCGCCCGCGAGCGCCCCCACGGCGGCCGCGCTGGCCGAAGCCGCGGGGCTGGCCGAGCCGGGAGTGCGGCGAGCGCTCGCTGCGCTCGAGCGCGCTGGTCTGGTCGACGCGTCCGGCCCCCGGCTCACGATGTCGGGCCTGGTCGTGGCGGCGTCGCTGGGGGCCGCGAGCTGCCTGGCGCCGAGCGCCGAGCGGGCGCGCCGCCCCCAGCTGCGCGCCGCGGCGCGGACGGACCCCGCACCGGCGGCACCGAGCGCCCGCGCCGGCGCGGCTCGAGCGACCCCCACTCAGGACGGGCCCGGCGCCGCTATCTCGAGCGCCGCGTGAGCCCCGCGGCAGCGCCGTACCGCTGTCCCCGCCGGCGGCGCTGCTCTATGGGAGTCGCATGCGCTTCGCGCTCGTCACCGACGTCCACTTCGGTCCCGCCGCCCGCTACGCGGGCAAGCTCCGCAAGCTGTCGCACCTCGCCGGGGAGCTCACCCGGACGGTTGCGCGCGAGATCGCCGCGAGTCACCGCCCGGAGCTCCTCGTCAACCTCGGCGACGTGATCGAGGACGCCTCGCGCGAGGAGGATCTCGCGCATTACCGCCAGTTCCTCGCGGCCATCGCCGACGCCCGGACGCCGCTGCTCCACGTCGCGGGCAACCACGATCAGGTGCACCTCGCCGGCGACGACCTGCGCGAGCTGTGGGGTCGCCCCGGGCCCCTCTACGGGTCCCGGGACGTCGGCGGGGTGCACCTCGCGACGCTCTGCACCCGCTTCCGGGACGAGGTCGAGATCACGGTCCCCGAGGAGCAGATCCGCTGGCTCGCCCAGGATCTCGCCCGAACGGCGCTCCCGACCGTCGTCCTGCTGCACCACCCGCTGGCGGAGATGGATCTCGTGGGGAGCCGCTGGTTCGAGCACGAGCCCCACCTCTGCCGGGTCGCCAATCGCGTGGCCGTGCGCGAGGTCATCGCCCGGAGCGGGGTCGTCGTCGCGGTCATCAACGGGCACGTCCACTGGAGCCACCTGGCCGTGCACGACGGGATCCCCTACGTCACGCTCCAGAGCCTCACGGAGAACCTGGACGAGGACGCCCCCGGGCGGCCTGCCCGGACCTATGCCATCGCCGAGGTCGACGCGACCGGGTTCCGCCTCCGGGCCTACGGCGACGAGCCGCTCCGGGTCGACGCGGGCCGCTGACCATCCGGCGGCGTCCCCGCTGGGCTCACGGGCGCGGCGCCAGGGGCTCGGTCGGCGCCGCTGGGGATCGCGGCGGCGACGAACTCGCGCAGTCGCGCGGCGGGGAGCGTGAGCCGAGCTTCGATCGCACCGCCCTCGACCCCCAGCTCGACCGCCCGCAGATCGGCCGCGAAGGGCGCCCAGGGTGTGCCGTCGAGCCGCTTCGCGGCCGCTTCCAGCCAGGCCCGCGCCTCGCCGAGCAGGGCCTGGGGCTCCCCCGCGCTCGCCGAGGGACCCCGGCCTTGCCCCAGGCGCGCGGTGAAGGCGAGCCGCTCGCCGAGTCTCTCCACGGTGAGGCGCGCCGACCGCTCGGACAGCTGCGCGAGGTCGACGAACGCGAGGTGGCGCGTTGCCTCCGCGAAGCCGGCGCCGGTCCCCTTCGCCGCGACCTGCAGCGCCGGGAGGGTCCGCGCCGCCACCAGGACGCTTGGCGCGACCCGGGCCAGCACGCCGTCGTCCGGCTCGAGCGAGAGGACCTCGAGCTCGCCCACGCGGCGCTGGACAACCCTCCCCGCGCCCGGTGTCGCCATCCCCGCCACCAGACCCCGAAGGTCCCCCTTCAGGCGCCCCAGGTCGAGGTCCGCCGCGAACACCACGTCGTCACCGCCCCGCGCGCAGATCCCGATCTCCCGCAGATCGCGCCATGGATCGAGCCCCGCCGCGGCGAAACCCGCGAGCGCGCGCGTCGCCTCGCCCCCCTCGTCCACCCGCTGGACGAGCCCCGCTCGAGCGGCCGCCGACTCCGGCCCGACGAGCGCCACCAGTCCCGCCACGTCGAGGTAGATCCGCCCCTCGCGACAATCCCCCGGGAGATAGCGCCCGACCAGCCCACGCACACGCACGGCGGGAGCAGCGGCGGTCGGCAGCGCCTGGGCGCTGCCGCTCCCGAGGAGCCGCGCCGAGCCCAGCGCGGAGGCCGACGACGACGTGACCGCGCGGCCCGACGGGGCCGCGGTGGCGACGCTGGCCACCGCCGAGCTGGCCGCCGCCAGGGGGTCCGCCCGCCGCCCGCACCCCGACGCGACGAGCAGGACGACCGTCAGCAGCCCCCTCGTGGTCCGGCGCAGCATGCTGGGGTTGCTCCTCGTTCGCCCGCCCGGGCTCGCCGCGCGGCGGGAACGCATCCCTCCCACGGCCACCCGACCCGGTCAACCCGTGGGAAAAACCGTTCAGCCAGGCACGAAGGACGATCCCTGGCGGATCCCGCCCCGGCGCGGTGGGCGAGGCGGTAAGCTCGGGTCCCGTGAGCGACGCAGTCCTCCATCGGCTCCTCGAGGTCGTCCAGCGCGAGCTCGGCGCCGACGACGCGCGCGTCGAGCTCGGGGGCAGGCCTCCCTCGGGCTCGAGCGCGCTCTGGTGCGAGCTCGGCTCCGGGTGGCGGCTGGTAGCGCAGTTCGAGGGTCCGGTCCCAGACCGCGCCGGCGCACAGGCGCGCCTCGAGGCGCTCGCCTCGTCGTTCTCGGATCTCGGCCCTCGTGACCTGCCCGAGCGACTCGTCGGCACCTCGCGCGCGAACGCGCAGCGACGGCTCGACGACGAGCTCCACGTGCTGGCGGCCCGAGTGGGGGCCGTGCGGGCGCTCGTGCTCGACGATCGGTCGCCGATCCTCTGGGGCAGCTCGGAGCCCCGTGGCGAGCGCGAGGACGTCGAAACCGCGCTGGCGACCGCGGAGGCGGCCGAGCAGGCGGCGCGCGCGGGGCTCGAGCTCGAGCGCTGGGTGGACGCAAGCCCCGAGGACCTGACGGCGGAGCTCGCCGCGCGTCGGCTCGACCGCGGCGAGGCGGCCCGCCTCGAGCTCGCGGTGCGGACGATCCGCGACGCGAGCCGCCGCCGCGGGCAGACGGCCTGGGGGCATCACCTGCTCGCCATGCGGGCGGTGGCGGCCGTGCGGCGCGCGATCGAGGCCGACCTGGGCCATCGCACGGCCCACCTCCGCCTGGTGGAGCGGCGCGACGATTTTGGCTATTTCGCGCGCGGGTTCGCCTCGATCTACGCGCTCGTCCTGGTGTTCGACGCCGGCTTCTCGGAGCTCCACGCCGAGGCCGGGCTGCTCCAGGCGCTGCCCCTCGTCGAGCGCCTCGTCGTCGCGCTGCCCTCGAGCGATCCCCCGCCGGCCGGGGGTCAGGTGGTGCGCCTGCGGCGGTGATCCGGGCGGCCGAATCCCCGAGCCGGCCTCGGGGCTCTTACCTGTATGGAAGCCGCATCGCCCGTTCGCCGTAGCCTCACGCGCCTCGCGGCGGCCTTCCCCCGTCGCCGTCTCGTGATCATCGGGACCGCCGCCGCCGTGGGCGCCACGATCGCCTACCTCGCCAGCCGCTTGCTCTCGCTCGCCACCAGCTGCAACGGCGGCTGCCCGACCGCGACCGATCCGACGCCGTTCGTGCTCCTCCTGGCCGGGGTCACGGCCTGGTCGGCCTACAGCGCGACCCGCCCTTGAGCCCCGGAGAGCGGGGGGCTGCCGAATGCCGGCCCGAAGAGCTCATCCCCCGTCGGGCGCCTGCGCGACGACGGACTCCGCGAGGTCCAGCAGGGTCTGGCTCCCGGCGGCCACGGTCACCGTCTCGGGGATCGGGGCCAGCTGCCAGACCACCGACCAGGTGACGGAGCCGCTCGCCGGGATGCTCACTGCCGCGCCCTGCGCCTCGATCTCGGCGTAGTCGTTGCTGCCGTTCGCGTAGATCTTGATCTCGGCCTCGTCCTCCGCGCCGTCGTTCAGGCCGATGTCGTCGAAGGTCCGCACGAGCAGGACTCCATCGTCCGCGTGAGCGAGCCAGCCGCCGCCGTCGCTGATGTACTTGCCATCGCTCCCGCTCGGCGTCGCGCTCGCCCAGTCGTACCAGGTGACGCCGAGCGCGTCGGACGACGGCTCGAGCAGGGCCATGTCGACCGGCAGGGTCCCCGCTCCGGTGGGGAAGAAGCTGATCCCCTTGGTGTCGACGCGCGGGATCTCCCAGTGCGCCATGGTCACCGGGCTCGAGCCGCGGTTCTCGATGGTGTACTCGGCGACGATCCAGCCATGCGTGAGATCCGCGGTGAACCGCTTGACGACGACGACCTGGGCCGAGCCGACCGTGGCCACCGGACTGGTCAAGATCACCGAGTTTCCCTCCACCACCGCGGAGTAATCAGCCGAGTCGATGGCGTCCACCGGGGGCCAGCTCCACATCGTCTGCGGGCTGGTCCAGAAGGTCGCGCCGAAATTGTCGCGCATGTCGGCGTCGTCGGCCCCCGCGAGCGGCCCGGACTGCATCAGCACCTCGGTGCCGGCGAGGGAGCAGCTCACCACACGCGCGCCGTTCCCCGCGTCCACCTCGAAGTAGACGTCGCCGAACTCGAGCACGTAGCTGTCGCCGCCTCGGGCGATCTCGCCCACCAGCGTGTACCCCCCACCGGTGCCCTCCCCGCCGGTGCCCGCGCCACCCTCGCCGCCCGTCGCCACGGCGCCCGCCGCGCCGCCCGTGGCGTCACCGCCGGTGCCCGCGCCGCCGGTCACGATCTCGCCGCCCGTCTCACTCCCGCCGGTGACCGCCCCGCCCGTGAGGTCGCCGCCCGTCACCGCCCCGCCCGTCACCACGCCACCGGTCACGACGCCGCCCGTCGGCATCCCCCCAATCACAGATCCGCCGGTCGCCACGCCGCCGGTCATCACGCCGCCGGTCATCACGCCACCAGTAATCACGCCACCAGTCGCCACGCCGCCGGTCGCCACGCCGCCGGTCGCCACGCCGCCGGTCGCCACCCCGCCGGTCGCCATGCCGCCGGTGAGCGCCCCACCCGTGCCGACGCCACCCGTGGTGCCGACGCCGCCCGTCCCTGTCTCCACCGGCGACTCGTCGTCGCCACCGCAGGCCGCCAACACCGAAACCCAGAGCCCCGCCGTCGCTACTGCGAGCCGCCCGACCGAACCGAATCGTCGCTTCATGGTCCCTTCCAGCCAACCCGGGGACAAGACCGGGTACGCCCGGGAGTGTAGCCGACGACGGCGAACCATGCCGCAGCTAGGTCGCCCACCGGACGCCGACCAGCCCCGGATGCCCGGCCGCCCTTGCGGGGGACTCGGCTCACCGCAGACGCTCCACGCGGACCGCCTCGATGGGGGAATCGTCCGGGCCCGAGAGGATCTCCCGCCGCGACACCCCGTACTCGTCGGCGGGGAGAAGCCCCTCGATGAAGGGCACCCCCGGGGCGTAGAAGAAGCAGCCACCCTTCTGGAGCGAGCGCAATAGCCGCAGGTACGCCTGAGCGTACGCCGCCGCCACCTTCTCGGAATCCTGGTGGTGGAGCACGAAGTGGTTGGTGAAGCTGAGGTGCGCGACGATGCTGCCCCAGCGCTCCAGGCCGAAGTCCGTCTCGAGCCAGTCGCTGACCTGGACGTAGGTCGCTTCGGTGGGGCTTCGCTCGAGCCCGAAGGCCTCGAGCCCGAGGTTTCGGAGGTGATGCACCAGGAGCGCGGAGGGGCCACAGCCCACGTCGAGGATGGGCGGACGCAGCGCGCTTGGCTCGAGCCCCAGCACCTCGAGCTGCAGCCCCACCGAGTACTCGTTCGCGACGGTGTCCGGCATGGCCCCCGCCTCCACGTCGCGGGCCCGCGACTGCACGAAGCGACCGAGCCGCGCCGTGTGCCCGGCGTCGACCGGCAGCAGCCCTTCCCGCAGGTCCTCGACGCCCCCGGCCGTCGCGAGGACCTCACCGAGGCGCCGGTAGTACGCGGCGAAGAGCCCCTCGAGGCCCGCCTGCGCCGTCTCGTCCCAGCGGGCATACTGGTTGCGCTCGCGCAGCTGGCGCCCGAACCGCGTCGCCGCGTCCACGGCGAGCCGCCGGAGCTCCCCCGCTTGGCCGGTCAGGTGCGGTGCGAGCCGCTCCCGGTGCGCGAGCAGCGTGGCGAGCGCGTCGTCGTCGAGTGCCGCCCGGGCGGCGGCCACCTCGGTGTCGAGGCGAGCGAGCGGGATCCCCCGGAGAGCGTCGACCTGCGCGCGGAGCAGGCGTCGCAGGGCCTCGACGGGGGGGAGCTCGGGCATGGCGCGGTCAGGATACTCGCCGCCGCCGAGCTTGCCCGTGCGCCCGCGCGCCGATACTCCAAATGCCCGCAGGTACAGCGAGAAAGCTCGAGTCGAGGGCCGCGCTCCGCGCCGCGGGGCCCGGCCGCGGCGACCGCCGCCGGCGCGCGACGGACCGTGGTATCGTCGCGCCCGTCGTCATGCGCCCCACGTCGCCTCTCCTCGCCCTGGTCGCCCTCACCTTCCTCGTCGCGCCCGCCTGCAAGGAGAAGCCCACCGGCGCGACCGCGCCCTCCGCCAGCGCGGCCGCGCCCGCGCCGAGCGAGCCCGCCGCGGCGCCGCCGCGCGCTCCGCAGCCGCCACCCGCGGATCTGGACCTCGAGACCACGCGGGCCGAGCTCGGCTGCGAGAAGAAGGTCAAGGGGCGCGAGAGCTGCCGCATCCTCGAGGACTTCGCCGCTGCCGAGCGCTGGGAGGCGAAGATGCCCTCGGGCGAGGGTCGCTGGTTCGGTCACGCCTACGTCGTGACCAAGGGGGTGGAGACGCGCGAGTTCCTGCTCCTGCGCGCCCGACGCGTCCCCACGGCGCAGGTCGGTCCCAGCGATCTCCCCCTGATGTTCGGTACCGGCGGGCTGCCGGAGGACCGGAACGAGCACGCGGAGAAGCTCATCCGGGCGCTGCGGGACGGCGGCACGGGAAAGAAGACCAACCTCGCCCGGATGTATCTCACCGACTTCGAACCGAAGGAGGAGCTTGGCGTCATCGCGACCAAGGGCAAGAGCGTCCAGCTGATCACGGAGGAGGACACCTTCGTGCGCCGCTCCGGCGTCAAGCGGCTCCTCCTAGTCAAGCTCGCCGGGGGTGCCGACGCGGAGAAGGGCGACGGCGTCTTCGCCGAGGTCTGGTCCGTCTCCTGGTGACGGCGGGACGACCCGGGAAGCGAGATCCAGCCGCCTCGCGCCATCGCTCCGCGGACGAGCACGCCGGTCGAGCCCGAATCGCGGCCGAGCCGGCGGCAACGACGCACGGGATCGAGATCCCCCCGCGCACTTCGCGCCCTCACCCGTCGCCGGACGGGGACCAACTACTATTGCGTCGGAAATCCGAGCGCTGCACGGCGATCCC
>CAYOLF010000003.1:98270-159961 GCA_964404725.1 uncultured Polyangiaceae bacterium
CGAGCGCTGGACGGCGATCCTTACCGTTGGATCGGAAATCCGAGCGCTGGACGGCGATCCTTACCGTTGGATCGGAAATCCGAGCGCTGGACGGCCTCCCCGAGCGCTGGACGGCGATCCCTTACCGTTGGACCGGAAGACCGAGCGCTGCACGGAGAAACCTGGAACTGGAGCCGCCGCCGAGGCGCTGGAGGGCTTCCGGACGCGCCGGGCGGCGATCCCGCGGGCGTTGCCGCCGCGAGCGTGAGCGCCAAGCCGAAGCGAAGGCACCCGCCTGGAGCTCGATGACGTCGCCCACCGCGCTGCCGCGCGCCGGATCGCACGCGGCGTTCTTGACGAAACCTTCGGCGCCGAGGGTGACCGCGACCGCAGGTGGACCAACTCGATCGTGACGGGCTCCGGCGGTTGGCGAGGAGCATCCTGCGCGTGGTCGGCGAGCAAGTGGTGAGTGCGGCCGAGGGCGGACCGGTCGAGGGACTGCGGTTGTTGGGTGCGCTGCCCTACGGCGGCGTCTGGGTGCTTGAGCAACTCTGGCGAGAGCTCGGGATCGACAGCGTGATCAAGAAGGTTGCGCGAGGCAAGAGCGCCGCGGCCCGCGAGCGTGCGCTCTTCGCCATGGTCGCCAACCGTGCGCTCGAACCGTACTCGAAGCTGTACTGCTGGGAGCAGTGGCTGCGCGAGGAGGTCTATCTGCCGAGCGCGGCGAACCTCAGCCTGAGCCGCCTGTATCGAGCGATGGACTTCGTCGAGACGACCTCGCGACACTTCGAGGTGGACGACGAGGATGGCGCGGAGATGCACAAGTACGGCCACCAGTACCCCGCGCAGGGCAAGCGGGGGCACTCGAAAAACGGGCGCACGGACGCGCCGCAGATCGTGGTCGGGCTGGCCATCACTCGCGACGGGCTCCCCCCTCTACGTCAGGCGGGGCCGGGCCGCGGCGCGCGTCGGTGGGCTGCCGTTCGGTGCCCTGCCGGAGCGGGTGATCGCCGGAGCAATCGATCACGGAAGCGATCGCGAGATCGATTCGGAACCGGAAGCCGCGGGAACTATTCAGGAAAAGCGGCGTCCCCAACGGGATTCGAACCCGTGTTGCAGCCTTGAAAGGGCCGCGTCCTGGACCGAGCTAGACGATGGGGACTCGTTCCCCGCCGCGCCCAGGGCGCCCTGCGGGGCGCGGAATATACCAGCTTCCTTCTCGCCGACAATCCCGCAGTCGCCGCGAGTTTCCTCGGCGGATCCTGCCACGAGCCGCTCCGACGCGGAGCGTAGGGGCGCCGTGGGCTCCACGGACCCTCGACGCGCGCTCGCCCGCCCCGGTCACGCGACCACGGAAACCCCTCCGCCCGAGGACGGGGAGGATGGGGCACCGATGTCGGTCAGATCGCGACCGCCAGCTCGCGCGGCGGCTCCGCTGCCGCGGTGGTGGCCGCTTCCGGCGCTACGTCGCCGCCGCGCGCCAGGGCGCGCTCGACGATCGCCTCGCACAACGTCGTGAAGTCGTAGCCGGCCGCGGCGGCGATCTTCGGCAGGAGGCTGGTGGGCGTCATCCCCGGCAGCGTGTTCACCTCGAGCACGTACTCGTTCATGCCCTCGGTCACCAAGAGGTCGACGCGACAGGCGCCGCGGGTGCCGACCGCGGCCGAGGCCCGCCCCGCCAAGTGCAGCACCCCGCGCAGCCGCGTCGCCGGGACGCGCGCCGGCAGGAAGTACTCGCTCATCCCCGGGGTGTACTTCGCCTGGTAGTCGTACATCTCCCGCTTCGGCGCGATCTCGATGGCCCCGAGGACGCGATCGTCCAGCAGCGCCACCGACACCTCGCGTCCGCGCACGAAGCGCTCCACGAGCACGGACTCGTCGTACCGGAGGGCCGTCGCCACCGCCGCGCGGAGCGACGGCAGATCGTCCGCCTTCGCCAGGCCGATGCTGGACCCCTCGCGACGGGGCTTCACCACCGTCGGGTACCCGAAGCTCCCGTGGATGTCGCCGAGATCCCCGGCGGCGTCGGCCCGCGTGACCTCGTAGTATGGCGGGGTCGGCACGTTGTGCAGGCGGAAGAGCTCCTTCGCCTTGAGCTTGTCCATCGCGAGGGCGCTCGCGAGCACGTCGGAGCCGGTGTACGGGATCCCCAGCACCTCGAGCACCCCCTGCACGCAACCGTCCTCGCCCAGGCGGCCGTGGAGCGCGATGAAGGCGACGTCCATCCGGGCGTTGGCGAGCGTCAGGAGCGCCCCTGGTCCGGCGCCGAGGTCGATCCGGCTCACCGCGTGGCCCGCCTCCTCGAGCGCGTCGGCGACGGCACACCCCGTTCGCAACGAAACCTCCCGCTCCCCCGAGGTCCCTCCCATGAGAACGCCGATCGCTAGTCGCCTCATCTTGGCCCTTCTCCGGACATGGCCGGTTTAGCCAGTCGCTACGCCGAGTTGCGCGCGCGGGCCAAGTTATCTCCCGCGCGAGGAAGCGACGCACGACCGCGCGCTCGCATTCCCCGGGGCGCCGCGCCGGGGACCCCAACCCGAGCCGTTCTCCGGGGGCGCTACGACTCCGAAACCTCGACGAGCACGGCGGTGATGTTGTCCTTGCCCCCGCGCTGGTTGGCCAGATCGATGAAGCGCCGCACGGCGTCGACCCCGCCGCCCTCGCTCAAGGCGGGGATCTCCTCCGAGCGCAGGTACCCGTGCAGACCGTCGCTGCAGAGCAGGTACTGGTCGCCTGGCTCCAGCTCGAGGAGCGCGGTGTCGACCTGGACGTAATCCCGATTGCCCACCGCCCGGGTGATGACGTTGCGGTGCTTGCTGCGTCGGGCCTCCTCCTCGGTGATGAGCCCCTGCTTGAGCTGCCACGCGATGAGGGTGTGGTCCTCGGTGAGCTGGGTGACGCACCCGCTGCGGATGCGGTAGATGCGGCTGTCGCCGACCTGCGCGGTGACGCCGAAGTCGCCGACCCCCATCATGGCGCTGATGGTGGTGCCCATGCCCGCCTTGTTGGCGTCGAGCTCGGCCATCGCGAACACCATGTACGTCGCCGCCTGGACCGCGCCCTCGAGCAGCCGCTGCGCCGCGCGCGCCTTGTCCTCGCTGAAGGTCCGGTCCAGGCTGAGCGTCCGCTTGCCGCGCGACACCATCCCGTAGACCGTGTCGATGGCCTCCTGGCTCGCCACCTCGCCCGCCGCGTGCCCGCCCATCCCGTCCGCCACCACCCAGAGCCCGAGCTCGTCGTCGGCGAGAAAGGCATCCTCGTTGTGCTTGCGCCGCAGCCCGATGTCGGTCCCGCCGGTCGAGGCGAGGTGAAGCCGGTTCGACACGAGGAGAAGGTTAGAGAATCGAGGGCGCGTAAGAAAGACCGGACGCCGGTCCTCGCGTCCGGCCCGGCGCCGCGGTCGCCCCCCGGGCGGGCCCCGGCCAGCGGTCCCCGCAGGTTCGGAGCGGGACTGTGGCCCCGGGCCGGCACCGCTTGCAGCCCGCAAGGCGGTTAAATAACCTCGCGGCGTGGAGTTCCTGGCCATGGGTGCGGGGTGCAAGGCGCAGCACCCGGCCGAGGTGGGGCGGGAGGCCGCGCGGGTCGCGCAGGCCGTGACTCGCCCCGCCGGAGGCTTGATCTTCGTGGGCGGGAGCCTCGCGGCTCAGCTCCCGGCCGTGGCCAGCGCCGTCGCCAGTGCCTGCCCGGGGCTGCCCTTCTTAGTGGCGAGCGGAGCGTGGGTCATCGCGCCGACCGGCGAGCTCGAGGATCAATCCGCCGCAGCGCTCCTGGTGTGGTCCGGTCCCCGGCCGTTCCTCGCGGCCGTTGACGAGGACGACCCGGCGCGGATCGGGGCGGCCCTGGCTCGCGCGCTCGCTGCGTCCGGGGCCAGCGCGCATTTCGTGGCGGTCGAGCCGGAGCGCTTCGACCCCGAGCTGCTCACGCCCCTCGGCGCGCTGCCCCGGGCGGCCCAGCTCTTCGGGTTCGGGACCACCGGCTCCCCTGGCGCCGTGGGTGTCCACAGCGACGGCTCGCTCGCTCGCGGGGCGGCGATCGCGCTCGGCTTCCGCGGGCTCACCGCCCCGGTGATCGAGGTCACCCCGGCCGCTCGTCTGCTCACGCCCCTGCGCCCGATCAACGACGCGCGCGGGAGCCTGGTGCTTCGCCTCGGTGACGAGCCCGCCCTGGACGCCCTCACCGCCGCGGGCGAGGGGCTCGAGGGCGAGCCGCTCCTGCTGGTGGCGCTGGCCGAGCGCGGCGCGGACGCCTCCGGCGTTCGCCCCGAGGTCTTCGTCAGGCCCATCCGCGGCGTGGACCCGGCGCGCCGCGGCGTGTTCGTGAGCGGCGAGGCGCGCGCCGGTGTCCAGATGGCGTTCGCCGCCCGTGATCCGGTTGCCGCCCGCGAGGACTTCGAGGCCGCGACCCGTCGCCTCCGCCGCGCCGCCGCCGGGGCGGCCCCTCGCTTCGGCGTCTACGTCAGCTGCACCGGGCGCGGCGCGCGCCTCTACGGCAGCTACGACGTCGACGGGCGGCTGCTGCGCGCGGCGTTCGGGGACCTGCCGATCGTCGGCGTGAGCGGCGGGTTTCAGATCGCGCCGCACGCGGGTCGGCCCAAGCTTCACCTCTTCTCCGGCGTCCTGTCGCTCTTCACTGCGCCCAGCTGATCCGGCCTCTCGGTCATGGCGTCCCCCGCCGCGCTCCCGCGCTCCCGCCGTCGCCTCCCCCGCGGGGGCGCCGACGCCGCCCTGGCGGCGCTGATCATCGCCATCGTGGCGTTGATGATCGTCCCGCTGCCGACGTTCCTGCTCGATCTCTTGCTCGCCGGCAACCTCGCCGGTTCGGTCGTCATCCTCCTCGTCGCCGTCTACGTCAGCGACGCCCTCAAGATCGCGGCGTTCCCCACCCTGCTGCTCATCACCACGCTCCTCCGCCTGGCGCTGAACGTCTCCTCCACGAGGCTCATCCTGCTCCAGGCCGACGCGGGCGAGGTGATCCGTGCCTTCGGCCAGTTCGTGGTCCGGGGGAACTACGTCGTCGGCGGGATCGTCTTCTTCATCCTCACCATCATCCAGTTCGTCGTCATCGCGAAGGGGAGCGAGCGCGTCGCCGAGGTGGGCGCGCGCTTCACGCTTGACGCCATGCCCGGCAAGCAGATGGCGATCGACGCCGAGCTCCGCTCCGGCACCATCGACGGCGCGGAGGCCCGTCGCCGGCGGCGTACGCTCGCCCGCGAGAGCCAGTTCTACGGGGCGATGGACGGCGCGATGCGCTTCGTCAAGGGCGACGTCATCGCCTCCATCATCATCACCGTGGTGAACATCCTCGGCGGTCTCGCCATCGGCGTGGGCCAGAAGGGGCTCGACGCCCTCACGGCGCTGCAGCGCTACGGGTTGCTCACCATCGGTGACGGCCTGGTGAGCCAGATCCCGTCTCTCGTCATCGCCACCGCCGCCGGCGTGCTCGTCACCCGCGTGGCGAGCGAGGCCCCCGACACGGCGCTGGGCGAGGAGCTGGCCGGGCAGTTGCTCGGGTCACCCCAGGCCCTGCTGGTGGGCAGCGTCTTCGTCGGTGCGTTGGCCCTCGTCCCGGGGCTCCCGGCGCTCCCCTTCGCGGTGATCGCGGGGCTGCTCTTCGCCGCCTCCCGGGCGCGATCGCGGCCGCGCCCGGCGACGACCACGCCGCAGGAGCCGCCGGAGAGCGCGGCCGCGCCCGGCAGCCCGGGGCGCTTCCTGCCGGTCGTGGCCCCCTGGTCGATCGAGATCGCGCCGGACCTTGGCCGCCTCCTCGACGACGACGTCCGCGCGGGCCGCCTCCGGCGCCCCGGGATCCGCTCCGTCGGCCTCGCGCTGCCGGAGCTCCTGTTCCGTGAGCTCGGGGTGCCCCTCCCCGCGGCGCGGATCGAGGTCCGCGAGGGGCTCGACACCCGTCAGGTCGTGCTCTCGATCCACGAGGTCCCCGCCCTCGCGCTCACTGTCCCCGAGGCGATCGCCGACGGGTCCGTCGCCGAGCACCTCGTCGGCACCTGCCTCCCGCCGCTCCGCCAGCGCGCCGCCGACTTCCTGGGGATCGCTGAGACGCAGCGTCTGCTCGACCAGCTCGAGCAGGTGGCGCCCGCCACGGTGCGTCAGGTCGTCCCCAAGCCCGTCCCGGTGACCTTGCTCGCCGACATCCTCCGTCGCCTCGTCGAGGAGGGGGTCAGCGTCCGGGACCTCAAGGCGATCCTGGAGGCGCTGGCCCAGTACGCGAGCGTGGACCGGGATCCGCTCAACCTCACCGAGCTGGTCCGCGCCGCGCTCCGCCGCCCGATCACCTACTCGCTCACCGGTGGAGCGTCCGAGCTCGAGGTCGTGCTGCTCGACGGCGCCATCGAGGAGACGCTCCGGGCGGCGATCTCTCGCACCGCCGCCGGCAGTTTCCTCACCCTGGCGCCCGGTGCGGCTCGTGACATCGTCGCCGCGATCCGCCGGGCGCTGGCGAGCGCCGGGCCCACCGGGCATCCCCTCGTGCTGACGCAGCCGGACATCCGCCGGTTCGTGCGCAAGCTCATCGAGTCCGACCTGCGGGAGGTAACGGTCGTCTCCCACGCCGATCTCCTCCCCGAAACCAGCCTCCGCCCGCTGGCCCGGGCGCACCTGCAGGGCCTCTGACGCCCGGAGGCCCGCCCCTCAGCTCGCCTGGTCGGAGGTACGGGGCGGCGGGAGGGTGACCGCCGGGAAGGCCTTGCCAGGGCGCGCGAAGAGGTACCCCTGGAACAGGTCGATCCCGAGGTCGAGGAGCGCGTCGCGCTCCTCGACCGTCTCGACGCCCTCCGCCACGACCAGGATCCCCATGTCCTTGGCCAGCGCCGTCACCGAGCGGATGAGCTTCTGCTTGATGGCGCTCCGCTCCACGTCACGGACGATAGACAGGTCCATCTTCACGATCTCGGGCTCGAGCTGGGCGAAGCTCGTCAGACCGGCGTAGCCCGCGCCAAAATCGTCGAGCGCGATCCGGAACCCGAGCTCGCGCAGCAGCGTCACCCGGCCCCGCACGTCCGACATCTCCTCGAGGCCCGCGCGCTCGGTGATCTCCAGCACGACCCTCGACGCCACGCGCGAGAGCGGCGCATCGGGTCGATAGAGGTCCTCGTCCAGGAGATCGCTCGGATGGCAATTGACGAACAGGAAGCGATCCGCCGGCAGCCCCCCGATGGGCTCGGTGACGCGCTCCCGCACCGTCCGCCCGAGCTCGGGCAGGCGGCCGAGGCGCTCGGCGGCGCCGAGCAGGGGACCGGGTCCCGGGAGCGCCGAGTCGTCGCAGCGGATCAGGGCCTCGTAGGCATAGATGGCGTGGGTGTCCGCGCGCACGATGGGCTGGTACGCCATCCACAGCGCCCCCACGGCCCGCTCGAAGCTCGCCTCCAGCCCCGCGCGGTCCCCGGCGAGGATCCGCCCCCCTCCGAGGGCAGCGGCCGCCTCGTGCTTGACCCGCGCCATTCGCGACAGGGCCGCCGCGCGACCGAGCACACGTTGCACCTCCTCCATCGCGACCGGCTTGGTCAGGTAGTAAAAGGCCCCGTACTCAACCGCCTTCACCGCCGTGCTGACCGCCGGTTCCCCGGTCACCAGCACCACGGGCACGTACAGATCGTGCTCGCGGATCTCCCGCAGGAGCTGGATCCCGTCCATACTCGGCATGGCGATGTCGCTCAGGACCGCGTCGAACGGCGCTCCCCGTTCGATTTCGGCGACCGCCGCGACCCCGTCCGAAACTGCCGTAACGTCGTACCCCAGCGCCCGGATCGCGCGTGCGAGCCCCCGCAGAACCGTCGGGTCGTCGTCGACCAGCAGGACGCGGGACCCGGTCACGCCGCCGCCGGCGTCGGACGGGCTCGGTGGTGGTGGCGAGGGTCGCATCCGGGTGAGGGCGTCACTGTCCCGCCGCGGCGCGGGCTCGTGGGGCTCGCCTGGGCAACACGGCCCAGCCGCCCCCCGACTCTAGCCCCCCGCACACCCCAAGGGAATGGTGCCAGGCCCCCCCGGCGCCGGGCCAGCGTATCTCCGCCGGCCCGCGACCCCGGGGGTTCAGCGCCGCTGCACCTGCATCTTGCGCGGGACCTGGCCGCTCTGCTCCAGCGCTCGCTTGGCCTCCTTCTGGAGCAGCGGGTGGGACCGCTTCATCAAGAACCCACCGAGCATCCGGATGTCGATCTCGGCCAGCTTCCGCAGGGAACGGCGCATCGCCTTGAGATCGTTCCCGTGCGCGCCGGCGAAGGCCATGGCCCGGAGCAGCTGGGGACGCACCTCGGAGAACTCCGGGTCCTCGGGGCTGAACAGGGCGAGCGTGTCGAGCGCCTTCTTGCACTGACCGGTGCGGGCCCAGGCCTCGCCGACCACCCCGGCGAGCATCGCGCGGGTCTTGGCGTCCTGGTGCCGGCTGAGATCGACGGCGTCCGCCAGGGGACGGGCGGCGGAGACTTCGCCAAGCATCAGGTGCACCAGCGCCCGCTGCGCCCGGACCTCGTCGGCGATGGTGGGCATCACCTTGGAGAGATCGATCTCCTCCATCACCGCAAGCGCCTTGCGCGGATCCTCCTGCATGAGGAGCTGCGCGCGCGCGAGCACGGCCGTGACGTCCTTCTTCTTGAAGCCCGTCTCGAGCTTCTCGATGGCGGCCTTGCGGTCCTCAGCGGTCCGGACCTCGCCGAGGATGCCGTGCACTCCCCGCGCCTTGCGGGTCTGCCAGACCGCCCACCCCAGCAGCCCGAGGAGGAAGAGCGTGATGGTGCCCGGGATCGCGAGCGCGACCGTGGTCACCGTGGTCCCGAGTCCCATCCCCGCCAGGAGCCCGCCGACCACCCAGACGCCGAGCAGCGGCAGCCCCAGCCGGACGGCGAGGGCCTTGAGCTGCGAAGGCGCCAGCGGACTCGGCGGGGCCGGCCGGGGCGGCGACGCTCCGGGCTCCCGGAGCGCCTTACGGCGGGCCTTGCCGTCGCTGTCCGGCCTACGCCCGCCGCCGCGCTTGAGCTTGCGCGCCTCGCTCGCCAAGGACGATCCTCGCCCGCTCTGCCGCGCCCGCTTCGGGCTCAGCTGGACTCGCCGTCGCCGTCGCCAGCGCCGTCACCGGCGCCCTCGTCCTCGGCGACACGGCTGGTCATGGCCTGCAGCTTCTCGGCGAGCTTGCCCTTGAGGACGTCGCCGAGCGTCGCCTGGTTCGACGTCTTCTCCCGAGTCAGCGCCTGGAACTGCTCGGCCTGATCGGTGGAGCCCACGTCCCGCAGCGACATCGTGATGCGACGATCCTGCGAGTCTACGTTGGACACCTCGGCGCGGAGCTTGGCGCCCGCGTTCAGGTCGGTGCCGGGCGGCATCTCGGAGGACGGGATGATCGCCTCGACGCCCTCACGCAAGCGCACGAAGGCGCCGTACTCGGCCACGCCGAGGACCGTCACCTCCACCACCGCGCCGGGCGCGAACTCCTCGAAGATCTTGCCCCAGGGGTCGTCCCAGAGCTGCTTGACGCCCAGGCTCACCTTCTTCTCGTCGTGGTTGATCGAGAGGATGATCGCCTCGACGTCGTCGCCCTTCTGGTAGAAGTCGCCGGGGTTGTTGACCTTGACGGTCCACGACAGGTCCGTCTTGTGGACCATGCCGTCCACGCCCTCTTCGATGCCGACGAACACGCCGTAGTCGGTGAGCGAGCGGACCTTGCCGGCGACCTTGTCGCCCGGCTTGTACTTGTCGGTGAACACCATCCAGGGATCGGGCTCGAGCTGCTTGAGCCCCAGGCTGATGCGCTTGGACCGCGCGTCGACCTCGAGCACCTGGCACTCGATGTCCGCCCCCATCTCCAGCATCTTCGACGGGTGCTTGATCTTCTTGGTCCAGCTCATCTCGCTGACGTGGATCAGCCCCTCGACGCCGGGCTCGAGCTCCACGAACGCCCCGTAGTCGGTCAGGCTCATCACCTTGCCGTGGACGCGCTTGCCGAGCGGGTAGGCCTCCTCGGCGTGGCTCCAGGGGTCCTCCTGGGTCTGCTTGAGCCCGAGGCTGACCCGCTCCGTCTCCGGGTTGTACTTGAGGACCTTGACGGTCACCTCGTCGCCGACGCTGAAGACCTCGCTCGGGTGGTTGACCCGCCCCCACGACATGTCCGTGATGTGGAGCAGGCCGTCGATGCCGCCGAGGTCGACGAACGCGCCGTACTCGGTGAGGTTCTTGATTGTCCCGGTGAGGACCTGCCCCTCCTCGAGGCTCTGCAGGGTCCGCGCCTTCATCTGGTCGCGCTCCTTCTCGAGGAGCACGCGGCGTGACAGGACGATGTTGCCGCGCTTCTTGTTGAACTTGATGACCTTGAAGTCGTAGGTCTGCCCGATGAGCTTCTCGAGGTTCCGGATCGGCCGCAGATCCACCTGGGAGCCCGGGAGGAAGGCCTTGACGCCCCCGCGGATGGTCACCGACAGCCCGCCCTTCACCCGCTGGCTGATGGTGCCCTGGATGATCTCGTCTCGCTCGCAGGCGCTCGAGATCTCGTCCCACACCTTCATCTTGTCGGCCTTCTCCTTCGACAAGGAGATCATGCCGTCGTCGCTCTCGCGACTCTCGATGTAGACGTCCACGCGATCGCCGGGCTTGATGAAGACGGTGCCCTCGGCGTCGGTGAACTCATCGATCCCGATCACGCCCTCGCTCTTGCCGCCGATGTCGATCACGACTGCGTCTCGCGTGACGTGCACGACGACGCCAGCCACGATCTTCCCCTCGCCGCCCAGCTCGAGCCCGGCCGTGGTGGGCTCGTCCGACTCGAAGAGAGCCGCGAAGCTGTCGACCGCGCTGCTGGCGGGGGTATTCGGTTCGATTTCAGTCATGGATCAATGCGATGCCTCCTTCGCAGGACTTCCGGGCGGCCGCCGAGCGGATGCGTGTCGCCGAGGTCATTACCTCGCACAGTCAAGCACCTCGCGCCCGGCCCGGACGGCGTCAGCTACCCCACGACGACGCCCCCGTCAAACGAGAAAGGCGGGATCGCGGTGCGAAGAGGCCGAGCCCAGGCGCTCCACCCCGGGGCTCGGCGGGTCCGGCCGCGCGGGGGCGGCGCCGGGCGGGTCACCCGGGCACCGCCGGCCCGACGCCGGAGGCTGCCAGCACCCCGAGCTCGCCGAGCAGCGGTCCCATTGCCCCGCGATCGAGGTCGAAGCGGAGGCGCACGGACCCTCCCTCCGCCTCCACCTCCACTCCGCGCGCCACCGCCCCCATCGCGCCGGGCGCCTTGGCGACGGCCTGACGAAGCTCCTCCAGGTGCTCCGCCGTCGTCGCCGCGGCCGCGATCGCCCGGGGCTCCGGCGACGCCCGGTCCCCGAAGCCGAGCTCCGCCTCGCCCCGGAGCCGATCGTCCTCCAGGTCGACCACGAGCGACAGCCGCTGCGCGGCACGGAGCAGCGCCGCGACCGTGGGCTGGGCCGGCTCGACCCAGGCCGCGATGGAGCGACTGCGCGCCCGGACCGCGAGGGTCCCGTGGGTCGGCGGCAGCAGCGGTCCGAGCCGGCTCCCCACCGCGATCCCCCGCTCGAGCGTCCGCTCCACGGCGTCGATCTCCGCGGTGGTGACCAGCGCGACCACGGTGCTGTCGCGCAGGTAGACGCGCGCCGGCGCCGTCCGCTCGACGGGGCGGACCGCGTCGTGGCGCCGCCATCCGTCGCCGAGATCGCGCGGGGGACCCCAGCCTTGCCCACCCGCGTCGACACGGGGGTCGAGCCCGGGGAAGCGCCCGCGGAGCACCACGACGTGATCGAGCACGGCCGGCGCCGGGCCGGGCCGGAAGGCGAGCCATCCGGTCGTCGCGCCCGCGGTGGCCTTCGCGACGAGGGCGCGGACCCCGGGGTCGCCCGCGGCGGGCACGGGAGCCACCAGTTCGGCGGGCATTCCGGCGCCGAGCGCCGCGCGAACAGCGGCGAGATCCACGCGCAGGACCACGTCGAGATCGCCCGGGACCAGATCCGCCGGCACCCGCCGCGGGGGCGGCCGAGGGGTGACCGGTGCCCGCCGCGCGCTGCAGGCGAGCAGGCCGCCCGCGGCGGCGGCCAGCACCCAGGTCCGTCGCGACATCGCCCGTCCGGGCCCCGCGCGTCGTCCGCGCGGATCCCCGGATCGCGTCATCCTGCCTCGAGCCGGGCGGCGATCGCGCGCACCCGGTCGACGATGGTCGCGACGACCTCGTCGATGGTCAGCTCCGAGCTGTCGATGGTCACGGCGTCGTCGGCGCGGCGAAGCGGGGCTACGGCGCGCTCCGTGTCCCGCCGGTCTCGCTCCTCCACCTCCCGCTCGATGCTCGCGAGGTCGACCGAGAGCCCCCGCTCGAGCAGCTCGCGGTGGCGTCGCCGAGCGCGCACGGCGGCCGACGCGGTGAGGAAGAACTTCGCCTCCGCGTCGGGGAAGACCACCGTGCCCACGTCCCTCCCTTCCGCGACGATGCCGCCCCCGCGCCCGGCCCGGCGCTGCACCTCGAGCAAGGCCGCGCGCACCTCGGGCTGCGCGCTGACCTCGCTCGCGCCCCGCCCAATCTGCTCGTCCGCCAGCGCTTCGGTCACGTCCTCCCCGGCGAGCCGCACCCGCTGCTCGCCGCCGGGACCCCTGACGACGGCGAGGTCGCCGGAGGCCAGCAGCCGGTGGGCCAGGACCCCGACGGCGTCGGCGTCGTCCCACGGCGTCCGGGACCGCCGAGCCGCCAGCGCGATCGCCCGGTAGAGCGCGCCGGTCCCGAGGAGCAGGTAGCCGAGCTCGCCGGCGACGCGCCGGGTCACGGTGCTCTTGCCGGCCCCGGCCGGGCCGTCGATGGTGACGACCGGCCGCGGGCGGCTCACTCGACCTCCACGCTGGCCCCGAGCGCGCGCAGGGTCTCGGCGAAGCGCGGGAAGCTGGTGGCGATGCAGCCGACGTCGTCGATGACCGTCTCACCGTCGGCGACGAGACCCAGGATGGCGGCGCACATCGCGATCCGATGATCGCCGCCGCTGGTGACGCGGGCCGCTCGCAGCGCGCCGTCGGGACGCCCCCGCACCACGAAGCCGTCCGCCCGCTCGTCCGCCTCGACGCCGAAGGCCCGCAGGAGCGCCACCATCAGCGCGATCCGATCGCTCTCCTTCACGCGCAGCTCCTCGACGCCGGAGAACTCGCTGGTGCCGCGCGCGCGCGCCGCGAGCACGGCGGCGATCGGGATCTCGTCGATGGACCGCACCGCGACCTCCCCGCCCACCGCCGCCGCTGCGAGGGGCGCCGCCCGAACCGTGACGTCGCCGTGAGGCTCGCCCAGGCTCTCCCCCCGCGGCTCCACGGTCGGTGCGGCCCCGAACGCACCGAGCAGGTCCAGGATCCCCGCGCGCGTCGGGTTGAGCCCTGTCGCGTGGGTCGTGACGCTGCTGCCCGGGATCAGCGCCCCGGCCACGAGCGGGAACGCCGCGGCGGAGAGGTCCCCGGGCAGGTCGACGACGAACCCCGAGATGGCGCGGGGATCAGCCGGCGGCTGGAGGGTGACGGTGTGCTCGCTCGTGGTCAGCGGGATCCCGAGCGACCGCAGCATCCGCTCCGTGTGGTCGCGGCTCCCGACTGGCTCCCGCACCACGGTCGGTCCGGCCGCGAACAGGCCCGCCAGGAGCAGCGCGCTCTTGACCTGTGCGCTCGCGATCGGCATCGCGTACTCGAGCGCCCCGAGCCGCGCGCCAGGGGGCAAGGGCCCGATCACGAGCGGCGCGGTGAGGTCGCCCGCCTTGGTCGCATGCGGCTCCCCGTTGATCACGGCGCCCCGCGCGCGCAGCGGGTGCACCACGCGGCCCATCGGGCGGCGCGTCAGCGAGGCGTCGCCGATGAGCCGCGTGCGGAAGGGTTGCGCGCCGAGCACCCCGCACAGGAGTCGCATCGTGGTGCCGGAGTTGCCGCAGTCCAGGTCGACGGACGGGGCACGGAGCCCGTCGAGGCCGACCCCCGCGACCCGCACCACGCCCGCACCGTCGTCGTCGATCGCGACGCCGAGCGCGCGAAACGCGCGCAGCGTCGCCACGTTGTCCTCACCGTGGGAGAAGCCCCGAAGCTCGCTCCGCCCCGCCGCGAGCGCGGCGAGGATGAGGGCGCGATGGCTGATGCTCTTGTCGCTCGGGACGGCCACCCCGCCCGCGAGCGGTCGGGTCGCGGGGCGCACGCGCATTCGCTGCATCGGTCATCCTCCCTGGCGCGCCGCGTTCACGGTCGCGCTGAGCTGGTCGAGCATCTTGCCGACGGCCACCGCGTCGAGCCCGATCACGAAGTCGACCTCGGGCCCTCGCGGGACGGCCTGCACCTTCCGGACCGGTTGAGGGATCCCCGCCAGCGCCGCGAACCACCCCCAGCGCTGCACGAGCCCCTGGATCTCGTTGACCTGCCGGGCGCCGGCCTGCGCCGCGACCTCGTCCGTGTAGACCGCCGTGCCGGCGAGGTTGATCCCCGGCGGTGCGAAGTTGCCGACCACGCGCAGGCGGCCAAGCCCAGCGGTGAACGGGAGCTGCTCGCGCACGGCCGAAGACACGGTGTCCGTCGCGAGGTTGGCCGCCAGGGCCATCGGCGCGCCCGGGCGCCCCACGAGATCGTCGGCCCAGGGGGGGATCTCCCGCTGGATGCGACCGCGGGCGAGTCGATCGAGGACGCGTCGCATCCCCGTCTCGTTGCCGAAGAGGGCCGTGTGCGCGGTGAGGACCACGAACCCGACGTTGTCGGCGGTGTACAGGTTCCGCTCCGCGTAGACCGTGCGCACCACGGGCACCCCGAGGGGGGTAGTCTGGATCCCGTCGGCCGCCCGCTCGATGGCGACGGGATCGAAGTTACCGCGCGCGATCCCGGCGAAGTCGGCGCCCTGCATGGAGTAGACGCCCACGATGAGGCTGGAAAGGTCGCGCTCGGGCTCGAACCCCGCGCCGGCCGGGAGCGGCGCGTGGCGGCGCGCGAGCTCGAGCAGCTTCTGACCGATGGCGGAGCGAAACAACTCCGGCGCGTCCAGCACCAGGATGCCGAGCGCCCCGCCGGGGAGTAGCGCCGTCGGATCCCGGTCGATGTCCTCGGCGCGGAGCCGCTTGCCGTCGGCGGTCTTGACGATCACCTCCTGCCGCTTGCGGCACGCCGGCGTGGCGAGCAGCAGGCCCGCGGCGACGCCCACCGCGAGCAGCGCCCCGCCCCGGCGCCGGAGCCAGCGTGGACCGGCGGTCACCCCGCCCCTCCCTCGGCCATGACCGCCCGGAATGCCTCGAGGAACCGATCGTTCTGCGCCGGCGTGCCGACGGTGACGCGCAGGGTCGTCGGCCCACCGATGGGGCGCACGATCACCCCCCGCCGCAGCAGGGCGTCGTACACCTCGCGGCCCGGGCGGCGAACGTCGAAGAAGAGGAAATTCGCCTGGCTCGGGGCCGACGGATGGCCGAGCGCCGCCAGGGCCGCCCGCAAGCGCGGCCGCTCGGCGGCGTTGAGGGCGATGGACCGCGCCACGTGCGCGCGATCGTCGAGGGCGGCGGTCGCCGCCACCTGCCCCAGCGAGCCGACGCTGAACGGCTGCCGCACCCGGAACAGGTACTCGACCAGCTGTCGGGGCGCCACGGCGTAGCCCACCCGCAGCCCGGCGAGCCCGTGGATCTTGGAGAACGTGCGCAGGGAAACCAGCCGCTCGCGGAGCCCCCGCAGCGCGATGCAGTCGGGGAAATCGGGCGCGTCGGCGTAGTCGATGTACGCCTCGTCGAAGACCACGATGACCTCGGGCGGCACCGCCCGCAGGAAGCGCTCCACGGCCTCGCGCCCGACGTGGGTGCCGGTCGGGTTGTTGGGATTCACCACGAATACGAGCTTGGTTCGCGGGGTCACGGCCGCGGCCATCGCGTCGAGATCGTGGGTGAGATCGCGGAGGGGCACGGCCGTGAACGGGACCCCGTGGGCCATCGCGGCGAGCCGGTAGACGACGAACGAGGGCTCGGCGAAGACGATGTGGTCTTCACCGGTGGTGAAGGTCCGCACCAGCAGATCGATGAGCTCGTTCGAGCCGTTCCCGTGCAGGATCTCGTCGATGCTCACCCCGTGCTTGGCGGCGAGGCGCTCGCGCAGCCGGAAGGACGCGGCGTCGGGGTAGAAGTGAACGTCGGCGGCGGCCCGACTCAGGGCTGCCACGGCGAGCGGGCTCGGCCCGAGGGGATTCTCGTTGGAGGCGAGCTTGATCGCGTCCGCGATGCCGGCCTCCCGGACGAGCTCCTCGATCGGCTTACCCGCCTCGTAGGGCCGCAGGGCCTCGATTCCCGGGGTGACCAGCGCCATGGGCCGACGGGTAGCCCACCCCCGCGGCTCTGGGAAGGGGTATCGGGCGAGCGTGCGCCCCGGACCCGCGCCGCGTCCGCGCCGAGGCGACGGCGCGCGGTGACGGGGCCTAGAGCATCGATCAGGTTGCCAATGGCAACAGCGCCGCTGAAGACGCACCCCCTCAGGGCGAGGGTGCGTCTTCAGCGGCGCCTGGGGCGAGATCTGCTCCCGGTTCGGCGCTCTAGGTCGTTGATCTTTCGCAGCAATCAACCTGATTGCTGCTCTAGGCCGCCGCGGGCTTCGCCGAGGTCGCCGAGGTCGCCCCCGCGGCGCCCGCCTTCCCGCTCTCCGATCCCGTCTTCGCCGCCGGGCTGCTGGCGCCGCCGCTCGCGGCCGAGCTGCCCGAATCCGCGGTGGAGGCGCCGGTGGAGACCGTGGAGGTGGTCGTGCCCTCGGAGCCCTTCCGGGCGCTCGCGCCCCCGGAGCTGTAGCCGTCGGCGTACCAGCCGCCCCCCTTGAGGATGAACCCCGCGCCGCCCGAAACCTGGCGCCGAGCCGAACGCTTGCCGCAGCTCGGACAGGTGTCGAGCGCGGGCTCGCTGATCCGTTGCTCGGCCTCCCACTCGTGGTGGCAGCTGGTGCAGACGTACTCGTAGGTCATGG
The DNA here is from genome assembly GCA_964404725.1 of uncultured Polyangiaceae bacterium. Lineage (GTDB taxonomy): Bacteria > Myxococcota_A > Polyangia > Polyangiales > Polyangiaceae > JAFGBI01. The sequence continues at coordinate 115,169 of CAYOLF010000003.1, forward strand.
CGCGCGGCAGAAATGAGTCCCCCGCGCGCTCTTGTCAACGATCCTGCGCGACGCGATCGGTCCGAGCGACCGGCCCGCTCCCGCGAGCGACCCGTCGGGTCGGGGCCTCGCGGGCCCGCCGATACCACTGAAGAAACGTCCGACCGACTCACCGGCCGCCAAAACGGCGGCCAATTTCGGGGTACCAAACCCCGACCGAACGGGCGCCGCGTCGAATTTGAAGCCACCTAACGCATCGGAATCGTGCGTTTTTATTTGCTCCAAGGCCAGGGCACGGAACATCTGAGTTGTAAGCGTCCGTTCAGGCGTGTACTGCTGTCTAGTACCCCGTCCGGTCATGGTCGACCGGCGGTGCTCTCGGGCCCTGCTTGGGGAACTCTTCGTGGTGTCGGCCGTGGTCCGGCCCCGGTGCCCTTTGTGATGCAAGGTTTCGAGAGCGACCCAGACCCCTAACATAGCCGAACGGGGCGTCGTCCCAGGGGCGCGATGCACATCAAGAAGCTCGAGATCAGCGGGTTCAAGTCCTTCGTCGAGAAGACCGTGGTGCACTTCGACCACGACGTCATCGGCGTGGTCGGACCCAACGGCTGCGGCAAGTCCAACATCGTCGACTCGATCCGCTGGTGCATGGGCGAGCAGAGCGCGCGCCAGCTCCGCGGCAAGGCGATGGAGGACGTGATCTTCAACGGCTCCGATTCGCGGGGACCGGCCGGCCTCGCCGAGGTGACCCTCACCTTCGACAACTCGGACCGCGTGGAGGCCGTGAAGCTGCCGCCGGAGTACGCCGACTACGCCGAGATCGCGGTCACCCGGCGCCTCTTCCGCGACGGCACCAGCGAGTATCTCATCAACCGGACGCCGGTCCGCCTGCGGGACGTGACCGATCTGTTCCTCGGCACCGGCGTCGGCACCAAGGCCTACTCGATCGTCGAGCAGGGCCGGATCGGGCAGATCGTCAGCGCGCGCGCCGAGGATCGCCGGCTCTTCATCGAGGAGGCGGCGGGGATCACCAAGTACAAGCAGCGCCGCAAGCAGGCCGAGCGCAAGATGGAGCAGACGCGCCAGAACCTGCTCCGGCTGCACGACATCGTCGCCGAGATCGAGCGCTCCCGGAACAACCTCCGGCGCCAGGCGGCGAAGGCCGAGCGCTTCCTCCGCTACCGCGCCGAGTTCGAGGATCTGGAGCTGTACGCCCGGTCCCACGAGCTGCTCCGCCTCATCGTCGTCGGCCGCGTGGAACGCGAGTCGCTCGACGCCGCGCGCGCCGGCGCGGCCGAGGCGCGTGAGCTGCTCGTCTCGGCCGATGCGGCCCTGACCGCGGCGCGCCAGGAGGCGATGCGCGTCGAGGACCGGGCGAAGGACGCGGCCAACGCGGCCTTCGCGGCGGAGAACCGGGTCGGCTCCCTGCTGGCGGAGGTCCAGCATGCGACCGAGCGACGGGAGCAACTCGAGCTGCGCCTCACGACGGGACGCAGCGAGCTCGAGATCCTCCACCAGCGCCTCGAGGGCCAGGCCGTGGAGCTCGCCGAGCTAACGGCGCGCATCGACCAGCTCGGGAGCGACGAACAGGCGCGTGAGGCGGACGCGGCCAGCGAGGAGGCGGCCCTCTCCGCCCTCCGCCAGAGCGAGTACGCGGCCAATCACCAGGTCGCCGAGCTCCGGCGCCAGGCGAGCGAAGCGAGCACGCAGGCCGCCGCGGCCGAGGCACGGATCGAGGGGCTCGTCCATCGGCTCCGGGACGGCCGCGCCCGCGAGGACCGGCTCCTGACGGAGCGGGAAACCCACGAGGGCGAGGGGGCGACCCTGGAGGCGCGCCAGCACGCGCTCGAGCAGAGCGTCCGCGAGCTCGCCGAGGGCCGGCGCCTCACCCAAGACGAGCGCGCCTCGCTCGAGCGACAGCTCGAAACGCTCCGCGCCGACGCGCTCCAGAGCGAGCGCGCCGTCGACCAGGTGAAGGGCGATCTCGGCCTCCGGCGCAACCGTCTGCGAGCGCTCGAGGAGCTCCACCGGCGTCTGGAGGGGGTCGGCGCGGGGATCCGCGCCCTGGTCCTGCGCCAGGATCCCTCGGTCCACGGCCTGCTCGCCGATCGCATCGAGGTCGAGCCCCGCCTGACGGCCGCGCTCGCCGGCTTGCTCGGGGATCAGCTCCAGTATGTGATCGTGAGCGACCCCGAGCGCGGGCTGGAGCTGCTCGACGAGCTGCAGCGCACCAAGCGCGGCCGCGCCCACGTGGTGGCGGCGTGCCCGACCCACGTGGCGGGACGGCGGCGGAGTGACGAGCGTCTTGGCGCCGACGCGGGGGACGGCGGCTGGCTTGGCTACCTCGACGAGCACCTGCGCTACGCCCCCGCGGACGAGGCTCTCGTCCGTACGCTGGTCGGCGACGCGGTGGTGCTCGACACCCCCGCGCGGGCGCTCGCCTGGGCGCGCCGGCACCCGGGCGCCACTGCCGTGGCGCTCGACGGGACCGTGATTCGTCCCAACGGGGTCATCAGCGGCGGCAGCGGCGACGACGTGGCCGCCGCCATGGTCGAGCAAAAGCGCGAGATGCGGCAGCTGGCGCAGGAGGTGGCCGAGCTGTCCGCGCGCGAGCAACAGGCCTTGGCGGCCCACACGGCGCTGCGTGCCCACATGGTGGAGGTCGGCACGGCCCTCGACCGCGCTCGTCAGGGCGATCACGAGGGCGAGCTCGCGCACGTCCAGGCCGAGAAGGATCTCGCGCAGGCGCGCAGCGACCGCGAGCGAGCGCGCCTCCGCCTCGGGGCTCTCGCCGCCGAGCTCACCGAGCTCCGGACCGCGATCCAGCAGGCCGAGGCGGCGGAGGCGGAGTCCCGCGCCCAGCTCGACGAGTTGACCGCGGCCCTGCACGAGCTCCGCCTCGAGGGCGCCCGCGCCGAAGAGACGGCCGCCGAGTGGAAGGAGCGCGTGGACGCGCAGGCCTCCCTGGTGACGGAGCGCAAGGTCCGCCTCGCCCAGGTCCGCGAGCAGACCGGCTCCGCCCGAGCGGCGCGCGATCGGCTCACGGCAAACATGACCGAGCAGGGTGCGCGTGCCGAGCGCCTCGATCAGGAGCTGCTCGAGGCGGCCGAGGCGTCGGGGGCCACCGCCGCGCGCATCTTCCTCGCACGCGAGGCGCTGGTCACGGCGCGCGACGCGGAGTGCGAGGCTCGACAGGAGCTCGACGAGGCCAACGAGCTGCTCGACAAGGTCCGCTTCGCCATCTCGCACCGGGAGGGCGAGACGCGGGAGCTCCGCGTCCGCGTGGAGTCCATCGACGAGGCGGTCCACGGCCACGAGGTGGCGCTGATCGGCCTCGAGCGCGACCACGAGCACCTGCTCTCCGACGTCGCGTCCCGCTTCCGCGGGCTCGACCTGCGGCGCGTGGTCGGCGACTACCACCTCCGCCCCCCGCCGGACGCGGAGCACCGCGCGCGCATCAAAGAGCTCACTCAGCTCATCGATCGGATGGGGCCGGTGAACCTCGACGCCGAGGCCGAATTTGCCGAGGCCGAGTCTCGCTTCGTCACCCTGAGCGCCCAGCAGACCGACGTGGAGCGGGCGCTCGAGGAGCTCGATCGCGCGATCAAGCACATGAATCGGGAGTCCCGGCGCCGGTTCCGCGAGACGTTCGACGCCGTCAACGCGCTGTTCAAGGACACCTTCGTCAAGCTCTTCAAGGGCGGTCGCGCCGAGCTCGCGCTCACCAATCCCGACGATCTGCTCGACACCGGCGTCGACATCGTCGCGCAGCCGCCCGGCAAGAAGCTCGCCAACATCGAGCTGATGAGCGGCGGCGAGAAGGCCCTCACCGCGGTGGCGCTGATCTTCGCCATCTTCCGCCACCGGCCCTCGCCGTTCTGCGTGCTCGACGAGGTCGATGCCCCGCTCGACGAGGCCAACGTCACCCGGTACAACGAGGCGATCCGGTCGATGACGGATCGCTCGCAGTTCATCCTCATCACGCACATCAAGCAGACCATGCAGATGGTCGATGTCCTGTACGGCGTCACCATGGGCGAGCCAGGCGTCTCGCGCATCGTGAGCGTCAAGGTGAACGAGAGCGCCCCCACGCGCAGCGACCGCACGGCGACCGACGTGCCCGTAGCCGCCGCGGCCAACGTCGCCTGAAGCGGGCACCGAGGCGCGCCCCGCGCCCTGGGGGCTCGGACCCCCTCGCGGCCTGGTCGCTGCGGGTCGCGCTGCCGGTCAGGGGCCGGAGTCGGTCCGGGTCGCCGGCGGCTCACTCTCCGACGGGCGGTGGTGGGCCGTAGAGCGTCTTGCGGTGCTCGGAGTAACCGACCGTGGTGGTCGTGATCTCGCGCAGGAGCGCCCCCGTCGCGTCCACCTCGTGGAAAACGCCGACCGGGGAGTACGTCACGAACGTGTTGCCGTTGCGCGAACGCTCCTCGGCACCAAGGCAGCCCGACTCGACCGGCGGGGATCAGTGAAAGTCCCGCGACGCCGCGCGCAGCCCCCCGCTCGGGCGGTCGAGCCGCCCGAGCTCGCGCGCGATGACGTGAATGACCTGCCCTTCCCCGTCCACCCGTTCGTCGCGCTCGAGCTGCCCGCGGACAAAGAGGAGCGTCGCGTGGCGCGCCACCGAACGGAACCGCTCGTACACGGCGCGGTACAGGATGAGGTTCACCAGCCCCGTCTCGTCCTCGAGGGTGATGAAGACCACTCCCTTGGCCGTGTGCGGCTGCTGTCGACAGGTGACCAGCCCGGCGACCGCGACCGCCGCGCCGCGGCCGAGCGCGGGGAGATCGACCGCGCGCACCACGCCGCGGCGGCCGAGCGACGCGCGCAGGTGTCGGAGCGGGTGGTCACCAACGCTGAGCCCCTTGGTCCCGTAGTCGAGCAAGAGCTGCTCGGCGGCACGGAGCGGCGGCAGCCCCGCGGGCGGCTCGCCCGGCTCGAGCCCGGCGAAGAGGCCGCCGGTGCGCGGCGCGCGCAGCCCCCAGAGCGCTAGCCGGCGCCCCTCCACCAGCGCCTCGAACGCGCCCGCCTCGGCGAGCCGGTCGAGCTCGTCGCGCGACAGACCGCTCCGCTCCATCACGTCACCGAGCCCCGCGAACGGCCGCGCTGCCCGCGCGGTCAGGAGCCGCCGCGCCCCCGCCTCGCTCAGCCCCTTGACCAGCCGGAGGCCGAGCCGGAGCGCGGGGCGAGGGCGCTCCCCTGCCCCGCCCGGTGCCGCCGTCGTCGGGCTCGGCGGCTCGAGGGTCGTGTCCCAGTCGCTGGCGACGACCGAGACGTCGTGCACCCTAACCCCGTGGCGCGCGGCGTCCTGCACGATCGTGGACGGCGAGTAGAACCCCATCGGCTGGGAGTTGAGCAGCGCGCCGGCGAAGTGGGCCGGATAGTGCGCCTTCTGCCAGGCGGAGGCGTAGACGAGCAGCGCGAACGAGGCGGCGTGCGACTCCGGGAAGCCGTACTCGCCGAAGCCCTTGATCTGCTCGAACAGGGCCACGGCAAAATCCTCCGCGATCCCCCGCGCGGCGAAGCCGGCGAGGAGCCGCTCCCGGTGCTGGAGCAGCCGCCCGTGCAGCTTCCACGCCGCCATGTCGCGCCGGAGCCGGTCGGCCTCGCCCCCGCTGTAGCCCGCGCCCGTGATCGCGATCTGCATCACCTGCTCCTGGAACAGCGGGACGCCCAGCGTGCGACCCAGGATCGGCTCGAGGTCGGGGTGCGGGGCCCGCGCGGGCTCCTCGCCGTTGCGACGCCGCAGGTACGGGTGCACCATCCCGCCCTGGATCGGGCCGGGCCGCACGATCGCGACCTCGATCACCAGATCGTAGAAGCAGCGCGGCCGCAGGCGCGGCAGCATCGCCATTTGCGCCCGGCTCTCGATCTGGAAGATCCCCACGGTGTCCGCGCGCTGGACCAGGCGATAGACGGCGGGATCCTCGGCGGGGACACGGGCCAGAACGTCGATCGGATCGAAGCATTCGGGCGACGTCGAGCCCGGGAGGCGGAGCCCCCCGTCGGCATGGATCGAGGCCAGGCACTTGCGGATCGCCGTGAGCATCCCCAGGCCAAGCACGTCGACCTTGAAGAAGCCGAGCGCATCGATGTCGTCCTTGTCCCAGGGGATCACGGTCCGCCCCGCCATCCGCGCCGGCTCCACCGGCGCCACCTCGTGGAGCGGGCGCGCCGAGAGCACGAAGCCCCCCACGTGGACCGAGAGGTGCCGCGGGAAGCCCTGGAGCTCGGTGGCGAGCCGCAGCACCTCCTGCACCCGCGGGTCGCCGGGATCGAGCCCGGCCTCGGCGAGGCGCCCCCCGGTGGTCGCGACGTCGTCCCAGTGACCGATGGAGCCCGCCAAGCGATCGATCTGCTCCGCCGATAGCCCGAAGGCCTTGCCCACGTCCCGGAGCGCGCTCCGACCCCGATAGGCGATCACCTCCGACACCATCGCTGCGCGCTCGCGGCCGTGGCGCGCGTAGATCTCCTGGATCACCTCCTCGCGCCGCTCGTGTTCGAAGTCGATGTCGATGTCGGGGGGCTCGTCGCGCTCGACGCTCATGAAGCGCTCGAACAGAAGGCTGGAGCGGGAGGGATCGACCGCGGTGACGCCGAGGGCGTAGCAGACGGCGCTGTTGGCGGCGCTGCCGCGCCCCTGGCACAGGATCCGGCGCTGCCGGGCGATCTGGACGATCTCCCAGGCGCTGAGGAAGTAGGGCGCCTTGTGGAGCTGGGCGATGAGGGCGAGCTCCCGCTCGAGCTGGGCGCCCACCGCCGGGGGCACCCCCAGCGGGTAGCGGCGCGCCGCCCCCTCGAGCGTGAGCTCGCGCAGCCGCTCGTCCGCCGTCTGTCCCGGGGCGAGGGTGCAGGGAAACTCGTACCGGAGCTCGGCCAGCGAGAATTGGAGCTTTTCCGCGATGGCGCCGCTCTGCGCCACCCACTCGGGGTGATCGCGGAACAGGCGGCGCATGCCCAGGGGGGAGCGCAGCACGGCCTCGGCGTTGCCGCGCAGGCGCGTCCCGGCGCGATCGAGCGTGGTGCCGTGGCGGATGCACGCGAGCACGTCCGCTAGCCGCTGCCGTGCCCGGACGTGGCCGAGCGGGCGGGAGCTCGCCACGACGGGGAGCCCGTAGCGCGCCGCCCACCCCGTGACCAGCTCGGCCCGCGCCGCGTCCGCGCCGTCGAGGTGGCGGTGGATCCCGAGCGCCGCGCGCTCCCCGAAGGCGTCGCGCACCGCCGCGAGGAGCGCGGGGCCCGGGGTGTCGCCGCCCCCGGGCGCCTGCGGCGCCGGCACCACGGCGAAGAGCCCCGCCGCGTGGTCGCCGAGCCACGTCGGATCGCTCGCCGCCTCGCCCTTCGGCAGCTCGGCGTGAGCGCGGGTGAGCAGACGGCAGAGGTTCGAGTAGCCGGCGTGATCGAGCGCGAGCAGGGCCACCACGGGAGGGTTCGCGTCCGGTGGCGCGCCGGGCGAGGCGCCCGCGACGGGAAACGTCAGCTCGGCCCCCACGATCACGCGCTGCCCGAGCTCCCGGCCCCGGACGAAGGCGCGCGGAGCGCCGTAGAGCCCGTCGCGATCGCAGAGGGCGACGGCGGAGAGCCCGAGCTCGTGGGCACGCTCGACCAGCTCCTCGGGGTGGGAAGCCCCCCGCAGGAACGAGAAGCAGGACCGCGCCAGGAGCTCGACGAACTCGGCCATTACTGCGCCCGGACTGGTGAGTCCCGTTCCCCGACCCGCGGCGAGCGCTAGTCGAAGATCCCCTGCAGGTAGCGCTCGCCGGTCCCGCGATCGACGTACACCAGCACCTCGAGCACGCTGGCCTCGCCTCGCCCTCCGACCGGGGCCCGCTCCTCGTGCTCACCCAGCAGGAGCAAGCGGTAGTAGTCTCGCGAGGTCGGGCGGTGGGACCACCACTCGACCGCCTCCAGGCGGCGCTCGAAATCGACCCGGGCGATGGTGTAGGCGCGCCCCGCCACGAAGATCGCGCTCTCCGGTCGCAGCGCGGCCGTGAAGGGCAGCGGGCGAGAGAAGAGCCGCACTGGCGCCCGCACCCGGCGCCCACCGCCGATCCGTGGCACGCCGGCGGCCGGCCCCGGAGCGGGCGCCGGCTCGACGGCGCGCGGCGCGGACCGCTCCCGCCGCCCCCGGAGCGCTCGTCCGCCCGCTCCCGCGCCGCTCGCCGCCCCGGGGCTCACCAGCAGGGTCTGCGCCTCGGGGCGGTGGGCATCCACGCAGCGCAGCAGCCCCACCCGGTCAGTCCCGACGTCCCCCGCCAGCTCGGCGAGGAGGACGGGGAGCACGTCCTCGTCACGAGCGCCGGCGAAGCCCTCCCCGTTCATCCTCGACAGATCGAGCTGCCGCGTGGCGCGCTCGGTCACGCTCGGCACGCTGAGCCGGAGCTGCACGGTCGGCGCCGGGAGCTTCAGCCGCTCGATCCGGGCGACGATCGCGCGGTAGAGCTCCTGCTCCCGCCAGAGCGGAGCCGCGAGCCCGAGCTCGAACGCGAGGCCCGGCGGGGCCCCCGCGAGCCGAGCCACCGAGGGGTCGAGCAGGAGCGTGACCGCGAGCGATAGCGCCGCCTCGCCGCGCCCCGCGAGCCGCGCCGCGAGCCGCGCCGTGAGGCGGAGCAGCGCGAACTTCAGCGGCTCCACCCCGGGGACGGGATCCTCGAAGCTCACCTCCTCCATCAGGACCCGTGGAGGCCGGTAGGGAACGAGGGGCGTCGGATCGAAACCCCTGCAGAGCTCGACCAGGAGCCGCGCGTCGACCCGCGGCCGCGGACTCCCCGCTTCACCGTCGCGATCGCTCTTCGAGCCGCGCGACGGCTCGGCGAGGCGGCTCGTCAGGGCCGCGCGCGGGAGGGCCGCGAGCTCCCCCAGCGTGTGGACGCCGAGCTTGTTCAGCCACGCCGCGCGCTCCAGATCGAGTGGCAGCGCCACGATGGGAAGGGCCGCCACCAGCGCCGGGGTCGCCACCACCCCCACCTGACGGCGCGCGCCCACCCCCCAGCGAGCGAGCGCCCGAGCGAGGAGAGGCCCCTCGGCGACCCCCAGCCGGACCGCGTGACCGAGCTCGCTCACCGCGCTCGCGAGCTCCACCAGGAGCTGCTGCTCGCCCCCGAACAGCCCCTCGGTGCCGGTGACGTCGACCCACACGGTGTCCCCGACGCTCCCTGCTTGCCCGCCGGACCGCGCCGCGAGCGCTTCCCCCGGGCTCGTGGGGGCCGCGGGCCGCCCCCCCGCGAGCGGGAGAGGGGGCTCGATGGCCGTCGTGATCCCGAACCCGAGCGCCACCTCCGCCACGGCGGCGAGCGCCGCGCGGACCCGGGAGAGCGAGACGCGGAGCACCTCGAGCCCGGCCACCACCGCGCGCGCCTCGGCGATCGTCTGGCCCTCGGTGATCCCGAGCCGCCGCGCCTCCGCCGAGGCGGCCGCGAGCCGAGCGGTGGGGAGGAGATCGCCCAGGACGACCGCGAACGGCCGCGCGCGCCCGACCCGTGGCGCGGCGCGCGCGGCGACCTCCGCACCGCGCGCCCGATCCGGACGCGGCCCAGCGCCGCGAGCCCCTTGCGGGCCGCCACCATGCGCGTCGAGCTCCCGTGCCAGCTCGCAGAGCAGCTCCGGCAAGTAGAGCGCGACGATCCGCCGAGCGTGGCCAGCTGCCCCACCCACCGACGCCGCGCCCGCGGACGCCCCGTCACCCTGCGATCGCGTCGACATGCCGGTGAGGGGCTCCCGCGGGGGTCGAGTCCGCGCGCTCGCCGCTGGTGCGAGGATCGCCACCGGCCGCGCTCACCACGCGCAACCCGGGAGCCAACTCGATCCGGTGCGGCCCCGAGAGCCGCCCCTGGCGATCCTTGGCGATCTGCAATCGCAACCGGTAGCGCCCCACGCGCTGGAGCTCCAACCGGAGCGCCACCGGCAAGGGCAAGGAGCGCGGCGCCTCGCGCGCGGTGAGCAGCAACACACAGCCGTCGCCGCTCGCGCTCGCCAGCGCGAGCCGGCGCACCACGCGGACCCACCGGTCCAGCGGCACCGACGTCGCCATGCCGGGCAACCCCAGCAGATCGACGACCAGTACGGCGAAGACCCGCGACTCGACGAGGCGAACGGCGACGCGAGACAGCGCCTCGAGGGGGGGGCGCACCACCAGCAGCCGCTCGAGATCGACCCCCATCGCGGCCACCGCGGGCGCGTGGAGCGAGACGGTGGGATCCACGAAGGCGCACCACGCGGACGGCTGCCCCTGGAGCCGCGCTTGCGCCTGCGCCGAGCGACAGGCCAAAAGCGCGAGGCTCGAGCCGAGCGCGGCGCCGCCCGCCACCGAGAGCTCCACCACGGAGCCCCGTGGCAGTCCGGCGTCGGGCAGGAGCGCGTCGAGCGCATCGACACCCAGCGACAGCGCCCGCCCCGCGCCCTCCCCGGCGCCGCCCGCCCTACCGCCCCCCCTGGCGAGGCCGTCCTCGCCCCCGGTCCGAGCCCAGCGCGCCCCCACCGTGACCTGCGGGGGAAGCTCGGCGAGGAGGCGGGCGGGGAGAGCCATCTTGGTGCCAGCACTGAACAGGGTAACACTGAACATAAGAATAGCCAGGGGGCCTGGTGATCGGCCGATTGGCCCACGCGATCCACCCTCCCGCCCACCGGCGAGTGCCGATCACGCGGCGCGCCGCTGCCGCCTCGGGGGGGGTGCGTGTTACGGATCCGCCCGTGCCGCCCGCCGCGATCGCGCCGAATGCCTCGTCCCCCGCCGAGCTCGAACGCCTCGAGCAGGTCCTGCGCGAGCTGGGTTCGGTCGTCGTCTGTTTCTCGGGCGGCACTGACAGCGCGCTCCTGCTGGCGGTGGCCCATCGCACCCTGGGCCCGCGCGCGGTCGCCCTGACCGCGGTGAGCCCGAGCCTCGCCCCGGAGGATCGCGCCGAAGCCGCGCGGTTCGCGCGCGACCTAGGGGTCCGGCACGAGCAGTGCGAGACCAATGAGATGCTCCACCCCGAGTACGTCGCCAACGGCCCGGATCGCTGCTTTCACTGCAAGGCCGAACTCTACCGCGTCGCCGAGACGAAGCGGCGAGAGTGGGGCCTCGCCTGCGTCGTCAACGGCTCGAACCTCGACGATCTGGGCGACTATCGCCCCGGTGCCGACGCCGCCCGCGACGCCGGGGTCCGCAGCCCGCTGGTCGAGGCCGGCCTCGGCAAGGCCGAGGTCCGCGCCCTCGCCCGGCACCTCGGGCTCGCGCTCTGGGACAAGCCGGCCGCGGCCTGCCTGGCGAGCCGCCTGCCCTACGGCTCGAGCGTCACCGTCGAGCGACTCCAGCAGATCGCCCGCTTCGAGGCCGAGGTTCGCGCCCTCGGCTTCCGGCAGGTGCGCGTCCGCTGGCACGACACCATCGCCCGCCTCGAGCTCGACCCGACCGAGCTCGCGCGCGCCGTGACCGACGAGCTGCGCTCCCGCCTGGTCGCGGCGGGACGGCGCCAGGGGTTCCAGTACGTGACCCTCGATCTGCTCGGCTACCGCACCGGGTCGCACAACGAGGTGCTGGCCCGAGGTGGGTCGCCGACCGCGAGCGAGGACTCGGAGCTGAAGCGCTAGAGCGGAAAACGGTTCGATCGCTGGCGGTGGCCGAGCGCGCCCCACCGGTTGGCGCCTTTGCGCCAACCGGTGAAGTCCATCGAGCCGTCGCTGCGCGGGGGATCAGTCCTCTCGACGCCCGCCGCCCTCGCGCGGACGGTCCTCGCGCGGACGGTCCTCGCGCGGACGGTCCTCGCGCGGACGGTCCTCGCGCGGACGCTCGCCCTGCTCGCGGGGGCGATCCTCCCGCGACCGCTCGCGCGGACGGTCGTCACGGGGGCGCTCCTCCCTGGTGCGCTCGCGGGGCCGGTCGTCGCGCGGCCGGTCGTCGCGCGGCCGGTCGTCGCGCGGAGCGTCGCCCTGCTCACGGGGGCGATCCTCCCGCGACCGCTCACGGGGCCGGTCGTCGCGCGGGCGGTCGTCACGCGGGCGGTCGTCACGCGGGCGGTCGTCGCGGGGCCGGTCGTCGCGCGGCCGGTCGTCGCGGGGCCGGTCGTCGCGCGGCCGGTCGTCGCGCGGGCGGTCGTCACGCGGGCGGTCGTCACGGGGCCGGTCGTCACGGGATCGCTCGCGGGGGCGGTCGTCACGCGGGCGGTCGTCGCGCTCGCGGGGGCGATCCTCCCGCGGCCGGTCGCCCTGCTCACGGGGGGCCTCCTCGCGCGGGCGGTCCTCGTGCGGGCGGTCGTCGCGCGGGCGATCGCCGCGGAAGCGGTCACGATCGTCGCGCGGCCGGTCCCGGAAGTCGCGTCCCCGGTCACCGCCACGGGGCCCATCGCGTCGCGGGCCCCGGTCCCCACGATCGCCGCGATCCCCGCGCTCGGTACGACGCTCCGGGACCCCTCCCTCGGGCACCGGGAGCAGCGCCCGTCGCGACAGCCGGATCTTCCCATCGCGTTCCACGCTGAGCACCTTCACGTCCAGCTGGTCGCCCTCGTTGATGACATCGGTGACCCGCTCCACCCGGAAGTGGTCGATCTCCGAGACGTGGAGGAGCGCCTCCGTGTTGGGCAGGATCTCGATGAACGCGCCGAAGTCGACCACGCGCTTGACGGTGCCGTGATACACGTGATCGACCTCGGGCTCCGCCGTGAGGCCCTCGATGATGCCGAGGGCCTTCTTCACGGCCTCGGAGTCCGAAGACGCGATGGCCACCGTGCCGTCGTCCTCGACGTCGATGGACACCCCCGTCTGATCGATGATCCCCTTGATGGTCTTGCCGCCCGGGCCGATGATGAGGCGGATCTGGTCGGGCTTGACCTTGACCGTGGTGATGCGGGGCGCCCACTGGTTGATCTCTTCCCGGTGGGTGGGCAGCGTGTCCAGCATCCTGCCGAGGATGTGCAGCCGTCCGGCCCGCGCCTGCGCGAGCGCCTGCTCCAGGATCCGCCGCTCGAGGCCCGCGATCTTGATGTCCATCTGGATGGCGGTGACGCCGCGATCCGTCCCGCAGACCTTGAAGTCCATGTCCCCGAGGTGATCCTCGTCACCGAGGATGTCGCTCAGGACCGCGGTCTTGTCGCCCTCCTGGATGAGACCCATGGCGATCCCGGCGACCGGCCGCTTCAGCGGAACGCCGCAGTCCATCATGCTCAGGGTGCCGCCGCACACGCTCGCCATCGAGCTCGAGCCGTTGCTCTCGAGGATCTCGCTGACCACGCGGATGGTGTACGGGAATTGCTCCTTGTCGGGCAGCATCCGCACCAGCGCCCGCTCGGCCAGCGCGCCGTGCCCAATCTCCCGCCGGCCTGGGCCGCGCAGCGGCTTCGTCTCGCCCGTGGAGTAAGGCGGGAAGTTGTAGTGGAGCATGAACCGCTTCCACGACTCACCCGTGATCGCGTCGATCTTCTGCTCGTCGCTCCCCGTCCCCAGGGTCGCAGTCACGAGCGCCTGGGTCTCCCCGCGCTGGAACAGCCCGGAGCCGTGGGTCCGCGGCAGGACTCCGACCTCGCAAGCGATGGGCCGGATCTCGTCGAACTTGCGCCCGTCGATGCGCTGGCGCTCATCGAGCACCATCTTGCGGACGACGACGTACTTGCGCTCCTCGACCTCCGCCTTCACGAGCTTCTCGAACTCGGCCCATTTCTCGGCGCCAAACTCGGCCAAGACGGCGGCGGCCACCTCCTTCTTGATGGCCGAATAGGCGTCGTAGCGAGCGTGCTTGGCGCGGATCACGCACGCCTCGCGCAGCTTGGCGTCACAGATCTCCGCCACCCGTCGGGCGATCGCGGGGTCGAGCTGCTTCGCGGAGAACTCGCGCTTCGGCTTGCCGACCGCGGCGCGGATCTTGTCCATCAGCGCGATGATGGGCTGCGCCTCGGCGTGAGCGAACATCAGGGCATCGATGAGGTCGGCCTCGGTGGCCTCGGCGGCGCCGCCTTCCACCATGACGATGGCGTCACGGCTGGCCGCCACGATGAGGTCGATGTCCGCGCGCTCGATCTCCTCGAAGGTCGGGTAGACGACGAGGGCGCCGTCGACGCGCGCCACCCGGATGCCCACCACCGGTCCGTCCCACGGGATGTCGGAGACGTGCAACGCGGCGCTGCCGCCGGTCAGCGCGAGGACGTCGGTCGGGTTGACCTTGTCCGCCGACAGGACGGTGGCGATGACCTGCGTGTCCTTGCGGTAGCCCTCCGGAAACAGGGGGCGCAGCGGGCGATCGATGAGGCGACAGGTGAGGGTTTCGGCGTCCCGGAGCCGCCCCTCGCGCTTGAAGAACCCCCCGGGGATCTTCCCGGCGGCGTAGGTCTTCTCTGCGTACTCGCAGGTCAGCGGGAAGAAGTCGAGACCGGGCCGCTCCTCGGAGGACACCGCAGTGACCAGCACCACGCTCTCCCCATAGGTCACCAGCACGGCCCCATCGGCCTGCTTGGCGAGCCGGCCAGTTTCGATACTCAGGGGCTTGCCCCGAACGATGACGGATTCACGAACGAACATGGCAGTGGCGCCTCCTGACGGCGCGGCACCGCTCCGTGCGGTGCGAAACGCCGACTGCGACCGCTCGACTTCAGCCTCGATCCCTGAGCCCGACCCGAGCCGGGTCACGCACACGAAGCGGGGTTGAAGTGAGGAGCGCCTCGCAGCCGGAGAGGATGGATGCGAGCGGGGGCCATTCCGTGACCCGCGCTGTAGCGGCTTGGCTCCGGACGGGTCCTGTTCGACCCGCGACCGCACGGACCAGCGCCGACACCGGTACGCGCGCGTCCCCACGCGCGCCGACGACGGCGGAGCAACTCTACCGTCCGACTCCCTCTGCAGGACCTCCCGGGCGCGCGGTGCGCCCCGCATGACGAGCCATGGGCTTCGGACGCCGTCGGAGGACCCGTGGATCCTCGCCGACGCCGCTTGCCCGGAGAATCACTTGCGGAGCCCGAGGTCGGCCAAGACGCGCTTGTACCGCTCAGCGTCCGAGCGCTTAAGATAGTCGAGCAGGCGTCGCCGGCGCCCGACCATCTTCAGCAGCCCGCGCCGCGAGTGATGGTCCTTCATGTGCACCTTGAAGTGCTCCGTGAGGTAGGTGATCCGCTGCGTCAAAAGCGCGACCTGCACCTCCGGAGACCCGGTGTCCTTTTCGTGCTGTCGAAACTGCGTGATGACGCCCTGCTTGGCGCCGACTTCGAGAGGCATGGGTCAATTCCTGAAAGGGCGCTGAGTATACGCAGGGGGCACCCTCGGTCAACCATCAACGGGAACGGCCGTTTAGGTGTGAGGCGTCGCCCAGCCCCGCCGTTCGTCACTTGCCGCGGTTACGGCCGGCCGCTCGGCACGGGCGACGGGTTCGTACCCGGGAGATGCCCCCTCCGGGGCGCGGCGTGGCACGATGCCGGCCCGTGGTTCCGCCCCCGCGCTGGGCCGTCGCGGCGCGCGTGAACGCCCCGGGCGCTGGCCGTCCCGATCCCGAGGCGACCTTTGAACGGGCACGCCCATGATCCCCGAACCCCCGGGGCCGGCGCTCACGACCTGGATCTCCATCGCCCAGCGCCGCGCGGTCTTCGAGCTGTCCGCCTACGCGGCAGGGGTCACGGTGAAGCTCCGGGGGGGCACGGCGGAGATCCGCGGCGGCGGCTGCATCGTGGACGTGCCGCTAGAGCAGCAATCAGGTTGATTGCTGCGACAAATCAACGACCTAGGGACCCGCGTCCTCCGGGTCCCACCCAGCCACCGCTGGGTGGGTGAGGGCGTGGGGTACCGAATTGGGAGCAGACTTCGGCGAAGGAGGCCTGGAAAATGTCTCCTCGCCCTGCACGGAAGCATTTTCCGGGCCTCCGTCGCTGTCGGCAACCTGTTCGGTGCTCTAGGACCGGGAAGCCCATGGGCGTCGCCGAGCTCAGAGCTCCGCGCAGGCCTCGAACTCGGCCGTGCAGCCCTGGGCGTCGCGGCAGGCGACACACGCTGTCGAGAAAGCGTCCGTGCCGCACGAGGCATCGCAACCGGCCGCCATGCACAGCGCGAGGTCCGAATAGCAGGACTCGCAGCGACTGGACAGCTCGGTCCCGTTCGCGACCCCCACCTCCACGCAGTACTCCTCGGTCCGCGTCGCGCAGGTCTGCACTGCGGAATGCGCGATCAGCAGCCCCTGACCCGCAAGGACGTCGGGGCATGACGTTTCGTTCTGGCAGGTCGTGTCTGCCGCCGGATCGCAGGGCCGACCCGCGAGGATATCGTCCAGCACGCTAGAGCCGCCACCGGTTTGGCCGGCGCCGCCCGTGGCAGCGGTCCCACCGGTCGTGCCCGCGCCGCCGGTCGTCGTGCCTCCGGTCGACACAGCACCCCCCGTCGCGCTCTCCGGCCCCGGGTCCTCGTCGCCGTCACCGCACGCCAGTGGCACGGCGAGGACGAGCGCCAGATTCATAGCCAAGACCAGCTGCTGCTTCATCGGCCACGACCTCTCTTCGCGTCAATCGATACCGCAACCAACACCGATGGCTGCCACGATCGCGCCGAAACCCCTCGGCGGTGGCAGCCGCCAGTCGCTGGGCGGCGGCTGCCGTCGGATCCGTCGACCACGACCGCGGCAGTTATCCTCGATTGGCACCGATCGCAACATTGGGAAGATCGCTCGCCCCGGCCGGCCGATCTCGACGCTCACTAACGTCCGCGGGCGCGACGGCGCTCGGGAACACGCTTCGCCTTCGCTGGGATCCGCTCGACGCGCGCCCGGACCTTGGCGGAGCCGAGCTCGCGCAGCGCATCGGTCGCGACCCAGCGGGCACTGCGCGCGGCGGGGTCGCCGCCGCGTTCCCCGCCGGCGCGGCGGTTCGCCTCGGTCAAGATCCGCGCTGCGCAGGCCATGGCGGCGGCGTGGAGCACCGCGTTTCGCTTGCCGATGTTGCGGAGCGCCCAGTTGGCGGCCTTCTTGACGAAGTTGCGATCGTCCGTGGCCCCGCGCTCGATGAGCGGAAGCAGCTCGGTGAAGCGCGCGTCACCGGCGGACGCGTCGTGGACCGCGAGGCCCGCCATCAGGGCGAAGCCCGCGCGCTTGACCCACTCCTCCTCGCGCGCCGCCCACGCTGTCGCCTTCTGCCAGGCGAAGGCGGTCCGATCGAACAGGCTCGTGGTCGCCTGATCGCAGACGTCCCAGGAGTCGAACTCGCGCGCCCAGGCCTCCATCTGCTCGCCGGTCACTGCCGCGGGATCGTCCACGAAGCAGGCCACCAGGCGCGCCTCGTGGTTCTCGGTCGCCCACAGGGCGAGCGCGAGCTCGTGGTCGGTGCCAAGCCGTGCGGCGACCTTCCGCAGCTCGTAGACTGACACCCCGAACGCGTCCGCGACGTTGATGCCGTAGCGCGCCATCCCCGCCCGGACCTCCTCGCTGCCCATCGCGCGAAGCTCGGCGACAGTGGGCGCCACCCTGGCGTCCCTCCCCTTACTGCCCCTGCCCTTCCTGGATGTCGGCGGTGAGACTCCCACGAGCGCCAGGATAGCCGGAGCGCAGAGGCGGCGCACGGCGCCGAGGCCGGCGCGGCGCGCGGCTTCGTGGCCTCGCTCCCTACGGGTCGTCGCGGCGAGGCACGAGTTCGGTCGCCGTCGCTTCGACGAACGGAGTGGCCTTCTTCAGCAAGGCTCGGCCTCGCTGCGTGAGCAGCACGCGCCACCGGCGCCGGTCGGAAGCGTCGACGTCTCGGTCGAGCAGCCCACGCGACTCGAGCTTTCGAACCAGGACGGAGATGGTGGCGGGATCGAGCCCAGCGGAGGCGGCGATGGTGAGCTGGGAGATCGCGTCACCCTGCGCACGGCTCGCGGCGGCCGCGACCTCGAGCACGAGGTACTGCGTGTGAGTGAGGCCGAGCGGGCGGAGGGCAGCGTCGATGGCGCGCTGCCAGCGCATCGCGGCTCGCCAGCGGGCAAAGCCCCGCGCGGCGGGGGAGTCCTTCTGCGTCACGGGGACTGATTAGCATGCAAATGGTTTTGGTGGCGAGTTCCCCCCTCCCCCAGGGGCCCGTGGCGACCGTTCGGCCGAGGGGGGGCGCCGCCGGCGCGCCGCGGAGATCACGGCCGTCCGACGAGCAGGCTCGCCGCCAAGGGGTCATGGTCGCTCGCCGCCGCCGCGGCAGCCGGCAGTTCGTCGTCGTGCACGATGTCCACGCTCCCGGCGACCAGGAGCGCGGCCGCCCCCGGGCTGAGTAGGACGTCGTCGTACAGAGCCGGACGTCCGAGGTCGAGGGAGTAGGTGGTGTGGGCGTCCTCGGGGGCGAGCGCCGCGGCGACGCTCACGAAGGGCGGCCCCGAGCAGGCGCAGGCGGCGGGATCCCCGCGCAGCGCCGCCGCAGCGGGCTCGGTGGGCCACGCGTTGAGATCCCCAAGGACCGCCAGCGGGAGCGACGGATCCTCGTCGAGGATGCGGTCGGCGATGCGACGGGTCTGTTGCGCCTCCGCCAGGCGCTTGGCGTCGTCCGCGTCGGTCCCGTCCTCCCGCGCCTTCAAGTGGACCCCCAGGAGCGCCATGGGCTGCCCCCGCACGACGAGATGCAGCTCGAGGCAGTCCCGGGCGTAACGGAAGTCGCGACAGCTCGGGCTCGTCGCCGCCGCCTCGGCCTCGCAGGTCGCGGTGAGCACCCGGAAGACATCCCGGTCGTGGCGCAGCAGGCGCACGACCGGGGCCCGGGAGAGCACGGCGAGGTCGATCCCACGCGGATCGTTGCCCTCGACCAGGTACCGGTACGGGTATTCCAACCCCGAAGAGACGCGCTCGGCGAGATCGTCGAGCGCGACCCGGCTCTCGACCTCCTGCAGCACGAGCAGGTCGGCCTCGAGCCGCTCGATCACCGCGGAGAGCGCGCCCAGGCGCGCGGCGTAGGCCGACGCAGACGGGGTCGAGCGCGCCTCCTCGTCCCCGCCGGTGCCGTTGGCCGGGTCGGGGTCGAAGAGGTTCTCGACGTTGAAGGTCGCGATCCGCCAGGGCGCGGGGAGCGCCGGCGCCATGATCGGGTCGATCGGCTCGCCGGGCGCGTCCAGCCGCTCGGCGCAGCCGGCAAGCAGCCCGAGCGGCAGCCCGAGCGCCATCGTCGCCCGCACCGCCCTCACCGGCAGGTCCTCGCTTGGCTGCACGTCCCGGCGCACCCGCAGGCGGTGAGCGGCCCACAACAGTCGTAGTCCTCACAGTCGACGAAGCGGTCCCCGTCCCCGTCCACGCCGTCCGCACAATCGCCCTCCTCGCCGGAAGCCGCGGCGCCGCAGGGCCCGATCCCGACGCAATCGCCGAGGCAGCCGCAGACCCGGTCCGGCCCGCAGCAATCGTAGTCCTCGCAGTCCACGTAGCCGTCCGCGTCGTCGTCCGTGCCGTCGGCGCAGGCGACCTCGCGTCCCCCTGGCGCCCCGCCACCCCCGCCAGCAATGCCCGCCATCGCCCCCTCCCGTCCCGACTCCCCGCCCGCACCCCCGCGCCCGCCCCCCTCCGCCACCGGCAGCGCCCCAGCGCCTCCGCCAGCGCCCCCGCCACCCGTTCCCCCGCTCCCCGGACCGGTACCGGTAGCGCCCAGCCCCCCCGTCGCCGACACGAGGTCGAGCCCGCCGCTGCCTGCTGCGCTCCCCTCACCCGCTCGTCCCTCACGGCCGCCGGCCGCGGCGCCGCCCGTGACCACAGCGCCGCCCGTGGCCACGGCGCCGCCCGTGGCCGCGCCGCCAGCGGGGGAGCCCTCGCCCTCACGACACGCTCCCTTCCCCGCACAGCTCGCCCCGCAGCCGCAGGGCCCCACGCCGCAGCAGTCGAAGTCCCGGCAGTCGAAGAACTCGTCACCGTCATTGTCGAGCCCATCGGAGCAGGCGGCGGCGGTCGCCTCACCGCCGGCGGCGGGTGGCGGCGCCGGGTCCTCGCCGCCCGCCGCCAGGCGGCCGCCGGCCACCGCCACGCCCCCGGTGAGCTCGACGACGGAAGGTCGACCGCCGTCACCGGTCGCGACGAGATCGCCATTGGGGTGGTCCTCCGTGCAACCGGCGAGGCCCGCCAGGAGCAGCAGGAGCAGCAGGAGCGAACCGAGCACGCGAGCGTGGTGCATTTCCATGATCATCCTCCTCGACGACGGGGCGCGAGGGCGCGCCTCGACCGGTCGCGAAGCAAGAACCGCGCACGCGCCCCCCAACGCAGACCCCGAGCCTCGCGCGACTGGCGGCGCGCCACCCCACGACGGCGTTGCTGCCGCCCCTAAGGCGGGACGCCGCCGTTGGCGCAACGATTGCTACGCGCCAGGGCACCGCGATGCCCCGCTCAATCCCCTCGCCCCCACCGTGGTGCGCCCTCGGCGCCACGTTGCTCCTCTGCCTCTTCACGGGCCGCGCCGCCGCTCAACCGGAGACGCTCGTGGTCGTCAACGGCGCGCCCGCTGCGGCGTGGTTCAACGACGGCGACACCCTCCAGCTCCGCGACGGGCCCCTCGCGCTCCAGCGCGCGCGGCTGGCCGGCGTCAACGCGCTCGAGAGCTACGGTCCCGTGCACCAGTGGCTCGGGTTCACGGCCGAGGAGCTGCTGGTCGTCGCCAAGCAGGCCGCGCTCACCGCGCGCCGCGGGGTGTGGCGCTGCCGCATCGACCCGAGGCAGCGGGACGGCTACGGCCGCCTCCTCGCCCACTGCCCCGACCTCGCCGAGACCCTGCTCCGGCAGGGGCTGGCGCACGCCTACGGCCTCGAGCGCCCCGCCCCGCCGTCGCTGCTCGCGGCGCAGCAGGAGGCGATCGCGGCCCGCCGTGGCCTGTGGGCCAAGGGCGTCCCGGCGCTCCTGGTCACCTCGGTGCACTCCACCGACGAGCGGCTCGGGCACGGGCCCTGCTACCACCGCGTCGTCTCGACCTCCGACGGTACCGCCTGGCCCTGGCGGCACCGGGAGCGCCTGCGCCCCTGCCAGCGCTTCTGCCTGACGCAGCGGTCCCTCACCCGTGCGGCGCGGGTCGCAGCGCTCGCGCAGCTGCGCGCCGACCCCGCCACCGCGGCCGCGCTGCGCGGGCTCGCCGACGCCGCGGTCGCGGCGTGGCTCGACGAGATCGCCACCACCGGGCGCGTTCCCCGCGTCGTCGAGCCCCCGGCCTGGGACGCGCTCGCCAACGCCGTCGCGCGACTGCAGCAGCAGCCCGGGAGCTGGACGACGGTCGCCGCTCGCGGGGCCTGCATGACCTACGTCCCGCTTGGGCTCCGTCACGAACCCGGCGCCGTCTGCCCGCGCGCGCGTTGAGATCCGCATGGCAAGGCTCTCCCCGCACGTCCCCTCGAGCCGCGGTCGCACCGTCACCGCCCTCCTCACCGCCGCCGTCGCCGGCGCTGCGTGTGGCGGGGAGTCGCCGCTCGCGGCACGCCGGGGCTACGAGATCGGTGACGCCGCCTGCTCCGACGCCTTCGACGACGACGCCGATGGCCTGGTGGACTGCGCCGATCCGGACTGCCTGACGACCTCGGGGCGCTGCGGTCCGGTCGTCCCCCTGGTCCCCACCGACCCCGTGGTCGAAGGCCCCTGGCGTCCGGCGCCCGGCGCCGCGGTCCTCCGCTCGTGGTTGCTCGCGGTGTGCACCGACCGCATCGACAACGACGGCGACGGGCGCTTCGACTGCGGCGATCCGGGCTGCAGCGAGGTCCCGGAGCTCTGCTGCGGGCGGGAGGCCGACGACCGCGCCTGCGCGGACGGCGCCGACAACGACGCCGATGGTTTCGTCGATTGCGACGACCACGGCTGCGCGGCGACGGCACTCTGCGCCCGCCCGCGCCCCCCGATCGCGATCGACGCCTGCCTGGAAGCCGACGCCTGCGCCACCGAAGACACGCTCGAGCGGTGCCGCGACGGCCACGACAACGATGGGGACGGCTTCGTCGATTGCAACGACTTCGACTGCTCCCGCTCGGCAGCAGCCGACATCCTCGAGCACTGCGCGACTGCCGAGGAACGAAACCCGGAGGCCTGTGACGACGGGCTCGACAACGATGGGGACGGCTTCGTCGACTGCGAGGATTACTCCTGCGCGCGCGTGGAGGACGGCGCTCCCGAGGCCGTCGCGGCCGCCTGCGCCGTCGGCCGCGAGTCGACCGTCGCCGCTTGCACGAACGGCGTGGACGACGACGGGGACGGCTTCGTCGACTGCGACGATCGCTCCTGCCGGCGACCGGACGATCCGCTCCTCGGACCCATCTGCAGCGAGAGCGCGCCCGAGCGCGTCGGGCAGTGGGTCCTGATGCCGGACGAGCGATGCGCGGACGGCCTCGACAATGATCGCGACGGCTTCACGGACTGCGCCGACTGGGACTGTAGCTTCGACGAGCGGGTCACGGTCTGTCCGGGCAGGCCCCCCGATCGCTGCAGCGCCGAGGATCTCGACCCACCGCCGTCCTGCGCTCGCGCCGACGGGCAGCGGGTGTGCCCGTGACCCTCCGGGAGCCCCGGCGGGCCCGTCGCGGCGCCTCCCTCGTGGCCGTGGCGCTCCTCGTCGCCCCGATCGCGCTCGCGGCCGAGGGCCCCGCGCCCGAGCCGGTGGGGACACCACGGCCGGACCCGGAACCGGCCAACTACCCCGACCCCGCGCCCACCGAGGCCCCCGCGAGCCAGGGCGGCGCTGGGGGAGCGGACCCGGTGACAGCGGCCACGTTCATGCCGGCAGCAGAGCCCGCTCCGGACGCGCCCCACCCCGAGGGACCGCCATCCCACGAGCGATCCTGCGGGGATCACCGCGACGAGGACGGCGACGGGCTCGTCGACTGCGCGGACGCCGACTGCGCAGGAGCGGCGAGCTGTCGCCCTACCGGCGCGAGCGAGGCCAGCGACGCTCTCTGCAGCGACTGGATCGACAACGATCGCGACGGGCACACCGACTGCGACGACCTCGACTGCGAGGCTCCGCACGTCTCCGTCTGCCGCGGATCGCTGCCGGCCGCCGTCGTAGCGACCGCACCTCCCGCGCCCCGCGACACCCGGCCTGCGGCGGGGCTCGATGGCGCGGGCGACGCCGACGGCGAGCGCGCGGACGAAACCTGCACCAACGGGATCGACGACGATCGCGACGGGCGCACCGACTGCGCCGACCCCGGCTGTCGCCTCGACCCCGAGGTCCACGTCTGCACGGGCAACCCCCGACTTCGCTTCTCGGTCTATGCCTCCTTCGGACACACCGAGCGCCTCCAGGACTCGCGTCGCGATGCGGCCGTCGCGCGGAGCGACACCAATCTCCGAGTCCTCCAGCTTCGCGCCCTGGGTCCAGTCCGCGGGATCGAGGGTTCCTTCTTCGTGGTCACCCTGCGCGCCGAGCAGACTCCGCGGCTTACCTACGCCATGGTCCGGCTCCCCGTGGGGCGTGGCGGCCATTACCTCGGGCTCGACAGCGGCGGCGCGGGGCTCACCGTCGCCCAGTCCCTCTCGGCATCCAAGCTCCTCCTGCTCGACGCGCCCAGCCACGTGCACGCCCCGTTCGAGCAGGGCAACGGGGCCGCCGCGGAGCTCGGTGGCCCGCTCGACCCCACGCGCCGGCTCCTCTTCCGGGCGTTCGCGGCCGGCGGCGCGGGTCGCTACTCCACCGGCGCCCCCGGGCGATCCCTCGCCGGCGGGGCGCACGAGCACACCTGGGCGGTCGGGGCCCAGCTCTCCCTGCGCGTGGTGGGGTTCCCGACGCCCTACGACACCCAGCTCCTGTACTCGCCGTCCCCGCCCGCCCTGGGGCTACAGGCCGGGCTCCGCTACGACCAGCGCACCCAGGAGCGCTTCCCGGCCGGCCACCTCGGGCTCGTGTTCCGCGCCGGGCACCTGCTGGTCGTCGGC
The DNA here is from genome assembly GCA_964404725.1 of uncultured Polyangiaceae bacterium. GTDB lineage: Bacteria > Myxococcota_A > Polyangia > Polyangiales > Polyangiaceae > JAFGBI01. Next base: position 138,915 of record CAYOLF010000003.1, read on the forward strand.
GAGGCCCTCGGCAAGCGCGAGCTCGCCTTCGGCTCCACTCAGGTCGCCTTCGACGCGCTCGCCGGCTGGCTGCTCGTGCCGCGCCGCCTCCTCGTCGGCGCCGAGTACGGGGCCTACCTCGCCGGCGAGCTCGAGGCGCCGCCGCCCCGACCGCTCGAGGATCTCGGCGTCGAGATCGCGCGCCAGCACGACGAGGCTCAGGCCCGCGCGGTGGCCCACGTCTTCGTCCACCGCGGCGTCGGGGTGCTAAGCCTCCGCTACGTCCGCCGCGAGGTCCGCGTGAGCCGGGTGGCAGAGTCCGGGTTCGTCACCACGGAGCTGCTCGCCGCGGCCTCCTGCCGCTTCTGACCCCGCCGGGCGGGCCTGGACGCGGGCCGGCGCGCGTCACTCGTCGTCGCCGCCGACGATGTCGCGGAGCTGATCCTGGAAGCCGTCCCGCACGACCGTCTCGACCTCCAGCGCCGTCAAGCAGGCGCGAGCGCGCTGGGCCACCTCGCGCGCCTCGTCGCACCCGATGCGCCCGATGGCCGCCTTCACCGCCGGGATGCTCGAGCCCTCCATCGACAGCTCGTGGATCCCGAGCCCGAGCAGGAGGGCCGCCGCGTAGGGATCGCTCGCCATCGCGCCGCACACGGACACCGGTCGCTCGAACTCCCGCCCCGCCACCACCACCAGCTCGATCAGCCGCAGAATCGCGGGGTGGAAGGGGGACGCCAGGTACGCCAGCTCCCGGTTCGTCCGGTCCACGGCGAGCGCGTACTGGATGAGATCGTTGGTCCCGATGCTGAAGAACTCCGCCTCCGCCGCGAACTCCCGGGCCAACACCGCCGCGGAGGGGACCTCCACCATCATCCCGAGCGGGATCGAGGGCGCCCGCGCGTGACCGGCCGCGTCCACCTCGCGCTCTGCCAGCTCGAGCAACTCGCGCACGGCGCGCAGCTCGAGCAGGGACGAGATCATCGGGATCATGATCCGCAGGTTGCCGTGGGCGGAGGCGCGCACCATCGCCCGGAGCTGCGTGAGGAACAGCTCCGGCTGCGCGAGCCCCAACCGCACCGCCCGCAGGCCGAGCGCCGGGTTCATCTCGGCCGGCGCCTGAAACGCCGACATGAACTTGTCGCCGCCGATGTCGAAGGTCCTCAGGGTCACCGACAGCGGGGCCACGCGCTCCAGGACCCGGCGGTAGATCGCGTACTGCTCCTCCTCGTCCGGGGGCTGGTTGCGCGATATGTAGAGGAACTCCGTGCGGTAGAGGCCCACGCCCTGCGCCCCCTGCTCGATGGCGGCCTCGGCCTCCTGCGGAAGCTCGATGTTGGCGCGCAGATCCACCCGAGTCCCGCAGCGCGTCGTGGCCGGCAGATCACGGACGCCCCGGAGACCGATCGTCGCCCGCTCCCGGCGTTCGGCGCGGCCCCGCGCGGCCTCCACCATCCCGGGGCTCGGCGAGATGATCACCTGGCCCCGTGCCCCGTCGACGATGAGCTGCTCGCCCGAGCCGACCAGGCTGGTGATGCGGCGCACCCCCACCACCGCAGGGATCTCGAGGGCTCGTGCGAGGATCGCGGTGTGGCTCGTCCGCGTTCCGACCTCGGTGACGATCGCCTGCACGCGATCGCGGGAGAGCCCCGCCGTCTCGGCGGGCGAGAGATCGTGCGCCACCAGGATGGCGGCCTCGGACATCAGGGGCACGACGTTGAGCGGCAGGTGCCGCACCGCGAGGGCGCGCAGGAGCCGGTCCCCGACGAACTCGACGTCGTGGCTCCGCTCGGCGAGGTACGGGTCGCGCGCCGACCGCAGCGTCTGGACCATCTCGGTCACGGCGTTGTCCAGCGCCCACTCCGCGCACTGCCGGTCGATCCGGACGTTCCGCTCCACGGAGTCCCGCAGCGTCTCGTCCTCCAGCATCAGCGCGTAGGCGTCGATGATCGACGCCTCGGCCCGCGTCACCCGCTGCCGGGCCTGATCCGCGACCTCACGGATCCCTCGGACGGCGACCCGCACCGCCTCGTCGTACCGCGCCATCTCCTCGTCGACAGCGCCCCGCGCGACGTGCCGGTGCGGCACCCCCGGGCGTCGGGTGTCGACCACCACGGCGGTGCCGATGGCCAGCCCCGCCGAGCCAGCGATCCCGTCCAGCACCACTGAGGAGGGCGGTGCGTGCGAGCTCGAGCTCCCCGGCGATGAGCGCTCTTCGGCCACCTACGCCTCTTCTCCGAACCGGTTCCGGATCAGGTCACCGATCTGACGGACGGCCTCCTCGGCGCCCTCGCCGCTGGCCTCGACGGTGAGCGAGGTGCCTTTGGCCCCGCAGAGGAGCAGCACCCCCATCACGCTCTTGGCGTTGGCGCGCTGATCGTCGCGACTGACCTCGACGTCGCAGGCGAAGCGCGAGGCGAGCATGACGAGCTTGGTCGCGGCGCGCGCGTGGAGCCCCAGCCGGTTGGTCACCGGGAAGGTGCCCTGGGCCCGCGTTGCCCCCGCACCCCCGCCGACCGGGTCCGTCACGGGCGCCCTCCCTCCGAGCCGCGCGGAGCGCCGTCGGCCGCGGCCCCTGCGGGCGGGGCCGCCTCCGGGCGCGGCCCCACGCGCTCCACGTCTCGGTGCACGACCTCGATTCGGGCGTCGGGAGCGCTGAGCCGCGTGGCGAGGGCCTCGGCGATGGCGACCGACCGGTGCCGCCCACCCGTGCAGCCGATGGCCACGGTGAGGTAGGCCCGCCCCTCCTGCTCGAACCGAGGCCAGCAGAAGCCGAGCAGCTCCGCGGCGAGGTCGAGGAAGCGGGCCGTCTCGGGCGCCCCGAGGACGTAGTCCCGCACCGGCGGCGCGGTGCCGGGCAGGTCGCGCAGCGCGTCCACGAAGAACGGGTTCGGCAAGAACCGCACGTCGAGGACCACGTCGGCATCCGCGGGCGAGCCGTACTTGAACCCGAACGACACGCAGCGCGCGCGCATGCGATGCTCCGCGGCGGCGCCGAAGGCCTCCACCACCCGGCGGCGAAGCTCGTGCACGCTCAGGTGCGTGGTGTCGATCACGTCCGTCGCGCGCCCCCGCAGCGGCGCCAGGCGCTCGCGCTCCAGGGACACCCCGTCGATGACCGCCGCCGACCGCGTGTCCCCGCTCGCGGTGAGGGGGTGCGGGCGCCGCGTGCTGTTGAAGCGCCGCAGGAGCGCCTCGTCGGTCGCGTCGAGGAACACCACGGACAGGGAGTAGCCGAGGTGCCGTCGCAGCTCTTCCAGGGCCGACAGCACCCCGTCGAGGAAGCTTCGCACCCGCACGTCGATGCCGAGCCCGATCCGGCGCATCCCCCCCCCCACGCAGGCCTCGACCGTGCTCGCCACCACCGGCGGCGGGAGGTTATCGACGCAGTAGAACCCGAGATCCTCCAGCGCGTCGATGACCGTGCTCTTGCCAGCGCCGCTCAGCCCCGTCACCACCACCACGGTCACGTCGGGCGCGCCCGTCACCGCCGACCTCCCGTCGGCGGTGGCGCCGAGCTCTCGGTGGCAGGCACGGGGTGCGTGGCGACGGGCGCGAAGGGGGCATCCGAGCTGGAGGGCCCCACCCCCAGCCCCGCCTCGATGCGCTCGACGAAGCGCGCCGCCGCGTCGTGGCCGGCCTGACGGAGCAGCTCGTTGCGGGCGGCGATCTCGATGATCGCGCTCACGTTGCGGCCTGGCCGCACCGGGACGCAGACCTCCCGGACGGGGACCCCGAGCACCTCGCGCCGCCGGTCGTCCAGGCCGATGCGATCGTACTCCCGATCCTCCCGCTCGAGCTCGAGCTGGACCACCAGGTCGAGGCGCTTCCGATCGCGCACGGCGGTCACGCCATAGAGGTCCTTGATGTTGAGGATCCCGAGCCCGCGCACCTCGATGTGGTGCTGCAAGAGCGGTGCTGCCGCGCCGAAGACGACGCCCGGCGGTCGGTACTCGAACTCGACCACGTCGTCGGCCACCAGCCGGTGCCCACGCATCACAAGCTCGAGCGCGCACTCGCTCTTGCCGATGCCGCTCGGCCCCTGCAGGAGCACCCCGACCTCGAAGATGTCGACCATCACCCCGTGCTCCCGAGCGCGCGGAGCGAGCCGCTCGTCCAGCAGCGTGTGCAGGGCCGTGATGGCGGTGGACGAGCGCTCGGGGCACACGATCAGCGGCGTCCCGGTCCGCTCGGCCAGCTCGCAGAACGCCGCCGGCGGCGCCCGGCCGCAGGTGACCACCACGCAGGTGAGCCCGAGGGAGAACAGCTTCTCCGCAGCCGTGAGCTGGCCCTCGGGGGGGAGCGAGGCGGCGAAGCTCAGCTCCGTCTCTCCCAGCACCTGGATACGCGTGGGGACGATGCCGTGGCGGTGCCCGACCATCGCCAGCCCGGATTTCTGGATCCGCGGGTGGTGGATCTCCCGGTCGAGCCCCGCCGCGCCCGCCACCACCCGCGCCTGGATCTCGAGCGCGGGGTCGTCGAGCAGCGCACGCACGGAGATCGGGCGCGGCTCGACGGGGGGCGGATCGTACACGGTCATCTGAGCGTCGCGTCCTGGGCCTCGATGGCCGCGTAAACCGCCTCGGGGCTCGCCCCCTCGACGAGGCGGCGGCGCGCGGCTTCCTCCCGGAGCAGGCGCGAGATTCGCGCCAGCACGCGCAGGTGCTCCCCAGTCGCCTTGCGCGGCCCGACCACCCCGAAGACGATGGTGACGTCCTTGCCGTCGATCGCGTCGAACGGCACGCCGCGCGGGCAAATGAGCAGCGCCGCCGCCTGCCCTGGCGCCGCCTCCAGCGAGGTGTGGGGGATGGCCACGCCATCGCCGATCCCGGTGCTCTGCAGTCCCTCGCGCTCGTTCAGCAGCTTCGCAATGACGTCCGCGTCGACGCCCGCCGCAGGGCCGAGGAGCCGGGCGATGGTCGCGAGGGCCGCCGCCTTGTCGCGAACCAATTCGCCGTCGGCGTCCACCAGGACGCGATCGATCGCGAGGATTTCCGTGAGTCGCATCGGCGCTCCCGTGCTCATGCCGTGGTGGGGGCGTGGCCCTCGGTCAGCGCTTCCTCGAGGGGCGCGCAGGCCGAGGTCGAGCCGCGGCCGCCCCGCTGGCGGCGCGAACCGTGCGGACGCGGGGCTTGACCGCGCGCCGCGCGGGGCGCGCGGCCGGCTCCTCCTTCGGCGGCGCCTCGACGGCGGCCTTGGGCGCGGCCGCGGGCTTCGCCACCGCCGGCTCGGCCGGACGCGGTCCCCGGCGCGTCCTCGCCTGCTTGGCGCCCTTGTTCCCACGGATCTGCCGCTCCAGCTTGTCGATCATCATGTCGATGGAGGCGTACATGTCCTCGCTCGACTCGCTTGCGTCGAAGCGCTGGCCTCCGCTCGAGAGGCGCGCCTCGGCCAGGTGACGGAGCTTGTCTATCGAAAGCGTGACCTTCGCCGTCATGGGTAGCCGCAGGAACTTCTGGAGCTTGGAAACCTTTTCACCCGCGTAGGCCTTGACAGCAGAGCTGGAATCCATGTGGCGGAAGGTGATGCTGATGTTCATTGAACCTCCACGCGACCGACGGTCGCGAACTCGATCCGGACCTCCCCCCACCGTGCGGGGAACCACCTTGGCGGCGAGGGGACCCGACCGGCGGCGCCCGCCGGTATCGGAGCCCCTACGATATCGCAAGTCCGCGGACTTTGGCGAAGAGTCATCGCTCGAGGCCGAACGTCGCCGTCCCCGGAGCGCGCCCAACCGAAACGGCCCGCTCGCCACGGTCGCCGACGCTCGGTCGCCCGGTACCCTGCGGACGCGCCAGGACTGGGGCGGGCCTCAGAACACCCGCTTGCGCCGCGAAGAAGCAAGAATTCCTAGCATTTCTCTATATTTGGCAACCGTACGCCGCGCGATCCGGATGCCCTCTTCTCGGGCCAGGAGCTCGACGATCACCTGATCGCTCAGAGGGTTGCCCTTGTCCTCCCCCTCGATCATCGCCTTGATCGCCTGCTTCACGCTCTCGCTGGCGATGTCCTCGTTGGCCACGCGCCGGATGCTCGAGTTGAAGAAGTACTTGAGCTCGAACAGGCCCTGCGGCGTGTGCATGTACTTGTTCGTGGTGACGCGCGAGATGGTCGACTCGTGCATCCCCACGGCCTCGGCCACGTCCCGGAGGATGAGCGGCTTGAGGTGGGCGACGCCGTGCTCGAAGAACTCCCGCTGCTTCTCGACGATGCACTCGGCCACGCGGATGATAGTCTTGCGGCGCTGCTCGATGGCGCGAATGAGCCACTGCGCGTTACGCAGCTTCTCGCCCACGAACTCCTTGGCGCTCGGGTCCTGCATCAGCTGCTTGGTCAGGGCCTCGTTGATGAACAAGCGCTGGACGCCGCGGTCGTTGTCCATCACCACGAAATCCGCGCCGTCGCGGAGGACGAACACGTCCGGCGTGATGCCGATGGTCCGGTCGTCCTCGTCGGTGAAGTTGCGCGCCGGGCGGCTCTCGAGCTTCTGGATCTCCTTGGCCGCCTCGTACACCTCCTCCAACGGGATCTTCATGTCCCGGGCGATGGCCTGGTAGTTGTGCTTCTCGAGCTTCGGGAGGTGGTGCTCGATGATCGCCACCTCGACCTCGTCGTAGCCGTAGGCCCGGGCCTGGACGAGCAGGCACTCGCGCAGATCGCGGGCGGCGACGCCCATCGGATCGAAGTTCTGGATCAGCTCCAGGACGAGCGGTGCGTCCTCCTCGTGCAGCCCGGCCTCGCGAGCGAGATCGTCGATCGTCAGGTCCGGCGTGCGGGTCCCGTCGGGCGTCTCGACGCCCCCCAGATCGAGGAAGCCCCGCTCGTCGAGATTGCCGATCACGAGCTCTGCGAAGCGCCGCTCCACGTCGGTGAAGTCGCTCATCTGCAGCTGCCAGAGCAGGTGATCGGGGAGGTTGTTCGGCTTGGTCAGGTTCTGCTCGATGGGCGGGAGCTCCTCGAACCCACCGCGGCCACTCGGCAGCGGCTGCTGCAGCGTGCGGTTCTCGAGGAACTTCTCCCAGTCGACCTCGCGCGCGGCCTTCTCCGTTTCGCGCGATTCCTTGTTCAGCTCGGGTCGGTCGCCCGGCTCCCGCTCGCTCCGCTCGCCGCTGGTACCGGCGTTCCCCTCGCCCCGCCCCCGCTCGGTCCCGTCCTCCTCCGCCAGCACCGGGTTGTTGTCGAGCTCCTTGCGAACCTCATCGACGAGCTCGAGCCTCGAGAGCTGGAGCAGCCGGATCGCCTGCTGCAGCTGGGGCGTCATCACCAGCTGCTGCGTGAGGCGGAGTTGCTGCTTCAGTTCCATGGTCGCGCGCCCGACCTCGCGGGCCGAGAGGGAGTCTATCACCCAGCCGACCACCGGAAGGGGAAATGCGCCACCACCGCCCGGCGCTGGCTCAGTGACCCACGTTCGCCCCTCGCGCGCTCGCACGCCGGGCCACGACGTACGCCTGGCGCGTACCGCCCAGCGGGATCGTTCCTACCAGCTCGAAGCCGCGCTCGCAGGCGTCCTCGGCGACCGTGGCCTCCACGCCCCGCGCGAACGTCGTGCGGGCCCAGGGCGAGCCCGGGGTCGCGTCGGGGCCGAGCAGGAGCACGACGTGATCGATGTCGCGCGCGTCGACGAGATCGTGGGAGATGCGCTTGGTGGTGTGACCGCCGGGCAGCGTGGCGATCGTCGGGTCGGTGATCCCAGCCAGGTCGACCACGTCGAAGTCCCCGACGGCGCCGACCCAGCCGACGTCGAGGGCCGCGACGCGCCGCGCGTCACCGAGCCACGGCCGCGCCGCCGCGACGAGCTCGAGGCGGCGCGCGGCCACCCGGCGGAGATCCCCGCCCTTCGCCAGCAGGAGCGCGGCGCCGAGACCGATGGCGCCGAGGCTGCGCGCCCAGGTCGACCAGGGCCGGGCGGTCGCGGCGAGCTCGGCGGCGACGAGGACCGCGCCGGGTAGGACCGGCACGGCGAGGCGGAACAGCGGCATCCAGTCCCCGCCGGCCGCCACCAGCGCGAGCCAGTGCACGCCGAGCGCGAGCGCGGCCGCGCGGGTGCGGGGCGCCGCCCGCGCCAGGGCCCACGGCGCCGCGACCAGGAGCGGCGCACCGGTCCAGATGGCGGCGGCCGCCGCGTAATGAGCACCGTGGGCGAGGTCGGAGGGCTTGGCGAGCAGCGAGAGCGGCGTCGGGGAGCCGAACCAGAGGGTGCGCAATGCGGCCACGAGGATCGCGGGCGCGAGCGCGAGCGCCGCCGCCGCCGCGAGGCGTCCGGGGCGCGGCGCGCGCGGCGCGAGGTCGCCGTCCGCCCACGCCGTGCCGACCGCGAGCGTGAACGCCCAGGGCAACAGCTCCGGGCGCCACCCGGCGGCGAGGCCCCCCGCCAGCAGCGCGCCGCGCGGACGGGCGAGCGCCACCGTAGCCAGCGCCGTCACCACGCCCGTCTCCATCCCCGCGCCCGCCCAGGCCGCCACGGGGACCGACGCCGCCAGCGCCAGCAGCGGCACGAACCGCGTCGCGCGCTCCCCGCGGGCCGCGACGGCGACGCCGAGCCAGGTCGCGGCGGCCAGCCAGGCCAAGAGCCCGAGAGCGCGGGCCGCCTGCCAGGCCGGGAGCACGCCCCCCCGCGCCAGCGGCGCGAGCAGGTGCGCCCACCCGAGCGGGGTGACGGCGTCGACGACCGCTCCGGACGGGTTGAAGCGGTGGCCGAGCCCGACGCCAACGTGGTGCGCGACGCGCGCCGACACCAGGGCGTCGTCGACGGTGAAGCCGTAGGTCAGGAGGACGGGCAGGCCCGCACCGACCAGCCCCGCCGCCGCGCCGAGCCACCGCGCCCCGCGGGGCGGCGGGCTCGGCGTCCGGCTGGCCCCGGACGGGCGCTGCTGGGCCTGGAGCACCGGAAATTCCCTTGCCGCCGGCCCAGGGCCGCCCCGGCGGACCGTGCCTAGCGCCGCCGCCGCGTCGCTGTCCACTCTCCGGCGATCCACACCCAAAAGTAGGGTAGCGCGCCGCGGGTCCCTAGCATTCCGTCTCGGATGTCCGCGTTCCACGTCGTCGTTCACGCCCCCTCCGCCGCCGCGCCCGCTGGCGCCCCCACCCCGCTCGCGGGCCTGCTCGACGTCGTGGTCGAGGGGGTCAACGTCACCGCCAGGATCGGCGAGGCGCAAGCGCTCACCGCGCTCATCGAGCTCGGTCACGCCGTCGACGCCCTCGGCCGCGGGCGCCGGACCCGCGCGACTGTCCCGCTGTACTCGGCGCAGGAGGCCTGGGAGCTCGGACTCGAAGCCGACGGCGCGGACGTGTTGCTCACCGTCTTCCGCTGCGGCCCCAGCCCCGAGGTGGTCGCCTTCGAGCGGCGCGTGGCGTTCGCGGAGATCCGCGCCGGCGTCGCCGAGGCCCTGGCCCAGTCTCGCCACCACCGCGCGGTGCGCGGCCTGGCGGGGACGCTCGACGCCACGCGGCGGCTCGTCGATGCGACCCCGGGCGGTCCCTTCCCGGCGCGGGCGCGGGTGGACCACCCGCTCGGTCCCCGGCCCGTGCAGGACTTCGCCTTCTCCGCCACGGTGCCGCTGCGCGTCGGCGCGGCCTCCAGCCGCGAGCTCGACGAGGCGCGGATCGAGCGCGCCGACCTGCACGCGCTCCTCGCCGAGGGGCCAATGGCCGCGGCGAGCCGAGGCCGTCGCGTGGAGCTCGGCCCGGTCCAGGTCTTCCTGCTCACCGAGCAGCTCCTGGCCCTCTCCGAGGAGGTGGTGGAGGCTTGGGAGCTCAGCCGCCCGCTGTTTCGGCGCATCGCCTTCGGCGCGGTGCGGCTCGGCGTCCGCCGCGGCCCGACGGACGGGCCCCTCGCCTTCACCGTCACCTCGCCGCACGTCCGCGCCGAGCGATCGAGTGTGACCTTCCCGGCGCTCGCCCCGGAGGCGTTCGTGCTCGCGACGGCCCGCTTCGCGCGCACCCTGGCGGACGCGGCCGTGCGCCACGACCCTCGCCAGCGCAGTAACCTCAGGCTGGAGGCCCTGCGTCGCAGCGCCCGCGCGCTCGAGCAGCGGGTGGCCGCGGTGCATCTGGACGCCGCGCTGACCAACCCCTGCCCCGAGAGCTACCGCCCCTTCGCCCCGCGTCCGCGGGCCCGCCCCGCCGCCGATCGCTGGGCGCAGGCCGGCAAGATGCGCTTCTCGCCGCGCTGGGTCGCCACCGTGCCGGCCATCGACCTCCGGGGGACCTTCCTCTGCGGGGACCGGGTGATCATCGGGGCCGAGCGCGAGACGGCCTGTGTCTCGAGCCACGGCGGCGAGATCCTGTGGCGCAAGCCGACCCAGCGCGCCGCCGCGGTCGTCACCCCCGCCGGCCTCGTGCGGGTGCACGCCGACGGGCGCACGGCGCTCCATGAGCTCGACACGGGCGCCGTCCGCTTCACGGTCAAGCTCGAGCCGCGGGCCGCCGGCTCGGCGACGGCCGCCGTCGTGCACCTGCCGGGCCTGCCGCGGCTCCTGGTCGTGCCCGAGGGGGATCGCCGCTTGACCGCGCTCGACCTCGTCTCCGGCGAGGTGCGCTGGCGCTTCACAGCGCGGCGGCAGTCGCAGTTCCGGCTGCGTCGGGCCGGCAAGCTCCTGATCGTGGCGGGGGGCGACCCCACCCTCGTCGCCCTGGATGTCGTCACCGGCGACATCGTCTGGCGCGCGCGGGGCCGCGTCCCCTTCACCGGGGACGTCGCCGTCGACCACGACGCCCTGTTCGCCCTCGCCGGCGGGCGTGGCGCCCCCACCGAGCTCGTGCACCTGGACCCCTGGACCGGCGCCATCCGCTGGACCAAGGGGCTCGAGGATCGCCTCGTGCCCGGGCAGGAGCCGCTGCTCACGCCCACCACGGTGGTGGTGCCCGCGCGCGACCGGCGCGGGTCGGGCGCGCGCGGCCTCGCGCGGGCCACGGGGGAGGAACAATGGGCGCACGAGCCGGGGCTCACGTCCCCCACCACGGCCTGGCTCGCGGTGGACGACGCGGTCGTCGCCAACAGCGCCGCGGGAGCCCTGCTCTGCCTCGAGGCCTGCACCGGGGAGGTTCGCTTCCACCACGTCTTCTCCCGGCACGTGGACGCCGACCAGCCCCGTCGCCTCGAGCCGGTCCTGCGCAGCGGCGCGCTCTTCGTGCCGCAGCACCAGGTGCACGTCGTGCGCCCGCGCGACGGCGAGGTGCTCGGCGTGGTGCCGTCGGACCTCATCCCCGACCTCATCCGCGTCGACGAGCGCTGCGGGGTGTACGTCGTCGAGGAGAGCGGCCACGTCGCGGCCTTCGGCGCCGCCCCCCGGCTCAGCCTGGTCAAGTAGGCGGCCGCGCGTCGACGGCCGCGGCCGCCGCAAACCGCTGCGCGAGCTCCGCGAGGCGCCCGAGCGGGAAGCGCGTGGGGCAATCCTGCTCGCGCGCGGCGAGCGACGCCGCGTCGAAGCGGGCGAGCTCGGCCGCCGACGCGACGAGATCCGGCACGCTCCGAGACGCGACCAGCACCAGCGAGGTCAGCCCCGGGGCGAGCGCCTCCGCCTCGGGCGGCGCCGACGGCGCCACGCGATCGCACAGGCCGCAGGCGATGCAGGTCCCGAGCGTGTCGAAGGCGGCGCGGTCGGCGTCGTCGCCCAGCGCCGGCAGGTCGCCCGCGTACTGCTCGCGAAACCTCGCCTCGCCGCGGCGCCCGGCGCCGGCGACCCAGCGGACCAGCGTGAAGACCAGGCTCCAGCCGAGCAGCCACCAGGCGAGCAGGCGCGCCACGACGGGGAGCCTACCACCGAGGGGGGAGATCTCCTCGATGCTGGCCGTATCATGAGCCAGGGGGAGCGCGCGTTACGGTGTTACGCGTAACGTTACGGGGCTAGCCCCGCGTCGTGCGGACAAAATGCCGCAGAGGAGCCGGACAACTCGCCGGCATGGGGCGTGCAGAGAGGGGGGCCAGCGGCAACGCACCCGCACCGGAGAGCCCCCATGTCGTCCCTTGCCTTCGCCCTCGCCTCCCCCGCGCCGTCCCTGGCGGCGCCCCTCCCGTTCGACGTCCCCGCGCTCGACGTCCCCGCGCTCGACATCCCGTCGGACGAGACGAGCGAGCGCGAGCTGGTGAGCGGCCTGCTCGCCGACGACCCCGCCGCGTGGCGCGAGTTCAACCGCCGCTACTACCGGCTCGTCCAGCGCTGCATCGCGCGGGTGACAGGGCGCTTCACCGCCGTGCTCGGGCCGGAGGACGCGCGCGAGATCTACGCCCTGTTCTGCGTGCAGCTCCTCGCCAACGACAAGCGCAAGCTCCGGAACTACGAGCCCGGTCGCGGCACGCGCCTCGGCTCCTGGGTCGGCATGCTCGCCATCCACTCGGCCTACGATCACCTCCGCCGCATCCGGCGCGAGCCCCGCCGCGGCTGCCTGACGGAGGCCGAGGGGGTGGCGAGCGACTTCCCCGATCCGTTCGAGATCCTGGCGGCCCGACAGCGGGCGAACCGGGTAACGGCGCTGATGACCGAGCTAAGCGAGAAGGATCGCGAGTTCGTGGCCCTCTACTTCGGCGAGGGTCTGGACCCGGTCGAGGTCGCGCGCCGGATGGGGATCAGCGTCAAGACGGTCTACTCGAAGAAGCACAAGATCCGCGCTCGCCTCGAGGCGATCCTGGCCGAGCGCCGCCTCGCCGCGTGACCCGTCCTCCGCCCGGCGTCGGCGGGAGCCGGGGGGCGTGACGCGGGGCGGCGCCCCGTGATACTGCTCCGCCGTGACGCCGCCGACGAGCCCGGCCCGACCCCGACCGCTCGAAGCGCTCTCCGCCGCGGGGGCGCGGCGTTGAGCCGCACCCGCCTTGCGCGCGGACTCGCCGCCGCCGCCACTGGCGCCGCGCTCGCGCTCGCCTGCGCCCGGCAGGCGCCCGGGCCGCAGGGCCCCAGCGCGATGGCCCGGGGCGCGCCCGCCCTGCCCTCGCCGTTCGAGAGCGTCTCGACGCCGCGCCGACCCGCGCTCCGCCTGCTCGCGCGCGACGGCGACCCCGCGGGCGCCCTCGCCCTCGTCGTCGCCACCGGCGTCGACCCCCGCGCGGCGGCCGCGCTTTCGGGCTTGGTCGAGCATCGCCTGGCGTCCGCGCGCCTGGTGGGGCTCGAGGTGCAGAGCCACGGGCTCGGACTCGGCGTTGCGGCGCCCTTGCCGCCGGCCGCTGACGCCGAGCGCGTTGCCGAGGCGCTGATCGCGGTGCTCCGCGCTCCGGTCGAGGCCCACGAGGCGACGGCGGCGCCCGTCCGCGCGCGCCTGGAGGCGCTCCGCGCGCGCCCCGCGCCGGGCGAGCACACCGCCGCCGCCCGGGCCTGCGCGGGCGAGCCCGTCGCCGAGGCGGGCCCCCCGCCCGCTCCCCTGCGCGCGGAACAGCTCGAGCGGTGGCGGATCGACGCCGCCTCGGTCCCGGCGGTCGCGATCGGCGCGGTGGGGGCGCGCCCCCTGCTCGACGCCGTCGCCCGCGCCGTGGCGCGGAGCAAGCCCTGGCCCGAGGGGACCGCGGTGGCGGACCCCTGGCCCGCCGCCGACGTGATCGGCACCGACCCCTCTCCGGGCCCGCGCCACCTCGACCTCGCGCTCCGTGTCGGCGACGGCGCGGCCGCCGTGGCCGCCGCGGCCGCGCTCGGCGACCCCACGGGCTCCCTCGCCGAGCGCCTCGCCGCACTCGACCCGCGGTGGAGCGTCGCGCGCGTGACCGCCACCACCCGCGTCACGGGCGGTTGCCTGTGGCTCGAGCTCGCCGGCCCCGCCGACGACGCGATCGAGCCCTCGGCCGAGCAGGTCGCCCGCCTCGCCGCGGTGGCGCTCGACGAGGGCGAGCGGGCGCTGAGCGGCGCCGCGGACGGCGGGTTCGCCCTGGAGCAGCGCATCCTCTCCGCGACCGACCCCCGCACCGCCGCGCGCCTCCTCGCCTGGAGCGCTCTGGCCCGCGACGCGGCCGGGACACCGCCCACCCGCCGCGTGATCGCCTATTCGACGCCGCGCGGCGCCGGCGCGACGCAGGACGAGCGAACCCCGACCGGGCGCGACTTCGAGCGTGCCCTCGCGGCGGCCCGGCGCGACCGCGCTCGCCTGACGACCCGCGCCCGGGTGGAACGCGGCCAGGGCGAGCTCTGGGCGCTCGTCGCCAGCCCCTGCGGCACGGCGGGCGAGGGCGCGACCACGGCGGGGCATCGTGCGCTGGCGCTGCGCGCCGTTGCCCGCGCTCACGATGGCGCCGAGGGCGTCCGGCTCGAGCCCTGGGTCACCCCCGACGGCGTGGGCCTGCTCGCGCACGCCCCCCGCGCCCGCACGGACGAGACGCCCGCCGAGCAAGCGGCGCGCGTGGGCGACGCGCTGGGTCGGGCCCTCGCCACCGCGCGGCTCGAGGGCGCCGCGCTCTCGGCGGAGCGCGCCCGGCTCGCCGCGGATCTCGGGCCGGGGCCGCGCCCCGACTGGTGGCTACTCCTGGAGACCCTGGCCCCCGGGCACCCGTCCTGGCTCGAGCCCCGCGGGACCTTCGGCTCCATCGACGGCGCCGGCACGGAGGCGGCCGAGTCCGAGCGTCGACGGCTCGTCGGCGAGCCGCTGCGGCTCGCCGTGCTCGCGAGCTGGGAGGCGTCGCAGGCGGACGCGCTCGAGGCCGCCCTCGGACGTTGGCTCGGTCCCGCGCGCGACCCCGATCGCCGGTGCACGCCCATCACCGCGGCCCCCGCGGCGGCGTCGGCGGTCGAGCTCGCCACCGAGAGCGCGCCGGAGCGGTCCGTCACCCACCTCGGCTACTCCCTCGGCGCCGCCGCTGCGGCCGAACGCCAGGAGGCGGAGGTCGCCCGCTGGCTGCTCGCGCGGGAGGGGGGCTGGCTCGACGCCGCGCTCGCGGGGCTGACGGCGAGCGCCCGCGTCGAGCTCCTGGGCGGCGCGCGGCTCGGCGCGGTGGTGGTCACGGTCGAAGCCGCGCCCGCCGATCGGGACGCCGCGGTGACCGCCGTCGGCGAGCTACTCGACCGGGTCGCGCGCACCCCTCCCACCGGTGCAGACGTGACGCTCGGGCTCGAGGCGTTCACGGCCAGCGCCGAGCGCGGATCGCTCGACCCGCGGCGCCGCATCGTCGAACTCTGGCGCGGCGACCGCGCGCGACCGCCGACGGCCGCGTCGCTGGCGCGCTTCCTCGCCGCGGCCTTCACCCCCGAGCACCTCGTCCTGGTCCGCGTGAGCCCGACCAAGCCCGCGGGCGCCACGCGCTGAGCCCGGCCGCCCTCGGCGGGCCTGGGCGAACCCGCCCCGGCGCCCCGCCGCGGGCCCCCGTTTCGCGCGGGGCCGGCTCCGTGCTACCGGGGCCCCCGATGTCGAGCCGGCAGACCGTCGTCGTCCTGGATTACGGGTCGCAGTACACGCAGCTCATCGCGCGCCGCATCCGCGAGTGCCGCGTCTACTGCGAGATCCACCCCTGCACCCTCCCGCTCGAGCGGCTCCGCGCCCTCGGGCCGCAGGCGATCGTGCTGAGCGGCGGGCCCCAGAGCGTCTACGGCGAGGCCTCGCCCCGCAGCGATCCGGCCCTGTTCGAGCTGGGGGTCCCGGTGCTCGGCATCTGCTACGGCGAGCAGCTCATGGCGCACCAGCTCGGCGGCAAGGTCGAGCCGAGCCCCGACCGCGAGTACGGCCCGGCCAAGCTCGAGGTGCTGGAGCCGAGCGGCATCCTCGCCGCCTTCCACGCCGGCGAGGAGCTCTCGGTGTGGATGAGCCACGGCGATCGCCTGACCGGGCTGCCGCCAGGGTTTCACGCCATCGGCCAGAGCGGCAACGCCCCGCTCGCCGCCATCGCGGACCCCGCTCGCCGCCTCTACGGGATCCAGTTCCACCCCGAGGTGGCGCACACGCCCCGCGGGATGGAGGTCCTGCGCGCGTTCCTCTTCGACGTGGCGGGGCTGTCGCCCACCTGGACGCCGGGCTCCTTCGTCGACGACTCGATCGCCGCCATCGGCGCCGCGGTGGGGCCCGACGAGCGGGTGCTCTGCGGCCTGTCCGGGGGCGTCGACTCCTCGGTCGCCGCCGTGCTCTGCCAGCGCGCTCTGGGCGAGCGGCTCGTCTGCATCTTCGTCGACAACGGCGTGCTCCGCGAGGGCGAGCGCGACGGCGTCGAGCGCATGATGCGCCAGAGCTTCCAGCTCAACCTGGTGGTCGTCGACGCGCGCGCGCGCTTCCTCGACGCCCTCCGCGGCGTCACCGACCCGGAGGCGAAGCGCAAGATCATCGGCCGCGTCTTCATCGAGGTCTTCGAGGCCGAGGCGGCCCGGGTCGACAACGCGCGCTTCCTGGTGCAGGGCACGCTCTACCCCGACGTCATCGAGAGCGTGAGCGTCCGGGGGCCGAGCGCGGTGATCAAGAGCCACCACAACGTCGGCGGCCTGCCCGAACGGATGAAGCTCAAGCTCATCGAGCCCCTCCGCGAACTCTTCAAGGACGAGGTGCGCGAGGCCGGTGAGGCGCTCGGGATGCCGCACCACGTCCTCTGGCGACACCCCTTCCCTGGCCCGGGCCTCGCGGTCCGCTGCCTGGGCGAGGTGACCGAGCCGCGCCTGGCCGTGCTGCGCCGGGCCGACGCCATCGTGACCGAGGAGATCACGGCCGCGGGCCTCTACCAGTCCGTCTGGCAGGCCTTCGCCGTGCTGCTCCCCGTCCGCAGCGTCGGCGTCATGGGCGACGACCGCACCTACGAGGAAACCTGCGTGATCCGCGCCGTCCACTCCAGCGACGGGATGACCAGCGACTGGGCCCGGCTCCCCTACGAGTTGCTCTCCCGGATGAGCTCGCGCATCATCAACGAGGTCCGCGGGATCAACCGGGTCGCCTACGACATCAGCTCCAAGCCGCCGGCGACGATCGAGTGGGAATAGCCAGCATGCAGCAGCGCGCCTCGTCCGAACCGCCGATCCCCCCCCGCCGGCGCGCCCCCCTGGCCGTCCGCGCGTTCACCGGCCTCGCCGTCGCCGCTGCCCTCGCCGGCGCCCCGGCCTGCGCGACCGCGGGCGCGACCGCCGTCGTCGCCGTCCGCATGGCGCGCACCCAGGCGACCCCGGCCGACGCCTCCGTCTACGTGGACGAGGAGTACGTCGCGCCCCTGTACGTCATCATGGCCCACGGCGGCCTGCTCCCCGTCGGCGAGCACCGCATCACGGTGACCAAGGACGGTTACTTCCCGTACGACGCGTTGGTGCAGGCCGACCGCAAGCCGATCGAGCTCGAGGTCGAGCTCGAGCCCATCCCGGACTGAGGCCGCGTCGGGGCCGGCCGCCTCTGCCCAGAGCACCGATCAGGTTGCCAATGGCAACAGCGCCGCTGAAGCCGCACCCCCTCAGGGCGAGGGTGCGTCTTCAGCGGCGCCTGGGGCGAGATCTGCGGCTCGCTCGGTACCCCACGCCCTCACCCACCCAGCGGTGGCTGGGTGGGACCCGGAGGACGCGGGTCCCTAGGTCGTTGATTCTTCGCGGCAATCAAACCGCTTGCCGCTTAGGGTCCGGCGACGGCAACGGATCCGGGACGGCAGGGGCGACGGCCCCCCCCCGCTCCGAGTCGATTGTCGTGGCTCGCGGCGCTGGTATATTCCGCGCCCCGCTCCGGGGTGTACCTCAATCTGGTAGAGGACCGGCTTTGGGTGCCGGTTGTTGTGGGTTCAAATCCCACCACCCCGACCTTGAAGGCAATTTCTCTTAATATTACGATGGGTTAGGCGTCCGGGAGGGGCTCGTTTCCCACTGGTTGCCCCTCAATTTTTGGATGGCCGCCGTCAGGTCCGCCCCCGTGGCGTGCACGTAGCGTTGGGTCACGGCCAGCGCGCTGTGCCCGGCGAGCACCCGAACCGCCTCCACGCTTGCCCCCCGCTGGATCAGCGTGGAGCAGAAGTAGTGGCGGAGCGAGTGGAAGGACCGCCGGGGGATCCCCAGCCGCTTCTGCTCGCGATTGAGCGTCGAGAGGACCGTCTGTCGTGGCGGCGTCGCGCCGGTGGCCGTGGTCACGATGCGCGCCGCCGGCAGCTTGCCGGACGACGCCTCGACGAGCACCACGCGCAGCTCCGGCGCGATGGGGATGACCCGGTGGTGACCGGACTTGGGCGTGAGCACCTCACCACCCGACAGCGCCCGCCTGACGAGCAGGCGGTCACCGTGGAGATCGACGTCGCGCACCTCGAGCGCCCGGATTTCTCCGGACCTCATCCCGGCATAGGCCGCCAGGGCGACGGCAACCCGGATCCAGCCGTGACACCCTGCGAGGAGGGCTCGGACCTCCTCGTCGCTCGGCGCCTCCGGCACCTTCCGCCCCCGCTTCGGCAGGGCCGGGAGGTGCGGCAGCTCCGCGAGGTGCCCGAACTCGACCGCCGCTTTGAGCACGGACCGCACCAGACTCAGGTGCGGCCAGGCCTGCACGCGCCGCGCCGTGAGCTTGGCCGCGTAGGCCCGGATGCTCATGGCGTCGACCTCGTCGAGCCGCTTCGCGCCGAACGCGGCGAGGATGCCTTGCCCGAAGAGGGCCTCGTATCGCTCGCGAGTCGCCGGGCGGCAGCGCGCCGCCATGTAGACCGGCACGAACTGCTCGGCGACAAACTCCCCGAAGGAGCCGACGGGCCGGGGCTCGACCTCGAGGGTGCCCCTCATCGCCGCGAGGCGGAGATCGTTCGCCTCGTGGCGGGCACCCGCCATCGTCTGGATGGTCGCGTCACGACGGTAGCGCCGCGAGCGCCCATCCTTGCCTCGGTATCGGAAGTCAATGACCAGGTAGGGCGTGTCGCCCCGGATTTCTTTGCGGATCCCGTTGCCGCGAATGCCCATGGATACCTCCACGGGCGGTCGCTCACGTGCGACGGTGCACAGAATAGCGCATCGCCGCGCGATGGAAAGCGACCACCTTGGTCAGGGGCCGAAGAAGCGGAACCGCCAGGTCCGGCCCAGCTTGTAGGCCACGACGCCCGCCCCGAGGCGGGCGATGACCTCGCCCCGCTCGAGCTCCTGCGCGCGCCGGCAGCGAGCGCGGAGCGCCTCGGGCTCGAGGCCGAGCTTGGCGGCGGCCACGGCGATGTCGTCGAAGATGGGCTGCTTGGGCAGCGGCCGAGGCCGTCGGGCAGCCTTCCGCAAGGCGGGCTGCGCGTCCGTGTCGATGTCTCGCCTGTCCTGCTCGTTCATGGGTCCTCCTCTCGTTCGGACTGGATCCCGAGGTCGTCCGACCCCGGGCCGTGATCGTCACCGGCGTCACCGGCGTCACCCCATGACGGGGGCGACCGGGAGAGAGCGCCCGCCCCGCCCTCATCCGGATCATCCCCCTCGGTGGATCGGGTGGTGACGGTGGTGACGTCGTCAGGAATCCCGGTTTCGACGCGGTGATCCGCCCCGCCGCCGTCACCAGGCCCGTCACCACCCCTCGGGGAGACGGTGACGCGGCGATAGACGTGCGGGCGTTTGCCATCGATCCGCCGCTGTCCCGACTTCCTGAAGCCCAGGCGCTGAAGCGCTCGGGCGACCCGGGTCTGCTCCCGCGGGTCCCATTTTGCGGCGGGCAAATCCAGGACGTCCCGAAGGATCTGTCCGACGAACACCTCGTCGACCCCGTTGCGATCGAGGTAGTCCCCGATGATGCCCTCCCACTCATCTTGGTCGTGGCGGAGTTCCTGCTCCCCCGCAGCCAGCTCCGCCTCTTCGCGAGTGAGCCACCAGCGTTCCTTGGCCCGGTAGTCGTGCACCGCTTCCGCCCAGAGCTGGTCGCCATCACGCTCCAGGCCGGCGACGTCGACCTTGCCGCAGGCGATCGGCCAGTAGCGGCGGTTCCCAGAGCTGTCCTTGAGGTACGTCTGGTGGTTCACCGTTCCCGCGAAGACGCACTGGCGCGGCACGTCGACAACGTGGCGTTTGAAGGGCGGGCGAAAGCGGTCCGAGGTGCGTGAGAGGAAGCTCTTCTGGCGCGCGGAGTCCGCCCGCCCGAGCACGTCGAGCTCGGCCAGTTCGATGATCCACGCCCCCTGGAGCTGCAGCGCGGCGTCCTTCGAGCCGAGATCCGCGAGCTCGTCGGTGAACCACAACCCGCCGAGCGCGCGCAGCGCCCGGCTCTTTCCGATCCCCTGGGGGCCCTGGAGGATCAAGACGCAATCCGCCTTGCAGCCGGGCTTGTAGATCCGAGCGACCGCCGAGATGAGCCACCGTCGAAGCAGCACGTCGGCGAATCCGGGGTTCTCTGCCGCGAAGTACCGTTCGGACGCTCCCGTGAGCCTCGGCTTTCCGTCCCATCGGATCGACTCCAGGTAGGCCCGGACCGGGTGGGACTCCTGCTCCCGCGCCACCATGTCGATCGCGCGCTCGACCAGATCGACTGGCACGACGAGCTGGCAGGAGCGCTCCAGCCAGGCTTTGCAGCGGTTCACGTCCGTGTCGGTGAGGGGCGGAACGGGAGGCTCACATCGACCCGGCTGCCACGGCGGATCGCGCCGCAGCACGACATGATGGAAGAACGCATCGAACGAGAGAACGCCGACGAGTTCCGGGACAGTGCGAAGAAGCTCTGCTACATTGCTGAGCGTCGACTTGAGCCCCCCGCTCTCCTTGCGGATCAGGTTCGGAGAGCGGAGGTGGCTCGGTTGTATGGGCCGCGCGCGGCCATTGGGGCGCGCTGTTCTGCTTCTCTTCGTCATGGTTTCTCCTTCTGGTTAAAGAGCCCGCCGACGGGAAAAGTGCCGCGGTCCCAGGCGTCGCGGGCCTTGTGCTCGAGCTCGCGGCGGGTCCATGGGGGTTTGCAGCGCCGGTTCCAGTCGGCGAGCAGGACGTCCACGGCGACGGGCGCAGGGAGCTCGAACCCCCGCGCGATCTTCATCGCCGCGATGAAGGCTTGCTGGTGTCCACCCTGACCGGACACCGCCGGCGGTAGGTGTCGCGCGTAGCGCAGCGCCCGCGCGACCCGCTCGTCACCGTCGAGGGCCACGGGCAGCGCGACTCGGTCTGCAGAGCCTGTGGGTGGGGCGCTTCGTCCGCCACCGACGACTGCGTCGACCCACGCCGCCGGCAGTTCGGCGAGCGGCAGTTCCCACGGGCTGCGCTCTGGCGCCCACTCGTAGCGCTGCCCGC